>CAVXPO010000017.1:0-97378 GCA_963763635.1 uncultured Alphaproteobacteria bacterium
ACCGCGCCCGGCAGATTCCGGCGCCTTGGAGTAAGTTTCTTCAGCCTGCAATCCAGCGTTCGGTTTGGAAGGCGGCAATTTTTTCCAGAAAAGAAATTCCAAGGTCACCTGACGGCGCATTTGGATGAGCCGGGTACTTTTGCCCGCGCCAGGTTTTTGTAATCCTTGTCAAGCTGTTGATTTGCGATTTTTCTATCATCGCCGTGACGCTGCATTACGTGCGTCAGAAAATTTGAGTTTGAAACCAGTGCCACACGGCTTTGGTGATGGGGTCCGCCAACTCTTTTTCATTTGTGAGGGCATACCAGGCGTGATTTGTTTTAAGTATCAGGGGCAGTGGCTGAATCAAATTTTCTTGCGCAATAGCTTCTGCAGCCAGTGGAAGGCTTGCAAGCGCGACACCTAGCCCACGCTCTGCGGCCATTATCGCGAGATCGCCATCAAGAAAATCCATGCCAGCCGTCGTATCGCATGACTCAACGCCTGCCAGTTCAAACCAATCCCGCCAAGTTTCTGTGCGTTCAGTGTGTATTAGTTTGCAATTGAGAAGATCGGCAGGCGTTTTGATCAGTTTGTTCGGTGGTGACATGACAGGCGAGAGCACATCGTTTGCC
Organism: uncultured Alphaproteobacteria bacterium; assembly: GCA_963763635.1. Taxonomy (GTDB): domain Bacteria; phylum Pseudomonadota; class Alphaproteobacteria; order Rhizobiales; family Aestuariivirgaceae; genus Aestuariivirga. Next base: position 615 of record CAVXPO010000017.1, read on the forward strand.
AGTAATTGTGACTGCAAACCAGCGGGTGCTTCAGGCGCGCGTTTAATTACGATGCTGACCTCCGTTTCACTGAAGTCCACATCCTGACCAGAACTGTCAATCCACGGATCACATTGGGGCACAGAGCGCAACAGTTGCTCCAATCTTGGCATGAGCCAGCGGGAGGCAAAATCACGGGGTGCATAAATGACAACACTTCCGGGTTTACGGTAGGGGGCGAGGTTGCGGTAGCCGTCTTCCAGCTGACCCAAGGATTTTCCAACGGTGCGCTGATAATCCCTTCCTGCATCAGTCAACTTAATGCCGCGCCCATGGCGCAGAAACAGTGGTTGCCCAACGCGCTCTTCAAGCAGGCGCATCTGATGGCTGATCGCCGATTGCGTGAGTCCGAGCTCGTCTGCTGCCTTGCCAAAACTGCCCAATCTTGTTGCTGCCTCAAAGCCTAAAAGATACTGCAGGGGCGGGATATTGCGAAATCGTCTCATATGAATCCTATTCACCAATAGGAAAACTGTTTTTCATTTGTAATACCCTTTAATCGCTGTAGATAAAAGGGGCAGAGAATTTTGAGCCTAAACATGAATAGTGTTCACTTAGAGAGAAATCTGCACCGGGCTGGAGAGTTTGAGGAACATGCCTGCACATGGATGATTTGGCCGTATCGTAGCGATCTCTACGGGGAGCGTCTCGTACCCATGCAGAAGGAATATGTTGCCATTCTGGACGCCATTGCCCAGTTTGAACCTGTTACCGTTGTGGTTCATCCCGATCATGCTGAAACGGTGCAGCGGGCAATCGCCCATCGGGCGCGCATAGTTACGTTGCCCGTGGATGATTTCTGGACGCGCGATTGTGGGCCTTCATTTATTACTGATGGCAAGGGAAGTGTCGCTGGGGTTTCGTGGAAATTCAATGCGTGGGGTGGCAAGCATTCGCCGTTTGCTGATGATGACAAGCTGGCAGGGCGCATATTGAATCTTGAAAAGCTGCCCATGCGCAGTTCCTGGCTGGTGTGCGAAGGCGGTTCACTGACCAGCGATGGCGAAGACACGTTGATTGTTACGGAGACAAGCATTCTCAATCCCAATCGCAACCCGGGCGTTAACAAGGCGCTGGCTGAAGCGGAACTCAAGGCGATGTTGGGTGTGGAGAAGGTTGTATGGTTGCCGGGTGATCCGATGGACAAGGAAACCGATGGCCACATTGATGGCATGTGCTCCTTTGTGAGGCCGGGAACGGTTTTGTTTGAAACCAATCCCAATCCTTCCGACCCGCACAGCCGGATTCTGAAAGAAAATCTTGCGTGCCTGCTTTCGCAAACCGATGCCAAGGGACGCTCGTTCAATGTTCTTCCCCTGATTGAAGCAACGGATGCGGAGATTACCAGCGATGTTTTCTGCCGCTCTTACATCAATTTTTATCTGGTGAATGGTGGCGTGATCATCCCGGGCTACGGCACACCGAGCGATGTCGTTGCCTTCGAGACAATCCAGCAAGCCTACCCTGAAAGGAAAGTGGTTCAAATCATGGTCAATGCCATTGCAGCTGGCGGCGGAGCCATACACTGCATCACGCAGGAGCAGCCACGTTAACATTGCGTTGCAACGCATCACACGGCACAATGGCGTTAAATAGGAGTTTGAGATGAATAATCTTGTTGTGGCGGCGGTACAGATTTCCTGCATGGATGATGTCAATGCCAACCTCGATAAAATCGAGGGTCACGTGCGGGAAGCCGCGCGGCGCGGCGCAAAGCTCGTTGTGCTGCAGGAGCTTTTTGAAGGGCCATATTTTTGCGTTGATATGGATGCCAAGCATAATGTGCGGGCAAGACCATTTTCGGGCCATGCGACAGTTGCGCGGCTTTCGGCCCTGGCGAAAGAACTCAATGTTGTTCTCCCGGTTTCATTTTTTGAATTGGACGGTAACAAGCGCTTCAATTCGCTTGCGATGGTTGATGCTGATGGCAGCGTATTGGGGCTTTATCGCAAGAGCCATATTCCAGACAGCCCCGGCTATAGCGAGAAGTTTTACTTTGCCGATGGGGATACGGGATTCAAAGTTTTTGATACAGCGGTGGGCAAGATTGGCGCCGGCATTTGCTGGGACCAGTGGTTTCCGGAAGCGGCGCGGTCCATGGTGCTCATGGGTGCCGAAATCCTGATTTATCCAACGGCGATCGGCTCTGAACCTTCCTACGTCAATTGGGATTCGCGCGACCATTGGCAGCGGGTGATGCAAGGTCACGCCGGTGCCAATCTCACTCCCGTTATTGCTGCCAACCGTGTTGGTGTTGAAACGGGTGCCAGCGGCCATATCGCCTTCTATGGCTCATCCTTCATAGCTGATCACACAGGGGCCAAGATGGCTGAGGCAGACCGCGTTTCCGAATGCGTGATCACCGCCAGCCTCGATATGAAGGCGATTGATGAAGCGCGGCGCAGCTGGGGCGTGTTCCGCGACCGGCGCGGCGAACTTTATGGAGAAATCGTCAAACCGTCGCCGGCGCGGCTGTTGGATTCCATGAAAACTCATGTGAATTGACGTTGCCCTGGCATTGGCTTAACGCCCATCGAGCATGAAATTGTGAGGGAAGTATTTTTTGCAGCGCTCGTCAGCACTAAATATCCCGTGGTCTGAAATCAAGGCGCTTCCTCCCGACAACGCCGATTTTCGTATTCAGTACGGCGCGGGCGCAATGCAATTTGGTGAACTCAGATTGCCGAAGGCGAGGGGCACATTTCCCATGGTCGTGTTCATACATGGGGGTTGCTGGAAGAACGAATATGGCGTGGACCACGCGGGGCCGATAAGCCGGGCGATTTCTGAACAGGGTTATGCGGTGTGGTCGCCGGAATACCGGCGCATTGGGGATGTGGGCGGCGGCTGGCCCGGCACTTTTGAAGACATTATCAAAAGTGTGGAGATGTTGCGTGATATCGCGCCGAAGCATGGGCTTGATCTTGGACATGTCATCGTGATGGGGCATTCGGCAGGCGGGCATCTAGCATTGTGGCTTGGGTCCCGCAAGAATCTTTCATCAATGAGCCGACGCCATGAGCGTGAACCGCTGCCCATTCATGGGGTGATTTCATTGGCGGGCATTTCTGATCTGGTTGCCTATGAAAGGCACGGCAATAGTTGCGCTTCGTCACTTCCGGCACTGCTTGGCGGCACATCATCTGATGTTAGTGAACGTTGGGGCCAGGTTAACCCCATTGGGCTGTTGCCTTTTGGAATTCCGGTGGAGCTTATTCATGGTGACCTGGATGGGATTGTTCCTCTCGTTCAGAGTCAAGGTTTTGCTCAGGCTGGCGGGGGCGATTTGCACATTATTGAAGGCGGCGGGCATTTTGACATGGTGGCACCCCATGCGGTGGCGTTTCAATATATCTGCCGGTCCCTGCAGCGCTTGAAAGACGGGCAAGCTATTATCGTCGGATAAGGTCGGCGGCTTTTTCTGCGATCATGATGGCGGCGGCGTTGGTATTGCCCGTGACAATGCGGGGCATGATGGAGGCGTCGCACACGCGCAGGCCGTCAATGCCTTTGAGCTTAAGTTCTGGGGTCACCACAGCATCATCATCAATACCCATTTTGCAGGTGCCAACCGGGTGGTGATCGGTTTTTCCGTTGGCGCAGGAATATGCGATGAGCTGTTCGTCGCTTGTCATATCTGGCCCCGGAATCATTTCGCGCAGTACGTAGGGCTTGAATGCTGGTTGCCGCATGATCTCGCGGGCAAGCCGCAGGCCGCGCAACGACATTTCCCTGTCATAGGGATCTGCCCAGTAATTGGGATCAATGAGGGGCGCTGATTTCGCATTGGCGTTTGCAAGGCGCACGGTGCCCCGCGAACGGGGCCGCATATAGGCGGTGTTAAGGGTGACGCCTGCGTTTTTGGGCTTCAACACGCCTGCTTCAATGCCGGAACCGAGCCCCAGATGGAACTGGATGTCAGCGGAGCGGGCATTTTCATCGGCGTACCAGAAGCCGCCGGTTTCGAAGAGGGAGGAGGCGACCGGTCCGGTCTTGAAAAGCAGATACTGGAGGCCAGCGATAACTGACCAAAGTGGCCTTGAATATTTGTCATAGGTGTGGTCGCCGGTGCATTCGCTTATGACGAAAAGGTCGAGGTGATCCTGCAGGTTGGAGCCAACGCCTTTGAGATCGTGGATGGGTTTTATGCCAATACTCTGCAGATGTTCGGCGGGACCGATGCCGCTCAGCATAAGCAGCTTAGGTGAACCGATGGCACCACTCGTCAGGACAACTTCGCTCGCCGCATGAATGACTTCACCGCCATCAAGCTCAACGCCAATGGCTCTGCCATTCTCAACAATGATACGCTGCACGAGGATGTTTTTTCTGATGGTTAGATTTCTGCGGTTACGCGCTTCATGCAAATAGCTTGTCACCGTGGAAGAGCGGCGCGCATTTTTTTGGGTGAGCTGGTAGTATCCTACACCATCTTGTTCGCCAGCATTGAAGTCAGGATTTCGCGGAATTCCAATTTCACCAGCTGCTTTGAAAAACGCTTCGCAGATGGGCAGTGGCGAAATGGGGTTGGAAACGCCAAGCGGGCCTGAACTGCCATGAAATTCATTGGCGCCGTTTTCGTTGTTTTCGGCGCGTTTGAAATAAGGCAGCACATCATCGTAGGACCAGCCGCGGCAACCCAACTGCGCCCACTCGTTGAAATCCAGCTTGTTGCCGCGATTATAAATCTGCGCGTTGATCGTGGAGCCGCCGCCGATAACCTTGGCCTGCGTATAGCGGAAGACGCGGTTGTTCATGTGTTTTTGCGGCACGGTTGACCAGCCCCAGCTGGCGATGCCCTTGGTCATTTTGGCGAAGCCCGCAGGCCAATGAAACAAAGGATTCCAATCACTTCCGCCGGCTTCTAGCAGTAAAACCTTAACCTTCGGCTGCTCGCTCAGCCTTGCTGCGAGCGTGCAGCCGGCGGAGCCGCCGCCAACAATTACATAGTCATAGTCCATGATTTTTTGTCATATCTGTTTCAATTGGAAATTATTGTTCCGACCATTAGAGTAACAGAGTTATTCGGGGCCGCAATAGTAACTATCTAGTTTCTTGAGATGGAATGACGCTATGGATTCAGGGGTCAAAAATTTTGCCGATCTTGTGCTGGCGCGCATGAAGAAACCGGATGCCCTGTTCTTCCGTGGTGATGATGGCCGTGATCTTAGTTACGCATCCTATTGGGAACTGACGGGACGGATTGCAAATTTTCTTGTGGCGCAACAGGTGAAACGTGGCGACCGTGTTATGCTTCAGGCTGAGAAAAGTGTTGAGGCGTTGGCGGTGTTTTTGGCTTGCGCAAGGCTAGGCGCCATATTCATTCCATTGAACCCAGCCTACACCGCAAGTGAGGTGAGCTATTTCCTGAAGGACGCTGAGCCGGCAGTTGTCATTTGTGATCCCCGTAAAATTCCAGGCGATAGGAATGGCTTTACAGTTTTCACCCTTGATGGGAACGGGCAGGGGAGTTTTGCCGATGCTCTGCAGCGCCAACCCAGCGAATTTGAAAATGCCGCTATGAATTGGGATGATGGCGCTGCCATACTTTATACCTCGGGCACCACGGGAAAATCCAAAGGCGCGCTGCTGACGCATGGCAATCTCGGCTCCAATGCGGTGACGCTTGCCGAGGCCTGGCAGTTTACGGCCGATGATGTGCTGCTGCACGCCCTGCCGATTTATCACACCCATGGATTGTTCGTGGCGGCGAACACGGTTTTGGTTTCCGGTGGCAGTTTGCTGTTCCGCCGCAAGTTTGATGTGGATGACGTCATCAAGCTATCTGCCGCAGGCCACCGTGATGATGGGTATTCCAACTTTTTACACCCGAATGCTGGCCCACAAGAAACTGGTGCGAGATACGGTGAAGCACATGCGTTTGTTCATCTCGGGTTCTGCACCGCTGCTGGCGGAAACCCACGCTGAGTTTGAAGCCAAATTCGGGCACGCCATTCTGGAGCGTTACGGGATGACGGAAACCAACATGAACACGTCCAATCCCTATGTTGGCGCGCGGAAATCCGGCACGGTGGGAATGCCGTTGCCGGGTATTGAGGTGCGCATAACAGATCCCGCAACGGGTGTACCCTTGTTGCCCGGTGAAATCGGCGTGATTGAAGTGCGTGGCCCCAATGTGTTCAAGCATTATTGGCGGAACCCGGAAAAAACGGCGGCAGAAATCCGGGCTGACGGATTTTTTATTACAGGAGATTTGGGATCATTTGATACTGATGGCTACCTGACGATTTCGGGGCGCGGCAAGGACCTGGTTATTACGGGTGGTTTCAATGTTTACCCCAAGGAGGTTGAAACAGAGCTTGATCTCATGCCCGAGGTGGTGGAATCCGCCGTCATCGGGCTGCCGCATGCGGATTTTGGCGAAGGCGTCACGGCTGTCGTGGTCCTAGAGAATAGCAATCTGCAATTTGATGAAGCCGCCATTATTGCCGAGCTTCAAAAACGGCTTGCCAAGTTTAAGGTGCCAAAGCGGATCATTGCGGTGGCGGAATTGCCGCGCAACGCCATGGGCAAGGTCCAGAAAAGCCAACTGCGCGAAACCTACAAAGAGCTTTACAAGGCCTAGCGGCCGGTTTGGATGCCGTAGAGGTTGACCAAGTGGATGGTTGCCACCAGCGAGACAATAGCGCCCGCAAACATCACAGGTGTTGTGGGAAAAAGACGCGGATTTAGGGACTTGCGCGGGCGGCGCTCGAGCCAGGCCATGGTGCAGACAACCGCCAAACCCAGAATCAACGCCCCGTACGTAATAGCTAGTTCGACGATATTCTGGTTCATAAATAGGGGCTTGGCGTTTGAGTTGACAGCTTGACCTTGCATGACTATGGTCCGGCCAAATTCAGGGGGTAAGCCCCATATTTAGGTGAAGTTATGAAAGTTCGCAATTCTCTAAAGTCGTTGATCAAGCGCCACCGCGATAACAAGCTGGTGCGCCGCAAGGGCCGCGTTTACATCATCAACAAGACCAATCCGCGCTTTAAAGCCCGCCAAGGCTAAGCGACTTCACCGGATTACGAAGATTTGATGCCGCGGCCGTTCATTCGGGCGCGGTAAAACTTTTATCAGAATGGATTTTGCGCTATTCTGGCAACCATGAGACATTTCCGGTTTCTCGCACTTGTTCTGGGCCTATCACTGCTGGGCGCGCCTGTTTGGGCTGGCGACACGGCAACAGAACCTGTTCCGGTAAAAAAACTGACACCCCACGAAATGCGGGACGAAACGCTGGATATTCTTTTTGGAAGCCTGCGTAAGGCTGGCAGTGAGCGAGCCGCCAAGGCAACGGAACAGAAGATCTGGGAGGTTTGGTCGCAATCGGATTCAGCGACGGCTGATGTGCTGCTGGGCCAGGCGGTGGTTGCCATGAATGCCTATGACAGCGCCTCGTCGCGGGCAATATTGGATCAGGTTGTCGAGAGCTACCCCACCTATGCGGAGGCCTGGAACAAGCGCGCCACATTGAATTTCATGGTGGGCGAATTTGATGCTTCACTGGCTGACATTGACAAGGTGCTGGAACTGGAACCCCGCCATTTCGGCGCGTTATCCGGTCGCGGCATGATTTATCAGGCGCAGGAAAAATGGGGCCCAGCCCTGCAGGCCTTCAAAGACGCGCTGGCGATCAATCCCAACATGCAATCAGTGAAAGACTCCATAGCCGATCTGGAAAAACGCCAGCCCGAAATCTGAGGCCTAGCTGGTGGCCCGCAGCTTGTTCTTGACTTCCGCAATGCGCAGCATGTTGGTGGCGCCGGGTGCGCCCAATGGCACGCCAACGGTGATGATAATGCGCTGGCCTTCTTCGGCGAAGCCCTCCGAAAACGCAAACTGGCAGGCATTGTCGATCATGTCCTCGAGGTCGTTGGCATTCGGCGTGAGCACACAATGCTGGCCCCAGGCGAGCGCCAGCCTTCTGGCCGTTGCAGGAATAGGCGTTAGTGTAATAATCGGCACATTGGGCCGCTCGCGGGCAACGCGCATGGCGGTCGAGCCCGATTCCGTGTAGCTCACGATTGCCGCCACTTGCAGCGTTTCGGAAATGGAGCGGGCTGCGGTTGAAATCGCGTCAGCTGCCGTTGCCAGCGGATCGTTGCGCTGGGCATTCATGATGCCGCGGTAGAAGCTGTCACCTTCAGCCGACTGGGCAATCTTGTCCATGGTGGCTACGGCTTTTTCTGGCCAGGCACCAGCGGCACTTTCGGCTGACAGCATGATGGCATCAGCGCCTTCGTAAACGGCAGTTGCCACATCGGAAACTTCCGCACGTGTTGGCACGGGATCCACTATCATCGATTCCAGCATCTGGGTTGCCACAACAACCGGCTTTCCGGCCTTGCGGGCGGCACGGGTCAATTGCTTCTGGCGTGCCGGCACGGTCTCAAGTGGCAATTCAACGCCCAAGTCGCCACGGGCAATCATGATGCCATCGCAATTCTTGAGTATATCTTCCAGACAAAGCAGGGCTGACGGCTTTTCAATTTTTGCCATGACACCAGCACGGCCCTTGATCAGAGCTGTTGCTTCAATCACGTCTTCCGGCCGCTGCACAAACGAGAGCGCAATCCAATCCACCCCAATGCTGGCGGCGGCTTCAAGATCGGCCCGGTCTTTTTCCGTAAGGGCGGGGATGGGCAACAGCGTGTTGGGAAGGTTAACACCCTTGCGGTTTGACAGCGTGCCGCCGAAAATGATCGTGGTTTCGATCTTGTTGGGAGCTACGCTGGTTATTTCAACGCGCAGGCGGCCATCATTCAACAAAAGAAAATCGCCAACCTGAACGGAAGCAAATATTTCCGGGTGGGGCAGGTAAACCCGCATGTTGTCACCGGGGGTTTGGTCCGTATCAAAAATAAATTTGTCGCCGGCTTTGATGACGGCTTCTTTTTCCTTGAAGGTGCCAATGCGGATTTTAGGCCCCTGCAGATCCGCGAGGATTCCGATGGGGCGGTTCACCTGGGCTTCAATCTGGCGGATGTGGCCATGCAGTTCGGTGAGCAGCTGGTGGTTTGTATGGCTCATGTTGATGCGGAAAACATCGACCCCGGCAAGGAAAAGTTTTTCAATCATTTCAGGGCTGGATGAAGCAGGCCCCAAGGTTGCGAGGATTTTGACTTTACGGTTTCTGCGCACTTGTAACTATTGTCCTTGGCTGGTTTTTTCGCCAGACAAGGAAATTGTCCAGTCGGTTTCTTCGTTCGTATCGACTTCGAAGAAGCCAGACTTCTGGTAACCGCGTTCGGGGCAACTATCAATTCCGCGGATGGTGAAAATTTTGTCGCGGATGCACATCAAGGCCTTGCCGCCCCACGAGCCGCCCTTGTCATAATCGACAGCATAGACATAATAAAAACGGGCAATCAGCGTGCCTTTCAGAAGGGTCAGGCACTTCTGGGGCTCGGCCGTCCACCAGCCCTCGCTGGCCCAGCCATCCTTGTCCTTGTAGCCAATGGCAACGCCCACGCGGCTTGCCGTGTTGTTGCAGAGTTTGAGGTCAGCACGGGCCGGGGTGCCAGCCAAACCCAGCAGCATGAAAGCGCCAAGGCTTGCGGCGAATATTCGAACCGTTCTTTGGCCTCCCAGCAAAAATCTCGAATCGCTCATAGCATTCCTTTTTAGGGCAGGTCCCGTTCTGTGTGAACGGAACGCGCCGCCGGTTGGTTTCAGTCGCAATATTTTAATACTGCTAGGAAATTTGGCAAGTTAATGGCGCTGCGTCCCCTTGACTGCCCTATAGCATGAACGCCCCCAGTTTCACAAATCAGGTGTGGATGAGCAGCAGGCGCTACTGGTAAACTGGTTATGAGCCGCTATGAAAGGCTGGAGATGCCCATGAAACACGATGATAAAACCCAAATTGAAATGGAAGCCGCGGTATTCCGCCGGCTCGTGGCGCATTTGCAGAAGCGCAGCGATGTGCAGAACATCGACATGATGAATTTGGCGGGCTTTTGCCGCAATTGCCTGGCGAACTGGTTTGAAGAGGATGCCAAGGGGCGCGGGCTTGATGTTTCCCGCGATGAAGCACGCACCATGGTTTACGGCATGCCGCAGGATGAATGGAAGGCCAGGTTCCAGACGGAAGCCAGCGCTTCCCAAAAGGCCGCACTTGACAAAAAGCAGGATCATTAAGCGATGAGAGGTTACATTTCGTGAGCAACAAGACAAGTTTCGCCCAGGGCCAGTTGAAAAGCATCGTCGAGCGCATTGAGCGCCTCGAAGAGGAAAAGAAGACGATTGCTGCCGACATCAAGGAAGTTTACGCCGAAGCCAAGGGCAACGGCTTTGACACCAAGATTTTGCGTAAGGTCATTTCACTGCGCAAGAAAGACGCCAACGAGCGCGAAGAAGAGGAGTCGATGCTGGATTTGTACCTGCAGGCTCTGGGAATGATCCCGGGCGAGGCGGAAGAGGCTGCTTGAGTCTTTTTAAGTTCTAGAACCTCGCCGGGCCGTGTCGGTGGGGATGTTGCCGCCCGCAAGGCTGTAAGCGTAGGCGACATTCTCCGCCGCAGCCGAGGAATAAGTGATGCAGGTAACGCGGCCCCCATTGTCATTGGCCTAATTTAAGACAATGCCGCCGCCATCGGTCACTTGCGTCGCCAGCCCGCGCAGGTCGCCCACATAGGTGGTGACGCCTGCATCAGGCGACGTCCCGCGGATCACCTCGCCAAAGCCTTTGCGGACAAGTAGGCAGCAAGCAGGCCGTGAGAGCAAAAGGCCTTTAATCCTATTATGTGCACTGTCACCGGAATCCCGATTGCAAATCGTAAAGGCTTACTTCGCCTTCCCTAATTCCGGTGTAATAGACGGTATTGTACGTATGGTAGTTGGGGTCTTTGGTGTTTATGGCCTTAATTTCTGAGTTCAAATTCGCGTACTCATACGCAGGTAGCACGATAGATGAGCCGAACTTGGTATTAAACGCTGCGGTATTGTTTCGTGCGTCAATGACCCAAGAATCACTCATACTGCTACACTCCCCATTTTTCTGGAACCAATAAATGAATATAAAGTCAGATAACAGAAGCCTAACCCCATCCCAATGACTGCAATATTGATTGAAATCAAAATGTGATCGATCGCACGGCGTAACCCGGCAGATGTAAATTGCCCGTTGTTCATTAGTTCAACTCCGTTTGGCCCCCCCTAAGAAGAACTCAGAGCCCACTTGTTCTGCACCGTAGTATGAATTATGGAGGCCACGAAAAATCAATAAACTCAAGACTATGTACTCAGTTGCAATGTAAGAAAAAACAATCTTGCTAAATTTGTTTTCGAGAAAAACACAGCAGTGTTTGATTGCAAAAAAAATGACCAACCAAACCAAAGCAAGTGGAATGGAAAACCACACCGTATTCACAAATGATCGCCATAACTTGTATTCAATTAGAAAATAATCGAAGCCAAGATCTAATATCATCGAAGCAAAAATGGACATAAACGCTATCAGGAAACGAACCACTGCGAGCCTGCCTGCGGTCATTTTGCTCTCCGCCATGTTGCATTGACAACTTTGCGAGTTATCGTCTAAATCAGTCCAAAATATCTACGACAAAACTTCCCCATCACCACTCCACCACTCCCGCTCCGCCCTCCGGCTTGGCTTGCAGCATCTTCATGCGCTTGCCGGGCAGGATTTTCAGGCGCAATTCCTCCACCATCTTCTCCTGCCCGCCAAAGGGGGCCACGAAGTCGATCAGCCAGAGGGCCTCACCCGTCTTCCAGTCCGTCGGCATCAGGCGGCGGATGCCTTTGTTGGCGATGCGCTCTTCCTGTTCTTCGCCAAAGTAGGCCCAAGAGGCAAAGCCATGCGGGCGGCCTTGGTCCTGCCACATGTGAAACTGATTAAGCAGGATAGGCGGCATCAACAGCCACTCAATATCCGTCATCATCAAATGCTTGTGCAAAGGCGAGCGCGACATCAGCCAGATGGCATGGCCAATGGCCGTGACACGAGTTGCAATAGGCAGGCCAGAAGCAGCCTGACCCGCAGCGTCCCCAGGCCCGCCTCCGTCCTTGGGTGGATTTTCGGCTTTCGAGGCAGATGAATTATCTGAAGTTGACATCAAAACTCCAATTTCCAATACCAAGTTCTATTGTGATACTGTCGATATCGCGGTTGCCAAAAGTTGCGCAACACAACGTCCACGATCATTGCTCCCCCCTCACACAACAAATCTTAATCATATCGATTGCTGATCGTTTGTTGGTATTCCAACTCGTCGTCAAGCTAATTGTTTTTCGCGAGCAATTTGCCGCTTTAATTGTGGTTGATTGTCATTCGCTGCGCCGACAAATTCATTAGTTTTTTAAATCAGACACTAAAATGGCGCGATTGCAGTTGCCGAATCTGGTGCGGATTTCGTGGTGATCAAACAAAGCGCACCCTTTGCAGTCGTGACTAAAATTAGCATTGCTGATTACAGGCATGAAGGTGGATTGGCGGGCGGTTCTCGGAGCCTTTGTCTTTAACTGATCTGCCGCCGGCGGCTGTGTTTTGTGGATACTGCAGGGGCTGGCCTGGGCGTGATATCATGTTGGCATATGCAAGACACAATAGATCATTCAACAGCGCCGGACACGTCCGGTCCAGTTTTAACTGAAGAAGTTGTCCTGTGGATAACGGTGCACGACGCCAGCTTTCTATTCTCCGAAGCTGGCATTCCTCGCAACAAGCGCAGCATTCGGCGTTATTGCGAGCGTGGTGATTTGGAGTGCAAAAAGACTGAGAATGCGTTGCATCAGCCGCAGTATTTTATCGATGCGGCATCGGTGGCCGTTTATATTGAACAGCAGCGGACACTGATGACATCAAACGCGGACGTGTCCGGCGCAGTCCTGACCGAGCCGGACAATGCCGGACATGACCATGGCTCGGATGCTGGCGAACAAAATATCGTGGATACGCAAAATCCATCGGGCGATGCCCGGACTTTACCGGACACGTCCGGTCTGAGCCGGTCAAACAATAATGGTGTTTTGGCCGATCAGCTTGAACAACGGCTGCGCGACAAGGATGAGGAGATTGCGTTTTTGCGCGGTGAACTTTTGCATCGGCGCACCACTGACACAGCTTTGCATGATGTGATCGCCGCATTCCGCGCCAATGCTGAAACGCAGCGCATTGCCGCTAGCCATAACAATTATGACGGGCAGGGGACAAGTGCGTAGAGCCAATAATTAGCATTGTGTATAATGTCGCTATGGGTTCACGGCATTTAAATCAGGAGCGGGATTTCAAGGGGGTCTATATCCCCAAAGAAATTTGGCTGACACCGGAGTTGACCGGATACGAGCGATTGATCTTCATGGAAATTTACTCGCTCGACCGCAAGTTTGGCTGCATCGCCCACAACGAGCATTTTGCCGAATGGTTGGGGATCAGCGAAAGGCAGGTGCAGGATTACATCAAGCGGCTGAAAGACAAGGGGCTGCTTTCTGTCAATCTGAACAAGGCCAAAGATACACGCGTCATCCGCGTGATTGGCCGCTTGGCACATGTGACGGACGAACAATTGGAAGAAGTTGGCTTTCTCAAAAAGCAATTGGTGGGGCGCGCGACGAGCTGCTCCAGCGCGTTGTAGCCGTAGGATGCATAGACCACGGCATTGCGGGTGACCGAAGTTGGACGGTTTCTTGCATTGTAGGTGAAGGCGAACACCTCGCCGGGCCGGGTCGGGTGTCGGTGGTGATGTTGCCGGCAGTGTCGTAGGCGTAGCTTCGAAACGCCGCGCTGTTCTCGGTCATTCAGTTTGAAGTGTTTCCAAAGACCGAATTTAAAAAACTCAGTTCGTCTCAAGCTGTCCGAGCTTTTGCTGTCCCTTGACCAGTTCTGGCAGCGCGGTGGGCAGGTTGCCTTTGCCGGAGCGGTTTACCACCAGCAAATCACCTTTGCCTTCAGGGGAATTGATAAACTCGGCAATGCCATCTTTGGCAGGCGGGTTTGCCTTGATGATGGTTTGGGCCTGTGCGTTCGGCACCAGCGAGATTTCATTGGTGGTGAATTCCTGGGGGGCGCCATTCCTGCGCACGGTTTTTTCAGGATTGAAAATCAATTGCTCTGGCCACCAGTTGATATCAGCGCTGCTGGCGGAGGCCATCATCGGCTTTATCAGGGGCGGGCCTTCGGCAGTGCCATCACGCAAGGCGTCGGCAAAGCTGCCTTTGCCAGTTGCATTGGACGATTGCCCCGCATCTGAATCTTCAACGATGCTGGAAGCGGCTTCAACCACACCCAGGCTTTCGGATGCGATCGAAGGCTTGGACCTGATCACTTGCGTCGGCGGCGGAGCCGAAGCGGGTTCAATTGTCATGTTGGCGGCAGCCATCATGAGAACTTCAATGGGCTTTGGCCGGGGTTTTGGAACCGGGTAGCCTTGAACGATTTCCTTGGGCACTTCCTGCACAGGCTTGGCGACGGGCACCACGGGCGCCTTGCTTGCCTGCTCAGACAGCGTTGCCAAATCCTCGTCAGCACCTTGATAGGCAGCTTCGAGAACGGCGGCGGCATCTTCAGCAGCATCAGCAACGGCGGTTGCATCCTTGCGGCTTAGCCGGGCGCCGAGGGTTTTGCGGCCATCCCTGAAAATCTGTGCCATTTCGGTTTTGCCAATGGCAGGGCCCCAATGGCGCACATTGCCGGAGTCGAGATGGACAAATCCCGTCGGACCGCCAGAACTGCGGTAATAGCCAACACCACCGATTTTGCGGACGAGGGCGCTGTTGCGGATTTTCTTGGTGGCAACATCGGGGAAATAGAGGTCAATGGCGCGGCCAACCATATGCTGGCTTTTCTTGGCAACGTTGCGGCCGATTTTCTTGAGGAAAGAATTGGTGCGCGGCGAGCGATAGCCGCAGATGATATGGATAGGAGCGCGCGAGCCCAAGTCGGCGTGGAGCTCCCACATGAGATCGACCGTCTTTGGATCGATTGTGATAACTTCTTTGCGCCGCCAATCGCGCATGAGGTAATTGATTTTTTTCATGGCCGAGGGAACGTAGCGGCCGTTCACCATGTAGGTGACGGTGATGCTTTCCTTGGTGTGCACATGATAAAGGGAAACGGTGCGGGTTTCACCGGCCGCAATCGTTGCGGTGCCAACGCCCGACCAAACAGCCGCTGACAGGGCAGCGACGATGGCGGCAGATGCCAACAGCTTTTTTGCGCGTTTGATCAATGTCTGAAAATATCCAACGTCCCACCCACGTAAATTCATACTCAAACACACACACCGGGCGGAAACTCCCGACTCCCTTGGTTTCCCCGTCCGGGCATATGCCACCGGACATACACCCATTACGGACATCAAACAAGAATATGGCCACCGTGAGGCAACCAAAGCCTCGGGTTAGAATGAATTATTATGATTAACAAGCACTTAACCGATGCAACAGATCGATATTTTCTCGCAACGTGTCAGTTTTGCACCAGTTTTTGGGCCAAAACGGCGCCGCGGACGGCGGCCGTTGCCACCAAAGCCTTTTCCATCGCCTCGTCACGCCCATAAATATCGCCATAATACGCCATTTTCCCGCTCGAATCGGGCCAAGCGGTAAAATAGGTAATGTGCACGGGTACCTTTTTTCGAAGCTTCACAGACTGGCTTTTTCCGCCATCGGTTTCCTGATCCACTTTTCCGGCGTCCCAGCCCAGGAGGATTCTGGCGAATTCCCGCGGATTTTGGACACGCACGCACCCGTGGCTGAAAGCCCTTGTGGTTTCGGCGAAAAGTTTGCGGGTGGGCGTGTCATGCATGTAAATGTCGTGCTTGTTGGGAAACAGGAATTTCAATTCACCCAAGGCATTTCCCTCGCCGGGAGGCTGCTGCACGGCAAATGGCAGCTGGTTTCCGTAGGCACCCCAATTGATTGAGCGGGATGAAACAACCTTGCCCTGCTCATTAACAACCTTGAAGCCCTGCCTATCGAGGTAGCCCGGATCGCGGCGCAATTTGCCAAGATATTCATTCACGATAATGGATTGCGGCACGCCCCAAGACGGGTTGAAAACAACGGTTTCAATTTCATCATGAAAGGCGGAAGTCTGGGTGAGGGCGCGGCCAACAATAACATTGCTGCGCCAGACTTCATTGCTCTTGTCCATGACGCGCACCTCAAAGGCGGGCTGGTTCACGAAGACATATTTGGAGCCGAGATTCTTGGGCAGCCAGCGCATGCGCTCCATGTTGTAAACCAGGCGCTGGATTTCGGCTGTGCGGTTATCCCGATTGAGGCTCTTAACGGTGGCCAAATCGAGCAGACCGGATGGCTTGACACCAGCAGACTTCTGAAATTGCTTCAGGGCTTTTGAAAGCGCGGCATCGAACTTATTTGGCGCTGCAGCAACCGCCTCACTTTGTGTCGGCGGCAGGAAGGAAAGCGCAATCATGCGTTCACGAAGCGCTGGGGCCCGGGGATCCTTGCCACCCACCTTGGGGGTTTTTCCGTTGGGAATTTTGGCGTAGGCCGGGCCAACCTTGGTGGCTCTGAGCTTTGATAACTCCACCTTCATGGCGTTGTAAGCCGCGTGCTTTGGCGCCAGGTCGCTCAGATAGGCATCGGGGAAGGGTGACCATGCCAATACTTTCAAGGCCTTGGCAGCCTCAACACGTTCCGGCGTGATATCATTGTAAAGTGACAAGCGATTGGGCTCGAACTGGCCCGCAGACATATGACGCGCCAGCTTCAGGATGGCCGCTGTCATGGCGATGTCAAAACGTGCGAGGTTTTGCGCGTTGCCTGCAAGCTGCTCTTGGACATTGTCAAAGGATATGAGGCCTGCGGGAAGATAGGCCAAGGGATCCAAGCCTTCTTCCGAGGTTTTGGCAGCGAAGGCCAGCACGGCTTTGGCCCGTTCTGACGGCGCGCCGGCGGTTGTCCATACCGGCTTGAAGCCTGTTGATTTGTAGTGGTCAAGAATAGCCTGACGCTCGTCCTTCATGCTGCGGATGGGGGACTTGAGCGTGGAGAGTTCGGCAAGAATTGCCTGGCTCTGGGAATCAGCTGCGGTCAGTTTGGAGAATGCAGGATCGGCGACGGTTAGAAGTTTTGGAGCAATGTATGTGGGGTTTCCCATGCCAAGGCCCGGAATTGGCTCTGGGTCATCGTAATCAAAGCTCGGTCGTGTGTAAATTTCGGGGGCGCGCGAGCCATAGATAACATCGACATCGCTATTCTTTTTCCACCAGGGATACAGCTTGCGCGGCGGCCTTTCTCACGCGCGGCGCGGGCGAGCCAAAAATGCTTTCAAAAAATCCGGTTTTTCGCTTTCCGCCGTAGTAGGTTTCGGCCAAAACACCTTGACTCGCGATTGACAGTGCAATCGCGGCTACAGATAGCTTCAAGAGAAGCTTTGGCATTTATGGTCCCCTTTGGTTTGAGTATCTTCAACTTAATCGTGCAAGTATGGCAATTCAACGGGGTATGGGGCGTTGTGGATAATAAAGTTGAAGGTGTTACCCAGTTGCCTCTTCAAGTCCCAAATCACGCATCTTGCGATAGAGTGTTGAGCGTCCAATGCCCAGTTTTCGCGCAACTTCTGACATTTGGCCGCGATATCGGTTAAGCGCCAGCCTTATCATGTCTGCCTCAACCTCTTCGAGTTTCCGGATGTGCCCGCCATCGGTTACAACGGGGATGCCCAGGGCCATTCCATCGCTTACCTGGTTGCCTGCCGAGCGGGCAATTGAATAGGTGCCGCCTGTCATGGCAGGTCCTGTTGGGGCCGCCGGTTTTTGCGCCATGACGGGCGCTGCCGGCACAATGATCTCATAGCCATCGACGAGCGACGCGATCTGGGGGAAATCCTGCACTTCGAGAATATCGCTCTCGCATAAAACGATGGCGCGGAAAATCGTGTTTTCGAGTTGGCGCACGTTGCCGGGCCAGCCATAGGCCTGCAGCATGGTGAGCGCGTTGGAGGCAATGCCGCGAACCTTGCGGCCCTCTTCAGCTGAAAGCCTTGTGATGAAATGATCGACGAGGGCGGCAATGTCATCCTTGCGGTCACGCAGCGGCGGCACCATGATTGGATAAACATTCAAGCGGTAATACAGGTCTTCGCGGAATTTTCCGGCTTTGACCATTTCGATCATGTTGCGGTTGGTAGCTGAAATCAGGCGGATGTTGACCTTTATTGATTTCCGCGAACCTACGGGATCAATTTCGCCTTCCTGAATGGCGCGCAGCAGCTTCACCTGCATATCGAGTGTCAGTTCTGCCACTTCATCAAGGAACAGGGTGCCGCCGTCAGCTTCCTGGAACTTTCCGCTATGCCGGTTGGTGGCACCGGTGAAAGAACCTTTTTCATGGCCAAACAGAATTGATTCAACCAGGTTTTCAGGAAGGGCACCGCAATTCACCGCGATGAAGGCGCGGCCAGCGCGTTCACTTTCACCCTGGATGGCGCGGGCAATCATTTCCTTGCCGACGCCGGATTCGCCTTCGATGAGAATTGGAATATTGGACTGGGCGCCGCGTTTTCCCAATCGCAGAACGTTGGTCATGGCAGAGGATGACGCGATGAGATCATCAAAACGGAGCGAGCCTCCCACCTTCTTGTTCAGGCGTTTGACTTCCACTGTGAGGGCGTTGACCTTCAAGAGGTTTTGAATGGAAATTTTGAGACGTTCTGGCGAAACGGGTTTCACCACGAAATCATCGGCACCGGCGCGCATCGCCTTGATGACGGTTTCGATGGAGCCTTGGGCGGTTTGCACGATGACCGGCAAATCGCCGCGCACGGCTTGCATTTTTTCGAGGAATTCAAGCCCATCCATGCCGGGCATTATAAGATCGAGGATGACGAGCTCGATGTTGCCGCCATTGGGGCCATTAAGGGCTTCAAGGCCCCGGATGCCGCCATCCGCGGCTACCGGTTCAAAACCGAAACGCTTGACCAATTCTTCCAATATGCGGCGTTGGGTCGGGTCGTCTTCAACAATAAGTATACGCGAAGCCATTCTGTCTCATTAACTCTTCATTATTATTTCGAGTACCGCGAGCCGTGAGATGCTCCCCATCCAGCCAGCTCAATTTTCCCTGCACTGGACAGTTTCGCAGTGAAGGGTAAAGGCCATGTTAATGACAAGGTATGATTTGGAGACATTTTGTGGCAGTTGCTGAAAACGAAGGCATGGGCCATATGGAAGGCTCATCATTCAAAAGGATTAGAGATGACAGCTGCCCTTGGAAATTTGCCTGAATGGAACCTTGGCGATCTTTACACCGCGCCAGATTCCGCAGCGTTTACGGACGACATGAAGAAAGGCGCAGCAGACGCGAAGGAATTTGCCGAGAAGTATAAAGGCAAGCTTGCTAATCTATCGGGCGGTGAACTGGCCGATGCGCTCAAAAGCTATGAAGGCATTTCCGACTTGCTGGGACGCACGGGTTCCTACGCGCAGCTTTATTATGTGGGTGACACGACCGATGCGGGCCGGGGCAAGTTTTACGGTGACGTAAATTCAAAGTTGACGGAAATCTCGACCCTTCTTTTGTTTTTTGAACTTGAGCTGAACCGTCTTGATGACGCCGCGCTGGAGCAGGCGATGAAAGTTCCGGCACTCAATCACTATCGCCCGTGGATTGAAAACCTGCGCAAAGAAAAGCCGTATCAGCTTGAAGACAGGCTGGAAGAACTATTCCTTGAAAAATCACAGACGGGCTATAGCGCCTTCAACCGCCTGTTTGATGAAACGATGGCGAGCTTGCGGTTTGAGGTGGGGGGTGAAACGCTGACGATCGAAGCCACGCTGAACCTGATGCAGAGTCCTGACGAAGCAAAGCGCAAGGCGGGCTCCGACGCGCTGGCGAAGGTGTTCAAGGAAAATTTGCGGCTGTTTACGCTGATCACCAATACGCTGGCCAAAGACAAGGATATCTCCGACCGGTGGCGCGGCTTCAAGGATATCGCCGAGGCGCGGCATCTATCAAACCGGGTTGAGCCGGAAGTTGTTGACGCACTGGTGGCAGCGGTGCGTGAAGCCTATCCCAAACTTTCGCATCGCTATTACAGGATGAAAGCGAAGTGGCTGGGCAAGGACAAGCTCATGCATTGGGACCGCAATGCGCCGCTCCCGGCGGAGGACACGCGCGAGGTGCCGTGGGCGGAAGCAGAGCAGATGGTATTGTCAGCCTACGGAGAATTTTCCCCCGAGATGTCCGCCATTGCCAAAACTTTTTTTGACAGGAACTGGATTGACGCGCCGGTGCGCCCCGGAAAATCCCCCGGCGCCTTCGCTCACCCCACGGTTCCTTCGGCACACCCTTATGTGCTGCTCAACTATCTTGGCAAGACGCGGGACGTGATGACGCTGGCCCATGAGTTGGGTCATGGCGTGCATCAGGTGCTGGCCGCCAATCAGGGGGCGCTGATGGCTTCAACGCCCTTGACGCTGGCTGAAACGGCAAGCGTGTTTGGCGAGATGCTTACCTTCCAGGCTTTGCTGCGACAGACCACGGATGTGAAGAAGCGCAAGATTTTGCTGGCGTCAAAAGTGGAAGACATGATCAACACGGTGGTGCGCCAGATCGCGTTTTACACGTTTGAACGCAAGCTTCACACGGCACGTAAAGATGGCGAGTTAACCCCCGATAAAATCAGCGAAATCTGGATGAGCGTGCAGGCCGAAAGCCTCGGCGATGCAATTGAATTTGGCGAGGGCTATGAAACCTTCTGGACTTATATTCCGCATTTCATCCATTCGCCCTTCTACGTCTATGCCTATGCCTTTGGTGATTGCCTGGTGAACTCGCTCTATGCGCGCTTTCAGGAGAGCGAAGATGGTTTCCAGGAAAAATATTTCACCATGCTGAAAGCCGGCGGCACCAAGCATCACTCGGAATTGCTGAAGCCGTTCGGGCTTGACGCCACGGATTCGAAATTCTGGCAGAAGGGCTTGTCGGTCATTTCCGGCATGATTGATGAACTGGAGAGTTTGGATTGATGGGTGGCAATTATCTACCGGACGCCAACTGAGGCAGATATTCCCGAACTCGCCAATTTGCATGTGCTGTGTTGGCAGCAGTCCTATGCCGCAATCTTACCTGCGGAGTATTTGAAAAATCTATCGATTGAACAACGCGCCGAAGGTTGGTGCGCAACAATAAATGATCCAGAGGTGTTTTCGCTGGTCGCCTGTGAGGGTGAGCGGATTGTGGGGTTTGTTACGGCGGGGCCTGCGCGAACCAATCTCCGAGAATTGCAAGGTCTTGGCGATGGTGAAGTCTATGCCATCTACAATCACAGTGATTTCTATCGTAGAGTATTGGCCGCAGATTTCTGGTGGAAGCGGCGAGATTTTGGTTGTCGAGACATGGTAGGGCACTCGCCATATTCTTCATGGCACAGAATGCCAGGGCTGAATTGTTTTATCGCGCATTGGGAGGAGCGCCAGCCTATGAGGGCCTCTTCGAGGTGGCTGGTATAAATGTTGACGACAAAGGCTATGTTTTTTCCAATCTGGCAGAACTCGCCGCAATGACGTGACTCATCGCCGCGCCAAATTGTGGTGCTTGCGGGCCGTGGCAGCCTTGGCTAGACATAATGGTTTGAGATTCACGCGTGGCCTAAGGGGACTTTAACATGGCAGATCATTCTTCCGACAACCATTCCCACGGGATGGAAGAACATACCAGCACCTATGCAGCCTTCTTGAAGGGCTCGATCGCGCTTTCCATCATTTGCGGATTTGTGCTGGTGGCGCTGGTGGCCTTCCGGTTTGCCCATACCCTGAATGTTTTTTCGGGATTTGCCGGGCTCATACTCGGTATCATTGCCGTGCTGATTGACGTGCGCACAGCTGGCAAGTGGTACCTGTCGGGCGGGCTTCTGGTATTGTTCGGGCTGATTACTGCCGTCAACGTCTCGTAACGGCCAAACCCCATGAAGATAGCGGTTCTTTCTGAAGCAAAGTCCGGAGAGCGCCGCGTTGCCGCTTCGCCGGACACGATCAAAAGCTATGTGAAAAAAGGCCTGAGTGTTGGCGTGCAAGCAGGTGCGGGTGCGGGGGCCTTTATATCGGATGAAGCCTTTGTTGCGGCTGGTGCCAGCATCATCAAGACTGATGCGGGCCTGAAGGATGCCGACATCGTAATTGCCGTGCGCCGCCCAGGCGAGGCCGTTCTCAAAATTTTGAAGAAGAGCGCCATCATTGCGGCGGGGCTTGACCCTTACGGCGGCCGCAAGGCGCTTGATGGCCTCGCCAAATCCGGCCTTACATTCTTCGCCATGGAATTGATGCCGCGCA
Organism: uncultured Alphaproteobacteria bacterium; assembly: GCA_963763635.1. Lineage (GTDB taxonomy): Bacteria > Pseudomonadota > Alphaproteobacteria > Rhizobiales > Aestuariivirgaceae > Aestuariivirga. Next base: position 22,921 of record CAVXPO010000017.1, read on the forward strand.
TTTCGCGCGCCCAATCCATGGATATCCTCTCGTCGCAATCAAACCTCGCAGGTTACAAAGCGGTGATTGATGCGGCCGCGCATTTCAGCCGGGCTTTCCCGATGATGATGACGGCGGCGGGAACGGTGCCGCCAGCCAAGGTATTCATCATGGGTGTGGGTGTTGCGGGGCTTCAGGCCATTGCAACCGCGCGGCGTCTGGGCGCTATCGTATCCGCCACCGACGTTCGCAAAGCCACCGAAGAGCAGGTGAAAAGCCTGGGCGCCAAATTCGTGTTCGCCGATGTGGCCGATGCGGCAACGTCTGGCGGCTATGCCAAGGAGCTTTCGGCCGAGGACAAGGCGAAGCAGGCAGCGCTGGTTGCCGAACATATCAAGTTGCAGGACATTGTTATTACAACGGCGCTCATTCCGGGCAGGCCAGCACCCGTGCTCATTACCAAAGAAATGGTGGAGAGCATGAAATCCGGTGCTGTGATTGTGGACCTCGCGGTTGAGCGCGGCGGCAACTGCCCGCTGTCGAAGCCCGACCAGATTGTTGAGCACAAGGGCGTGTCGATCATCGGCACGGTCAATCTGGCGGGAAAGCTGGCGGGCAACGCCTCGCCGCTGTTTGCCAAGAATTTTGCCAACTTTCTTGATCTCATGATTGCCGCCGATGGCGGCCTCAAGATTGATTACGAGGATGAGATCATCAAGGGCACGCTGATTGCCAGAGACGGCGCGCTGGTTCACCCAATGTATAAGGCCTGAAATCATGGAACATGCTGTTGATCCCTTCGTAGCACTGCTCGGCATTTTCGTGCTGGCGGTTTTTGTGGGTTATTATGTGGTGTGGAATGTGACACCTGCACTTCACACGCCATTGATGTCGGTGACCAATGCCATTTCATCGGTCATTGTGGTGGGAGCGTTGCTTGCTGTCGGGGCAGGGGCCATTGCTTCAGGTTCCAGCATCGCCATGGTCTTCGGTTTTCTGGCACTAATCCTCGCAAGCGTGAATATTTTTGGCGGCTTCCTGGTCACCAGCCGCATGCTGGCCATGTACAAGAAGAAGGGCAAATAAATGTCAGCCAGTTTCGCCGCCCTTCTCTATCTCATTGCCGGCTCCATGTTCATCATGGCGTTGCGCGGCCTCTCCAGCCCTGAATCTTCGCGCGCCGGAAACATGTATGGCATGCTGGGCATGACACTTGCCGTGCTCACCACGCTTGCCATCGCCGCGCCGACAAATCCCATGGTCTGGGTTCTCATCATTGGCGGCATTGCCATCGGCGGGGCCATTGGCGCATTCACGGCAAAAAGCATTGCGATGACCGCGATGCCGCAGCTCGTGGCGGCCTTTCACTCGCTGGTTGGCCTCGCTGCCGTGTTCGTTGCCGCTGCCGCTTTCTATGCGCCGGACGCTTTTGGCATTTCCACGGCGGGCGAAATCCACGGGCAAAGCCGCATCGAAATGGCGCTGGGTGCAGCCATCGGTGCTGTCACCTTCACGGGATCCATCATCGCATTCCTGAAGCTTGACGGCCGCATGTCGGGCGCGCCCATCATGTTGCCCTTCCGCCATTACATCAATGGTGCGCTGGCGTTGGCGCTGGTGTTTTTCACCTATGGTTTTTTTGACAGTCAAAGCCCGGTTGATTTCTGGTTGATTGTGCTCATCAGCTTTGCGTTGGGCTTCCTGCTCATCATTCCCATTGGCGGCGCCGACATGCCGGTGGTAATCTCGATGCTCAATTCCTATTCGGGTTGGGCGGCGGCGGGCATCGGCTTCACACTCGGAAACATGGCTTTGATTATCACCGGCGCATTGGTCGGCTCTTCCGGCGCCATCCTGTCCTACATCATGTGCAAGGGCATGAACCGCTCCTTCATCTCGGTCATCCTCGGCGGCTTCGGCGGCGAAACCTCGAGTGCCGCGGCGGGGGCCAAGGAAACGCGCCCGGTGAAGCAGGGCTCGGCGGATGACGCGGCCTTCATCATGAAGAACGCGGGCTCGGTCATCATCGTTCCGGGTTACGGCATGGCCGTGGCCCAGGCCCAGCACGCGCTGCGTGAGCTCGCCGACCATCTGAAAAAATCCGGCGTCACCGTGAAATACGCCATTCATCCCGTGGCGGGCCGCATGCCCGGCCACATGAACGTGCTGCTGGCCGAAGCCAACGTGCCTTATGACGAGGTGTTCGAGCTCGAAGACATCAACTCCGAATTCGCCCAGGCCGACGTGGCCTTCGTGATCGGCGCCAATGACGTCACCAACCCCTCTGCCAAGGACGATCCCGCCTCGCCCATCTATGGCATGCCGGTTCTGGAAGTGTGGAAAGCCAACACGGTGATGTTCATCAAGCGCGGCATGGCGAGCGGCTACGCTGGCGTCGACAACCCCCTGTTCTGGCGCGACAACACCATGATGCTGTTCGGCGACGCCAAGAAGATGACGGAGCAGATTGTCAAGGGGATGTGAGGGGCATTCAATATTTTAATAAATTATGTTCGGGAGAACTATGCCAATAAACAAGATAATTTGGCTGTTTTACCTTCCCCCTATTGCTATAATTTTAGTGAATGTGGCAGGGGATAGAAATCTATTTGAGCATGGGGGCACTATTGAGGCTTTTGGGCAGAGTTTTATTGCTGCCTTTACAGCCGGCATTTATTCTTTCGCGTTGAAAATTCTTCAAAACGTTCACTTATCAGATTCAGCTAAAATAAAGACCCATAATGAACAACTTAAGCTGCTATCTAATACTACCAATGCAATTGCACTGGGTGTCTTTGCTTTCGCACTAATTGACACAATTAGGGACCATAGACTTAGTGTATTTAATAGCGCGGTTTGCTTATTCTTGGTGTCTTTATTCATAGTGTTGCGCAAAAAATTCTCGCTTGTTTCTTAACCGAAAAGAGTTGAATTTTTTCAGTACAAAAATTACCCCTATCGTTCCATGTTTCTCTCCATCATCGGCCTTGAACCGATGACCAGACTTTGCCAAATGCGCGAAGTCTGGTTGGTCGGGTCGAAGCCCGACCATGGAGAGGTGGAAGAGATTGCGTCAAAACTTTTCTGACAGTGTGATTTTGTTAGGGACTAATGAGAATTTTTGCTGAAAGATTCAGTTCAGCGTTTCGCTCTCGATATCTTTTCTGATGAAGTCTGCTGTTCGATACGAAACTTGATGGCTTCTATTGGGTCTGGTGGATCCATGGGAAAATTTGCAGCTTCCCACGCATCGATCAATGTAGCGAGCACATCAAGACGATCTCCCTTTAGCGTTCCACTCTTGGAACCCCATAAAGCCTCAACTTCCTGCATTGCCTTTTCATGGTCCCTTGCGGAAGGGATGGGTTTGACTTCACTCATGATGGTCTGACAATTCGTCGTGTATTTTGTAATTTTGCGCTGACGTCAGCCAAGGCAGAAACGAATTCAGCCTCAAGCGCCGCATTTTCTTTGCGGTAGTCCTCGTCTTTCATCCAGTTCTTGTGCAACGACGAAATCTTTTTCATGGTCTTCGTTTAGCCTTTTGCTGGAAAGTCTCAAAATCATTTTTACCGCTATTCAAAAATCCGCTTTCGGTAAAAAGGGAAACTCCCTTCCGTGGTGGTGTTCTTCACGATGTCAAACAGCGGGGCGAAAGACTTTCGCCGGAAACGCTGAAAGCCGGGGGAACGTTACGCCCCAAACCTCCAGGCACCTCATCCATTCCGCCGGGACCACTGTCATGATCAGAATCCCTGCCAGAACGGACCCGTCACAGATAGGCAAACCAGCCGAACTTGTCAAGGAATAAAAACATATTATAGGAATTATTTTAAAATTGGTCTGGAAAATAATTTCCGCCCGCCTGTCGCTGAAGTTGAGGGGCCCGCCGGGACTTGTCGCTCTGCCTGCAGGTGAAACACATCCGCAACTGGTGAGCTACCAGCCCTATCATGCCGTGCGGGCGGAATTGCTGTCGCGGTCAGGCGCTGTGCATGATGCCATCGATGCCTATGAAATGGCGATTGGCCTGTCGGTGGATGACAGCGCGCGGAAATATTTGCAAGGCAGACGCGCAGCTCTCATCACAGCGAATTGAGGGTTCCAGAGTTTGGGTTTTGCCTTTGCGCAATTTCTCCTCTCGCCCAATGCCACGCAATCGTCTAGATTTGCTGAAAATCTGAATTTAGCAGTATGCATTTGAGGGCCCAATGGCAGATCCACGCGACGCAATAGAACTTGAACATCCTCGCGTATATCTCGTGCATATGATCGTCTTCACGCTTGTTGCGGTGATTTTGGGCTTTGTGCTGTTTCCCAATATCAAGAACGCTTTTCTCGCCAATGTGGGGCTTAATGGATTGATCATCGGCACGTTGGTGCTTGGCATTATCTACGCGTTCCGCATGGTCTGGCGGCTGTTTCGTGAAATCAACTGGGTCAACAGTTTCAGGCTGAATGATGCAAACGAGGACGTTATCGCAGTTCCGGTTTTGTTGGGGCCAATGGCCACGCTTCTGGGCGACCGGCAAGGCCGGACGGTGCTATCCACAAACACCATGCGGTCACTTCTGGATTCGCTGGCCTCGCGTCTTGACGAGTCACGCGACCTCTTGCGGTATCTTGTGGGGCTGCTGATTTTCCTGGGTTTGCTGGGAACGTTCTGGGGCCTGTTGCAAACCGTGACCTCGGTTGGGGATGCGATCAAGAATCTGGATGTGACGGCTGGCCAATCGTCAAACATGTTTGAGGAGTTGAAGTCGGGTTTGCAGCGCCCGCTTGCCGGCATGGGCCTGTCGTTTTCGTCAAGCCTGTTCGGATTGGGCGGCTCGCTTATCCTTGGCTTCTTTGATTTGAAGGCAAGCCAGGCGCAGAACAGGTTCTATCACAATCTTGAGGATTGGCTTTCAACCATAACCGATATTCAGGTGGGCGAGGGCAGCCCGACGGGACCAGCAAATTATCTTCGCTTCGATCTGCAAGGCTTGCAGCGCGGCATTGATAAGGTGGGGCAGCAGCTGGAAAGTGCTAAATCAATCGGTGGCACCAACGGCGGCAATGGCGGCGAATCCATCGAGCAGTTGGCCGATGCTGTTGCAAGCCTGGTGCAGCAAATGCGCGAGGAGCAGAAAATGGTCCGGCAATGGGCCCAATCGCAACAGGTCCAGCAAAATGAAATCCAGCGTTTGCTTATCCGTTCAACTGGCCAGGCCCCCGCGCGGGGCCGCGCCAAGATTGACGAATAGCAGATAATGGCCGGAGCCCTTTCACGCCGCAGACGCCAGGAAGATGCACCCTATTGGCCAGGCTTTGTGGACGCCATGGCCCAGCTTCTGCTGGTCATCACTTTTCTTCTTTCCATTTTCATGACCGCACAATTCCTATTGGCGCGGCAGATATCGGGGCAAGATTCTGCACTTGGCCAGTTGCGGTCGCAGATTGCCGAACTTACCCAGCTTCTTGCCTTGGAAAAATCGGCGAAGGGCGCGATCGAGTCCAATCTACTGGCACTCACGGATGACTTGAATGCCGAGAAAATAAAAACTGCCGGGCTTATTGCCAACCTGCAAACCGAAAACCAGAAGGGCTCTTCCGCCAGCCAGACCATCGGCGGATTGCAGACGGCGCTTGACAAGGAAAAGACCATCACATCGGAAGCCTTGGCGCAAGTTGAATTGTTGAACCAGCAGATTGCCGCCATGCGCCGGCAAATTGCGCAGCTCAGTGGCATCCTGACTGACGCGGAAACCCGCAACAAATCTTCAGAAGCGCAGATTGCCGATTTGGGGAAACGCCTGAATTCAGCCCTTGCACAAAGGGTTCAGGAACTTTCGCGCTATCGCTCAGAGTTTTTTGGGCGCCTGCGGCAAATCCTGTCGCAGCGTTCTGATATCCTGGTGGTGGGCGATCGTTTCGTGTTCCAGTCCGAGGTTCTGTTTGCCAAGGCTGAGGCGGAGATGAGCCCCATCGGGCAAACGGAAATGCTGAAACTTGCTGATGCCTTGAAACAACTGGAAAGGGAAATTCCACCCGACATTGCCTGGGTGCTGCGGGTTGACGGGCATACAGATATTGATGCCATCAATTCCGTCCTGTTCAAATCCAACTGGGAGCTTTCCTCGGCGCGCGCCATTGCGGTGGTCAAGTTTCTCATCGGGCAGGGTGTTTCACCCAAGCATCTTGTGGCCGCCGGCTTTGGGGAATTCCAGCCGCTTGATCCTGGCACTTCGGAAGATGCCAAATCCCAGAACCGCCGTATCGAGCTTAAGCTGACGGAGCGTTGAACTGGAGTTTTGCGAGCCTGGCATAAAGCGCATTTTTCTTCACGAGTTCGCCATGGGTGCCTTGAGCCACAAGTTTTCCCTGGTCGAAAACCAATATGCGGTCTGCATTGCGAACAGTTGCCAGGCGATGGGCCACAACCAGCGTGGTGCGGTTGGCCGTGAGTTTTTCCAATGCTTCTTGAATCAGGTTTTCACTTTCAGCATCGAGAGAACTGGTTGCTTCGTCAAGCAGCAGAATGGGCGCGTTTCTCAGGATTGCGCGGGCGATGGCGATCCGCTGGCGCTGGCCGCCCGATAGTGTGACGCCGCGCTCGCCAACTTCCGTATCAAAACCATCGGGCAACCGCGCCGCGAATTCATCGACGCGGGCAGCCTGGGCGGCAGCCAACGCCGCATCGCGTGTTGCGTGGGGCAACCCGAAGCGTATATTATCGAGGACGGTGCCTGAAAAAATAATCGTATCCTGCGGCACAACGGCGATGTGTTGGCGCAAGTCCTGGGGCGTCATTGTCTTGATATCGATGCCATCAATCAGCACGACACCTGAGGAAGGGTCGTAAAACCGTTGGATCAACGCGAAGAGCGTGGTTTTTCCTGCACCCGACGGTCCCACAATGGCGGTTACATCTCCGGGCCTTGTCACAAAGTTCACGTTCTTGAGGGCAGAGGCATCCGCACGGGTCGGGTAATTAAATATAACCCTCTCAAATTTAACTTCGCCCCTTACAGGTGTTGGCAACTTGGCAGGATTTGAAGGCGCAGCAATCTTTGGATTTTCATCAAGGAGCTCCGATATCCGCTCGGCGGCGCCTGCGGCCAACTGGATTTCTCCCCATACTTCCGACAGTTGCCCGAGCGAGCTTGCGGCGAGGATTGCGTAGATAACGAATTGCCCCAATGTTCCGCCTGACAGTTGTCCGGTCATCACTTCGCGGGCGCCAAACCACAGCAGGCCCACAATTGAACCCAGTGCCACAAAAATAATGGCAGCCGTCAGCGTAGCGCGGGCAAGAGTGCGGCTTGCGGCGGCAGTAAACGCAAACTGCGTTGCTTTGGAAAACTCTGCATTGGTATGGGTTTCCTGCACGTTTGACTGGACGGTTGTCATAGCTGAAATTCGTTCCTGCGCGAAAGCGGCAGAAGCGGCCAGTGTGTCTTGTGCCTGGCGGGAAAGGGCACGCACGCGCCTTCCGTAGGTGACAAGGGGCAGCACGATGAGCGGAATGGCGAGGCCGGCAAGCCCGGACATTTTTGGGCTGGTATAGATCATCATGGCGATGGCGCCGATCAGCATTACGACGTTGCGGAGCGCTATGGATGCGGTCGAGGAGAAGGCGGATTTAATCTGGGTGGTATCCGCCGTCAGTCGCGATATTACTTCGCCGGTTTTCTGGGTTTCGTAGAACGCGGGGCTTAACGTGAGCAGATGGCTGAACAACCGGTCGCGGACATCGGCAACAATTTTTTCACCGAGCCACACGACATAATAAAATCTGGTGGCGGAACTGATGGCGAGAAGCAGCACGACGGCCAGCATGGTTGCGAAATACTGGTTGACCAGCATGACATTTGAAGTTGAAAATCCCTGATCAATAATCCGGCGAACAGCAATTGGCACGGCGAGGGTGGCAACAGATGCAAAAAGCAGTGCCACGAGAGCAATTGAGATTTGGCGATAATATTGGTTCAGGAAAGGAGCCAGTCTTGCCAATGGCTTAAGGCTTTTGCGGCTGGTCTTTTTAGCTTGCTCTGCAGCCGGTTTATTTGTCATTTTGGCCTACTTGCCTCCCATTTGGGCTTACTGTATAGACCGCGCCTGAAACTTGACAATATGCACTTGCGCGTTTGGCGCCAAAGCTTGAGAGATTTTACGATGAAAGAAGGAATTCACCCGGATTATCACACGATTAACGTCGTGATGACTGATGGCAGCAAATTTGTAACCCGTTCAACCTATGGCAAGGAAGGCGATACGCTTTCGCTCGATATTGATCCGAAGTCACATCCGGCCTGGACGGGCGGTACCCAGACGATCCTTGACCGCGGCGGCCGTGTTTCGCGCTTCAAGCAAAAGTTCGGCTTCCTTAACAAGTAGGCTGTTGGCATTTTTGAGGAATGGGCCAGGCGCTTGCCCGGGTCTTTTTCAATTCTTATCCACGATGCAAGCGGCTGATTGCGCCCTGAGCTTGGCACATAATGTTTCGGCTTCCTGTCTGCTATTGCGGCCAATCATGACGCGCACCAGTTTTTTGCGTCCGCGGCCCAGGTCGCGGGTTCGCACAACCATCGGCAACTCGTCCTTCAGGAGATTGGCATACCTCGCCTTCGTGCGGGCGAAAGTTGCCAAAGTGCGGCTTTCCGAAAAGCCGCCGGCGATCATCACGCCCCATGGCTTGCGCGGGCTGCGTCGGCTTTGAGGTGATGGCGGCACCATTTCCTTGAGTACAAGCCTGGTGCAGTTATCAAAAAAACCTCCCGTGCCGCCGAGGCCCGGAACATCCAATGCCACGCCTGGATTACGCCAGTCTGCCGCCGCATGGCCGGTGATCGCGAGGACATAGTCTTCAGTCTCGTCGGGCAAGGTGCGTCGGTTTGCAAGCCAGCCGCTGGCGCCGTCTTCGCCGAAATTGTAGGCGGCGGCTGCCAGACCCAGATTACCGAATTTATTCTTGAGAAACGCAAGGTATTCCGCCGAGGCAGACAGCGCTTCGCGGAAGTCGAACGAATTCTTGAGACCACGCAGCTTGGCTGTGGCTGGCATGAACTGGGCGATGCCTTCAGCGCCTACGGGGCTTACAGCCTGGTCATCAAAAATGCTTTCCTTCCAGATCAGGCGCGTGAAGAAATTTTCGGGAATTCCGTGACGTTCAGAATTCAGGCCAATGTGTTTGCAGACTTCAGCGGCGTACGGCCTGCGATCTTGCGCCGGGGAGGGTGCGGCGCTGACTGTTGAGAATATCGCCGCTAAAAACAGGGTTGCTAAAATTAACCTGCGCATGCGACAGCCCTAGCCTTGAATGACTGTAAAAATCAAGTTCTTGCCAAAACTTTCGGACTGAAAAATTTAACCGCGGGCAACCTTGAGCAGGGAAGCCAGCTTGTCGATCTGATCATTGACCGGACTTGTTGCGGTTCCATCCAGTGAAGCTTTTGCACCAATCATGCTGTCCAGCTTCTGGATGCGAAGATGCAGCGCCAGCGAGCGATTGACAAGTTCCTTAAGTGCGTCTGGCAGCGTGTCCGCTCCTACCAGGTCATGGCCGCGGCCAATGTCATTCAAACTGATGCGGTGGTTTTCCTTGCGGGCATCTTCGATGGTTAATTCGCCAGCGCCAATTGCGCGCTGCAGCAGCAGCCAGGATGCCAGCTGCATGAGCCTGGTGGTAAGGCGCATGCTTTCGGTGGCATAGGCAATGGCTCCATGGCGGTCCAGAACCCGGGCATCAAGCCTGCCGGGGCCATCCAGGTAATTGGCGGTTTCTTCAACCAGCGACATGCCTTCCTTGAACACTTTTTCAAATTGTTCGGAGGCCGTGAACTTGGTGAAGAAATTTACCGTCGCAATATTTGTCGATTTGACCAACATGCCTAATAGCCCCTTACGCAAAACATTAGAAATTTATGCACCAAGCTGGCCGAAAATGAAAGATGCTTCATTTCCGGTCAATATCCCTTGTGCAATTCGTTAACGGTTATAAGCAAGCAATTAGGGGGCCAAAAAAAAGCCGCGAAATATCGCGGCTTAAAGTTCTAACAGGGAGGCGTCAAACAGAGTGGAAAGCCCACTCGGAGAATCCAAAAGTCTGGATTACGGTTATTAGTTGTAAACATAAATCCTTACTAAATGGTTAACGGCGTTAACCTAGTTCTTAAAAAAAGCGTCAGCGGCGTTCCGGCTTGCAAGTTTTCTGGCAATTTCAGCCCGAACCCGAATGATTTCTGACTCCAAAGCCTGAATGCGCTGTTCCAATTCGGCCACCGAAACCACGTCAAGAATTTCGCCGATAACCATATTTGCTGGCTTTTTAGGGGGGTCATCAAGTTCCATGGCCGTGGTCCTCATTGCTTGGGAACGTTATTTTGCCATTGCAGAGGGGGTTTATGCAACCCAATGTAGTGCAGAAAAGGAGTTTGGCATGGCAGTCATGAAGGCAATTGAAATTGGCACGGCAGGCGGCCCGGAGGTTTTGCTGGTGGCCGATATGCCTGTTCCTGCGCCGTTGGCCGGTCAGGTGCTTGTTAAGGTCCAAGCGGCAGGTGTTAACCGGCCGGATATTCTGCAGCGCCAGGGAGGCTATCCGCCGCCGCCGGGTGCGCCCCTTACACCGGGCCTTGAAATTGCAGGGGTTGTCGTAGCGCTCGGCGAGGGCGTGATGCGCTATAAGATTGGCAATGAGGTTTGCGGGCTGGTGCCGGGTGGCGGCTATGCCGAATATTGTGTTGTGGCGGAAGATAATGCGCTGCCCGTTCCCACAGGTTTTTCCATGGTGGAGGCCGCGGCCATTCCTGAAACATATTTCACGGTTTGGACGAATGTGTTCGACCGGGGAAAGTTAAAGGCTGGCGAAACCATTCTTATCCATGGCGGTTCCAGCGGCATTGGCACCACGGCCCTTCAACTGGCCAAGGCATTTGGGGCGAAGGTTATCGTTACCGCAGGCAGCGATGAGAAATGCGCGGCCTGCATCGGGCTTGGCGCGGACGTTGCCATCAATTACCGCACCCATGATTTTGCCGATGTCTTGAAAGCGCGGAGCCTTGCACCGGATGTCATTCTTGACATGGTGGGCGGCGATTATGTGGCGCGCAACCTGCGCTGTGTTGCCATGCATGGGCGCATCGTGAACATCGCGTTCCAAAAGGGTTCAAAAGTTGAAATTGATCTCTTGCCCCTTATGCTGAAGCGGTTGACCTTGACGGGGTCAACGCTTCGCCCACGCAGCGTGGCGGAGAAAGGCGAAATTGCCCGCGCGCTTGAGGCGAAGGTTTGGCCGTTGTTCGATCAGGGTAAATGCAGGCCGGTAATATTCAAGACTTTTCCACTATCGGAGGCCTCCGATGCACATCGTCTGATGGAGCGGAGCGAACATATCGGCAAGATTATGCTTACGATTTAATTCGCGTTGCATATTATACCGGCACCGCCTATATACCCGTTATTCCCAATCTTGTTATGCTAATGTGTTACGGAACCCAAGGCGGTTCCGAAGGAGCGAAAAAATTATGTCGAATGCCCCGTTGATGCCAAAGGCGACCGCCGTATGGCTCGTTGAAAACACCGCGCTCACCTTCCGCCAAATCGCAGATTACTGCAATTTGCACGAGCTGGAGGTGAAGGGCATTGCCGATGGCGACGTGGCAACCGGCATCAAGGGGCTTGACCCCGTCACCGGCGGCCAGCTTACGCGCGATGAAATCAAGAAGGGTGAAGCTGATCCCAACTATGCCTTGAAGCTTCTGGTTTCGAAGGTGAATATCCCGGTTCAAAAATCTACAGGCGGGCCGCGTTACACGCCGGTGTCGCGCCGCGGCGAGCGCCCCGACGCCATCATGTGGCTGCTGCGCAATCATCCGGAATTGCCCGAGTCGGCACTGATGAAATTGGTCGGCACGACCAAGACAACGATTGCCGCCATTCGTGACCGCACCCATTGGAATGCGGCCAACATCAAGCCGGTTGACCCGGTTTCGCTTGGGCTTTGTTCGCAACTTGAATTGGACTTTGCCGTGCAGAAAGCAGCGCGCAAGGCGGGCAAGGGCCAAGTCCCTGATGTGGCGCCAGCGCGCACGCTTATTCCTGCTGCGGAAGTTGCGGGCACGTCAGCGAATTTGGCAGCCGTTGCCGCCGCCGCTGTTGAGGCGGAAAAAGCTGTTACGCCGGAATCCATGAAGAATGACGACAAGCAGTATAACGCCGACTCGGTGTTCGCAAAGCTGAAAGGCCTGAAGCTCGAGCCAGAAGCTGAATAATGCGGGTTCTCATCGTTGGCACCAGTGGTGACGTAGGCAAGGCCGCCGTTGCTGAGTTAAGCGCACGGCATGAAGTTATCACCGCTGGCCGCTCAACGGGCGACGTGCGCGTTGATCTTATGGACGCCGCTTCCATTTCGGCAATGTTTGAAAAGGTTGGCAAGGTGGATGCGGTTGTGGCCTGTGCCGGCCATGCGCATTTTGGCCCGCTTGCAACAATGACTCAGGACCAGTTCATGGTGGGTTTGAAAGACAAGCTCATGGGGCAGGTAAATCTTGTGCTGCTTGGCACGCCTTTTGTGAATGACCGCGGTTCATTTACGCTGACGAGCGGTGTTCTGGATCGCGACCCCATCCTAAAGGGTGCCAATGCGGCAACCGTGAATGCAGCGCTCAAGGGCTTTGTGACTTCGGCTGCCATTGAATTGGAACGCTGCATTCGCATCAATGTTGTGAGCCCCGGACTCTTGGAAGCCTCGGTCAAAAAATATGAAGGTTTCTTCCCTGGCCATGAAGCCGTGTCATCGGTGCGAGTTGGCTTGGCCTATGCCAAGAGCGTTGAAGGAGCTGTCACCGGGCAGGTTATTATTGTCAGTTGAGGAATCTCGCAATGATGAGCTCGTCGACGTCACTGGCAATTGCTGAGGCTGTTTAAGTTGAAAAGACGTCACGCCTGATATAATGCCGATTCAGCTTTTGTAAAGCTGAAGTGTTTGATTGTATTGAATAATCGTTCGACAAGATTGAGTTCAGCGTGAGCGCAAAGTCGCAGTCGCGCTTGTCCTTGCGGTTTGATTTCGGCGGAATGACCGGCCTGATGCCGCGCACTTCGAGGCTTCCGATGAAGCTGCCAGCATCGTAGCCCTTGTCAGCAAGCAGGGCATCTGGTGCAATATCCGCCGTGAGGGTTCCGGCTTGTGTGATGTCACGTGTTTGGCCCCTTGTCAGATATACTTTTAACGGATTGCCGAGAGCGTCAACGACGACATGGATTTTGTCGTGAGGCCACCACGCGAGCGGCCTATGGCTTGGTCATATACCCCCTTTTTACGCGCTCCCGCACCATGCTGGTAGGCCCTCACGATGGTCGCGTCGATCATCACGTATTCATTGCCTAAACGCCACTTGCCGACCAGCGCGAGAAACGCCGGTGGGTATTGCTCCAGTCGCCAAAGCGCTCCGGCAAATCCCGCCATTGTGCTCCCGAGGAATTTCCAGATCACCGCTTCGACAAACAGCCGATTGTCTTTTTCGCTGTTATGCCCAACTCGTCCTGGCGAAAATTTTCAATGCGCGAAAATTGGTGGTCCCGCATTCGAATTTGCGGCAAGATTTGAAAATTTTCACCAACGCGGGAAGGCGCGGATCATTCCTTGACGGGCACGGTATAATTCAACGGCATGCGGCCGCCGTCGGCATAGATTGTCTGGCCCGTCACATAGCTTGAATCATCAGATGCAAGGAACACGGCGATGGAGGCTATTTCGGAAGGTTCACCGACGCGGCCCATGGGGGTGCGCGACATCACGCGGTTCATGGTGGCCTTGTCGTTTACCACGCCCTTCAACATGTCCGTCATGATGGAGCCGGGGCCGATGGCATTCACGCGGATACCGTGGGGGGCGAGGTAGATTGAGGTGGCGCGGGTGAGCTGGGAAACGCCGCCCTTGGCCACGCAGTAGCTGATGATGGCAGGAATGGCGAGCGTGTCATTCACCGATGACATGTTGATGATTGAGCCGGCGGGCTTTCCCGCTTCAACCTGTGCCACCATGGCCCTGGCGCAGGCCTGCAGCATGAGGAAAGAACCTTTGAGATTTACCGCGATCACCTGATCAAATTCCTCTTCACGCATGGCGAGGAAATCACCGCTTACGCTGATGGCGGCGTTGTTCACCAGAATATCAATGCTGCCAAACTCTTTGACCGTTGCGGCGACCACGGCATTTACATCGCCGGATTTTGAAACATCGCAGTGCATGTAGGTGGCGCCCAGGCGTTTGGCCTCGGCGCCTCCGCCGTCATCTAGAACGTCAGCAATGATGACCTTCGCACCTTCAGCCATAAACCGTTCGGCACAGGCCAAGCCGATGCCGCGTGCGGCGCCAGTGATGATGGCGACTTTGTTTTTAAGTTTCATGGGATTTCCTAATGGGCGTGAAAATTGCCAGTGTCAGATTCCAGCATGATGGAAGAAACTGTCATATGGCGCGGTCTCGTCAGGGCGAAGAGGGCGGATTCAACAATGTCACGGTTGGTGGGCCATGAAGTGGAGAGTTGCACCTCGTTCCAGGCCTTTTCATCCAGCGGTGAAATGTCCTTGATATTGGGCGGGTAAATCGCACTCACCCGCACCGGCCGCCCGCGCAGTTCCTGGCGCAGTGCGTCGGTAAATCCCGCCTGGCCGTGCTTGGACGCGATGTAGGCAACGGAAGCACCCTGCATCGACACATTGTGCATGCCGCTGGTGGAGACAATATTCAGAATGTCGCCGGCGCCCGATTTTTCAAGCAGCGGCAGAAGCCCCCGGGTGAACAGCAAGGTGCCAATCACATTGCCCGTAATTGTGTTGGCAATGGCATAGGCATCGTGGCTGTCCATCGCGCCTGAAAGCCATTGGGCTCCATTGTTGATGAGAATATCAAGGGGTGTTCCCTCATCGCGCATTTTCTTGGCGGTGAGCGTTACCTGGCTGATGTCGGCCAGATCAATATTCAGGGTTTCAGGGCGTGTGCCGGTTCTGAGCTTTAATTGATTCAGCAAGTGATGTGAGGTTTTCAACATTGCGGCCCGTCATGATGACCTCAGCGCCCGCGTCCGCCAGGCACACCGCGAAGGCAGCGCCCAGGCCACGGCCAGCGCCCGTTATGATGATACGTTTTCCCTTGAAGCTCATGGCCCGGAACCTAGCGTACATTCCTGGGGTTAGTAAGTGTCGGCGGCGCGCACCCGGCTGCCAAAGACGGCAATGATGACGCTTGCGAGAACGATGAGCCAGAAGGCCTGGCCCAAGCTGGTAAGCTCAGCCGCAAAGCCGATGATTGGCGGTCCGGCAAGAAACCCCGCATAGCCCAGCGTGGTAACTGCGGCGATGCCGCGACCCGGCGCATCCGGTTCCAGCCTGCCACCACCGGCAAAAAGAACCGGTGCAATATTGCCGATGCCAATGCCGGCAAAAACAAACATCCAGACAGCGGGCCAGAAGGAGGAAACACTGACCGCGAGCGCAATGGAAACGGCTGTGAGGGCTGCGCTGACGACAACCATGCGAACCGCGCCAAATCTTTGCCGCAGCCAGTCGCCGGTAAGGCGCGAGGCGGCCATGCCGGCGGAAAACAATCCGTAGGCCAATGCTGCCGTTCCGGCATCAACGCGGAATTCCTGCCGGAAGTAGATCGCACCCCAATCCAGCACCACGCCTTCAGACATCAGGGCCAGGAAGCATAACAACCCCAGGCCAATGGTGGCCTTGGTGGGCCAGCCGAAATGGGATTCAGACAAGCCTTGATCGATGCTGGCCGGCAACAGGAACTGCACCGAAATGAGATGCAGGCCCAGGCAAAGGGCGCTTGCCAAGAGGATATGAGTGAGCTCGTTCATATGGTTCAGAGCCAAGGCACCGAGGAATGCGCCGAGCATGCCGCCAATGCTGAAGCCGCCGTGGAGCAAAGACATGATCGGGCGCTTTATGGTTTGCTCAACGGCAATGCCGTGAGCATTCATGGAAACATCCATGCTGCCAATGAAGGCACCCAGAATGTAGCCGGAAATGACGAATGCCTGCAGGTTGGGTGACAGAACCGGGCCAATGAAGCCCAGGCAGAAAAGACAGCCAGTCACAAGGGTTGTGCGGGCGCTGCCATAGCGGTTGATCAGCGCGCCTGCCATCGGCATCGCTGTTACGGCGCCAGCGGCAATCGCCAGCAGGGCCAATCCAAATACGGCAGGGCCCACATCGAGCCGTTCCTTGGCAAGCGGAATATGGGGCACCCAGGAACCCACCATGATGCCATGCAGCAAGAATATGGTGAAGACCGCCCAACGGGCGTGGCTTGGATTTCTGGCCGTCATGCGATTCCCCGTTTGATTGCCCAATGTCATTAGCGGGCTGAAATCAGATTGCCTAGGCACCAGTTCCATTTGCCGAAAGTCGCACTTCACTTTAGGTGGCGCATTTCCTAAGCTGCAGGGCAGCCTCATTCAGGAAATGCTTCATGTCCATTTACGAAACCGACCTCGACAAATCGCCTGCCAATTTTCAGCCGCTTACGCCTTTGCAATTCCTGTCGCGGTCGGCTGCGGTCTATCCCGATCACCTTGCAATCATCCACGGCAAGCAGCGCACAAACTATGCGAAATTTTATGCACGGTCGCGGCAATTGGCATCAGCCCTTGCAAAAGCTGGAATCAGGAAGGGCGAAACGGTTTCCGTGTTGCTTGCCAACACACCGGCGATGCTTGAGTGCCACTACGGCGTGCCCATGACGGGGGGTGTTCTCAACACGCTGAACACGCGGCTTGATGCCATGACGATTGGTTTTTCCCTTGATCACGCGGAAACGAAATTGTTCATTGTTGACAAGGAGTTCTCAGGATTAGCTAAGAACGCAATTCAACTCATGAAAGGGCCAAAACCGATCATCGTTGATTATGTCGATCCCGAATTTCCGGTTGAGGGTGAACGGCTTAGCGCCATTGAGTATGAGCAATTCATTTCCGAAGGCGATGCAAATTTTGAATGGGTTTGGCCCGATGATGAATGGGAGGCGATATCGCTCAACTACACATCGGGCACGACGGGAAATCCCAAAGGCGTGGTGTATCACCATCGCGGGGCCTATCTCATGGGGCAGGGCAATGTGTTGGCGGCTGATATGCCGAAGCATCCGGTTTACCTTTGGACGCTGCCGATGTTCCATTGCAATGGCTGGTGCTTTCCGTGGGCGATCTCGGTTGTGGCGGGAACCCATGTCACGCTGCGCTGGGTGCGCTCAAACCTGATTTGGAATGCGCTGGCTGACAATAATGTAACGCATCTCTGCGGTGCGCCGATTGTGATGTCCACCATTCTCAATGCACCGGAAAATGAAAAGCGCAAGCTCGCCCAGACGGTGCAATTCCTCACCGCTGCGGCGCCGCCGCCGGAGGCCGTTCTGGGTGCGATGGCAGAGCAGGGGTTCAATGTCACTCATCTTTACGGCCTCACTGAAACCTATGGCCCGGCCACGGTGAATGATTGGAAGGCAGAGTGGGATGCGCTTGACGGCCCTGTCCGCGCCAAGAAAAAAGCCCGGCAGGGTGTGCGCTATCACGCGCTGGAAGACCTGACCGTGATGGACCCTGAAACCATGCTGCGCGTTCCCGCCGATGGCGAGACGATGGGCGAGGTGATGTTCCGCGGCAACATCGTGATGAAGGGCTATCTCAAAAACCCAAAAGCCACGGCGGACGCCTTTGCGGGTGGCTGGTTCCATTCCGGCGATTTGGGCGTGATGCATGCGGACGGCTACATCCAGCTGAAGGATCGTTCGAAGGACATCATCATTTCCGGTGGCGAGAATATCTCGTCCATTGAAGTTGAGGACTGCCTCTACAAACACCCCGCCATCCAGGCCGCAGCCGTTGTTGCCAAGCCCGATGAGAAATGGGGCGAGACGCCTTGTGCATTTGTGGAGTTAAAGCCGGGTAAGATGGCAAGTGCGGAAGACATTCTGGAATGGTGCAGGCAGGGCTTGGCGAAATTCAAAGTGCCAAAGCACGTGGTATTTGTTGAACTGCCGAAGACGAGCACGGGGAAGATACAAAAGTTCAAGCTGCGGGACAGGGCGAAGGAGGTTTAGAATACTCGAATGGTGGATTTTGCCGACAAGACCGACGAAGAAATTGATAGTTGGATTGCCAACTATGAGAGGCATAACAAGACAGATTCCGATTTCTACCGAAGCCTAATTGAGGAAAGAGGCCGCAGATTTGGACGTGGCTTGAATATTGATGTCTCGATGCGCGCCATGATCGAAGCCGCGAAAGCTGGGCGTTTCATTAGTTACGGCGAGCTTGCGGAAGCAAATGGTATAGGATGGTCAAAAGCGAGATATCTTATGAATGGTAAACACGGACATCTCGATGGCCTTTTGGCTTACTGCCAAGCTCATGGGCTTCCCTTGTTTACCGCGATTGTAGTGCAAAAGGGAAAGCTGAGTTCTGGTGAAATGGATGATTTCACTTTAGCCGGATTTGTCGAAGGAGCTCAGAGAGTAGGCCGACATGTCATCGACGGTCGAAGCTTTCTTGCTGAATGTCAAAAGGAATGCTTTGCTTGGTCCGATTCAAGCCCAAGCGATTACGTCGTCGGTCCAGCCAATGACTGAACCGATGAGCTGTCGATCATCTATTTAGTTTTTCAAGCCGCCTGCGGCTGGGCCTCAAGCCTGGTGATCTCGTCCTTTATCTTCAATTTTCGGCGTTTGATTTCGGCGATTTCCTGATCGCTGCTGGCTGGATGACCGACGGCGTCGGCCAATTCTTTTTCCAGTAGCTGGTGTTTGGATATCAACTCACTCAAATGCGCTTGAAGGGACATTAAGGCCTCCGCTTTTGGTTCAAGTTACGACGTTATGATGACATAAAGTTGGGGGCTTGTCGAATGGCTTTCAAGCGCATAGGTGAATAGCTGGAAAGCCGCCCCGGGGAGAGCAAGAATCAGCATGGACACCTTGCAAGAGGTTGCAATACGCTCAAAACTGCAGAATTTGCTGCAGCAGCACCGTGACCTGGATGTGGCAATACTCTCATTGCAAGAAAGCGGCACAAGCGACCAGCTGCAGTTGCGGCGCCTAAAAAAAATGAAACTCGATCTCAAAGACCAAATACTAAAGCTCGAGAACCTGTTGATTCCCAATATTATCGCGTGAAAGGCCTAAGAAGAGTGAAAGCACCTGTCGCCATTGTCATGGGCAGCCAGTCGGACTGGGCCACCATGAAACACGCTGCTGATATTCTGGAAGCATTGGGCGTGGGACACGAATCGCGCATCGTCTCCGCCCACCGCACGCCGCAACGGCTGTATGATTTTGCCAAGGGCGCCAAGGCTGAAGGTTTTCAGGTGATCATTGCTGGCGCTGGCGGGGCGGCGCATTTGCCGGGCATGGTGGCGGCGATGACGATCCTTCCGGTTTTCGGCGTGCCGGTCGAATCAAAGGCATTGTCAGGGCAAGATTCCCTGCTTTCGATTGTGCAGATGCCGGCAGGCGTTCCGGTGGGCACTTTGGCCATTGGCAAGTCAGGAGCAACGAATGCAGGGCTGTTGGCAGCCAGTGTTTTGGCCTTGGCCGACAAGGCTTTAGCCAAAAGACTTGAAGCGTGGCGTGAACAGCAAACTGCGGCCGTTGCAAAGACGCCGAAGGACGAAGCCTGATGCGTCTTGATAAGCCTCTTGCACCGGGTTCCAAGATTGGCATTCTGGGGGGCGGACAGTTGGGCCGCATGCTGGCGCTGGCTGCGGCCAAACTCGGGCTGAACTGCCATATCTATGCGCCGGAGCAGGATAGCCCGGCGTTTCAGGTTTCAGCGGCCCACACGGTTGCCGATTATCATGATTTTGCCGCGCTGGAAAAATTTGCAAAGTCCGTTGATGTCGTCACGTACGAGTTTGAAAATGTGCCGGGTGACACGGCAGCGTTTTTGGAAAAGCACGCCGTCCTGGCGCCGGGTTCATTCGCGCTGAAAACCGCACAGGACCGCGTTGAGGAAAAAACCTTTATTGCCGGGCTGGATATTCCGGTGGCGCCTTTTGCGGCGGTTGATAGTGAAAGTGATTTGGAAACGGCCATTGCGCGCATTGGCCGGCCTTCCATTCTCAAAACGCGGCGCTTTGGCTACGACGGCAAGGGACAAACGAAAATTCTGGCTGAAACTTCGCCCGCAGTTGCCTGGGCCGAAATATCCAAGTCTCCGGCCATCCTTGAAGGCTTTGTTGCTTTCGACAAGGAAATATCAGTCATCGCGGCGCGGGGCTGGGACGGAACGGTTGCGGTTTATGACGTGCCGGAAAACCACCATGAGAACCACATCCTGAAAACTTCAACAGTGCCCGCCCATGTAGCAGACGAAACGGCAGCGGCGGCGCGCGTGATGGCGCGCAAGATTATCTCGGCGCTTGATTATGTGGGCGTGCTGGGCGTTGAGATATTCGTTTCAGGGCGCGGTCTGGTCGTTAACGAAATCGCGCCGCGGGTTCATAATTCCGGCCATTGGACGCAAGAGGCTTGCGTGGTTTCACAGTTTGAGCAGCACATCCGCGCCATTTCAGGATGGCCTTTGGGCGATACAAAGCGCCATTCCAACGTGGTTATGCATAATGTTTTGGGCGATGAGGCGGATAAATGGGTTGAATTGGCCGCAAAACCCCACACGGGCCTGCATTTCTACGGAAAGGCCGAGGCACGGCGGGGGCGGAAAATGGGCCATATAAATGTGCTAACCCCTCGACAGGGGTGATTTCCTGTGGTACGCCACGGCAGCTTTTAATCAGCCCCTTTCATGGGGCTTGTTTTATGAAATTTAACTTTGACCAAATTCGAGGTAGCACTTGCAAGTCGTAGTCCGTGACAACAATGTCGATCAAGCCCTGAAAGTCCTCAAGAAAAAGATGCAGCGCGAGGGCATTTTCCGTGAAATGAAGCTGCGCGGCGCATTTGAGAAACCATCCGAGAAGAAGGCGCGCGAGAAGGCGGAAGCCGTGCGTCGCACGCGCAAACTCGCCCGCAAGAAGCTGCAGCGCGAAGGCCTGTTGCCCATGCCCAAGAAGATTGAAAAGCCCAAGCGCTTCGGCGGTGGCGGCGGAGCTGGCGCTGGCGGCGCATTCTAAGCCAGTTCCAACTGTGTAATTTTGAAGGCCGTGGATTAGAAATTATCCGCGGCCTTTGTATTTCATGGCTATTGATTTATTGCCAGCACATCCGCCATGAAGGTTCATGGTCACGCTGCACGAAAGCTGGAAGGCGCCGCTGACGCCTGAGTTTGATGCGCCCTACATGGGGGCGCTGAAGGAATTTTTGCTGGGCGAAAAAGCCAAGGGCAAGCGCATTTTCCCCAAGGGAGCTGAGTGGTTTCACGCGCTTGATGCGACGCCCATGGAACAGGTGCGCGTGGTGATCCTGGGGCAGGATCCCTATCATGGGGAAGGCCAGGCTCATGGGCTTTGTTTCTCTGTGAAGCAGGGCGTAAAGCCGCCACCCTCGCTCATCAATATTTACAAGGAAATGAAGAGTGACCTTGGCCTCGAACCGCCACCCCATGGAAATTTGGAGGCTTGGGCGCGGCAAGGCGTGCTGCTGCTCAATTCGGTTTTAACCGTTGAGGCAGGGCTTGCCGCCTCGCATCAGGGCAAGGGCTGGGAACGCTTTACCGATGCCGTGATACGACTGGTCAATGACCAGCTGAGGCCTGTGGTTTTCATTCTATGGGGCGCTTACGCGCAAAGGAAGGCAGCCTTCGTGGATCGCAATCGGCATCTGGTGCTCACCTCCGCACATCCATCGCCATTGTCCGCGCATAACGGTTTTTTTGGTTCGAAGCCATTTTCAAAAGCCAATGAATTTTTGATTGCCCATGGCCAAAACCCCATTGATTGGGATTTGGGAAAGTAACTTAAGCGCCAGTGATTTTCTTGGCTGCTGCCAACTCACGTTTCATGATGGGCAACAGATCAGCATTGGCGGCGATGATGTTTCCGGTCTGCAACGGGTTTGCTTCGCTGTCGCAATCGCTGGTAAAGCCGCCGGCCTCGCGGATGAGGAGGATGCCTGCGGCCAAATCCCAAGGGTGAAGATCGCGTTCCCAGAACACATCGAGACGGCCCGCCGCTACAAAAGCCAATTCAAGTGTTGCGGAGCCAAGCCTCCGAATGCCGATACCTTTGGCCTGCAATTGTGCGAGCTCGGCGCGACTTTCTGATTGGCCCTCGCGGCCCCGGTGGGGAATGCCACAACAGAGCAGGGCTTCGTGAATGTCCTTGCGGTTTGCCACGCGCAGGCGGTGGTTATTCAGAAAGGCGCCTGCGCCTTTTTCCGCAGTGAACATCTCATCGGTGATTGGATTATAAGTGATGGCCGCAACGATTTCGCCTTTGCGCTCAAGTGCCACTGAAATCGCAAACAGCGGCAGTGAGTGCATGAAGTTCGTTGTGCCGTCGATGGGATCAATGATGAAACGGTGGTCGGGGTCGGTGCCTTTTACAGCGCCTGACTCTTCCATGAGGAAACCATAGCCGGGGCGGGCCTTCTCCAATTCGGCGCGCAGCACTTTTTCGCAGCGCTTGTCGGCTGCCGTCACGTAATCGCCAGGGCCTTTGACGGAGACCTGCAGATTGCTGAGTTCACCGAAGTCGCGCTGCACACCGCGCGCCGCTTTTCGAACAGCGGCAATCATGATCGTCATGGTAGGGGAAGCGGCCACGGAGATATCCTTGTTGAAATGTGCGAGGGAGTTAGCAGGACTGGGACGAGAAGGCTAGTTCCCGCTCTGGCCGACTTCCGGCGTGAAAGCCGCAGCTCTTGCTTCGGCTTCCTTGCGTTGCGCTTCGGGTTGTTTGGTGGCGAAATCATCCAGCCAGGGGTCGGCCCGACCGCCTTTGAAGGCGAGGATGTTCCATTTCATGGCTTCGACCGCATCCAGCGCTACGCCGCGGCCAGTCGCGTAAAGTTTGGCAATGCGGTTTTGCGCCACCACATTGCCGTGCTTGGCTGAGATCAGCATCCATTTGGCACCGACGGCCTCGTCGCGCTGCACGCCTTCGCCGCGGAAAACCAGCACGCCATAATCAAGTGCCGCTTCCGGCAGCCCCTGAATGGCGGCTTTTGAAAACCAGTTGGCGGCGGTGAGTTCGCTTTTTTCAACGCCTTTGCCGTCTAGATAAAGCAGGCCCAGATTATATTGGGCTTCCGCAAATCCCAGATCGGCTGATTTCCTGAACCATTTGGCAGCCTTCACCCAATCAGGATCTGTGCCATAGATGCCGGAAGCCACGAGACCCAGGTTATACTGGGCTTGAGGGTTGCCGCCTGCCGCTGCCAGTTCAAGCCATTTGGCACCGTTATCAGCATCGGGCTCTCCCAATGAACCATCGAGATAAAGCATGGCGAGAGAGAATTGCGCACCGGGATGTTTGAGTTCGGCGGCCTTGGTGAACCATTCAACGGCCTTCTTGAGATCAGCTTTGACGCCGTTGCCGTTTTGATAGAGCGCGCCCATCATGGCCATGGCGCGCGCGTCACCTTCGTTGGCGAGAGGTTCGGCGATTTCAAGGGCGGCCTTGAAATCCTTGTCCTCGAACATGGCGACAGCTTCTTCAAATGCGGGGGCGGCCCAGGCAGGCGCGCCGAGGAGCCAGCATTAAAAGAAGCGCCGCGATAAATTTCATGCCGTCATCCGTTCCGTTAACTCCGCGATGACCCGTTTGGCCTCGGCGGGTGACGCCCACATCGCATCGCTCGGGCGGATAAAGTCCGGATTCTGCGGCAGCAATATGTCGAGGTCTTGTGGTTCAACAGGATCAAAGGCAACGCAGGGAATTTCAAACAGGTCCGCCCACCAGCCAATGATGGGTTCCTTGGGCGCGTAGGCGTTTTGCGAGAAGGCAATGTAGTCAGCGCCTGCTTCCGCTGCTTCCATGGCGGCGTGGCGGGAGGCGGCGCAATAAACGCCAAGGATCTTATCTTTGCCAATGCTCTTGCGAAGCTCGCCGATATCCGTTGCGGCGGCATCAACATGCAGTCCGTCATTGCCGGCCTGCGGCTTTTGCGGGGAAAGGACGGCAAGGCCAAGGGCCTGAAGTTTTCCGGTGATGGAGCTTTCCGGAGTTACGATGCTGGCCACGTCGCCTGCCGCACAAGCGGCCTGGACACAGGCCAGTATCTGATCCGCAGCAATGGCTTCTGGTGTCACGAGGAACAGTCTTGGGCTTGTCATGGAGTCAAACCGGCAGTTTCAAAATCCCTTGACCATTTGCCCAGGGCGGCCAGGGAATTCATTTTGGCCCGTTTGGCGAATGCCGCTTGTGCCACCGGGATGTTGGCTTCCTTGCCTCCCCACGACTTGAGGGCATCATCCTGCAGGGCGCGGTTGTAGGAAAAGGTGAGCGGCCACGGCAATCCGCCCGCGGCGTTCATATGATGCAAATGGGCCGTGGCATCCACGCTGGATTGGCCGCCGGAAAGAAACGCCACGCCTGCAATCGAAGCAGGCACGCAGGCGCGAAGAACTTCCGCTGTCATCTCTGCGACAGTCTTGTGGCCGGGTTGCTTGGGGGAATCCGAACCAGCGGTGACCATGTTGGGCTTCAGGATCATGGCTTTGAGATTTACATTCCTGAGCCGTTCAAACAGCTCGGTGAGAACAGCGGCGGTGACTTCAGCGCAGCGCTCAATCCCGTGATCGCCGTTCATCAGGATATCGGGTTCAACGATAGGAACGATGCCCTGGGCCTGGCACATCTCGGCGTAGCGGGCGAGGGCCATGGCATTTGCCTTGATGCAGCCGGCCGATGGCAATTCAGCGCTGATGGAAAGCACGGCGCGCCATTTGCCGAAACTAGCGCCCAATTTTTTGTACGCCGCAAGGCGCTGCTCCAAATCATCGAGTCCATCCGTCAGTTGTTCGGATCCCAAAGGCTTCTGGCCCTTGTCGAGCTTGATGCCGACCAATGCGCCGGTTGCGGCAATAATTTCACGCAGCGGCGTTCCGTTGCGCGCCTGTTGATGAAAAGTTTCATCATAGAGAATGACACCCGAGATATAATCGCGCATGGCGCCGGTCGTGGTGAACAGCATTTCACGATAGTCGCGGCGCGTGGCTTCGGTTGATTCAACGCCAATGGCGGCCAGCCGCCGGGTTATGCCGGGTGTGAAATCATCAACCGCGAGAATGCCCTTGCCCGGGGCCATCAGGCGCTTGGCTGTTGCTTCCATCAAGTTCTCTCGAGGGCTTTGACGCCGGGCAGCGGCTTGCCTTCCAGCCATTCCAGGAAAGCGCCACCGGCCGTTGAAATATAGGTGAAGTCATCGGCAACACCTGCCTGGTTTAGCGCCGACACCGTATCGCCGCCGCCAGCGATGGATGCAACTTTTCCAGCTTTCGTAAGGGCTGCCGCATGTTTGGCGCAGGCCATGGTTGCCATATCGAATGGCGTAAGCTCGAAGGCGCCCAGCGGGCCGTTCCACACGATGGTTTTCGCGGCGTCAAAGGCAGCATTGATGCGGGAAACCGTATCGGTGCCGGCATCAAGTATCATGTCATCAGCGGCGACATCGGCGATATTGATATTGCGGCTCGGCGAATTGGCCTTGAATTCCTTGGCGACCACAACATCGGTTGGCAGCAGCAAGGTGCAGCCCTTGGATTTTGCGGTCGCGATGATTTCGCGCGCCGTATCGAGCAGCTCATGCTCGCACAGGGATTTGCCCACCGGGTAGCCTTGCGCGGCGAGGAATGTGTTGGCCATGCCGCCGCCGATCACAATGGTGTTGGCGAGGCCCGAGAGGTTGCCGAGCAATTCAAGCTTGCTTGAAACCTTTGCACCGCCGACAACGGCGATCATCGGGCGCTTGGGCTTCTCGAGAGCGGCTTCCAACGCGCGAAGTTCCGCTTCCATGGCGCGGCCCGCATAGGCGGGGATCACATGCGCGATGCCTTCGGTTGAAGAGTGGGCGCGGTGGGCGGCGGAGAAGGCGTCATTCACGAATATATCGCCAAGGCCCGCCAGCATGTTGGCAAAGCCCGCGTCATTTTTTTCTTCACCTGCATGATAACGCGTGTTTTCCATCAACACGCATTCACCTGGTTTTACATCAACCTTTGGCGCGGATAGCCAATCGGTAAACACGAATTTCACCGGACGCCCGAGAATTTTTTCGAGCGCCGGGGCTACGGGCTTCAATGACATTTCAGGAACGACCTTGCCCTTGGGCCTGTCGAAATGGGCGAGCACGATGACGGCGGCACCCTTGTCGAGAAGTTCGCGCAAGGTGGGCGCCACGCGTTCAATGCGGGTGGCATCCGTCACCCTGCCATTTTCAATCGGCACATTGAGGTCAACGCGGATGACCACGCGCTTGCCGGACACATTGACATCATCAAGCGTGTTGAAAGCGGGCATGGCGGTTCCTTACTTTTTCGCGGCTTTGACGATGGCCTTGGCGGTGATGCCGAAGTGCTTGTAGAGCGCTTCGGCGGGGCCCGATGCGCCGTAGCTTTTCATGCCAATGAAGGTGCCGTCTTCGCCGATGAAGCGGCTCCAGCCCTGGGCCACGCCTGCCTCAATGGCGATGCGGATTTTTTCGGCGCCGAGGAGCTTTTCCTTGTAGGCCTTGGGTTGCTTTTCGAAGAGCTCAAAGGAGGGAACCGATACAACGCGGGTGGGCGTTCCGGCCTTCTCCAGCGCCTCCTTCGCTTCGATGGCGATTTCGACTTCGGATCCGGAAGCGAAAATCACGACCTTGGCTTTTTTGGAAGCGGATGCAATTTCATAGGCACCCTGCGCACAAAGGTTTTTGGCGGAATGGGCCAATCGGGCCGGCTTCAGTTTCTGGCGGGTGAGGGCGAGCAGGCTTGGGCCGGTTTTGGCTTGCAAGGCAAGCTGCCAGCACTCGGCGGTTTCAACGGCGTCGCAAGGGCGGAAGTTCAACAGGTTTGGAATAACCCGCATGGCCGCCAAATGTTCAACGGGCTGGTGGGTGGGGCCATCTTCACCAAGGCCAATTGAGTCGTGCGTCATGACGAAGATGGAGCGGATGCCCATGAGCGCTGCAAGCCTGATGGACGGGCGGCAATAATCGGTGAAGCACATGAAGGTGCCGCCATAGGGAATGACGCCGCCATGCAGCGCCAAGCCGTTCATAGCTGCGGCCATGCCGTGTTCGCGGATGCCATAGTAAATGTAGCTGTTGCCATAGCCGCTCGCGGTCAGGGCTTTCTGGTCCTTGGACTTGGTGTTGTTGGAACCCGTAAGGTCGGCTGAGCCGCCGACGGTTTCAGGCAAAACCGCGTTTATGATGTCCAGGGCGTTTTGCGACGCGTTGCGCGTTGCAATCCACGGCGGGTCGTTCGCCAAGGCTTTCTTGTAGTCCGCAACAGCCTCGTCAAAGCCGGCAGGCAGATCGCCCGCCATGATGCGGTTGAACTCAGCCTTTTGGGACGAGGCGGCCAAGCGTCTTTCCCAGTCCTGCCGCGCTGCCCGCCCGCGCTCGCCGGCATTGCGCCAGGCGTGCAGGATGTCTTCAGGAACGACGAAAGGCGCATGGCTCCAGCCCAAGGCGGCGCGGGCACCGGCAATTTCCTCCGCGCCCAAGGGCGAGCCGTGCACGCCGGACGTGCCCTGCTTTTTCGGCGCGCCAAAACCGATGATGGTTTTGCAGGCAATCATGGTGGGCTTGTCGGCGTTTTGCGCGGCTTGCAGCGCGGCGGCGATTTCGTCCGGGTTATGGCCGTCAACGGCGGCCACATTCCAGTTGGCGGAACGGAAGCGGCCGAGCTGGTCAGTTGAATCCGACATGCTCACCTTGCCGTCAATCGAAATGCCGTTGTCATCCCACAGCACGATGAGGTGGTTCAGCTTCAAGTGGCCCGCCAGGGTGATGGCTTCCTGGGAAATGCCTTCCATCAGGCAGCCGTCGCCCGCCAGCACGTAGGTTTTGTGGTTGACGATGTCGGAACCGAATTTCGCGGCGAGGTGGCGCTCGGCAATGGCAAAGCCCACGGAATTGGCAATGCCCTGGCCCAGCGGCCCGGTGGTGGTTTCAATGCCTTCGGCATGGCCATATTCCGGGTGGCCCGCGGTTTTGGAGCCCAACTGGCGGAAATTCCGGATGTCATCCAGCGTCATGTCCTTGTAGCCCGTGAGATAAAGCAGGGAATAAAGCAGCATGGAGCCGTGGCCGGCGGAGAGAATGAAACGGTCGCGGTCGGGCCAGTGGGGCGCGCTCGCATCATAATTGAGGAACTGGCTGAACAGGACAGTGGCCACGTCTGCCGCGCCCATTGGCAGGCCGGGATGGCCGGAATTGGCTTTCTGGACGGCATCCATGCTGAGGGCGCGGATGGCATTGGCCATGTTCTTGTGCAGGTCAGGCGAAAGGGAATTCATTATGGGGAGTCCTTGGGCGGGGGCTGAAATAAGCCCTTTGAATAACACCAGTTGCCGCCCTGTCAACCGGGCTTTTACAGCGGGTTAGCGGTTGAAATTAAACTATTGAAGTGCGGAACGTTACGTAACATATTGGGAAGGGCGGCAAATCAGTGATTTGCACAGCGCATGGTCAGGAAAAGTGGATTCCGGTTTTCCGGCAGGTCATGCGCCGAATAGAGGCGGCGATCACGTTCATCACTTTATGCCCAGTGGCCTAAAGCGGTCGTGATCCAGGGGCGACGATGGCAGATACACAAAGACTGAACGATGCATTTGATCGTTTTGAAGCAGCCTTGGAGAAATTCGAGGGTGCCTTGGCAAAACGCCAGGCGGTGGCGGGCGAGGTTGAGGCGTTGCGCGGCGACCGCACGAAGATTGCCTCTGAACTCGATCAGGTGCGCAGCAAGGCATCGGAACTGGTGACCATGAGCAAGACAGCGGCTGGCAAGATTGACGCCGCCATGTCGCGCATACGTTCCGTGCTTCATAGCAACAGCGGAAGCTAGGATATGGCCAATGTCGTCGTCACCGTTGCCGACCGTCCCTACACCATGCAGTGTCCGGATGGTGAAGAAGACCATCTGCGCGAACTCGCCACTTTGCTGGACAGTGAAATTACCCGCATCAAGCAAAGTGTCGGGGCGATTGGCGACATCCGCCTGCTGGTGATGAGCGGCCTGATGGTGGCCGACCGGCTGTCCGAAGCCACCAGCAAAATCGAGGCACTGGAAGACCAGATCAAGGGCCTGCGCGATTCCCGCAATGCGGCACAGGCGCAGACGAAGGATATCGAAGCGAAGTTCACCGACCGGCTGGAAAAAGCGAGCGCCAGGCTGGAGAACATTGCGAAGGCTATGAAGTAGGGGGCTTGATCATTACTGACTTTAGCCTTCTTCAAATAAGCGGATCGGTACTGGGGATTGACATAGGTTATTTTAAAACAGAACGATCAAGCGCAGTTTGTCGTTTTGACCTGCGCCCGCTTCAAATCTTTCGTCAAAACGGTCACGCCGCCATCGTCAAACCCGTGGACCGAAAAACTGTTCTTCGCGATATCAAGCCCAATCGTGCTAATCATATTGATGGTGGATGGCTCCCTTGTTGGATCACTAAACAGAACCATCATGGAGCGGGCGACGTCCGCCACATCACCGGAATTCCGGGATTTTCATTCTGGCAATGGCGGACAAATTCAAGCACCAGTTGCTCATGCTTAGGCGTTGGCGAGATAGCACAACGCATCAGTTCCGGATTTTTCGGTACCGGCAAGATCGAATTCGCATTGATCTAGATCAACTGTGAAGATTTTTGCGGCTCAATGCTGCGCGCTGCTTTTTGCGTGCTTTTGTCAGCCAATTGTCATTGAACATTTGCTCGGTTGAGACGATGTAAATTGTAACTAGAGGAGAAACTGAAAATGCCGATCCCTGGAAGAGCTACGACATTCACATACGGAACACTCGGAAACGATATCATTTACGCCCAGTATCTTGACGGCGACTTGATTGATGGCCTGGCGGGCGATGACATCATTTTCGGCATGGACAGCACCGACATCTACAACAGCACAGGGAGCGACTGGCTCTATGGCGGCGATGGCCGCGATACGATCTATGGCCTTGGCGGCCATGACGCGATTTTTGGCGGTTCCGGCAACGACAAGATCTATGGCGGCGCCGGCAATGATGCCATGCACCCCGATGGCGCCATCATCGGCAATGATTTCATGGATGGCGGAGACGGTTTCGACACGGTCATATACTACGATTCCGGCGCGACCCGCGGCGTGCGGGTCGACCTCAGGATCACCTCAGCACAGGATACCGGCGGCGCGGGCAGGGATACGATCCGCAATGTCGAAATCGTCTACGGCACCTATTTCAACGATACGATCACCGGCAACGCCGCCGACAACCAGCTCTATGGTGTCGCCGGCGCCGACACGCTGAATGGCGGCGACGGCAACGACGGGCTTTATGCCGGGTTCGGGCTCGATTTGGCCGGCGACACCCTGAACGGCGGCAACGGCAATGATTTCCTGTCTGGCAGCGGAAACGCTGACAAGTTGAACGGCGGATCCGGCGACGACGTGCTCATCGGCTACGCCGGCGCGGACACCTTGACGGGCGGCAGCGGCTTGGACAGGTTCGATTTCATCAATACCGCCGATTACAATCCGGCGCTGGTCGACAGGATCACCGATTTCAACGGCGCCGAGGATCTCATTGTGCTGTGGGGCAGCAATCCCAACGTGTTCATCGGCAGCGATGCCTTCTCGGCATCGGGCGTCAGTGAACTGCGCGTCACCAGCAACGCGGGCGCGCAGCTCGTTGAATATGACACGAACGGCAACGGCGTCGCCGACATGAAAATCAACGTCGTCGGGACGACGCTGGTTGCCGACGACTTCCTGTTCTCCTACTGGGTTTAGCATTACGGTGATGTGGCGGGCGGCGCCCGCTCTCGGTATCAAGATGTGCCATGATGGTTCTGTTTAGTGATCCAACAAGGGAGCCATCCACCATGAATATGATTAGCACGATTGGGCCAAGGCCGTGGCCCCGCTTCACCAACAGCCAAAGTGACACCGCCGCAACATCGCCGCAAAAATGAGGCAGCGGCCTTGTCAAGATTCCCCTCCGCGACGTAACCTTCGAATCAGCGGCAACAGGCTGGACTGATTCAGATCCCGTTCCTGCCTGGAGCCTCTGGGGCTGTGGAACTGTGGGGTTGGAAGCAATCACGACGCCTGTTCCCACACCAAGGTCGATCTCACGTTTGAGTAGTGTTGGGGCATCAGCGTTTGACCTGGCTCCTGCTGTCAGTGGACACCAATCCATGGTGGTGGCTTGCAGGGCCGATTGGAGGGGACGGCATGAAGAAAACCTGGTTCATATTCCTTTGCCTCAGCGCCGGGCTGTTGGCGGAGACGGGCCCAGTGGCGCAGGCCGCCATCTCGGAGCAGCCGTTGCGCGGATCAAAGACAGCGCAATACAAGGAAGGCCTGGCTGCCTTCAGACAGGGCGACTACAAAACGGCCGTGTCTCTCTGGAGCCCCCTAGCGGAGAAGGAATACCCCCCTGCACAAACCAACCTGGGCCTTCTCTATTCCAGGGGACTGGGCGTCATCAAGGATTCTGCCGAGGCCGCGAGATGGTATCGCAGGGCAGCAGATCAGGGCTTTGCCATTGGCCAGTTCAACCTTGGCATGGCCTATTATCGCGGCGAGGGTGTCACACGAGATTATACCGAAGCCTTCAGGTGGTACAGCATGGCCGCGGGGCAGGGAAATGCCATGGCAAAAAATTCCCTTGGCGTCATGTATTCCCATGGCCAGGGCGTTGCAAGGGATGACGAAGTCGCCGTGAGGTTTTACGCCCAGGCCGCAGAGCTGGGACACGCTTCCGCGCAGAACCGGCTTGCTCTTTCCTACCAGAATGGATCGGGCGTTGAAAAAGACACTGCTAAAGCCTTGAAGTGGTATCGTAAAGCCGCGGACCAGGAATTTGCCGAAGCCATGGGTCGCCTCGGCAGTCTCTACTTCGATGGGTTGGGTGTGATGAAGGATTCCGCCGAGGCATTGAAGTGGTTTCAGAAAGCCGCCGCCAAGGGGAATGCCTTGGGCCAGACCATGCTTGGCATCATGTATTATGACGGTGTCGGCGTATCCCATGATGATGCCTTGTCCCTGAAATGGTTTGCCAAGGCGGCAGACCAGGGAGATGCAACAGCGAGGAGCTATCTCGGCCTGATGTACAAGGCCGGGCGGGGCGTGGAAAAAAACTATGTGTCAGCCTACATGTGGTTTGACCTTGCCGCAGGCGGCGGGGATGCCACGTCCAGGGAAAATATTGGTGAACTCTCCAAGGATATGACGGCCGAGCAGTTGCGGCAGGCAAACCAGCTCAAGCAGGAATGGCTTGCCACCCACTAGAGCATCGGATGGTCAATTGAATTCATATCCTGCTGCGACGAAGTAGTTCTTGCACTCTTGCGGTGAGAAGAGTTTGCAGATGTTTCCGATAGCTTTCCACAGATCGTCGATGGTTCGGGCGGCAGTGGCACGAAGGTTTTCTTTGAGCTTTGAGAATGCCATCTCAACGGGGTTGAGGCCTGGGGAGCTCGAATGCTCCTCCAAATGCATGATCAATGCCGCGCATAATGTTGTTATGGCTCTTGTGCTGCCAGGTCAGGCGCAGGCATGAGAAAATATATTATTTTATTCCTTGACACTATATTCCTAATATGCCATGTTTGTTCCTGTCCATCCCGGAAGGGGTCTCGGTCATGACGGTGATCAGTGATGGGGTGGATGTGGCGCCTGCGGGCCGGGGGTAACGTTCCTTCAGCACCCGGGAGCTTCGGCTTCGCTCCTTGGACACTACGGTCCAAGCGCCTTAAATGGCTAAACAACCTCAGCGGCAAACATCAGACACCGTGCGATCTGGGGCTCTGCAAGCGCGAAAACCGAGGCAAAAACCGCCGCAAAAGCGTGGACGCTGAGTTAGCGTCATCCGCCGGACGACACGACCGGCATATTTGCGAGCTTTGCGTCCACGCAATCCTTCGCCTTCTTTCTCCACCCCCGAAAACGGCATAACCGTTTTCATCCCCGGCGAAGCTGTGCCTTCTTCTGGGAGCTGCGCAAACTGCTCACTGAAAAGTGAATCTGCCGAACCACCGGGCAATTCGTTCATGCCAAATTTGCGCTTCAGGTTTTCGCCTGCGCCCTGATGATTGTGAGCGCGAAAATCCCGAATACGCCCGCAAATGCATAATCAATGCCGCGCATGATCTTCGGGTTTGTTTTCAACGTCGAGACCAGGCGCTCGGCGGCCAGGATAAAGAACGCCGACAGCACCACGCTGAAGGCCACGAAATAGAGGCCGAGGAAAAGCAGCTTGCCGGCCACATGCGGGTCTGATGCTTCAACGAAGCCCGGCAGGAAGGTGACAAAGAACAGCACCACCTTGGGGTTCGACAGGTTCACCATCAGGCCGTTGAGAAAGGGCGCCCAGATCGCGGGTTTCGGGGCCACACCTTTTTCCATACTGGTGTTGAGCATGGAGCCGTGGCGGACGGCCCGATAGGCGAGCCAGAGAAGATAGGCGGCACCCACCACCTTCATGGTGTTGAAGGCAACCGGACTGGCGTTGATCAAAACAGAAATGCCGAATGCCGCCAGCACGGAATGCACGCAGCAGCCCACGGAGGTTCCCGCCATCGCGGCCATCCCCGCCACGCGACCGCCGGAAAATGTTTTGGATAGCCACAGGCTCATGTCAGGGCCGGGCGTTATGAACAAAACTATGCCCGCCAGCGTGAAAAGGCCGAGGACTGTTGATGAGGGGATGAAATCAAACATGATGCAATCATACCGAGCGAAAGGGCCGGAGCAAGCATCATCAAAATTGCCCGCTCTCAAGGGGTCAAGTTTGTGGCGACTTTGTGCACGCAAAATTAAATTTTCGTAACTTGCTGCATTGCGATAGCGCGCCCTAGTTTCCCTTGTCCGAATCTTTGTGGAGCCGGATGCCGGTGTGGGCGTTTGCATGCCGGGCTGTGTAACTGGCCAGACGCTGGATCATACCGGTTGAGGCCTCAAATGTTAATGAGTAGGAACTGTGAAATGAAGAAATTTGTTGCAATGCTCGTCGCTTCGGTTGCCATGGTGGCAACGGCTTATGCAGGTGAAATTGAAGGCGTGGTCAAGACTTTTGACGCCGCGTCGAAAACCGTAACCCTTGAAGACGGCTCAGCCTATGTTCTGGCTGATGGCGTGGCAGCTGATACCATCGTTGCCGGCGCCAAGGTCAAGGTCATGTTTGACGACACCAGCAAGGCTGCAAGCGCCGTTACTGTTGTGCAGTAGGCAATTTTCATCCCGTTAAGGGATGTGCGCGTCCGGTTCCGCCGGGCGCGCTTTGTTTTTGCGGCTCTGGATTTATCGGCAACAAGCGCCTACATATGGGTGTGGCGGGCTGCAAGGTTTGTGCAGGAACATTTTTTCCCAGGGCCTATAATCGATCTTTAGGGAGCTGTCCCTGGGCTGAACCGTGGTTCGGCATATACGGCACCCACCTACGTGAGTAGGGACCCGGGATCGTCAGTTCCCACGGCCCATGGTGGCCCGCCGCTTTGATCTGGTTTTCTTGACATATGCCTTGGCATATGCCATATTCTCCCCTATGGATGAAGCCCGTCATGTGAAGTTGTTTCGGAATGGCCGCAATCAGGCGGTTCGCATTCCCCGCGAGTTTGAGTTGCCGGGGGACGAGGCTGTTATGCGCAAGGTTGGCAACCAGCTTATCATCGAAGCACCGAAGAAAAAAATGACGCTGAGTGAACTGCTAGAAACGTTTGAGACTATCGACGAGCCTTTTCCCGAAATTGAAGATTTGCCACCTGAGCCTGTTGAATTGTGAGTGGCCTGTTTCTGCTCGACACAAATGCGCTGACAGAATTGGCCCGCCATCCATTTGGGCAGTGCTCCCATCGCATGACTGCAGTTGGCAGTGAATCGGTTTTCACGAGCGTCATTGTTGCAGGCGAAGTCCAATTTGGCATTGACCGGTTTCGCGCCTTCAGGCTGTTGCGCCAAATGGAGCGGGTTCTGGAAACCATTGAAATCAGGCCTTTGCAATTTGAAGTGGTTGCTTGTTATAGCCGATTGCGCATCGACCTGGAAACGCGCGGCCTCCCTATCGGAGCAAATGACATGTGGATTGCCGCTCATGCGCTGGCTGAGAATGCCGTGCTGGTGACAAACAATATCCGCGAGTTTTCGCGTATCAATGGATTGAAAGTTGAGAACTGGATGCAGACCGCGTGAGCGTTGATTTGAAATTTGACAAGAAAGCGGCCCGATTAGCAGCAGCAGCAGTTCGCGCCGTTACGCATGAGACGCTCAAAGCCTCGGCATCGTCAATTTTGGCAAAGCGCGGGTTGCCTGTTGCGCATAATGCGCAGAACCAGGTCGTTTCGATATTTCATTCCTTCGGGACCGAAATCTCCACCTTTGAATTGTTTGACAAGCTGGCGGCGGATGGCTGGACCACCGCCTTGCCGATTGTTGTGGCCAAGAACACGCCGCTGGTTTTCCGCCAATGGGCGCCGGGAGAGCCGATGGTTTCAGGCATCTGGGGCATCCAGATACCGCCTGAGACTGCGCTCGAGGTGCAGCCGGATGTTTTATTGGTGCCGCTTCTGGCCTTTGACCGTTCGGGTTACCGGCTGGGTTATGGCGGCGGGTTCTATGATCGCACGCTGGAAAAACTGCGCGCGGTGAAGAAGATTACCGCCATCGGTTTGGCCTACAGTGGCCAAGAAGTTGATGCCGTGTTACGTGACGAGCATGACCAGCAGCTGGATTGGATCATCACGGAGCAAGAGACGATCAAATGCGGCTGATATTTCTGGGCGATGTTGTGGGAAAATCAGGCCGCGAGGCGGTGTACCGCGAGTTGCCGATCATGCGCGAACGCTTTAAGCCGGATGTCGTCGTTGTAAATGGCGAGAATGCGGCCCATGGCTTTGGCATCAGCCTTGAAATCTATTTGAAACTGCGGGAATGCGGGGCTGATGTCGTCACCCTTGGCAACCATGCTTTTGACCAGCGGGAAACCCTCGTGTTCATCGAACGGGAAGCCAATCTCATTCGCCCGCTGAACTGGCCGCAGGGTTGCCCCGGCCGTGGCACCGCCATGGTGGAAACGCCGAAGGGCCAGCGCGTTCTGGTGATGAACGGCATGGGCCGCGTGATGATAGAGCCGGTGCTTGATGATCCCTTTCCTGTCATGGGCCGTGAGCTTGACCAATGCCAATTGGGCCGCGATTGCGATGCCATTCTCATTGATTTTCACGGCGAGGTATCATCGGAAAAAATGGCGATGGGGCATTTCGTTGATGGCCGCGCCAGTCTCATTGTCGGCACGCACACGCACACGCCCACCGCCGATCACCAAATTCTCCCCGGCGGCACGGGATATATGACGGACGCAGGCATGTGCGGCGATTACGATTCCGTCATCGGCATGGACAAGGCGGAGCCGCTCCAAAGGTTCCAGCGCAAATTGCCCATCGAAAAATTCAAACCCGCCGAAGGCCCAGCCACGGTCTGCGGTGTGGCGGTGGAGACCAACGACAAAACCGGACTGGCGCTGAACATTGCGCCCATCCGGATTGGCGGACGGCTGAGCCAGGCGGATATTCCGTTTTGGTGAGGTCTTTGCGGAAATACTACATTGCCGTGGTAGCAGCAGGTTTCGTGGTCACTGCGTTTGTGCAATTGTTGGGGTTTCTGAATTTTTTTCTTCCACTGGCGGATTCGTTCTCACATTTTCGGCTGCATCTTGCCATTGCAACAATTGTCGCCCTTATTTTGTTTCTACTGGCTAAGGTGTGGCACTGGGCGCTTGCCGCGTTGGTTGCCATTATTGTTGCAATCGTGGGGCTGGCGCCCGGATTTCCCCATTTGAATTTTACGCCTGCAATCGCAGGTTCGGACCCAGCTTTCAAATTCGTCCAATTCAACACACTATTCAAGAACCCAAAACCTGAAGTATCTGCCCAATGGATATTGAACCAACAACCAGATATTGTGACTCTTCAAGAAGTGTCGAAAGCCACGCTGCCCATATACGATAAATTGTCGTCGCAGTTGCCGTCTCATGTGATTTGCAAGTTTGCCAGCGTGGGAGCAGTTGCAGTACTTTCATACTTTCCCAAGATTGACGAGAAATGCATTGAAGGAAAAGGCTTGGTCTGGATGCGGGTGATTGCCCATGGAAAGCCTGTTACCATTGCATCCTTGCATCTTCACTGGCCTTACCCCTATCGGCAATGGCAGCAAATCGAGTCTCTTAGAACAGAACTGGAGGCCATGCCGCGCCCAGTGATTTTAGCTGGTGATTTCAATGCAGCTCCGTGGAGCGAAGCTGTAAGGCGCATCGGGAAGGCAACCTCTACCGAGCTTCAGTCAGGTACCCACCTGACGCTTCGCATGGGTGCGCTTGGGTTCGGTCCTTACCCCGCTCTTCCGCTCGACCACCTCTTACTTCCATTGGGCGCAAATGGTATATCTGTTGCGGCTGGCCCACCGATTGGTTCAGATCATCTGCCAATCGTCGGGACTTTCAGGATTGACGCAAAACCATCAATAGCCCCGTGGCCGTTTTGGTGACATGACTAGAATTCCACGCGGGCGACAAAAAAACTCTAGTGACCTTTGCATTTCCTGTGCTTAGTATTGCCGCCAAGGCCGCGATATAAGAACTAAGTTAGAGCCATCCACAGGGTTGCGGTGGCGCTCACAAGGTCGGCGGGGTTTTGAATAGGGGAGACGTCTTATTGCACCGCAGTGGGATCGCGCGTCTTGTGGCGTTGCGGCTACGGTCGTCGGATTGTTTCTCCAAGTGGTTTCAGTGGCCGGTGCGCCGGCCCTTTTGGAGGAGTCTACATGAAGAAACTTACAATCTTATTTGGTGCAGCACTTTTGGCAGGAACGGCTTTTGCCGCGTCCGCCCGGGCGGGCGATGAGCTTACCGTTGTTTCCTGGGGTGGCGCTTATTCCGAAAGCCAGCGCAAGGCTTTCTATGAACCCTACAATGCCGCCGGCAACAAGATCACCGAATCCGAGTACAATGGCGAAGTGGCCAAGATCAAGGCCATGGTTGAAGCTAAGGCCGTAACCTGGGATGTGATCGACGTTGACACGGCCACCGGTTTGCAGGGCTGCGCTGAAGGCGCACTCGAAACCATTGACTGGGGCAAGCTTGGGCTCGACAAGTCAAAATTCATCGGTGGCGACCTTCTGGATTGCGCTGTGCCAAACATCGTTTACGGCACCGTATTCGCCTATGATACGACAAAGCTGCCTGAAGGCCCAACGACGATCAATGACTTCTTTGATCTTGCCAAGTTCCCCGGCAAGCGCGGCCTGTGGAAAAACCCTACGGTTAACCTGGAATGGGCATTGATCACTGATGGTGTTCCAGTCGCTGATGTTTACAAAGTGCTTGGCACGCCAGAAGGCGTTGACCGCGCATTCAAGAAGCTTGACACCATCAAGTCTGAAATCGTGTGGTGGGAAGCTGGCGCGCAGGCTCCACAGCTCTTGGCTGATGGCCAGGTGGTGATGGTTTCCGCCTGGAACGGACGTGTTCAGGCTGCCATCGACAAGGACAAGAAGCCTTTCAAGATCGTTTGGGATCATCAGGGCCTTGACTGGGATTGGTGGTCAATCACCAAGGGTACGCCAAAGATTGAAGAAGCCTACCGCTTCATTTCTTACGCATCACAGCCTGTCGCCATGGCTGAGCAGACCAAGCACATAGCTTACGGCCCTGCCAACACAGATGCCATTCCGAGTGTTGATCCAGCCGTGTTGCCGAACCTGCCAACGGCACCTGACAACCTGAAGACCGCCTTCAATGTTGACCCGCAATTCTGGGCTGACAATGGCGACCAGCTGAAGGAACGCTTCAACGCCTGGTTGGCCAAGTAAAACACGCGGGGCGGAAGGCAACTTCCGCCCCAATTCTATTCTGGCATCGAGGCGTGGGGAATGAATGACAGCGTGATGCGTGCTGCTGATGGCACGCCCCTGAAAGTGAAGCTGCGGCAAACCGTGCGGCGCGAACAGTTGCGGGCGGTTGCGCTTATTGCACCGCTGTTCCTGTTTATTGTCCTGACTTTTCTTTTTCCCATCGGGACGATGCTGACCAACGCATTTTATGATCCCGACATCAGTGAAAATATGCCCACCACTTCAGCACTGTTGGCAACGTGGGATGGCAAGCAATTGCCGGGCGAGGAAACGTTTGCGGCTTTTGCGGCAGATATGGTTGCCGCCCACCGGGCGAAACAATCGGCCCTCATCGGCAAGCGATTGAATTACGAAGTTCCGACGCTGAAGTCGAAGGTAACGGTAACGGCGCGGAAGCTCGACAAGATCACGGCAGGACCATGGAAGGAAGCGGTGATCGCCATCGATCCCATCTGGGGCGAAATCAACACATGGTCAACCATCAAGCGGGCATCGGCGCGCATCACGCCTTTCTATTTGTTGAACGTGCTTGACTTGCAGCAGGGTGCAGATGGCGGCATCTCGGCGGTTTCAGAAGAACGCGCCATCTATAAACAGATTCTGGCGCGCACTCTTGGCATCAGCGTTCTGGTGACATTGCTGACGCTGCTGTTGGGCTATCCCGTCGCCTATATGCTGGCAACACTGCCGCAACGCACCGCAAGCCTGCTGATGATCCTTGTGCTGTTGCCGTTCTGGACATCGCTTCTGGTGCGCACTACGGCCTGGTCAATCCTCCTGCAGGATGGCGGCGTGGTGACGCAATTCATGTCGATCAGTGGCGTCACCTGGCTGTTGAACACGCTGGGTTTTATGGCAGGCGAACCACAGCTCTACAAAACGCGCTTTGCAACCGTGCTGGCAATGACGCACATTCAATTGCCGTTCACGCTGCTGCCGATTTATTCCGTGATGAAAACCATTTCGCCAACTTACATGCGCGCGGCAAAATCATTGGGCGCCAAACCGGCCTATGCCTTCGTGCGGGTTTACATGCCGCAAACCCTGCCTGGCGTTGCGGCTGGTTGCCTGCTCACGTTCATTCTTTGCCTTGGGTATTACATCACGCCGGCACTGGTGGGTGGCCCCGCTGACAACATGATTTCAGGCTTCATCGACAGCGCCATGAATTCAGAAAACAACTGGGGGAAGGCTGCCGCACTTGGCACGGTTCTGCTAACGGCCACACTCATTCTTTACTATGCCTATAACAAGCTTGTCGGGATCGACAAGATCAAGCTGGGATAGCGTCGTGGCCTTGCCCTCCTATCTCACAACGTCAGAAAAAATTGGCCATTGGGCCTTGCGGGTTTTTGTTGGCCTCGTGCTGCTGTTCCTGATTTCGCCCATTCTGGCGATCATGCCGCTGTCGTTCAATTCGGAAACATTCTTCAGCTACCCGATGCCAGGATTCTCGCTCAAATGGTATCATGAGT
Organism: uncultured Alphaproteobacteria bacterium; assembly: GCA_963763635.1. Lineage (GTDB taxonomy): Bacteria > Pseudomonadota > Alphaproteobacteria > Rhizobiales > Aestuariivirgaceae > Aestuariivirga. The sequence continues at coordinate 63,355 of CAVXPO010000017.1, forward strand.
TTTTTACCAACCCGCGTTGGCAGAATGCGCTTCGCCTGAGTTTTGTTCTGGCCTTTGCCACGACGATATTGGCAACAACTTTGGGAACGCTTGCGGCGCTCGGACTTTCGCGCGCCAATATTCCAGGCCGCGCGGCGATCATGGCGGTTTTGATTTCACCGATGATTGTGCCAGTGATCATTGCGGCGCTTGGCATGTTTTTTTTCTATGCCAAAATCAATCTTACCGGCACGCTGGTCGGGCTGATTTTGGCGCACACGGCGCTGGCGACTCCCTTTGTGGTGATCACCGTTACCGCCACGCTTTCAAGTTTTGACCGAACCCTGATGCGGGCGGGTGCGAGCCTTGGCGCTTCTCCGCACACGGTGTTTTTTCGCGTGGTGATGCCGCTCATTTTGCCCGGCATGATATCGGGTGCGCTGTTTGCGTTCGTTACGTCATTCGACGAAGTGATCGTGATCATCTTCATCGCGGGGCCGGAGCAGAACACGCTGCCACGGCAAATGTTTTCCGGCATCCGCGAATTGATCTCGCCCACCATCACGGCTGCCGCAAGCGTGCTGATTGTGTTCTCAACCTTCCTTCTGGTGACGGTTGAGCTTTTGCGCCGCCGTGGCGAGCGCCTGCGCGGCATCAGGCCGAGCTGATCAGCCCCGGCGCTTGAAGTGCATCGGCAACGGGGCCGCAACTTCCGTTATTGCCGTTGGTTTGGCATAGGCCTTCATCTGTTTTGCGGCCTTTTGCAAGTCGGACACCGTGAGGGATTGGCTGATCTGGCTGGATGCTTCTGAAAGAGTGGTGATTGAGGCGAAAAGCCTGCCGATTGGGGCTGAATCAGCCAATGTGCGAACCTTTCGTAAGGCGCTGCTGCACGCCGTTGCAATATTTTCCTCATCCGAAAATGAGAACTCTTCAACCATGTTTGTATTCACCGTCATGACGCAAACTCCACTCACCTAACGGCCTACAGGTTGACGGATCGTTCTTAATGCCAGGTAAACAAACCGGAGGTGGCTTGTTTCCTGGGCCACGGGGCGGCTATATCCTGCCTGAAATCTTTGATTTGAGGACGTTATGGCAGGCCATTCCCAGTATAAAAACATCATGCACCGCAAGGGCAGGCAGGATAAATTGCGCTCAAACGCCTTTGCCAAGCTGGGTCGTGAAATAACCGTTGCCACGAAAGCGGGATTGCCTGACCCTGCCATGAACTCCCGTTTGCGGCTCGCCGTTCAGAACGCGCGGGCTGGCAACATGCCGTGGGATACCATTGAACGGGCCATCAAGAAGGCGTCCGGCAGCGAAGGCGAGAACTACGATTCCATGCGCTATGAAGGCTATGGACCGGGCGGTGTTGCCATTGTGGTGGAGGCGCTCACCAACAACCGCAACCGCACGGCCAGCAATGTGCGCGCACTCTTCACAAAGTACGGCGGCAACATGGGTGAAACAGGTTCTGTGAGCTTCATGTTTTCGAAGGTCGGCGAAATTTCCTATCCGCTTGCGAAGGGCAGCGCTGACCTTCTGATGGAGGCTGCCATTGAGGCGGGCGCGGATGACGCAACCTCAGACGAGAATGGCCATGTGATCACCTGCGCATTTGAACATATCGGCGAAGTTTCTTCGGCCTTGGCAAAAACGCTGGGCGATGCTGAAAGCGTGAAAGTTGTCTGGAAGCCGCAGACGATGACGCCGCTTGATGCTGAAAAGGCCGAAACGCTGCTGAAGCTGGTTGATGCGCTGGAAGAGGATGACGACGTGCAAACCGTATTCAGCAATGCGGACTTCTCCGATGAAGTCATGGCAAAGTTGAGTGGCTAAAGTCCGCATCATTGGCATTGATCCTGGCCTCCGCAATACGGGCTGGGGGGTGATCGAGGCGGAGGGTTCGCGGCTCTCTTACATTGCTGATGGCAGCGTGCATTCGGATGCCGATGCGCCGCTGGCCACACGGTTGTTGCAAATTCACGCGCAGCTTGTGCAAATTCTTGAACGCTTTGCACCTGACGAAGCGGCAATCGAAGAAACCTTCGTGAACAAGGACGCGCGCGCCACCTTGAAACTGGGGCAGGCAAGGGGGGCTGCCATGCTGGCGCCCGCCTTGGCCGGCATCAGTGTTGCCGAATATGCACCCAATGTGGTGAAAAAATCCGTGGTCGGCGCAGGGCACGCGGAGAAGAACCAGGTGAAGCACATGGTGAAGGTTCTGCTGCCGCGGGCGGAAATGAACACCGCCGACTCGATCGATGCCCTTGCCATCGCCATCTGCCACGCCCACCACCGGGGCGGCCAAACGCTGGCCAAGATTCTGGAGCGTTCTTGACTTGTTCTTTACCAGTGCTATGGCTAAGTGCTGACAAGCAGGCTGATGCCGGAAAGCACCCATGATCGGAAAACTCAAAGGCCGCATTGACAGTTTTGGGGCGGATTGGCTGATTATTGATGTCTCTGGTGTGGGCTATCACGTGAACTGCTCTTCCAAAACCTTGGCGGCGCTGCCCTCAGTTGGCGAGTTTACGGAACTGCATACGGAAATGCTGGTGAGCCAGGACATGATCCGGCTGGTGGGATTTGCTTCGGTGCTGGAGCGCGAATGGTTCCGGCTTTTGCAGACCGTACAGGGCGTTGGCACACGAGTGGCGCTGGCCATTCTTTCCACCTTGTCGGCTTCTGAAATTGCTAATGCCATTGCCTTGCAGGACAAGCCGATGATCGGCCGCGCGCCCGGTGTTGGCAAGAAACTGGCGGAGCGCATTGTGCTGGAATTGAAAGACAAGGTGCCCGCCTTCTCGGTGAGCGACGCCTCGCTTACCAAATTGCAAGCTGAGCTCGATGCGCCGCGGCCCACGTCAGCCGCCGACGCCGTATCGGCGCTTGTCAATCTGGGTTATGGCCAATCCCAAGCTGGCATTGCCGTTGCCGCCGCAATGCGAAAAAACGGCGATGATCAGCCCACGGAGAAATTGATCCGGCAGGCGTTGAAGGAATTGGCATTGCTATGAGTGATCGTTTGATTGATCGCGAAGGAATGCCGGAAGACGTAATCGACTCACATGTTCGTCCGCAGAATTTGAATGAGTTCGTGGGCCAAACAAAGGCCAAGCAAAATTTGCGGGTGTTTATTGAGGCGGCGCGGTCGCGGGCTGAGGCTTTGGACCATGTGTTGTTTGCGGGACCGCCGGGGCTTGGCAAGACGACGTTGGCGCAGATCATGGCGCGGGAACTGGGGGTTAATTTTCGTGCCACATCTGGGCCGGTGATTGCCAAGGCGGGTGATCTTGCAGCACTGCTGACGAATCTGGAAGACCGCGACATTCTTTTCATTGACGAAATTCACCGGTTGTCTCCGGCGGTGGAAGAAATTCTTTATCCCGCTATGGAGGATTACCAGCTCGACCTCATTATCGGCGAAGGGCCAGCGGCGCGTTCGGTGCGGATTGATTTGGCGAAGTTTACATTGATTGGCGCCACTACGCGCACGGGGCTTTTGACAACGCCGCTGCGTGACCGCTTCGGCATTCCGGTGCGGCTGGATTTTTACACGGAAGAGGAATTGCTCGACATCGTCAAGCGTGGCTCACGCGTGATGAAGGTTGCGATTACTGAGGATGGGGCGCGGGAAATTGCCAAGCGTTCGCGCGGCACACCGCGCATTGCGGGCCGTCTTTTGCGCCGGGTTCGGGATTTTGCGTCGGTGGCGGGAGACGCACAAGTTGATGCGCGCTCGGCGGACAAGGCGTTGCGTAATCTTGATGTGGATATGCGCGGGCTCGATATGCTGGATCATCGCTATTTGACCTGCATTGCCCATAACTTCGGCGGGGGGCCTGTTGGCATTGATACGATCGCGGCGTCCCTTTCGGAATCACGCGATGCGATTGAGGATATTGTTGAACCCTATCTCTTGCAGATCGGATTTCTCAACCGCACCTCACGCGGGCGCCTTCTGACGCCGCATGCCTTCAAGCATTTGGGGCTTGCTGTTCCCCAGCGAGCAGATATTACGCAAGGCATCCTGCCGCTGGATGATGCTGATGACTGAGCTTGCTGGCCAGTTTCACGGCAATGTCCACATTCTTCCCATTCGTGTTTATTACGAGGATACGGATTTTTCCGGGTCGGTTTACCATGCGAATTATTTGAAATTCTGTGAGCGGGGGCGGTCGGATTGCCTGCGGCTCGTTGGCGTGCATCACCATGAGTTGCTGGGAACGGGGAGTTTTGTCGTACGGCGCATGGTTTGCGATTTTTTGAAACCGGCCACCATTGATAATCTTTTGCAGGTGGAAACCCGCTTCATTGAGTTTGCGGGTGCCCGCATGGAACTTGCCCAAAGGGTGTTGCGCGGCAACGAGATACTTTTTGAAGCCAGAGTTACCGCTGCATTTGTGGATGGGCAGGGGCGGCCCAAAAGAATTACGCGCGAGATGGGAAAAGCGTTTCTTTCCCGTGTTGAATCAAAGAATTAATACAAACTTAACCATAAAATAGTCATTTGGGTTTGAGTTGGCCCCCAAGGGCATGGCTTAGCTGTGGATAGGCCAGATAATGGCCGAATCGCCGCAGTTTCGACAGAATTAACCTGTTTCAGGACGCGAGCCTACGTGGGGGCGGGAGTTCAGGGACGGATTCCGACGTTTTGGGAAAGTGGCATGGATCCAGTAGTTATCGATACAATAGCGCCCGCAGGGCAGATTTCGCTTTATCATTTGGTGGTGCAGGCGAGCTGGCCGGTGTTTCTGGTCATGCTTGGGCTGGCACTCGCCTCCGTGTGGTGCTGGAGCGTAATCATCGAGAAGTATTTTGCCGTGCGCCGGATGAACTCGGCCAATGACAAGTTTGAACAAAGCTTCTGGTCTGGCCAGTCACTTGAAGATTTGTATCTCACCCTGGGTTCACGGGAGAATTTGGGCCTTTCAGCCATCTTCATGGCGGCGATGCGCGAATGGAAGCGCAGCCAGGATTCAGCCCTTCGCGCCGGCTTCCAAGGCGTGCAAAAGCGTATTGAAAAAGTGGTGGATGTGCAAATCCAGAAGGAAATGAGCGGCATCGAATCGCGGTTGCTGTTTCTGGCAACAACGGGTTCGGCTGCCCCCTTCATCGGGCTGTTCGGCACGGTTTGGGGTATCATGACGTCGTTTCAGGCCATTGCCAATTCGCAGAACACGAACCTTGCCGTTGTGGCGCCGGGCATAGCGGAAGCGCTGTTTGCAACGGCCATCGGTCTTGTGGCCGCCATACCAGCGACAATTTTCTATAACATGTATTCAGCCGACGCAAACCGGATTGGCATGCGTCTGGAAAACTTTGCTGATGAATTCTCGGCGATCATATCGCGTCAGCTGGATGAGCGGGTTTAACAATGGGTGCAGCATCAGGCGGAGCAGGGGCAGGTTACACGCGGCGCAATTCCAGGCGGCGTTCTTCTTCCGCCGGTGTGATGAGCGAGATCAATGTGACGCCGTTGGTGGACGTCATGCTCGTGCTTCTCATTGTGTTCATGGTGGCAGCGCCTTTGATGACGGTGGGTGTTCCCATTGAACTGCCGAAGACGGAAGCCAAGCAGCTCGATAGCAACACGGAGCCGCTTTACGTGACGGTGCAAGCGGACAAGACGATCTACCTGCAGGAAACCCAAATCCCCCTTGGTGAGCTGGCGCCCAAACTTCTAGCCATTGCCAAAAATGGGAACGAAGAACAGATTTTTGTGCGGGCTGACACTAATGTTTCCTATGGCTCTGTCATGGAAGTAATGGGGCTTCTCAACAATGCGGGCTACCGCAAAATCGGTCTGGTGACGGGCAACATCGACAAGAAGGTGGGAACCGCCAACTAGACATGCGCAAGAGCCTGATCACCTCGTTTGCAATACATGGCGCGCTGCTGGCGGCGGCGCTGGTGGTATTGCCAAACCCGGAGGCGTTCAAGGTGAAGCCGCAGGATTCAATCCAGGTTGATATTTCGAATATCGGCAACGAGTCAAAGCGCAAGGCCACATCAAAAACCGCCGAGAAAAAAGTTGAAAAGGCAGCACCAAAAAAAGCTGAAGTGGTGAAGAAGGTTGATCCCGCGCCAAAGGTTGCCGAGGAAATAAAAACTGCTGCCAAAGAGCCGACCGCTGAGCCGCCGCCGCCCGAACCCAAGAAAGTAGAGCCCAAGAAAGAGCCTGAGCCACCCAAGAAGGTTGAGGAACCGAAGCCGCTGGATCCTACTGCGCTAAGTGAACTGCTCAAGAAGGTCGAGGAACCGCCGCCGGAACCCAAGAAGGAAGAGCCGAAAAAAGAAGAAGTTAAAAAGGCTGAAGTAAAACCTGAAAAGAAGCCCGACAAGAAAAAGCCGGAGAAGAAAAAGCCGGAATTTAATCCGGATGCAATTGCTGAATTGTTATTGAATAAGACCGACGAGGAAAAAACTGCGCCGCAGCAGCCAGCCGAAGTGGCAGGTAATCCGGAGAAGGCCGAAGTTGATGTCCAAGGTAATGACGATGCAATTTCGGCAACAATCGTGGACGCACTGGTCAGCAAGGTGAAAGCTTGTTTTACAGTTCCTCCAGCTGCGCGCGATGCAGATATCTCGGTTCGCGTCAAATTTAGTTTGAATCAGGATGGTTCCGTTGCATCTGAGCCGCAGATATTGAACCCAAGCTCTGATCCAGTTACTGATGCCACCGGACGGGCGGCCGTTTCAGCAATTTTGGAGTGTCAGAACTATGAATTGCCACAGGATCGCTATGATCTTTGGAAAGAAAATACACTTGATTTTAATCCCACCCTCCTGTTTGGCACATAAATAGAACGGTCTCCCAATTATGCACTCCAGTTACACTAGCTATGTCCATTTGGCCTCAAAGTTCGTTTTGGCATTGGCATTACTACTCAGCTTCGCTGCACAACCTGCTGGCGCTGTCGAAGGCGTTGTGCAAGGAGGCAAGATTGACCCCTTGCCGATCGCTATTGCGCCATTCCTCGCCGGCAATGGCGCGGAGGAGGCGAGTTCAACTCTTAGCGAAGTGATCAGTAATAATCTTGGCCGTTCTGGCTACTTCCAACCCTTGCCGCAAAATTCATTCATCGAACAGATTTCGGACTTCAATCAGGCGCCGCGCTTTGCCGACTGGCAGCAGATTCAGGCCAAAGCGCTGGTCACTGGCCAAGCCTATGTTGAAGGCGGGAAAATAAAAGTTGAGTTCAAGCTGTTTGACGTGAACTCGCAGCAGCAGATTGCGGCACAACAATTCACCACGTCACCCAAGAACTTGCGCCGTATCGGACACTTGGCATCCGATGTCATTTATAAAGCCCTGACTGGATTCGATGGCTATTTTGATACGCGCGTTGTTTTCGTGGATGAGTCTGGCCCCAAGGGCCAGCGTGTCAAGAAACTTGCGGTGATGGATCAGGATGGATTTAACGTCCGTACACTGACGGATGGTGATGACATTGTGTTGACCCCGCGCTTTTCGCCTAACAGCCAGGAGATTACCTTCATGGCCATTGGCAAGGGAACGCCGCGGGTTTACCTCTACAACATCGAAACGCGGCAGCGCGAAATCGTTGGCGAATTTGCCAACATGAGTTTTGCGCCGCGCTATTCGCCCGATGGCCAGCATGTGATCATGAGCCTGCTTGATGCGGATGGCCGCAATTCAAACATCCACGTCATGGATTTGCGGTCGCGCCAGTTGCAGCAACTCACAAATTCACCCGCCATCAACACGGCACCCAGCTATTCGCCCGATGGCAGCCAAATTACATTTGAATCAGACCGCGGCGGCACCCAGCAGATTTACGTGATGAACGCCGATGGCTCAGGCCAAAACCGAATCAGTTTCGGCAAAGGCCGTTACTCAACGCCTGTCTGGTCGCCGGATGGGAAGAATATTGCCTTCACCAAGCAGGGTGCCGGAAAATTCTCGATCGGCGTGATGCTGCCGGATGGTTCAGGCGAGCGCATTTTGACGGAGGGCTATCACAATGAGGGGCCAACCTGGGCGCCAAATGGCCGTGTACTCATGTTTTTCCGCGAATCGCAAGGTGAAAACGGCGGGCCGCAGCTCTTCTCCGTGGATATTACCGGATATAACGAACAACAGGTGCAAACGCCGGGCTTCAGCTCCGATCCGGCATGGTCGCCGCGGTTGAATTAGGTAGTTTGGCCACAAATTCGCCGTTCTATGCGGGTTTAGACGGGCTTAAGTGACTTAACAGAAGTGAGTTTTTGATTTTGGCAGGTGAGGATTTGTTAACCCTCGCCCTTCACAATGAAGAATGGATTATTGGGACGGGTGGAAGTGTTTTTACATCACTCGAGGATTTTACCTGTTCTGCCGGAATTGCCGGGACGCAATACAGCGGGACAACTTAGGAGTGGGATATCATGATGCGTCGTATGGCGGGTTTCAAAATTGCTGCAGCTTGCTGCTGCTTTCTGGCTTTGGCAGCCTGTTCGAAAAAGAACACGCCCAACTTGGAAGCTGGTGGTGACGCCGGCATCGGCTCGGCCCGCCCCGGTTCAGAGCAGGATTTTGCAACCAACGTTGGCGACCGCATCTATTTCATTGTTGACCAATCCGATCTCACGGGTGAAGGTCAGGAAATTCTTTCCAAGCAGGCCCAGTGGCTGCAGCAGTATTCAGGCGTTACCATCCAGGTGGAAGGCCATTCGGATGAGCGCGGCACTCGCGAATACAACATTGCCCTTTCAGCCCGCCGCGCTACAGCTGCGCGCGAGTTCCTGATTGCGCAGGGCGTAAACGCCAAGCGTATTTCATCGATCGCCTATGGCAAGGAACGCCCGGCAGCGCTCTGTGATGCCGAGCAGTGCTGGTCGCAAAACCGGCGCGCTGTAACCGTAATCACTGGCGGCGCATCGTAAGCACTCCTCGATATGTGGCAGTCCGGCAACAGTGCCGGACTTTCCAATTGTGGCAATGGCGAAGCCTCAATTTCACCCTGATTAGGGCCAAGTTGCAGCCTAGTAAGGCTTTCATGCTCAACTTTTGCCATCGTGGTTAGAAAAATGTCCAAAACATTCAAAGCAAGTTTCATCGCCCTTTTGTTCATGGGAACGGCTTTTGTTTCACCAGGTTTTGCCCAAAGCGCTGACGATGTCAGTTTGCGGCTTAACCAGATGGAAGAGCAGATGCGGCAGCTCGTGGGCCAAGTAGAAGAGCTCACCTACACGGTCAAACAACTCCAAGGCCAGGTGGGCAAATCTCAGAAAACGGGTGAAGCCACGCCACTCAAGCTCAAGAAACCAACTCAGGAAGCCATTGTCGCTGAGCAAGGTGTTGAGCAAATTCAAGATGAGCCAGGTGTTCAAGCTGCCGCGCCTGAAATGACCACAACGGTTATTAGTGAAGATGGTACGGAAACCCAGGTTCCTGTACGCAAGGCGCCGGGCCCCAAGATTTTGGGAACCATGGCCAAATCAACCACAGCCGCCGTTCCAGAAGATGGCGGATTTCAAGGTCAGATTCTGGTGCCGCTGGGTGGTGGCGATGAGCAGGCTGTGACGCAGAGCGGCGTTCCTGCTGATCCAGATGCGATTGAAACAGTTTCGCTGGCGCCCGAATCGCCAGAGGCACTTTACGAGCGTTCCAACGAAAGCCTGTTGCGCCGCCAATTCGGCGATGCGGAGCAGGGCTTCGGCAGTTTTATTTCAAAATATCCTGAGCACAGCCTTGCTGGCAGCGCCCAATACTGGCTGGGTGAAACCTATTATGCGCAAGGCGATTTTCGCCAGGCCGCACAGAATTTTTTGACAGGCTATACACAATATCCAAAGAGCAGGCGCGCACCTGACAGCCTCTTGAAGCTTGGCATTTCCTTGAACAAGCTTGGCCAGAAGCAGCAAGCCTGCGCTTCGTTTGGCGCATTGAGCGGAAAATATCCGAATGCTGTGGAAGCCAAGAAGCGGGCACAGGCGGAATATAAGCGTGCTGGCTGCTAAACCAGCGCTTGGCAAATTTCCAGATGATAAACTTGCGAAACTTTTCGCAAGCCTAGAAAGTGAGCGCCACATTGCGCTTGCGGTTTCCGGCGGTTCTGATTCCATGGCAATGTTGCACCTGGCTGCACGATTGCCTGACAAAAAGATTTCCGCATTGACAGTTGATCATGGTTTGCGAGCAGAGGCTGCGAGCGAGGCATTGCAGGTCGCGGCTTGGTGCTCGGGGCTTGCCATCGATCATTGCACGCTGCGATGGGAAGGCACCAAACCAAAGTCAGGTGTGCAAGCAAAGGCGAGGGTTGTGCGCTATGACCTGATGAGCGGCTGGTGCCGTGCGCATGGCGTGAATTATCTGCTCACCGCTCATACGATGGATGATCAGGCGGAAACCGTTTTGATGCGACAGCAGCGGACGAGCACTCTGGAAAGCCTCGCCGGGATTTGGGAAACGTCTGCATGGAGCGGCGTAAAACTTTTCCGGCCGTTGCTGGGCCAAAGCCGCAAGGCGTTACGTTCATATCTGATCGGGCTTGGCCAGCCGTGGATTGATGATCCGAGCAACGAGGATGTGGCGTTCGAGCGCGTGAGAATGCGCCAAGCACTTGCCCTCGAACCGGAAAACAGCAGGGAACGTTTGGCGGATATTGCCACTGGAGCTGGCGAGAAGGCGCGGGCGCTTGCCACCGCTGCAGACCTTTGGCTGCATAAACATTTGCGTCAATTTCCAGAGGGATATGGCGCTTTTCCAAGGGCTGATTTTGGTGAGCTTCCACGCGAGTTGCAAAGACGTGTGTTGCAGCAGGCCATTCAGACCTATGGTGCCGGAAGCCGGGCTGATCCGCACGAATTGGACTATCTCGCGGCATGGATCGCGGGGGGAACGCTTACCCGCAAAACTTTGGGCGGAGCCATTCTGGCGGGCAGACAAAGCCATATCCTGATCGGGCGGGAATGGTCGCGGATTGGGCGCGCTTCCATTGAAATCCCTCGTTCAGGTGAGGTTCTCTGGGATGGCCGCTTCCAAGTGAGAGGACCTGCCAATTCCAAGGTCGTAGCTGTTGGAAGCCTGAAGGGTTTGACGCGGCGCAAGGACCTGCCAAATTTTGTGCAGCAAGGCCTGCCTGCAGTCATTTTGCCTAATGGCAGCCTTGCAATTCCCCATTTGGGGGTGGGAAAGGCGATTGATGTAAAATTTATGCGTTGTTTACGATAGTTCGACGCTTGGAATTGGGTTAATCGCATCTTATGTTACACTACAAGTTTGGGTCGTTTGCCCGGGCGGCTTTTTGGCCGGCTTGGGAGATTTGAGGGATAAGTTGAACCAGTTCCGTAATTTTGCTGTTTGGATTGTCATCGCACTTCTGTTGTTTGCATTGTTCAGCCTTTTCCAAGGCCAAGTCGGCAGTGCCAATGACAAGGAAGCCAGTTATTCGCAATTCTTTGAACGCGTGAATGCGGGCGAGATCAAATCCGTCAACTTCGCCGGCCAGACCATTTCGGGCAAGTTGGCCGATGGGAAGACCGTCTATTCCTACGGTTACCCCATTGAAGAAGACATCAAGAGCATGCGCGCTAGGGGTGTTGAAGTCAGCTTCAGCCCCCAGCAAAGCGATTCACTTCTCAGCAATGCCCTGATCTATTGGCTGCCGATGCTGCTGCTTGTCGGCGTGTGGGTGTTTTTCATTCGCCAAATGCAATCGGGATCCGGCAAGGCCATGGGCTTTGGAAAATCCAAGGCGAAACTGCTCACCGAAAAGCATGGCCGCGTGACATTTGAGGATGTAGCAGGCGTTGATGAAGCCAAGGAAGACTTGGTCGAGATCGTTGACTTCCTGAAGGATCCGCACAAATTCCAGAGGCTTGGCGGCAAGATTCCAAAGGGTGCGCTTTTGGTCGGCCCTCCTGGCACGGGTAAAACTCTTTTGGCGCGCGCCATCGCGGGCGAGGCCAATGTGCCGTTCTTCACCATTTCCGGCTCTGACTTTGTGGAAATGTTTGTGGGTGTAGGTGCTAGCCGCGTGCGCGACATGTTCGAGCAGGCCAAGAAAAACGCTCCCTGCATTATCTTCATCGACGAAATCGACGCCGTTGGACGGCACCGTGGTGCGGGCCTTGGCGGCGGCAATGACGAACGCGAACAAACACTCAATCAGTTGCTGGTTGAAATGGACGGCTTTGAAGCCAATGAAGGCGTTATCCTTATTGCGGCAACCAACCGTCCTGACGTGCTTGACCCCGCTCTTCTGCGTCCCGGCCGTTTTGACCGGCAGATCGTGGTGAACAATCCTGACGTTCAGGGCCGCGAGCAGATTCTTAAAGTGCATATGAAAAATGTGCCGCTGGCACCGAATATCGACGCACGCACCATTGCGCGGGGCACGCCAGGCTTTTCTGGGGCTGACTTGGCCAACTTGGTGAACGAAGCCGCTTTGCTCGCCGCACGCCGCAACAAGCGCGTGGTGACGCAGGCTGAATTTGAACACGCCAAGGACAAGGTGATGATGGGTGCGGAACGCCGCACGCTGGTGATGAGCGAAGAAGAACGCCGCAACACAGCCTACCATGAAGCGGGCCATGCCATTGTTGGCTTGGTTGTTCCCTATGATCCCTTGCACAAGGTTACCATTATTCCGCGGGGCCGCGCCTTGGGCGTGACCATGAACCTGCCGGAAGGCGACCGCCACAGCCACACGCGCGAGTGGTGTGAGTCGCGCTTGGCCGTCTTGTTTGGCGGTCGCGAAGCCGAGCTTATCCTTGGTGGTGCGAAAAACGTAACCAATGGCGCCTCGGGCGACATTCAAATGGCAACGCAATTGGCACGTGCCATGGTAACTGAATGGGGCATGTCGGAAACGCTTGGCCGCGTTCGCTACAATGGCAATGAACAGGAAGTGTTCCTTGGCCACTCGGTTACGCAAACCAAGAACCTGTCGGATCAGACGGCAAAGCTTATTGACGAGGCCGTTCGCGATTTAATTCAGGCTGGCGAAGCTGCAGCGAAAAAAATATTGGCCAAGCAGCGCGCCAATCTGCATGCCGTTGCCAAGGCGTTGCTGGAGTTTGAAACACTGTCTGGCGAGGAAGTGAAGAAGATCATGGCGGGCGGCACCATCAACCGCGAAGATGATGAGGCCAAGAAAAAAGCTGGCAAAAAACCTGCATCTTCCGTGCCGCGTGCCGGTGGTGCCAGGCGCGGCAGCAGTTCTGGCGACATGGAACCGCAGCCCCAGTCGTAATGACGAAGACCTACTACCGCCCTCTCGGACTATGTTATGGCGCCGACGCTGAGCAGCTTATTGCCCAGCGTCGGGCAGGGCGATTGGGCGGCAGTGCTGCGATTGGTTTCACTTTTGTCGAACGCATCGCGAGAAGCGGCAAAGATATAATCCGCGAAATTCTTTCTTTTACTGATGTGCGCGATGACGATGCGTTGAAACTTATTGAAGTTTCGCGCGGCAACTTCGGCCCACTTGCGATGGACGCGCCCAAGATTATGGGCATCGTCAATGTAACGCCTGACAGTTTTTCAGATGGCGGCAGGTACCCAACAGCCGATGCGGGTTCGCGCCACGGCCTCAAGCTTGCGGATGAAGGGGCGGACATTCTTGATGTGGGTGGTGAGTCCACGCGCCCTGGCTCTGACGCCGTGCCGATTGACGAAGAACTTTCACGCGTTGTTCCCGCCATCGAAGCTTTGAGCAGGGTGGGCCATATGGTTTCCGCTGACACGCGAAAATCCGTGGTGATGGAGGCGGCTGTGAAAGCGGGCGCTGCGATCATCAATGATGTTTCAGCGCTTCAACATGATGAAAAAAGCCTTGGTGTTGTTGCCGGGCTGGGAGTGCCGATTGTACTGATGCATGCGCAAGGCGATCCCCGCACCATGCAGCTTAACCCCCATTACAATGACGTGGCGCTGGATGTTTATGATCATCTGGAAGCGCGGATTAAAGCCTGTGTGGCAGTTGGCATTCCCCACAATAAAATTGCGATTGATCCGGGCATTGGTTTTGGCAAAACCTTTCATCACAATGTTGAGCTGCTTAACCAGATCGCGTTGTTCCATGGTCTTGGCGTTGCCATCCTGATTGGGCTTTCGCGGAAAGGCTTTGTGGGGGCGCTGACGGGGGAGAAGCTGGCGCAGGACAGGGTTAACGGCTCTGTCGGTGGTGCGGTTCATGCGGCCCTGCAAGGGGTGCAAATTCTCAGGGTGCACGACGTTAAAGCCACGGCTCAGGCTTTGGCTGTGGCGCGCGCCGCTGGCGACCCAAGGACTACGGAATTTTAAGTTTCCCCATCTAAACATGACGAACAACGGGGGTAGGGAACGACCATATGACACGCAAATATTTCGGCACAGACGGGGTTCGGGGCAAAGCCAATAGCGGCTCAATGACGGCTGAGATGGTTTTAAAAATAGGCATGGCAGCGGGAAATCTTTATCGCCGCGGCAACCACAGGCACCGGGTTGTCATCGGTAAGGACACGCGCCTTTCCGGCTACATGATTGAGCAGGCGCTGACTGCAGGCCTGCTTGCCGCCGGCATGGATGTGTTTCTGCTAGGCCCCGTGCCAACTCCAGCCGTTGCGATGCTAACACGTTCCATGCGCGCCGATTTGGGCGTGATGATTTCAGCCTCGCATAATCCCTACCATGACAACGGCATCAAGATTTTTGGCCCTGATGGCTATAAGCTCAGTGATGCTCAGGAAACCGAGATTGAGCGCATGCTGGACAGCGGCGACGCTATTCCAGTGGCTGACTCTGATCACATCGGCCGCGCCAAGCGCATTGAAGATGCTGGTGCCCGTTATATTGAATTTGCCAAGCGCACCTACCCCCGCGAATCCAATCTTGACGGACTTCGCATTGTTATCGATACGGCCAACGGCGCCAGTTACAAAACAGCGCCGCCCGCCTTGTGGGAACTCGGCGCTGAAATCATTCAAATCGGTAATGAGCCAAATGGCATGAATATCAATGAAAAATGCGGGTCCACCGCGCCGCAAGTAATGTGTGAACGGGTACGCGAAACCCGCGCCGATATCGGCATTGCCCTTGATGGCGATGCGGACCGCGTGATCATTTCCGATGAGCGCGGCCACCTTGTTGATGGGGACCAGCTGATGGCGCTGGTGGCAAAGTCGATGCATGGCCGCGGATTGCTGCAAGGCGGTGGTTTGGTTGCCACCATAATGTCCAATCTGGGATTGGAAAGATTCCTCGTGGCGCAAGGCTTAACTTTGGCGCGCACCAAGGTTGGCGATCGCTATGTGGTTGAACATATGCGAGCGCATGGGTTTAATGTCGGTGGCGAACAATCGGGCCACATTATCCTTTCTGATTTTTCCACAACGGGTGACGGGCTGTTGGCGGCCTTGCAAGTTCTCGCCGAGGTTGTGCGCGCTGGAAAACCCGTAAGCGAAGTGTGCAAGTTGTTTGAACCCGTGCCACAGGTTTTGAAGAACGTGAAGTTTAAAAGCGGCAAGCCGCTTGATGACAATCACGTGAAGGCAGCTATCGCCGAGGCCACATCGCGGCTTGGCAATTCGGGTCGCTTGGTTGTCCGGCCTTCAGGCACCGAAGCACTTATTCGGGTTATGGCGGAGGGTGATGATGCTCACCTGGTGAGCGCCATCGTTGATGAATTGTGCAGGGTTATTTCGAAGGCCGCCTCCGAAACCCCGTAATGGCTTCGGAATCTCTATAATTTGCCTTAAATTTGGACAATCTCCTGTTGCATAAAAGCATCACTCTCGATCTGTCATTTTTTTGCCGTATTGATGCCCGTGTTGGAACAAGAGTGGCCCCTATTTAGTTAAGGCATCGAACGGATGTAATTGGAGGTGTGTAATGAAGGCGTTCAAAATCTTACTGCTGGTTGGCCTAGTAGCCTTGCCAGTTGCCACGGCGGTCCGGGCAGCAGACGCGGAACCACCGCCAGTTGCCGATGATTCTGCGGATGCATTTGGGTTCTACTTGCGCGGCGATGTCGGCATGTCCTTCCTGGAATGGAGCGGCGGCGATGATGACCATGGCTTCCTTGGCGGCGTAGGCATTGGCTATCGTTACAATGACAATATGCGCACCGACCTGACTGTTGATTGGGCAGGCAAGTATGAAGTGGCTCCGGGCGCCGATCTCAGCACCACCACTGTACTTGGCAATTTGTATTTTGACTGGGCAAATGATTCAGCTTTCACGCCTTACGTCGGTGCGGGTGCGGGTTATGGCTGGGTAAACACCGATGTTGGATCTGACGACAGCGGCTTGGCCGTTGGCCTTGCGGCAGGTGTCGCGGTTCGAATCACCGATGGTGTTGATCTCGACGTTGGTTACCGGTTCCGTGACACGTTCATTTCGGGTTCAAATCCGATGGAACATCAGGCCGCCGTTGGCGTGCGTTTCTCTTTCTAAGACTCGATCGAGAGTTCTTGGTTCAAAAGCGGCGGTTAA
The DNA here is from genome assembly GCA_963763635.1 of uncultured Alphaproteobacteria bacterium. Lineage (GTDB taxonomy): Bacteria > Pseudomonadota > Alphaproteobacteria > Rhizobiales > Aestuariivirgaceae > Aestuariivirga. The sequence goes on from CAVXPO010000017.1 coordinate 79,763, forward strand.
GAAATTAACCGCCGCTTTTCCTTGTGTTCATGTCGCAGTTGACGTTTGGATTGTCTTGTCGCATAGGGGATGCGGGCTAACCCTCCCCAACGGGGGTCGGTCCATCTGTAAGGATGGAGTGAAACATGACAGATTCGAAACCGGCAGTGCGCCCGGTCAACGCACAATTTTCGTCTGGACCCTGCGCCAAAATCCCGGGCTGGCATACTGACCTTCTCAAAACCGCATCTCTTGGCCGTTCGCATCGTTCCAGCGAGGGCAAGGCACGTTTGAAGGAAGCTATCACGCTTACCCGCGAAATTCTTGAAGTGCCGACTGACTACCGCATCGGCATTGTGCCAGCCTCAGACACGGGCGCGGTTGAAATGGCGCTGTGGTCATTGCTGGGCGCGCGCGGGATTGACATGCTGGCGTGGGAAAGTTTTGGCGAAGGCTGGGTTTCCGATGTGCTGAAACAGCTCAAGCTCAAGGATGTGAACAAGCATATTGCACCCTATGGCGAGTTGCCCGATTTCACCCAGGTGAATTTTGCCAATGATGTGGTGTTCACATGGAATGGCACCACGTCTGGCGTTAGGGTTCCCAATGCTGACTGGATTCCAGTGAACCGCGAGGGGCTGACGATCTGTGATGCGACTTCTGCCGCCTTCGCTCAGGACATGGATTTTGCGAAACTTGATGTGGTGACCTTCTCTTGGCAGAAAGTGCTGGGCGGCGAGGGCGCGCATGGCGTTATCATTCTATCCCCGCGCGCAGTTGAACGGTTGGAAACCTATTCGCCGCCGTGGCCCATGCCGAAGATTTTTCGCATGACATCGGGTGGCAAGCTCAGCGCTGGCATTTTTGAGGGTGAAACCATCAACACGCCTTCGATGCTGTGCGTTGAAGATTATCTGGTCGCGTTGAAATGGGCCAAGAAAATTGGCGGCTTGAAAGCCTTGCAGGCGCGGGCTGATGCGAACGCGGCCGTTCTCAATGGCTGGATTTCAGCTTCACCAATTGCCACGAATCTGGCGAAACTGCCTGAAACACAGTCCAATACCTCTGTGTGTTTCTCATTGGTTGGCGATGAAGCGGTGCCGAAGAAAATGGCGAAGCTTCTGGAAGCCGAGGGTGTTGCGCTTGACATCGGTGGCTATCGGGACGCACCGCCGGGACTTCGTATCTGGTGCGGCGCTACCGTTGAAGTATCGGATTTGCGCGCATTGTTGCCGTGGCTCGACTGGGCCTACGCGCAAGCAACCGCCGCTTAATTTCATTTTTTATACAGGGGAAGTCTCATGGCTCCACGTGTTCTCGTATCCGACAAGCTTTCTGAAACCGCCGTTCAAATCTTCCGGGATCGCGGCATTGATGTTGATTACCTGCCAGATATTGGCAAGGACAAGGATGCGCTGCTTGCCGCCATTCCACTTTATGATGGTTTGGCCATCCGCTCGGCCACCAAGGTGACGCCGAAGATTCTGGAAGCTGCGAAAAACCTGAGAGTCATTGGCCGTGCTGGGATCGGCGTGGACAATGTGGATATTCCGGCGGCATCTTCACGCGGCATCGTGGTGATGAATACGCCCTTTGGAAATGCTGTTACCACCGCTGAGCACGCGCTTTCGATGATGATGGCGCTGGCGCGGCAAATTCCTGAAGCCAATGCATCAACCCATGCTGGCAAATGGGAGAAGAACCGCTTCATGGGCGTTGAGCTCTATAACAAGACGCTTGGCGTTATTGGCTGCGGCAACATTGGTTCCATCGTTGCTGACCGCGCGCTTGGCCTGAAGATGAAAGTGATTGCGTTTGACCCTTTCCTTTCGCCTGAACGCGCCATTGATATTGGCGTGGAAAAGGTTGAACTGGAAGATATTTTCAAGCGCTCGGATTTCATCACGCTGCACACGCCGCTGACTGACAAGACGCGCGGCATTATTAATGCGGCTGCCCTGGCCAAGTGCAAGAAGGGAGTTCGCATCATCAATTGCGCGCGTGGTGGACTAGTCGTGGAAGACGATCTTTATGACGCGATCAAATCCGGCAAGGTGGCGGGCGCTGCATTGGATGTGTTCGAAGTGGAGCCTGCCTCAACACACAAGCTGTTTGGCCTCGAAAATGTTGTGGCAACGCCCCATCTGGGCGCTTCAACAGGGGAGGCGCAGGAAAACGTGGCCCTGCAGGTAGCTGAACAAATGGCTGACTATTTGCTTTCTGGTGCGGTTACCAACGCGCTCAACATGCCTTCTATTTCTGCTGATGAAGCGCCGCGCTTGCGGCCATTCGTTGCCCTGGCGGAAAAGCTGGGCAGCTTTGCGGGCCAACTCACCGATGGGCCAATCACCGGCGTGGTAATTGAATATGCCGGCGACGTCGGCGAGATGAACACGCGGGCGTTGACATCTGCCGCCCTTGCCGGGGTTTTGCAACCCATGCTGGGAACAGTGAATATGGTGTCTGCTCCCATCGTGGCGCGGGAACGCGGCATCAAGGTTGATGAAGTTCGCCAAAGCCAGCGCGGCGCTTATGAAACCTATATAAGATTAACGGTGCGCACGGGCGAAATGGAGCGTTCGGTGGCGGGTACGGTGTTTTCAGACGGCAAACCCCGCATTATCCAGATCAAGGGCATTGAGCTTGAATCGGATTTCGGTTCCTACATGCTCTATGTAACGAACAAGGACAAGCCGGGTTTTATTGGGGCTTTGGGCTCTTTACTCGGCAACGCCAACGTAAATATCGCCTCTTTCCATTTGGGGCGGCATGCCCAGGGCGATGATGCGATTTGCTTGGTGCAGATTGATGAGCCGGTGCCGGATTCAGTTTTGTGGGCGGTGCAAAAACTGGAACAGGTGCGCCAGGCCAAGCCGCTCGCATTTTGACGCAATCCCGTCTCCAATCCGCCGCAAGCTAATTGTGATCTTCACCGATCTTAACCGGAGGAAAAACCATCATGCGCCTGAGCTTAGCGACACTCGTTCTCGTTACCACCAGCCTTTCCACGGCCTTTGCGGCGGATCTTAAAACCGGCTCCCATGTGGATGCGGTGACGGTTTATCCCTCCGGTGCGGAAGTGACGCGGGTGGCGGAAGTACATCTTGTTGCGGGAGAGACGACACTCATACTTGAAGACTTGCCGGGAGAGCTTGATGCCCAATCCATCCGGGTTGAGGGTGCGGGTGGCGATGGCCTTGAGATTGGATCGGTTGATTCCAAGCTGGTTTATGTTTCAACTGCGGCGACAGATGCTGAACGCCTGCAGTTGGAAAAGCAGATTGAAATGCTTGGCGATGAGCGGCAGGGGCTGGACCAGACGCTTTCAGATGCCGATTATCAGAAACGGCTTTTGCTTTCGCTGGCTGACAAGCAACTCACCCCTTCAACCAATCCCGAAAAGCCCAACAGCATTGATGCCGCGCAGCTTGGGGGGCTTTTGGATTTGGTGAGTGTGAAACTGGGTGTCATTTCCAAAACAATCCATGAAGCACAAATCCGCCAGCGCGAGATTGATAAGCTGGTGAATGAGATTCAGAACAAACTGGCAAATGTGGCGCCAACGCAGGTGAGCAAAATGCAGGTTGCCGTGCATTTGACGGCGCCCGCTGAAACAGATGGCGCTTTCAAGGTGAAATACCGCGTGGGCAATGCAGGTTGGGCGCCATTTTATGATGCACGGCTGACGACACCGGAGAAGGACCAGAAATCCAAGATCGAGTTGGTGCGTCGCGCAGAAGTCATGCAGTCCACGGGTGAGAGTTGGGAGAATGTGGCCCTCACGCTTTCGACGGCGCGGCCGCTGGGCGCAACATCTGCGCCAGATTTATGGGAGCAGGAAATCCAGATCTATCAGCCTCTGCAAGAGCGCATGAAATCCGAAATAGACGCTGCCGGTCGTGCTGATGAGGGCATGCCTGCCACGGCTGCTGCACCCAAGGAAGTGGGGCAGTTGCTGAACAAGCTTGAGGACAAGAAGAAGGATGTGATTCAAAAACAAGCCGTTATTGAAACGGCGGGCTTCCAGGCGCTTTACGGCATTCAGGGTCGGGTGAGCGTTGATAATTCCGGCACTTCCAAGAAGGTGCGCATCGCCACGGATAATTATGATGGCGCATTGAATGCGGTCGTTGTGCCGAAGGTGGATGCGAATGCCTATCTTACGGCCTCCTTCACCATCAAGGGTGAAGCGCCGATGCTGCCCGGCACCGTCAATCTTTACCGGGATGGCGTGTTCATGGGGCAGGGGGCCTTGCCACTGCTCAGCCCTGATGAAGAAGCGAAGCTTGGTTTTGGTGCCGATGATTTGATCAAAGTGAAGCGTGCTGAAGTGAAGCGCAAGAAGAGCGAGGAAGGGATCATTTCCACTTCGAATGTGGAAGAGCGGGCATGGGATATCGAAGTGAAAAACCTGCATGATGTGACCATCCCCGTGACGGTGCTTGACCAGTTGCCCTTCTCTGCCAATGAGAATGTGATTATTGAAGCGATGGCGCAAATGACGCCGCCCACGGAGAAGGATTTCAACAAGCGGCGCGGTGTTATGGCATGGCGTTTTGACCTTGAGCCAAAAGCGGAAAACACGCTCAAGTTTGGCTACAAAGTAACCTGGCCGCAAAACATGCAAGTGGGGATGAATTTGGACTAACATTTGCCCTCGCCCAAATTTCGTGTATGAACTCGCAACGGCTCCGGAGGGAATCTCTCTGGGGCCGTTGTCATGTCTAACAGGAGCAATACATGGCCAATGTGGCAGTGGTTGGCGCCCAATGGGGCGACGAAGGCAAGGGGAAACTGGTTGATTGGCTGTCGGAGCGCGCCGATGTGGTGGTGCGTTTTCAGGGAGGCCATAATGCCGGCCATACCTTGGTTATTGACGGTGTCACCTATAAGCTTTCGTTGTTGCCATCGGGCATTGTGCGGCCTGGCAAACTGTCGATCATCGGCAATGGCGTGGTGATTGATCCCTGGGCGCTGATTGCCGAAATCGATAAGCTGTCAGCACAGGGTGTTTCGGTGAGCCGTGCTAATTTGCGCATTGCTGCCAACGCAACGCTGATATTGCCGCTGCATGGCGAACTTGACCGTATCCGTGAAGAGGCGGCCGGTGATGCGAAGATCGGCACCACGGGCCGTGGCATTGGCCCTGCCTATGAAGACAAGGTTGGCCGCCGCGCCATCCGTGTGAATGACCTAGCTGATCTTAAAACCATTGGCCCGAAGATTGACCGCCTGCTGGCGCACCATAACGCGCTGCGCCGCGGGCTTGGGCAAAGTGAAATCAAATCAGCTGACTTGCTCAAACAACTCAGCGACATTGCGCCAAAAATTCTCGTCTATTCCGATGCCGTATGGCCGCTGCTTGATGAAGTGAAGCGCGAAGGAAAGCGCATCCTGTTTGAGGGAGCGCAAGGCGTGTTGCTGGATATTGATCACGGCACCTATCCCTACGTGACATCCTCGAACACAGTCGCAGGGCAAGCGGCGGCGGGTTCCGGTCTTGGTCCTTCCAGCATTGGCTATGTACTAGGAATTGCCAAGGCCTACACCACGCGCGTGGGTTCCGGCCCGTTTCCCACTGAACAGCAAAATGACATTGGTGAATATATTGGCCAGCGGGGCCGTGAATTTGGTACGGTGACGGGTCGCAAACGGCGTTGCGGCTGGTTTGATGCGGTGCTGGTGCGGCAGGCAATCAAGACTTCCGGCATCCACGGCATCGCGCTAACCAAGCTTGATGTGCTTGATGGTCTCAAGGAAATAAAGGTCGGCGTGGGGTACATGCTGGATGGCAAGCGCGTTGAACATTTTCCCGCTGCCGAAGAAGCGCAAGGGCGCGTTGAACCCATCTATGAAGGCCTTGAGGGGTGGTCTGATACAACAGCGGGCGCTCGCTCATGGGCGCAATTGCCGGCGCAGGCCATCAAGTATGTACGCTATCTTGAAGAGTTGATTGAATGCCCCGTTGCGCTTCTTTCAACGTCTCCTGAGCGCGAAGATACGATTTTGATGCGCGATCCGTTTGAGGATTAAAGCTAGCGGATGATCCGGATTTTTTGCGTTGCAGCAATGGGGACTGTTGCCTCTCTCGCGGGAGGGGCTAGTGATTCGGAAAAATTCTTCATGATGATTGCGGCAAGGTCGGGTTTGGCCGTTGGTCTTCCGAAGAGATAGCCTTGCACATAGTCGCATCCCAGGCCCCGTAAGACCTGCATTTGTTCAGGGGTTTCAATGCCTTCGGCGGTAACCTTGAGACCAAGGTTGCGGCTGAGGTCAACAATGGATTTGAGAATGCTGATCGCTTTCGCGGTTGAATCCATGGCTTGAATGAATGAGCGGTCCATCTTCAATTTGGAGAACGGAAACTGCCAAAGATAACTCAAGCTCGAATAGCCGGTCCCGAAATCATCGAGTGCTATGGAGCAACCCATATCACGCAGCGCATTGAGTTGGGAAAGCACCAACTCCTCATCTTTCAAAATTGTGCCTTCAGTAATTTCAACTTCCAGCCGGTAGGCGGGGAACATGGTGCGCTCCAGTGCGTGGTTCACTTCAGCCAGCAAGGTTCCCGTGTGAAACTGGGCGGCGGAAAAATTTACCGCAACAATCAGATGTGACGGCCACTGGGCGGCGGTGCTGCAGGCTTCCTCAATGCACCAGGCACCCAATTTTGAGATAAGGCCTATTTCTTCTGCGATAGGGATGAACTCGATAGGGGATATGACACCCTGTTCGCTATGCTTCAACCGCATCAACGCTTCAAAGCCCAACAGTCCACCAGATTTTAGATCAAAGAACGGCTGATAAACCAGTTCGAACAATTTCCGATCCACGGCTTCGGAAACAATCGCGATGAGATCGTTGCGGCGTTTGGCTGCTTCGGCATCTTCGGGATTGAAAAACGAATAGCTCGGGCTGCCATTTTTTATGGAGGTTTTAAGTGCAAGGCTTGCGTGGTGGAAAAGTTTTTGCGCGTTGATATTTTCTTCATCAGCCAATGCAACGCCGGCAAAAGCTTCAATGCGAAGTTTATGCTCGCCCCACGTAAGATCTTGTGCACATAGCGCCGTCAATTGCTTGGCAGTTTGCAGTGCGATTACGGGATCGCTCACTTTGGCCAGGAAAAAGCCAAAGCTTTTGTGGTCAATCCTGCCAATGCGCCTGTCAGCGATGGGGTACTCGGCAAGGCGCTCCGCAACCTGGCGAATAACCGTGCTGGCCGCTTTGCGGCCATAAACATCACTAATTGTCGGCAGTCCGTGAATACGGATTTCGATGAGTGCTGCACAGGGTTTTTGACCGGCTGGTTTGGAAAGTTCGGCATTGATAACATAATGCAACGCGTCGTGGCTCATGAGGCCAGTTTCCTGGTCATGGTTCGCCCAATACTGCAAATGCTCTTCGAGCAATTTGGTCAGTTTTTTATCATCGGGCTCTGCGGGTGGCGCTATGTGGTTCATTGCTTTAGGATAAGGAAATAGGATTTCAGTTATAATGGCGGCTAAGATTGTAAGAATGTTTAAAATTTTAACGAAGTTCTGTGGTTCTGTGCATGATTATTGCCACCAGAAATCTCATGTCCAACTGGCCACAACCCCTAGTAAGGCGGTTTTGCTTTTGTTGGGTTGTTTGGTTGTATTCACGCCCACTGTGCAGGCGAAAACTTACGGAGATTTTGCTGAGGCCCTTGTTAGCAATCTACCGGCGGACGCACAGTTGCGGGAAGATCTCGAGGCTCAACTTGCAGCTAAAGCAAACCAATACCGCCGGGCGAAAGGGGTGGCGGTACTGAAAGCCAGCCCAGCCATGCAAAAAGCCGCCCGTGCACAGGCGATTGATATGATGTTGAACGGTTTTGTGGGGCACAAAGCCAGTTCCGGCCATTCATTCGAAACGCGGATGCGCGCCTTCATGGATAATCCGATGATGATGCCCAAGATGGCAGAGAATGCGGCGCGCGAAACCCAGAAGGGTGAAGCTGATGCGGCCAAGGCACAGCGGCTGTTTCAGCAGTGGGTAGACAGCAAGCCCCACCGCAAGGCGCTGCTCAACGGCACTTACAAGTTTGTGTCAACGGGCGTTGTTCAGCGGGGAAACAAGATCTGGGCCATTCAGATATTTTTTGCGCCGCTGCCAGGTGATGGAAAACCAGCTGGCAGCGGCGGCTTGTATTAGTAAGCGAGTTGCGCTGTTTTGGGAGCAAGGGCTTTCTGGGCCGCGTTCTTCACAGCTTTCTGTACCTTTTCAAAAGCACGCACTTCAATTTGGCGAATGCGCTCGCGCGACACGTCAAATTCCTTTGACAGGTCTTCCAATGTCATCGGATCGTCCTGAAGCTTGCGGGCTTCAAACACGCGGCGCTCGCGGTCGGTAAGCTTGTCCAAGGCCTGCTTCAGCATAACATTGCGCATCGACTTTTCCTCGTTGTCAGCGAGGGTTTCTTCCTGGCTGTCACTGTCGTCGACCAGCCAATCCTGCCATTCGCCTTCTGCATCGGCGCTGACATGGGCATTGAGCGAGGCATCGCCACCCAGCCTGCGGTTCATGTTGATGACTTCCTGCTCTTCAACGCCAAGCCGCGTGGCAATCAACTTCACCTGGTCAGGCTTCAGGTCGCCATCTTCAAGCGCCTGAATCTGGCCTTTCATCTTGCGGAGATTGAAGAACAGCTTCTTTTGACTTGCCGTTGTTCCCATCTTTACCAACGACCAGGAACGCAGCACATATTCCTGGATGGAGGCCTTGATCCACCACATGGCGTAGGTGGCCAGGCGGAAGCCCTTGTCAGGCTCAAACCGCTTGACGGCCTGCATGAGGCCCACGTTGCCCTCGGACACGACTTCGCCAATGGGCAGGCCGTAGCCACGGTAACCCATTGCAATCTTTGCAACTAATCGCAAATGGCTGGTGACCATGCGCTCCGCCGCCTTGGCGTCGCCATGCTCTTTGTAGCGCTTGGCAAGCATGAATTCTTCTTCCGGCGCCAGCATCGGAAACAAGCGAATTTCCTGCAGATAGCGGTTAAGACCGCCTTCGCCTGCGGCAATTGCCGGTAATGATGTTGTTCGAGCCATGTATTTTCCCTTCCTTACTTTCCCAAGTTGTTCACTTAGGCAGAGACGTAATATAGAACTGATTACGTCGAAAAAAAGATACCAGACCAGTTACTGATTACACTTTATCTTGTAGAACGCTTGATCGCCTTTAAAAGTTGCATCATGTCGGCAGGAAGAGGGCTTTCAAAGTTCAGGGCCTTGCCGGTGCGCGGGTGTTCGAAGCCCAAGGTAGTTGCGTGAAGCGCCTGTCTATTCAATAGCTTAACCGCATCCTGGGCGGCTTCATCGAGGTTGTTCAGCGAGGCTTTGAAGCTTTGGCCATAGGCCCTGTCTCCCAAAAGCGGATGGCCGATATGTGTCATGTGCACACGTATTTGGTGTGTTCTGCCGGTTTCCAATACACAGCGCACGAGACTGGCCACCGGCGGTTTGCCAAAATTCTCCAAAACCTCGTAGTGCGTTACCGCCTCGCGCGACATGGCGGACTTGGAAATCGCCATTTTCTGGCGGTTGGTGTTGCTGCGGGCGATATTGGCTGAAATTGTGCCGCGGTTGCGTTCGGGCGCACCCCAGACAATGGCCTGATAGGCCCGCTCCAGCCTGCCATCCCTTCCGTGGGCGGCAAATTGCTCCGACAGGCCCTGATGGGCCGCGTCATTCTTGGCCACCACCAGCAGGCCACTGGTGTCCTTATCCAAGCGGTGCACAATGCCGGGGCGCTTGACGCCGCCAATTCCTGACAGGCTGGCCCCGCAATGGGCGATGAGGGCATTGACCAGGGTTCCCGTTTCATTGCCCGCACCAGGGTGCACCACAAGGCCTGCAGGCTTATCAATAATGATGAGATCCTTGTCCTCATAAACCACGTCGAGGGGAATGATTTCAGCTTGCGGCTCGGCCTCTGCTGCTGGCGGGATCACGCACGCTACGTGCTGGCCGATTTTCAGCTTGTGGCGGGTTTCGATTATCGGCTTGCCCCTCGACAGACACCTGGCCATCGGCAATAAGCCTTTGAAAGCGGGCGCGGCTGACCTGGGGAAAGGCCGCCGCCAAGAAGCGGTCAAGCCGGTCTGGGTTTTCAACGGAGGCGCTCAGGGTTTGGGAAGAGGACGATATCATGGACGATCAAAACTCAAATCTGGCTGAAGCCCCGCCGGTCAACCGGTTTCTTGTATGGGCGGTGTATGGCATGGGGGCGGTTCTTGTGCTGCTGTTCCTAGGCCTTATTGTCGGCATTATCTACAAGATCAAGAACCGCGTTGCGGCGCCGGAGGGAACCGGGCTGGTGGAGCTGGGGTTGCCCGCCTCTTCGGAGGTGCGCGAGGCTACGCTGACGGGGGATCGGCTGACGGTCAACACGGGCGCGGAAGTTTTCGTGATTGAGTTGAGTTCGCGGAAGATTTTGCTGCGGGTGAAGGCGGCTTCGCCCTGACGCTTGCACTCTTTACCCGGCCCCGATATAGGAAAGCCTCTGGTTTCAGGGTCCCTTCGTCTATCGGTTAGGACGACAGCCTCTCACGTTGTAAAGGCGGGTTCGATTCCCGCAGGGATCACCATCCAGAAATTGAGCTATTGAAATTGTTATCATATTTTGAAAGTGGGACACTTTTGGGTGAAAGGTGGGACACTTTTAGTTCATTTTACGTTCGCGGAACCATCAGCGGCATAGCATCTTGCGAAAGCTTTCGACGGTTTGCTCGCCGTGTGTAGAGCGTCGCCATTTCGGCCCTTGTCCACCCAAAAATCGCCATGAGTTGAAGATCACTTGCCCCGTTTTCTGCTGCGATTGTTGCACCAGCTTTGCGAAGACCGTGACTAGAACAATGCCGCAATCCCGCTTGATCGCACCATTGTCGCATCGCATTTCCAAACCCATTTGCAGTAAACGGTTTTCCGAAGCTTGTGACGAGAAATGTCATATGCCCCAGATTTGTTGCGTCCAACACGGTCTGCAATTGAGGTAGGATTGGTAGGTCCACTTCGGCTCTCGTCTTGCCGTGTCGGAACTCCAACCAACCTTCTCTGATGTGTTGACGACCCAACAAGACAACATCGCCACGCCGTGATCCCGTGTAAAGTAAAAGTGCCATTGCCAGTCGTGCAACTGAACCCAATGCATGACGGTTTTCAAATTTATGCACTTCTGCAACGGTCCATGTGTGGTGCCCGTCGGTCTTCGTCTTAATCTTGGAAATTTCAGCAACCGGATTGCGCTTTGCAATTCCACGGTCAATTGCAAACTTGAACAATGCTCTGAGGGCCTTCAAAAGTCCGTTGGCGGCTTCAGGCCTGTCAGCGCGATCATCAAGCCAAACCCGCACATGTCTCGCTTCAATCTTCGCGAATGGCTTCTCGCCAATTGCTGGGTGCAAGTTTACGAGTATGCGACGTCGTGTGGCTTGCGAGAGCGGTGCCAATTCCACTTTGAAAGTCGTTGAGTTGAAGTAAATGTGACAAAGCCATGCGAACGAACCTTCACTAACTCGCTGCAGGCCGCCTGCTTTAGTAGTTTGCTTCCTAAGTGCGTCTTGGTAAGTCTCCATGAATTCTTCTGAACCGGGAATTCCTGGCAATCTCACTTTCTCTTGATCTTTGACACGGAAATAGAATCTGTCATTGCCGTGTCGGTCTATATCTCTGACAACGTGTTTCAAATCGATCTTGACCATAATGCCCTCGTTCATGCGCGGACACCATCGAAGGGATTGGGTTCATCGTCCGGCTGTTCCCCATTGGGCAACTTGTTAAATGCAATGTCAAGTTCTTGTCTGTCCCATACTTTGCGGCTGTTGATTAATTTGGGTTTGGGCATCCGACCTTCGGTAACCAGTGCGTCAAAAAGTGTTGTGCCTATTCCAATGTAGGATGCGGCGAATTCACGACTTAAGCCGCGTGGATCGATTGGCGATGTCCGCTTTTCCAAGGTGTCGCTCTTTGAATTCAAAAACAAATGACTCTAGCAATGTAAATTGCTGCTCGTCCGACGTTCCCATTCGATAAAAATACAACCGATAGGTTTGCTGTTTTGACCTTTAAACGACTGCGAACTCAATTGGGAAATGGAGGTAAAGGCGGGAGCCTTGTGGTACTTCAATTTAAGTCGTCACTCCGTGCTTTCTATCCAGCAACAATAAATGCAATCCATGCATTTCTTGAATTCGTTATAGACCCGAATGAATTTTTGAGGCTAAGGTACGTCAATTTGAAGAAGTTTCCACAACCCTCTCAATGAGTGCGGAATCTCACTATCATCTCCCGTGACCTTGCCCCAAAGCTTTATCCAATTCTGAGTTCGCTCTGACGGTTGTTTATGCCCTGTTGGGCGGTTGGTGCAATGGCCATGGGCGCGGAGCTTTCAAGTTGCACAGCGCCCGGTGGCCATTGCTTGCTCCGGGCGTTGTGGTTGGCGAACTCGGATGGCGTGAGCCAGCCGAGCCCTGAGTGAGGCCTCTTACGGTCTCACCGACACGATTTTCTTGATTGGTGCCAACTCGCTCGAAACCCAGACCAACCTTTTCCTCAATCATATGGTTCCCGGTATGAGCAAGGGGTCAAAAGTTATTGTCGTTGACCCACGGCGCACCGTAACGATCAATGCCTGTGAAGTTGAAGCAGGTAAGGACAATGTGCTCCATTTGGCTATCAATTCTGGCACTGATCTCGCCTTGTTCAATACCCTGTTCACATACATCGCCGACAAGGGTTGGACTGACAAAGACTTTATTGCGAAATCAACCTTCCAAGATGATGTTGCACAGGTGATGGACGACGCTCATCCTGCTGCCCTTGGTGGCTTTGCGGCTGCTCGAAAAGCCTGCAAAATGTAGTCGAAGGAAGGCGCCAAGATTTGTGGTGTTTCCGAAGCTGACATTGTGAAAGCTGCGGAATGGATTGCCAAGCCCAAGGATGATGGTTCGCGCCGCAAATGCGTGACTGCCTACGAAAAGGGCATCATCTGGGGCAATGACAACTATCGCACCATCGGTGCTTTGGTAAACATTGCTCTGGCAACTGGGAATATTGGCCGCGAAGGCGGCGGTGTGTGCCGTCTTGGTGGACACCAAGAAGGCTATATGCGTCCATCGGATGGCCATGTCGGTCGTCCTGCACCCTATATCGATCAATTGCTCATTGCCGGAAAAGGCAAGGTTCATCACATCTGGGCCAATGACCACTACAAAACCACGCTCAATGCCAGTGCCTTCAAGCGCATGTATAACCACCGCACCAATTTGGTGAAAGAGGCCATGGATGCAAGCGCAGGTGCCACCCGTGAAGAGCTGGTGGATGCCATCGTCAAAGCGATTGATGCTGGTGGTTTGTTCTCAGTCAACGTCGACATCGTACATTCGCAGATTGGCCAAGCGGCGCACGTTATTCTGCCTGCCGTTGAATCAGGTGAAATGAATCTCACCTCCATGAATGGTGAACGCCGTATGCGTCTGGTTGAGAAATATATGGATGGTCCCGGTTCAGCCATGCCAGATTGCCTCATCGCCGCTGGTATAGCCCAAAATCTCGAACGGGTTCTGCGTGAGGGTGGTCGTGCCGCCTATGCTGACCAGTTCAAAGGTTATGACTGGAAGTCCGAAGAAGACGCATTCATGGATGGTTATCATGCCAATACCGGCAAGATTGTCACCTATGAGCGGCTGCGGGCTATGGGTAACAACGGAGTTCAAGAGCCCGTCGTCGATTTCAAAGACGGAAAACTGGTTGGCACGAAGCGCCTTTATGCCGATGGCAATTTTGATCGTCACGGCCGTAAAGACAAGAAGGCCCTGTTCTGTGCTGGTGCTTGGCGTGGCCTACAGGCCAAAGGCAAACAAGAGCAGAAAGACAAATATGCGTTCTTGATCAATAATGGCCGTTCCAATATCAATTGGCAGAACTGGTTCCTCGACAAGTACAACGATTTTGTTGCTGATCGCTACCCCTATCCTTATTTGCAGATCAATCCAGAAGACATGGCCGAATTGAAGCTCAACCAGGGTGACTTGGTGGAGGTGTTTAATGATGTTGGTGCAACGCAGGCCATGGTTTATCCAGAACCAACGGCACGCCGGAAGGAAACATTCATGTTGTTTGGCGCACCAACTGGTACGCAAGGAAACGTGATCAATGCCGGTGTCAACGAATTGATCCTGCCAAATTACAAGCAGACATGGGCTGATATCCGCAAGATTTCGGATGCTCCAGCTTCGGTGAAGAAGCTGTCATTTAAATCTTGGGAATACGTGGCATCCTAAGCAATCATTGAGGAGCCCGGATCAAAAGTCCGGGCTCTTTGTCTTTTGCGCTGCTTTGTAGAGTGTGCATGTATGAACTGTTACACCTCCCCTTCAAGTATTATGCCACTGCAAGCTGCAAAAGACATTGCAGCAAACCTCACCACTCAGATTGACGACATTGAACAGGTTCATCCCCGCGATGCGAAAGGGCGAATTCTCGCAAGCAATATGCAGTCTACATTGCCTCTTCCGCCATTTGATCAATCGGCAATGGATGGGTTTGCAATCGACACCAATGATCTTCTTGAGGCGGATGTGACCCGTCTGCGTGTTCGCTCACAAGTTTTCGCTGGGGATAGATATGTTGCCTCGCATGAACAGGGAAGTGCGGTGCGCGTGTTCACAGGTGCGCAAATGCCGGGTGGGACAAATGCTGTTATAATGCAAGAGCATTGCACCTTCGATGGTCCCAATGTTGTTGTTCCTGCCTCTATTAAGCCCGGATATAATATCAGGCGTAAAGGTGAAGATATCGCAGTTGGTAGCCCCATGCTCAGTGCCGGAACAAAGCTTGATGCACGGCATGTGGCCATGATTTGTGTGACAGGTGTCTCACGCATTCCCGTTATACGAAAATTATGGGTGACGGCATTTACGACAGGCAGCGAATTGATCGAACCAGGCCAAGACCTCGTTCATGGACAAATATTTGATTCAAATCGGTTCATGTTGCTTTCATTGCTTTCGCGCAGTGCCATTGAACTCACCGATGGCGGACGGCTGCGGGATGACATGGGCATGATGTCCGAACGATTTGCTGAATTCGAGCCACTCAAGCGATCTTATTATTGCCAGCGGTGGGGCAGGGGGAAGCGATGCTGATTTCGTGCTGGAGGCTGTCCGGCAGGCTGGTGGCGAGACTACCCCTCTGCGCGTAGCGCTGAAACCGGGCAAGCCTTCTGTCATGGGCAACATCAACAATTGTGCTATGCTTGGCTTACCCGGAAATCCCGTTGCGGCACTTGTCAATTTTCTGCTGTTTGGTGAAACCCTCATACGCCGCTTGACAGGTTGCCCCTGATCTTCAGGGCTTGCCCGCAATTTCTGCAAGCCGATTTAAGCATACTCCCGGCAAGACAGAGTTCGTGCCCGCACGTCTGGCAACTTCAGATTCACATATTCTTTGTTTGGAAATCTTGGGTCGCGGCGGTTCGGCTCGGCTCTCTCCCTTGCTTGCAGCTGACGGGCTTGCTGAAATAGCATCCGAACAAGATCACATTGAGCTAGTTGTTTGGTCCCGGCATATGGTGGATCGGATTTATTCTGAATCTTTCTGGCTCATGTGTCCAGACTTTGCAGATGTATTCGTAAGGCGTCAGGCCTTTTAGGGTCTTGAGGCGCTTGCCGAAGTTGTAAGCATCGATGAAGTCAGTGAGATGGGCTTTGAGTTGTCTGTGGCTGTCGTAGTGATAGCGCTTGACGGTTGCGTCCTTGATCGTCCGGTTCATGCGTTCGACCTGCCCATTGGTCCAGGGGTGCTTGATCTTGGTGAGGCGGTGCTCGATGCCGTTTTCACGGCAACGCATGTCGAACATATGGGTCATGTATCTAGCGGTTGGGCCGTCAGCGTAGCGTGGCGGATAGGTAAACTGGACGCCCCTCACATTCCTTACCAATCGGCTCATCGTCAGTCAGGACCGTATGGATTTTGTAGGGAACAGCAGCAATCAGGGCCGCCAGAAAAGCGGAAGCTGATGTCCTGCCAGTCTTTTGCACAAGCTGGACAAGGGCAAATTTACTCGTGCGATCAATGGCAACATAAAGGTAGAGCTTGCCTTCGGCGGTCTGCACTTCGGCAATATCGATGTGAAAGTACCCAATGGGGTAGGACTTGAACTTCTTCTTGTCCGGCTTGTCGCCTCCCACGTCCGGCAGCCGGGAGATACCGTGACGTTGCAGGCAACGATGCAGGGAAGCCGCGTCAGATTGGGGATCGTCGCCTGCAAGGCATACAGGCAATCGTCAAGCGGCAGCAGCGTGTGCTTTCGAAAGGCGACGATAATTGCTTCTTCTTCAATCGACAGGACTGTGGACTTCGGGTTCTTTGGCCCAGTTGGCGTGTCAGAGACCGATGACCGTTTCTTCCATTTGGCCACCGTCTTCTGATTGATGCCATAGCGTCCAGCCAAAGCCCTCAGGCTCTCTTGACTATGTTGTATTGCTCGACGGACTGCCTCAGTCCCCCGGTCAAGCCCGAGGGCAGGCTTTGTGGCGCTGCCGTGAAGAACTTGTCCCATAGTGCGTCCCTCCATTCCAGAGAAAATACTGCACCATCAAAACCTGGGATCAAACACCTAGCTCAAAACACTCGCAAAATTGTTATATACTTTTGGTCGTGGATAGTGCTCAATTGCGCCAGCACCTTATAGCGAAGATATGGATCATTGAGTGGAAACTGGTGGCGGTTTTCTCGAGGCGAGTTGCGAGACGAATGAAGGATACAGTGACTTCAAGCTCGTCTGCGAGAGCTGATGCGGATAAAGCGGTTGCGATCGTAAATCCGAAAAACCAACCGTTATACCGCTTGATCCCAACATGCCTGGCACGGGCATTGCTGCCGTCAAACGAATTAAGGCGATACAACCCCCGCAGCAAGCTTCTGATGCTTTCTGTATACGATAGTTTGACAAAATGTGCATGGCGATGACAAGCGGTGCAAGTGGGTTTGTTCTCAAAGGCTTCGATGGCGATGAATTGGTGGCGTTATTAAGTCAGTTCATGGCGGTGCGAAGAATGTTGTGCTGGAACTCGTGGCTAAACTCTTTGCGAAACCATCATCTAAAGACAATTGGCCTGTAACTGAATTTCCCTAGGAGGATGTGCGGTATTCCAGCTGACGCAGCGCGAACGGCAAGTCCTTAACCTTATTCGGAAATGGCGGTCCAGCGCGGAAATCGCGCGAAAGCTGAAGCTTTCCGAAGCCACGATCAGGTACTCTCTTGTTCCACAAACTGCTTATGAAAAACCATACAGAGGCAGCCTTTTGCCGCCTTCGAGGCGCTAGCTGGCGCTTGTCGACCGAATCATTCGGGAAGACCTGGCTGCCTCGTTTGCGTCCTTCAGTCTGAATTAAGTAGTCAATTGTATTCATTGGAAGAATTTTTTGCCTTGTTCCCGCGATTTGTCATAGAAAATACACCAAAGTAAAACACCTAATAAACCGCGTTTGTCAGCGTCCTGACAGCCATAATCTGTTTCAATACCTTCAGGAAGAATCGACTTTCTGCTGGCTTAGCAACTGCAGTGTGGGACCATATAAAAAATGGGAGAGGCATATGGATTATGATCAG
>CAVXPO010000018.1:0-85414 GCA_963763635.1 uncultured Alphaproteobacteria bacterium
ATTTCCGCTTTGCATCTGATTGCGGACAAGTTTTCTCAGATCGTGGATTTCATCTTCAGTCAGGAATACCGGTGGGTGTGGTCGCAATACCGGAACCATGAGCATTTTCACGATGCCTCCAACTCGGTGCGGGAGTAGGATCAAGACGCGAAGATTTCTTCCAGTTTGCGCTTCATCACCTCGGGGTCGACGTCAACGCCGGTCCAGTATTTGATGCCGATGACGCCCTGGTTTACCAGCATGCCGAGGCCGTCAAGGGTGCGGCAGCTGCGGGCTTGCGCGTCCCGGATCAGGTTGGTGCGCGGCGGGTTCGGAATGACATCGGCCACCACCAACCCTTTACGCAGCGTATCAACATCGAGGTCAAGCCGCGCATCCACATCGGGGGTCAGGCCGATGGAGGTGGCGTTGACGACGATATCGGCATTTGCCGGTATCGCGTAGGTTCCCTTCCATACGGCAAGCTCGGCTTTGACTTTCGTCTTGCTGTTGAGGAGATCAACCAGCGTCTGCCCGCGCTTTGCATCGCGGTTCACGATGGTGATGTGCTTGGCGCCCGCCAGCGCCAGCTCCACGCCGATGGCGCGCGCCGCACCGCCCGCGCCAAACATCACAATGGTTTTGGCCGCGGGGTCAACAACCTCGCGCAAGGACTGCAGGAAACCCTTGCCATCGGTGTTCTCGCCCACAAATTTTCCATCGCGCAGCACGGCGCAATTCACCGCACCCATCACGGCGGCGGATTCGCCCAAGCCATCCAGGTGTTCGATCACCGCCACCTTGTGGGGGATCGAGCAGTTGAAGCCGATCCAGCCCATGGCGCGGGCACCTTTAACAGCGTCGCCCAGATGCTCCGGCTGAACCTCGCAATTGATGTAGCGCACATCCAGCCCGTGGTGGCGGTAGGCGGCTTCCACCATGGCAACGGTCGGGTTTTCAGCGGCACCCAATGAGAATGACCCGGTGAACCTGCTGAGAAAATTATGGGCCATGGCGGTTCTGCCTCATTTGTTTTGCAAATAGGTTTCCATTGAGTCATCCATCTCATATCTCCAGGCTGTGTGGTGCTTGGGCGACATGGTGCCGGTCATCAGCGAGCGATAGCCCTTGTTGCGGTAGCCCATGATATCATGCATCTTGTCATGCTCCCATTCCATGAAAGTCTTGTTGACGCCTTCAACATCGAAGGAGGGATAATCCGTGGCGGCAATAAGCTCCTTCACATAGTCGCCCTGGAACCAGATCATCTGCTCGGCGTTTTCCAGCTTCTCCTCGCGCTTGCGCCAGGCCTTGGAATTCTTTCTCATGGCGTCGAGCTTCGGCAATTTGATGCGGCCCAAAATCACGTCGCGGGCGTACCAGGCCTGCGCGTCAAACATGTTGAAGGTGTAGAACTGGTCCTGCATGCCGATATACATGAGGCGGGGATTGGCTTCCCACACCACGCCCTTGTAGAGGTCGAGCGGCCACAGGCGGTTGGTGGTTTTCAGGCGCAGGTCTTCCGGCAGATAGGGGAAATGGTGCTGGTAGCCGGTGCAGAGAATGATCGCGTCGATTTCCTTGGTGGAGCCATCCTTGAAATGCGCCGTTTTGCCCACAAGCTTCTGCAGCAGCGGGCGCTCCTCGAAATTTGCTGGCCATGTGAAGCCCATGGGCTTGGTGCGGTAGGTGGCGGTGACTGATTTCGCGCCATATTTCCAGCACTGGGAGCCAATGTCCTCGGCCGAATAGCTGCGGCCGACAATCAGCACGTCCTTGCCCTTGAACTCCAGCGCATCGCGGAAGTCATGAGCGTGCATGACGCGGCCATTGAAGGTGTTGATGCCCTCGAAGAAGGGAACCTGCGGCGTGGAGAAATGGCCGGAGGCACAGATCACGTAATCAAATTCCTCCGTGTACATACGGTCTTTCACGCGGTCATGGACGGTGACATTGAATTTCTTTTTCTTCTTGTCGTAGTTCACCATGCGGACCGGCGTGTTGAAGCGCACCCATTTCCTGACCTTCGCCTTTTCAACGCGGCCCTTGATGTAATCCCACAACACGGCGCGCGGCGGGTAGGAGGCGATGGACTTGCCGAAATGCTCCTCGAAGGTATAATCGGCAAATTCCAGGCATTCCTTGGGGCCGTTGGACCAGAGATAGCGGTACATGGAGCCATGCACGGGTTCGCCGTGTTCATCCAGCCCGGTGCGCCAGGTGTAATTCCACAGCCCGCCCCAATCGCTTTGTTTTTCAAAGCAGACGATTTCGGGAATTTTGGCTTTCTTCTTCGCCGCCGACTGGAAGGCGCGCAAAACTGCGAGGCCCGAGGGGCCGGCACCGATAACTGCTACACGGGTCATGTCGTTTCCTTTTATGCTCAATCAATCGGGGAAAATGCCGGGGCTGGTGGCGGCTCCGTCATCAAATTTTGACAGCCATTCAACCGTTGTCGGGCGGTAACGGGTAAGGCCCTTGTAGTCGGCGAGTTCAACGGGAAGGTCGCGCAGCACCCGGTGGAACCTGCGGCCCCATTTGGGAATGGTCGCCAGCTCTTCCATCTTGATCAAGTAGCAGCGGATGACAAAGAGAACGGCGTTGGAGCGGGGCAGCCGCCACAGGCTTTGCAGCTCGCAGCGCAGATGCACCTTGTTGCCGACATTTTCCGGCGTCACCGTCATGCGGTCCGGCCCCCATTTGTGGTAATTCTCCGGGCTGGTGTCGAGGCGGGGGTTGATCGTCATGGTCCAGTTCAGGCGGCGCACCGGCTTTCCCTGCTGCAGGTTGAGCAGGAATTTCAGGGCGCGCTCGAACACGCCCAGCTGATGGGCGAGCGGCACGGGCCCGTGCCATTCCATGAAGTTCATGCCGATGTCGAAATCCAGCGACCAGTCGGCCTGCGTGGTCACCATGCCGGCGTCCATCCACAGGTTGTTGTCGCGCTGGTCAACAATGCAGAAATCGCCCTGCGCCTGGCGGGTGATGTATTCCATCGGGTCGCAGGGGAGGGTTGAGGCGTCGCCGAAGGTGAACTTCTGGTCAATGCCCATCGGCCTGTTGATCCAGTGCCAGTTGTCGCCGTCCCTGGTGAGCGAGAAATGTTCGGGATAGCCCGCCGCCTGCTGCTCCATGATCAGCTCCAGCGTGTCCCACTGGGCGGTCATCATGTGGGGCAGGGCCTGGCAGCGCAGGGGGTCCTCCTTCAGCACCAGCGCCCGGTCGCGCATTTCGGACACATAATGCTCGTCCACATCGATCAGGCTGTCGAAGGCGGTGCCGGGCGCACCCCGCACATGGGGCTCCATGTTGACGGAATACATGTAGCTGTCCTCATTGAAGGGGAAGGGAAACCGCCGGATGGTTTCCGGACTGTTGCGGAACGTGAAATCATCGCGGAATGTTTCCTGCTTGAATGTGATGTTCATGGTGCCCCCTCCTAGAGGTCCAGCGTGATTTCCTGGCCTTTCAGCCGTGAAACGCAGATCATGATCTTGTTGCCCGCCTGTTTTTCCTCAGGCTCGAGGTAGTGGTCGTTGTGTTCCAGCGTTCCGTCCCTGGAAAGAACCACCGTCTCGCACTGCCCGCACGCCCCCCCGCGGCACAGGAAGGGGGCGTCAATGCCCGCCGCTTCCACCGCTTCCAGAATGCTCTGGTGGGAATGCACGTCGATGGTTTTGCCGGATTTTTTCAAGACGGCGCGGAATGGCTTTCCCGGCGGTGGTGCAAGGAAGCGTTCGGAATGCAGGTTCTGTTCAGGCCAGCCCTGCTGGCGGGCCTTCGCCAATACGCCATTGATCATGCCTTCGGGGCCGCAGACATAGAGATGGGTGCCCAGTGCCTGCGCCGCCAGAATGTTTTCAACGGGAATGAAAAGCTTTTCCTCATCCACATAGATTTTCACGCGGTGGGCGCCATAGCGCTCGGTGAGTTCTTTCCAGTAGGCGCCGTGGTTCCGGTTACGCACGGCGTAATGCAGTTCGAAGGAATGACCCTCCCGCGTCATCTGGTCCATCATCGCCATGAAAGGCGTAATGCCAATGCCGCCCGCCATGAAGATGTGCTTCCGCCCTCGCACGTCAAAGGGGAAAAGATTGACAGGTTGCGAAATAACCAGCATGTCGCCCACCTTCAATTTCTCATGCAGGAAGGCCGAACCGCCGCGCGAATTTTCAACGCGGAGGATGCTGAGTTCATAGGCCGAGCGGTCGCGCGGCGATGACATCAGCGAATAGGTGTTGCGCCTGAGAATGTCGCCATCCCGCATGGCGACAACAACATGGGCGCCGCCGGAAAACACTGGCATGGGTTCGCCGTCAATGCGCTCCAATCGGAAGCGCTTCACTTTCTCCGCTACTTGCGTGATCGCGGCAACCCGCACGGTCATGTCCGTGTTGATGCTCATGGGAACAGCACCTCAGGCTTGGGCGCGGTGCCCGGCTCTTCCGCATCAATGCACACGCCCTGAAAGGCTGCGAGCCGCCGTGAATAATGATCGCGCACCAGAAGTGTCAGGCCGCAATGCGAACAGGTATAGGGCTGGGTCGTCACATCTTCGGTAATGCCCTTGCAGTGAACGCACTGCACACGGCGAGCGGTGGAACCCCGATGCTCGGTGCGGATGGAATTGAAATCAATGCCCAGCTCAAGGGCCACCTGCATCGCCTGGCCAATAAAGCCTTCGGTGCCTGCAATATAAAGCCTGCGTTCCCATCCGGGCCGTCTGCAATGTCACCTTCAGGCGGTTCAGCAAAACGGGAATCGTAGGGGCCGTCCAGAAATCAAAGGGCTTCAGCGCGTTGAGCGTGGTTTCAAAGCTCTTATCGCCCACGTAAAGTATTTCAGCCTTCATCAGGAATGATTTGTCTTCCTGCTCAACCACCGCCATCGCCCCTTCGCCCTGCAGGGCAAACAGGTGGCGGGTGCTGTGGGGATCAATCACAAGGCCTGAATAAACGGGGCGGCTCTTAATTCCAACGACAAGCATTAACGGCCCATTTCTCCAAATTTTGTCATCCCGGCGAAAGCCTGGACCCAGGAAATATTGCCCCGTTGTGTTTCGTTGCAGTCACTTCGTCACGCCTCCCTGGGTCCAGGCTTTCGCCGGGATGGCAGACTGTTTTTTCTGCAGAAGCTTTAAATCCAAAAGCAAGCATCAGCCAACCGCGTTCCGTTTCTTCTTCTCCGGGTCATCAAAACTGATGGTATGCGCAATGGCTTTGGCTTTCAAATTCTTGCCGCGCACTTCGAGCTTGGTTCCCTGCTTGGCGCAGGCCACGTCAACCCGCATGATGGCCATGCTCTTTTTGGTGAGCTTGGAATAGCAGGGGCAGGTAATCACGCCCACTTTCTTGCCGTCGGCATAAACCTCGTCGCCCAAATCCGCCGGGCCATCAGCCTCAATCAGCAATCCGAATATCTTGAAGCGTTCCTTGCCCTTGAGCCGCGCATGTTCCTCGGCGCCGCGGAAGCCCGTCTTGCCGGGGCTGACTGTGAAGTCGAGGCCGAGTTCCCACAGGCTATCGCCGGGCTGTTCACCCGCAAAGGGATACATTTGCGAATTGTCGTAGGGGTAGAACAGCAGGTAGCTTTCAACGCGCAGCATGTCGAGGACGCTGAAGCAAACCGGCACAATGCCCATGCTTTTCCCCTCGGTCAAAATCGTGTCCCACACTTTGGGTGCATCCTGGCCACGCACGAAAATCTCATAGCCGCGCTCACCCGTATAACCAGTGCGCGAGATCATCACGGGGGCGCCAAACAGCGTGGTTTGCATGTGGTGGAAATATTTGAGGTCACGAATGCCGGGCACATGCTTGGCGAGATAATCCACCGCCAGCGGCCCCTGCAATGACAGGTCATGGATATCATCGTCAAACAGCACGGCGCAATTGCGGCCCAGCGATTGCTTGACGATTTCCTCATGGCCGGAGCCTGAGCCATGCACCAGCATCCAGGAATTCGGTCCGGTGCGATACACGATGCAGTCATCAGTGAAATGCCCGCGTTCATTCAGCATGCAGGCATAAACGGAGCGGCCGGGATAAATCTTTGTCATGTCGCGGGTGGTGATATATTCCAGCACGTTGATGGCGTGCGGCCCCACAAGATGCACCTTCTTGAGGCCGGAGACATCCATCAGCCCCGCCTTGGTGCGAACCGCGATATGTTCCTCGTAGATATCCTTGTCATAGGTCCAGGCCGTGCCCATGCCGGACCAGTCCTCCAGCTTCGAACCCAACGCGCGATGCCGGTCCCCCAGAACCGAAAATCTCCAACTTAAGGCCATTCAACTCTCCCAGAAATGTTTCATCAACGGAAACTATTGTTCCTCACTGTAACGGGAATTACGGGCGACGCAAGATGGTTTGCTGGGAATTTTGGATGGTTGGGGGGCACTAGGAAAAGGGCGGCTTGTTCACCAGCAGGCTTGAGTTGACCGAGATCAATGACATGCCGGCTCAAAATTGCGATTTTTAGGCGAAGGAGTGATTCATGATGCTGAAGCCGTCTTTGATCAGTGCTGTTGTCATATTAATTTTGGCTGGACCGACTGTCGTTTACGCGGATTCAACAACGCCAAGTGTTGCAGAGCCGGGGCGCGGGGATTTTATGACTTACTGTGCAGCTTGCCATGGCGTTGGCGGCAAGGGTGATGGAACCGTCGCCGAATTCCTGACAATCAATGCGGCGGATCTGACCCGGATGTCCATGAAGAATGGCGGCGTATTCCCCCGGGCGCGCGCCATGGAAGTGATCGACGGCCGCGCGCAGGTGAAGGTTCATGGGGAAAGGGATATGCCGGTCTGGGGTGACTGGTTCAAGTTTGAGGCCGACTCTGAAGGCGCTGGCGCGAAAAGCGAGGAAGTCATCCGTGAACGGATCAAGGCGCTTGTCACCTATCTCGAATCCATTCAAGAGTATTAGCAGGCAAGCTCATGGCACACCCCCGGGTCAGCTCCTTTTTCATTGGTACAATCGTGTTGGCGGCTTGTCTGTGGGGTGCCTCGTCATCCCGGGGTTTCGGTCAGGATCAAGACGTAAGTTCAGGCGAGCACGACTTCAATCTCTATTGTTCAAATTGCCATGGCGACGAGGGCCGGGGCGATGGGCCAAAGGTCTTTGGCCTGAGCAAACCCCCGCCCGATCTCACAAAACTTTCCGAACGCAATGGCGCGGTGTTCCCCAGGGAAAGGCTGCAGGGAATCATTGATGGACGTGAGGCGTTGAAGGATCATGGCGACCGTGAAATGCCGGTGTGGGGAATATGGTTCAAGATGGAAGCGGAGGAAGGCCTGGGCGGCGCGGAAGGCGACGAGAGAACCGTTCAACGGCGCATCACCAACCTGATTAATTTTCTCGAAACGCTGCAAAGCCCCTAAAGCAGCCCGTTGAACCTCAACACCAGATAAATCGCCAGCGCCAGCACAATGATTTTCAGCGCAATATAACCCAGCCAGTGTTTCGGAAAAGGCAGATCATCAAGCCAGGGTTTTTTCGGCGGTGAAGTCATGGGGGTGAATCTACCGCACGTGTACCGAACGTCAAGCCGACAGGCCGCCGACGACTATTCAAAAGAGCGAGTCTGTATGAATAACCGTCGGCGCAATGTTTTAGATCGTGTATTTTCGTTGCAGCGCTTACTTCTCTGCGAAACAATAAAACAATCCATTGCCGCCCGTGCCTTTGAGTGCTTCCTGGCTGCAGCCGCCGCGTGAGGCGTGGGATGAGTTCCAGGATTTGGCGGGGGCGGAATCGTCAAGGCCCGTGCGGTCGTGGTGGCCCATCATCACGGCACCTTCCGCGCCGCTCAAGGTCCAATTGGCGCAGGTGCGGTCTTCGCCTGCCGCGAATGCGGTGCCGTCAGGCTGGGAGCCGGTGAGAATGTCATGGGTGTTGGGCTTGTCGCCGCGGCCATTTACGGGCTCACCTTTTTCATTCACTGCGGTGGCCTTGCTGAGATTGTTGGTGCCATGCAGTTCCGCGACATCCTTGGCGATGACTTCGCCTTTGGCGTTGGCCCAGGGACCGGCACCGATGCGGTCCTTGGCGTTCACGGCGCCATCGCCTTGCGTGGAGAGATAGGCGCGCCAGGTTTGGCCGGTTGAGCCTGCCGCTTCGGCCAATGTCTGGCAGTGCTTGTCGGCACCATCCAGCCCGCCGAGGTCAGCGCCCTTGCCGGGCCCGGCGCTGGTGACGAAGAAGCTCATCTTCGCCTGCTGGGCATGGGCAAGTGTTGTTCCGAATGCGATGACGGTAAGAGGTGCCAGAATGGCAAGAGCGTGAAAATTCTTCATGACCTTCTCCTGTTGAATTGCGCCGCAGAAAAATCTTAAGTGAAGCCTTTAAAGTTACAATTCACGATTTTGTTCCCTGTTGTGCGGGTTAGGACTTTCATACCTTAAGTTGAATTTAATCCTATGACGCATATGAGGCCCATACGCGGGAATCTGGCCCTCTCCGCTACCACCCTAGCTCCCCATGCCAAGAACGGGCTGTAGCCTTATATATTTAAGATTAAATACCTATTACAGGTTTATAATCTGAGAGGAGGCGTAGTTCAGGCTCCATAGGCCTTGCGGGCCGCTTCCGCGCTCACCAACCCTGCCTTCATGTCCGCTTCCAGCATGGTTCGGGAGCGTAATTTAGGATCGCCGAAGCCGCCGCCGCCGGGGAGTTCGACCACGAGGCTATCCCCCGCCGGCACCACATGGATGCCCTTGTCGGGCAACGCCTTGCCGGAACCCAGCCGGGCCACGCCTTTGACACCCGCACTGCCGCCGTCTCTTCCCTGTGCAGGATTTTTGATGCGGTCAAAGGTTGCGGCAGAAATTGTGAAAGGGGCTTTTTCGCGGTTGGCGATTTCGATGCGTTGGGAAAGTCCGCCGCGCCATTCGCCAGCACCTGCACTGTCGGTCAAATATTCCTTGTGCTTGAAATAAAGCGGGCATTGGTTTTCGGTGACTTCGATGGGAATGGCACCGATGCCGGATGGGAAGGCGGTTGTTGCCAAACCATCTTTCCCCGGCCTGCCGCCGATGCCGCCCAAAGCAATGCTGATCACGCCAAATTCTTTCGCCTTCGCCGTTTCATGGGCTGGCACGCGGCCGTGGGCGCTGTTCAACCCCAAAATCCAGATGGAGCCTGCGCTTTCGGCCTGAACTTTCCCCGGCAGGGCTTGGGCAAGGCAGCCGAACACGGCGTCCGCCAACATCTGGCCGATGACGTGCCGCGCCGTTACGGGCGAGGGCCTCGTGGGATCAACGCAGGTTCCGGCTTCCGTTACGAGGTCAAAGCACGAAAGCGAGCCAATGTTGTTCGGCACATGGGGGGCGATCACCGCCTTGAGGCCGAACACGGAATAGGCGTGGGTGTAGGTGCGGGGAGAGTTGATACCGTAAATCGAGGCGGGCGAGGAGCCGGAGAAATCAATGGTGATTTTGCCTGCCTTGATGGTGAGTTTGGATTTGATGGTGATCGGCCCTTCATAACCATCCAGCGGCATTTCGTAAGTCCATTCGCCTTCGGGCATGGATTTGATGGCTTCACGCGCGCCTTTTTCCGATTGGCTGAGAATGTGTTTTGCAAGGGGTTCCAAGCTCGGGAGCTTGAATTCCGTCATCATGTCGATGAGCCGCCGCGCGCCCGTATCATTGGCGCTGACGAGCGAGAGCAGATCGCCGCGCACTTCAACCGGATTGCGCGAGTTGGCAAGGATGACCGCCAGCAGTTCTTCGTTGATCTTGCCCTCCTTACGCATTTTCAAATGCGGAATGAGGGTTCCCTCCTCGAAGGAAGAATTGGCCTTGGCCGACATGCCAACGCCGCCCACGTCAATCACGTGACAGGTGCTGGCGAAAAACGCCACCAGCTTTTTACCGATGAAAACCGGTGTCATCATCACATAGTCAAACAAATGGCCCGTGCCGAGCCAAGGGTCGTTGGTCACATAAACATCGCCGGGTTTCATGGAGCTTTGCGGGAAGTGCTTGAAGAAATGGCCAACGGCCGTGGCCATGGTGTTCACGTGGCCCGGCGTTCCGGTCATGGCCTGGGCAATCATGTTTCCGTGCGCGTCATAGACGCCAGCAGAGAGATCGCCCGCTTCGCGCGTGATGGTGCCAAAGGCGGTGCGCAGCAGTGATTGCGCCTGCTCTTCAACAACGGCAATCAAGCGGTTCCACATCACCTGCGTGCGGATGGCATCAAGGGCGGATTTGCTCATTTCGTGCGCTCCAAAACAATGTAGCCCAAGCTATTGATGCTTGCCCTGAAATTGGCACCCACGATGGTTGAAGTTTCATCCTCGGCGATAATGGCCGGGCCTTTAAAGGCGGCACCCGGTTTCATGTCGAAGCGCCAATAGACGGGCGCCATCACCTGTTGACCCAGAGCGGGATCATAGATCCTGCGCTTGCTTCTTGGTTTTGGCGTCGATCTGCTTGACACCTTCGCCGCCCGCTTTGGCTTCTTGGTTTGGGATGAAACGGTAACTGACCAAGTAATCGCCTCGGCTTCCTGGTTCGGAATACGCAGGCCGTAGACCTGTTCATACTGCGCTTCAAACGCAGCCTTGAGTTTTTTGCCATCGGCATCTGTCAACGTCTTGAGGGGGACGGCAACGCGAATTTCATGGCCTTGGCCAACATATCGGCAGTCGGCAATAATCTGGACAGTTGCATTAGTTTTGCCAAGGGCGGGATCCACAACGGCACGGGCATCTCCCGTCATGTGTTGCAGCAATTTGTTCACGGTTGCCGCGTTGAAACTGTCCAAAGAAATGGCGGCACTGCGGGTTACTTCATAGGCGATGGGCGCCCGCAGGAAACCAATGGCCGAGCCAACGCCCGCACCCTTCGGAATGATGATGGTTTTAACACCCACCTTTTCCGCCAGGCGGCAGGCATGAAGCGGTGCGCCGCCACCGAAGGCGATCATGGTACAGGCGGCGATATCACGGCCACGCTCAATGGCGTGGACGCGCGCGGCGTTGGCCATGTTTTCTTCAACGATTTCGGTGACGCCAGCCGCGGGCCAGAAATCCCTGAGTTTCAATGGATTGCCGATGGATTCTTGCAACGCCTGTTTTGCCCCGGCCTCATCAAGCTTGATTTTTCCACCAGCAAAGTAAGTGGGATCAATCTTGCCAAGTACGAGGTTCGCGTCCGTTACGGCAGGTTCCATGCCGCCACGGCCGTAACAGACAGGGCCCGGGGTTGATCCCGCGCTGTCCGGCCCCACGGTGATGCGGTTCAGTTTATCAACGCGCGCAATGGAACCGCCGCCGGCGCCAATTTCCACCATTTCAATAACGGGAATGCGCACAGGGATTCCTGACCCCTTCATGTCACGGTAGGAGCGGGCAATTTCAAATTTGCGGGCGCGTTCAGGTTCGCCGTTGGTGAGCAGGCAAATCTTTGCGGTGGTGCCGCCCATGTCGAAGGAAACAACTTCAGGAAGGCCGCATTCCGCCGCAATTTCGGATGCCAGAATGGCGCCGCCCGCAGGGCCGGATTCAACCAAGCGAATGGGAAAGCGCGCCGCGGTTTCAAGCGTGGTCAGGCCGCCGCCGGACATCATCAGGAACAGCGGGCAATCCAGCCCCATCACTTTCAACTGGCCTTTGAGCCGATGCAAGTAACCCGCCATGAGCGGGCGCACATAGGCGTTGGCCACCACCGTTGAGAAGCGCTCAAACTCGCGGATTTCCGGAGCCACCTCGCTTGACATGCAAATGGTCACATCGGCGGGCAACGCTGCAGCCAGAACGCCTCTCACACGGCGCTCATGGGCGTCATGGGCATAGGCGTGGAGAAAACCGACGGCGACCGCTTTCACATTCTCAGCAATGAGTTGCCTGGCCAAATCAGCCAAAGCTTTCTCATCCAGCGGAATGAGAACGTCTCCATTTGCGGCGAGGCGCTCTTCAACGGTGAAACGCAAGGTGCGCGGCACCAGCGGCACGGCGCTTTCAATCATCAGGTCATAATGATCGAAGCGTTTTTCATAGCCTTGCTCGAGAATGTCGCGAAAGCCCTTTGTCGTTATGAAGGCAGTCTTGGCACCCTTGCGTTCGATCAAGGCGTTGGTGGCGAGCGTTGTTCCATGAATAAACACACTAATATCAGGGGGTTTGATGCCGGACTGCGCCAGAACAAGTTCGATTCCCTCAATAACGCCGAGTTCCGGCGCGTGGCTGGTGGTGAGAACCTTGCCGCTCCAGCGCTTTACGCCTGCTTCCAAAACAATGTCGGTAAAGGTGCCCCCGATATCGGCGGCAAGTTTGATATTGTTGCTCATGGCAGGATAATTAGCCTCGCGAACGTTCGAATCCTAGGGCCAGTTTATTGTTCTTTTTCGCGTCCAAACGCTGTGTTACAAATTTGGTTTGAGGAATGTTATGGGCCGACTTACGACGCATGTGTTGGATACAAGTACGGGCACGCCAGCGGCTGGACTTAAAATTGAGCTATGGCTTGGGGTGAAGCTTCTGAAATCCGTGACTACCAACAGTGATGGCCGCGTTGATGGCGCCATCCTCGAGGGCGAAGAATTCAAGACGGGTTCCTATGAGCTGCGGTTTCATGCTGGAGACTATTTGAAAGGGCGGAATGCGCTGGATGATCCGCCATTTCTGGATGTCATTCCCATAAGGTTCGGCATTGCCAACCCGGCGCAGCACTACCACGTACCGTTGCTGCTCTCGCCATATGGCTATTCCACCTATCGGGGCAGTTGAGAGATGGTGCGCAGTGTTGTTCGGTTTTTGCGTCGCGGGCAGGTTGTTGAACTTGCATCCCTGCCACCGATGCAAATCTTGCTGGATTATTTGCGGCTCGATGAAAAATCCAAGGGCACCAAGGAAGGCTGCAACGAAGGCGATTGCGGTGCCTGCACGGTAGCGTTGGGGTCGCTTCAAGATGGGCGCGTGGTTTATGAGCCGGTAAATGCTTGCATCTGTTTGCTGGGGCAGATCGATGGCAAGGAGCTTGTCACGGTTGATGATCTCGCGATCAATGGAACCCTGCATCCGCTACAGAAGGCTTTCGTTGACAATCACGCCTCGCAATGCGGGTTCTGCACACCCGGTTTCATAATGTCGCTGTTCACGCTTTATCACGCCGGCAAAAAGCCAACGCGGCAAGAGATTGTGGACCACATCGCAGGCAATCTTTGCCGCTGCACGGGCTATCGCCCGATTATCGACGCGGCGATGAAAACATGCAACGGTAAACCGCTGGATGCCTGGGCCAAAAATGCTGGTGAGACAGCTGCACAATTGACAAAGCTTGATGATGGCATGGACTTGCAGGTTGGCGGCGATAGTGGATTCTTCGCGGCCCCTGCCACGATGGAGTCCCTGGCAGTTTTGAGTCGCCGCTCACCCCGATGCCACGATTGTTGCCGGAGCGACGGACGTTGGCTTGTGGATTACAAAGCAACTGCGGAGCTTTGCCAAAGATCATTTACGTTGGCCGCGCGGGGGGCTTGATGCGTTACTGATAATGGCGACCATATTTCAATTGGGGCTGCCGCGACTTATTCGCAGGCTTCATCATTTTTGAGTTCGATTGATCCTGACATTGGCGAGGTCATCCGCCGTATTGGTGCCAAGCAGGTACGGAGCTCCGGCACAATTGGCGGCAATATAGCCAATGGCTCGCCCATCGGCGACATGCCGCCAATGCTTATCGCACTTGGTGCCACGCTGGTTCTTCGGAACGGTGACACGGAAAGGAGCCTCGCGCTGGAGGATTATTTCCTTGGTTATGGCAAACAGGATCGCATGATAGGCGAATTGGTTTGGCGCGTTGATGTTCCCAAGCTGAAGTCCAACGAAGCGTTTCGCAGCTACAAGCTTTCGAAGCGATTCGATCAGGATATTTCCGCCGTGATGAGTGCGTTCAAGTTTACGCTCGACGGCCGCAAGATTGCATCTGCGCGGATTGCGTTTGGCGGCATGGCGGCAACGCCAAAGCGCGCTGCGATAGCTGAAGCTGCTCTGCGCAATGTTTCACTTGATGATCCACATGGATCGGATGAGGCCATCGCGGCTTTGGCTGCGGACTATCAGCCGATCGGGGATATGCGGGCTTCGGCAGAGTATCGGCTTGCGAGCGCACAAGCCCTGTTGCGCAAGGCGCTGATGGAAGTGGCCTCTGGAAATTCCAAGTCGACGCGTATTGCCAATGCCAGGATGGAGTTTGCGTAATGGCTGTGGCGACCAAAACTGTTGGATTGGCGCTTGCCCATGATAGCGCCGCTCTTCATGTGCAGGGTGCGGCTATCTATATCGATGATATTCGCGAGCCCATCGGAACGCTGCATGTTGAGCCGGGTTACGCGCAGCAAGGGGCGTTTGGCAAAATTCTGAAGCTGGAGCTTGAGGCGGTCCGGCAGTTTCCCGGCGTTGTTGCGGTGCTGACCGTCAAGGACATTCCGGGCCTCAATGATTGCAGCCCGGCGATGGGAGATGACCCCATTCTGGCAGATGGTGCGATAGAGTTTCATGGCCAAGTAATTTTTGCAGTCGTTGCCGAGACGCGCGACATTGCGCGCCGTGCCGCCCGGCTGGTAAAAATTGAGATTGAGGCGAAAGCGCCTGCCGTTACGGTTGAAGACGCCCTGGCGGCAAACACCAAGGATGTGGTGCCTGCTTATGAATTCAAACAGGGTGATGTGGCAAAGATACTGAAAGCCTCTGACCATGTGATTGCGGAAAGTTTTCATGTCGGCGGCCAGGAACATTTTTATATCGAAGGGCAGGTGGCGCTGGCTGTGCCCGAAGAAAAAGGCGGGATGAGCGTCTATTCCTCCACCCAACATCCAACGGAAGTGCAGCATTGTGTTGCCAAAATGCTGAACGTGCCGGATGCGCGTATCGCTTGCGAATGCCGTCGCATGGGCGGCGCCTTCGGTGGCAAGGAAAGCCAGGCGGCCCAGTGGGCAGCGCTTGCAGCTTTGGCGGCACATGTCACGGGCCGTCCCGCCAAGTGCCGGCTCGACCGCGACCAGGACATGATGATGACAGGCAAGCGCCATGACGTGCGGGTTGATTACAAGGTGAGCTACGACAATACCGCGCGACTTACCGCTGTTGATGTGGATTTTCTGGCGCGCTGTGGTTATTCGGCTGACCTCTCACAAGGCGTGTGCGACCGCACGATGTTTCATTGCGACAACACTTATTTCTATCCCGCCTATCACATCAAATCGCGACGCCTGCGCACCAATACGGTTTCCAATACGGCGTTTCGCGGCTTTGGCGGCCCGCAGGGCATGGTATTTGCCGAACGTGTGATGGACTCAATCGCCATTGAAACCGGCATCGACCCGCTTGATGTGCGCAAGCGCAATTTATATTCGCGTGGGCGCGATGTCACGCCTTACAAGCAGAAAATCAAGGATAACATCGCGCTTGAAATCATCGAAGCGCTTGAAGATTCCAGCAACTACCGCAAGCGGCGCAAATCCATTTCGGCCTTCAACAAGAAAAACACGGTGCTGAAAAAAGGCATCGCGCTTACCCCTGTAAAGTTCGGCATTTCATTTACACTTACCTGCCTCAACCAGGCTGGCGCCCTTGTGCATGTCTATACGGATGGTTCGGTGCATCTGAACCATGGCGGCACGGAAATGGGGCAGGGGCTTTATATCAAGGTTGCCCAGGTCGTCGCCGAAGAATTTGGCATTGGCATTGAGCGTGTTCACATTACGGCAACGACGACGGGCAAGGTGCCCAACACGTCGCCCACGGCAGCATCATCGGGTACGGATCTGAATGGAATGGCCGCCAAGGCTGCGGCTTCCACCATCAAAGACCGCATGATTGATTATGCGGCAGACCATTGGAAAGTTGCCAAATCGCGCATCCGCTTTGAGAATGGGGGTGTTCTCATCGGCAACAAAAGTGTGAGCTTTGGCGATCTCGCGAAAAAGGTGCAGGCCGCCCGTATTTCGCTTTCCTCCACCGGGTTCTACGCGACGCCGGAAATTACGTGGGACAGGCCCAACGGACGGGGCAACCCGTTTTTCTATTTCGCCTATGGCGCGTCGTGCTCTGAGGTTACGATTGATACCATGACCGGAGAAATGCGGGTGGACCGGGTTGATATTCTGCATGATGTGGGCCGTTCGCTAAATCCGGCAATTGATATCGGCCAGATCGAGGGCGCCTTCGTCCAAGGCATGGGTTGGTTGACCACCGAAGAGCTGGTCTATGATGCCAAGGGGCAACTCAAAACCCATGCGCCTTCCACCTACAAAATTCCCTGCGCTTCCGATGTGCCTGAAGATTTTCGTGTGAAGATTTATGAAAGCGGCGGTAATCGCGCTGATTCAATATACCGTTCGAAGGCCGTGGGTGAGCCGCCACTGATGCTGCCGATTTCCGTATGGTGCGCGATCAATGATGCTGTTGCCAGCCTGAAGCCAGGGACAATTCCCAAGCTTGCTGTTCCCGCCACGCCAGAAGCCATCATGCGAGCCGTAAAGGGAATGGCAGCATGAAAACCTGGGGACACATCGCGAACGCTCTCGAAAAACACCAAACCTGCGCGATGGTTACAGTGCTCAGTGTTGAAGGATCGGCGCCACGGGAAGCGGGTGCGCGCATTATCGTAACGCCTGAAGGGTTTCACGGCAGCATTGGCGGCGGCACATTGGAATGGCATGCCATCGCAAAGGCACAGGGCCTGTTGGGAAAGCCCAAGCAGCACAAGATCACCCGCCATTCGCTGGGGCCTGACATGGGGCAATGTTGCGGCGGGCGGGTGCAGCTTCTCACTGAAGTTTTTGAGTTGGCGTGAACTCGCACAGGTCCGGGCCTATGCATCGCGTGAAGTTGCTGGCGCATTTTCATTGCAAGGCCGCTTGCCGGGTCCAGATTTTGTCGAACATTTTGGCCAGCATGATCGCAGGCTTTATCTGTTTGGCGCCGGCCATGTAGGTCGTGCGCTGGTGATGGCGCTGGCCGCTTTGCCTTTTGAAGTCATTTGGGTTGACCCGCGCGAGGGGGTATTTCCATCTTTGGTTCCGGGAACCGTTACATGCATACGTACTGATAATCCAGTTTCTGCGTTGCAGGATGCTCCTGCTGAAAGCTTTGTTCTGGTGATGACCCACAGCCATGCGCTGGATCTGGAAATTGTGGATGCAGCCTTGCGCGACAGCCGGTTTGCCTATGTGGGGCTGATTGGCAGTGCTACGAAGCGGGGGAGGTTCGGCAAGCGATTGCGCGAAGCGGGTGTTGCTGAACAGCGCATTTCTGACATGGTCTGCCCCATCGGCGTTGCAGGTGTAAAGTCCAAACATCCTGCTGCCATTGCGGCGGCAACTGCCGTGCAACTCATCGCCTGCGATGAACTGTTGAGAAACGGTGAAGAGCCCCTCGCGGCAGCGCTGATTTCAGCTAATGTTGTCACGGGGAGACGCGCTTGATGGCAACTGCCGAATATCTGCTGGAAGCAACAGACATCGTCAAAGTCTTTGGAACTCTTAAGGCCAACGATGGTGTAGACCTCAGGGTTGCCCACGGAGAAATCCACGCACTCTTGGGTGAGAATGGCGCAGGCAAGTCCACCCTCGTCAAAATGATCTATGGCTCGCTTCATCCCAATTCTGGAACCATAAAGTGGATGGGTAAAGAAGTTGCAATTTCCAATCCAAATGTGGCGCGTAAGCTTGGCATCGGCATGGTGTTCCAGCATTTCTCGCTATTTGACGCCTTGAGTGTTGCTGAAAACATATCTTTGGCAATGCCGGGAAATTTTGACCTTGCTGAACTTTCGAGCCGCATCACCAAGGTTTCAAGGGAATATGGCTTGCCACTAAACCCAGTGGCGACTGTCGCGGATTTATCGGTGGGTGAGCGGCAGCGCATTGAAATTGTGCGCTGTCTTTTGCAGGAACCGAAACTTCTCATTCTTGACGAGCCCACCGCAGTTCTGACACCGCAGGAAGCGGACCAGCTTTTTATCACCTTGCGGCGGCTGGCTGCGGAAGGCTGTTCCATCCTTTATATTTCACACCGGCTTGAGGAAGTGAAGCGGCTTTGCCATACGGCAACCATACTGCGCCACGGAAAAGTTGTTGCGTCCTGTGACCCCCGAAAGGAGACGGCGGCAAGCCTCGCAAAACTCATGGTGGGCGGTGATATTCACGCGGTTCGCGCTGCCAGGGCGCCGGTCAACGGCTCGGTGCGTTTTTCGTTGCATGATGCCAGTCTTGCGGCTGACGGGCCCTTTGCGGTTGAGCTCAAGCATATCAATCTTGACGTGCGGGGCGGCGAGGTTGTCGCCATTGCGGGTGTGGCGGGAAATGGACAGTCTGAATTATTCGACGCCATTTCAGGTGAACGGCCTTTGGGCAAAAGCGGTGCGGTGCTTATTGACGGAAAGCCTTGTGGCGAAAGCGGCGTTATAGCGCGTCGAAAAATGGGTGCTGCCTTTGTGCCGGAAGAGCGCCTGGGCCATGGTGCCGTGCCGGCACTTCCGCTTTCCGAGAATGTAGTGTTGACGCGCCATTCCGATGATGTCTCCCTAGCGACGCGGGGCATTTTGGATCGCAAAAAAGCCAACATCGTTGCTGAGCGCGTGATCCAGACCTTTGATGTGCGGAAAGGAAAGCCCGATCCGGAAGCCCGCTCCCTGTCTGGCGGCAACCTGCAAAAATTCCTGATGGGGCGTGAGTTGGACCGTAAGCCAAAGGTGCTGGTGGTGAACCAGCCGACCTGGGGCGTCGATGCAGGTGCCGCAGCAACCGTTCGGCAGGCGCTGATTGATTTGGCGCGTTCGGGTTCTGCGGTAGTCGTGATCAGCCAGGACCTTGATGAAATATTTGAACTGGCAGACCGCATCGCGGTGATTTCACGGGGCGAATTGTCAGAGGCCTTTCCCGCCCATGAAATGACATCGGAAAAAATCGGCCTGCTCATGGCTGGCGCCCATGAAAAGCTGGAGGCTGCGCGTGCAACTCATTCTTGAAAAGCGGCAGGACCGCTCGGCTTTCTTTGCACTCTTCTCACCATTTTTGGCGCTTGGCCTCACGCTAATCGCCGGCGCCATCATCTTCGTGTTCCTCGGTATAAGCCCTATCCAGGGCCTCAATGTTTATTTCGTTGAACCCTTCACCCAGCTCTGGTCGGTTGAGCAGCTGGTTGTAAAGGCGGCCCCGCTCATTCTCATCGGCGTGGGGCTTGCCATTTGTTACATGGCTAATGTGTGGAACATTGGCGCTGAGGGGCAGCTTACGATTGGCGCTATCACCGGCAGTATTGCGCCGGTGATGTTTCCTGAATGGCAAGATCCATCAATCCTGATTGTCATGTTGCTGATGGGTACTGCGGGCGGCGCGCTTTACGGACTCATTCCAGGACTGCTCAAGACGCGCTTCAACGCGAATGAAATCCTCACATCGCTTATGCTGGTCTATGTGGCGCAATTGTTTTTGGACTGGATTGTGCGCGGGCCGTGGCGAGATCCGCAGGGCTTCAATTTTCCAGTGACCAAGACGTTCGCGGGCTGGCAGCTCTTGCCAACGCTTGGCGGCACCATTCATCTCGGCGCACTCTTTGCGCTGCTGGCCTGCGTGGCGCTGGCTTTTCTCATGGCGAAAACGCTCAAGGGTTTTGAGATCAAGGTTGCGGGCAATGCGCCGCGCGCTGGCCGCTTTGCTGGCTTCTCGCGCGACAGGATGGTGCTGTTTTGTTTCATGCTGTCCGGCGGGCTTGCAGGGCTTGCCGGCATTTGCGAGGTGGCAAGTGTTGTCGGGAAATTGCAGCCGCAGATCTCGCCGGGCTATGGCTTTGCCGCAATCATTGTCGCGTTTCTCGGTCGCCTCAATCCGTTGGGCGTACTTTTTGCCGGTCTCCTGCTGGCCTTGAGCTACATCGGCGGCGAGGCGGCGCAGGTGACGCTTGGGATATCAGACAAGATTGCAAAGGTATTCCAGGGAATCCTGCTGTTTTTTATTCTCTCCTGCGACACGCTCATTCTTTACCGTTTCAAATTTGAGGGTGGACGCTTGCCAACGCTCCATCCGGCGGAGTAGCGCCAATTGGATCAATCGCTTGCCGTCATCCTCACCATTGTCACTGCCGCAACGCCATTGCTCATTGCCGCCATTGGCGAGTTGGTCGTTGAACGTTCGGGTGTTCTCAACCTGGGTGTTGAAGGCATGATGGTGATGGGTGCCGTTGCAGGATTTGCCGTGGCGTTTCTTACCGGGTCAACCCTGCTTGGCATTGGCGCTGCTATCTTTGCAGGTATCGCCATGTCGTTGCTGTTCGGATTTCTCACCCTCACACTGGTTGCCAATCAGGTGGCATCTGGCCTTGCCCTCACACTACTTGGATTGGGCCTGTCAGGATTGATCGGCGAATCTTTTGTGGGCCAGCCTGGCGTCAAAATGCCTTCGCTGTGGGGCGTTGACGGGCTTGTGCCATTTTCCCTGTTTTTGACGGCAGCGGTTTCCTATGTATTGTTCAAGACGAAGGCAGGGCTCATTATCCGGGCGGTGGGCAATAACCACCAATCTGCCCATGCCTTGGGTTACCGCGTCATTGCGCTGCGCTACCTGTGCGTCATGTTTGGCGGCGGCTGCGCCGGGTTGGCAGGGGCCTATTTGTCACTTGCCTACACGCCGCAATGGATCGAAAACATGACGGCTGGCCGGGGCTGGATTGCGCTGGCACTGGTGGTTTTTGCCTCGTGGCGGCCGCTCCGCACGCTCGTGGGTGCCTATCTTTTCGGGGCCGTG
Organism: uncultured Alphaproteobacteria bacterium; assembly: GCA_963763635.1. Classification (GTDB taxonomy): domain Bacteria; phylum Pseudomonadota; class Alphaproteobacteria; order Rhizobiales; family Aestuariivirgaceae; genus Aestuariivirga. The sequence goes on from CAVXPO010000018.1 coordinate 20,737, forward strand.
TCAATTATGGGCTTTGTGGTGCAGTCCATGGGGCTTGGCATTCCGTCGCAGTTTCTGTCGACATTGCCTTATCTGGTTACAATTGCCGCACTTGTCATAATTTCCGGGAACAAGCGGTTGACGCGGGCAAATACACCTGCTTGCCTTGCCCAATCTTTTGTGCCTGATAGGTAGGAAGCAATCGAAACGTTAAAAAAACTTGAGGGAGACGTTGTTATGAAGAAACTTTTGAGGACGGCTGCCATTGCTGCGGTGGCGCTTGGGCTGGGAAGCACCGTTTCCCTGGCTGAGGCATTCAAGGCCTGTTGGATTTATGTGGGGCCCGTGGGAGATGGCGGCTGGTCATTCCAGCATGACCAGGGCCGCAAGGCTGTTGCTGCTGAGTTTGGCGACAAGGTTGAAACGGTGTTCGTTGAAAATGTAACTGAAGCTGATTCAGACCGCACAATTGAGCGTTTGGCACGGGATGGCTGCAAGATCGTATTTGCACGACCTCTTTCGGCTTCATGGAGCCTACCCGTTTTCAAAGTTGCGGCAAAATTTCCGGATGTGAAGTTCGAGCATGCGACGGGTTACAAGACAGCGCCGAACGTGACCACCTATAACTCAAAATTCCACGAAGGCCGCTACGTGATCGGCCAGATCGCTGCCAAGATGTCAAAGACCGGCACGGCGGGCTACATCGTGTCCTTCCCAATTCCCGAAGTTGTGGCAGGCATCAATGCCTTTCATGCTGGGTGCACAATCGGTGAACCCTGATTTCAAGGTGAAAATTGTCTGGGCCAACACATGGTTCGATCCGGGCAAGGAAGCCGATGCCGCCAAGGTTTTGTTGAGCCAGGGTGCAGACATCATGGTGCAGCACACGGATTCAACCGCACCGCTGCAGATCGCGCAGGAGCAGGGCAAGTTCGGCTTCGGCCAGGCGTCAGACATGATGGCTTTCGCCCCCAAGGCGCAGCTCACGGCGATTGTTGACAGCTGGGGCCCCTATTACGTGAAGCGTGTGAAGGCAGCCATGGATGGTTCATGGGCTTCACAACAATCGTGGGATGGCATGGCCGAAGGCGCTGTGACCATGGCGCCGTACGCCAACATGCCCGAGGATGTGGCCAAGATGGCGGCTGATACGCAAGCGGCAATCACTTCTGGCAAGCTGCATCCCTTCACCGGCCCCATCACCAAGCAGGACGGAACTGTTGTTGGCGAAGCTGGCAAGCCACTTGGCGACGGCGACATTCTTGGCATGAACTGGTATGTCAAGGGTGTTGACGACAAGCTGCCTCAATAGGACGAGTTAGCAACTTGATTTCGCCTGCCGCGAAAACCGTTGCGGCAGGCGTTTTTGCGAAAGGACGTGCAAGCGTGGATCCCTTTGTTGTTGAGTGGCTGAATTTGCTCGCTCGCTGGGGCCACATGATTGCCGGCATCGCGTGGATCGGCACAAGTTTTTATTTCGTGGCGCTTGATTTCTCCTTGCGGAAAATCGAGGGGTTGCCAGCGGGCGTCTCCGGCGAAGCGTGGGAGGTGCATGGCGGCGGATTTTACCATGTCCAGAAATATCTGACAGCACCTGCTGAAATGCCGGACCATCTGATCTGGTTCAAGTGGGAAGCCTATTTGACATGGGTTACGGGTTTCATCCTGCTGGTGCTGCAATACTATATCAATGCGGAATCATTCCTGATTGATCCAGCGGTGCTGCCGCTTCTTCCGTGGCAGGCGATTGCCATTTCAATTGGAAGCCTGCTTGGTGGCTGGGTTATTTATGATCTCCTTTGCCGTTCGCCGCTGGTGGGGAGGCCGGGGCTTTTGGGGCTGTTGGTTCTTTTTCTCATACTGACTGCTTCCTATGGGTTTACCCAGGTGTTTTCGGGGCGCGGCGCCTTTATCCATGTCGGGGCGTTTATCGGAACCATCATGGCAGCCAATGTTTTTGCGGTTATTATACCGAACCAGCGCAAAATCACCGCGAGCCTGCTGCGCGGCGAAAAGCCTGATCCCCGTTTTGGCATAACGGGCAAGCAGCGGTCCTTGCACAACACGTACCTCACTTTGCCCGTGCTCCTGATGATGACCAGCAATCATTATGCGATGATCACTGAAAACCCCCATTCGTGGATTCTGATTGGGCTGATTGTGGTTGGCGGGGCATCATTGCGGCATTTCCTGGTTCGGATAGAGGTGGGCGATGATCTTGCCAGCCTGACGTGGACTTTGCCCCTGATTGCTTCAGCATTGGTGGGTGCCTTGATGCTGACCGAGCCTGAAAAACTCCCCGCCTATGAAGGCGTGGTCAGCAATGAGGATGCAATTGCCATTGTCACTTCGCGGTGCAGTTCCTGCCATGCCGCAACGCCAACGGACCCCACAATAAAAACGGCTCCAAAGGGCGTTGCACTTGAAACGCTGGATGATCTGAAACGCTATGCCCAGCAGATTGGCAAGCAGGCGGTGCACAGCAAGGCCATGCCGCTTGGCAACAAGACCGGCATGCTGCCTGAAGAGCGCGCCAAGCTGGGTGCATGGATCGCCGCCCAATGAAAACGCTTGCCCAAATCAATGCGATGAATGCCGTGGAATTCGAAGGTGCATTTGGCGATGTGGCCGAGCACAGCCCCTGGGTTGCCCGCAATGCGGCAGGTGCACGGCCTTTTCCCACGCTTGAGGCGATGGTTGCGGCATTCCGCGACGCCGTTATGGCTGCCACGGAAGTTGCGCAGCTCGCACTTATCCGCGCCCACCCTGATCTTGCCGCCAAAGCCAAACTGACGGATGATTCCACGCGTGAACAGGCGCAGGCCGGGTTGGGTTCGCTTGCCGCCGATGAACTCAATCGTTTTACGCATCTCAACGAACTCTATAAATCGAAGTTTGATTTTCCTTTTATCTACGCTGTGAAGGGAGCAACAAAACACCAAATCCTGCAGAGCTTTGCGGAGCGTGTGAACAACTCGAAGGAAGACGAGTTTGCGATGGCGCTGGAGCAGGTCTGCCGCATTTTCCGCTTTCGCCTTGAAGGCCGTGTGCAGACATGACCAAAGTCATCCGCGGGCAAACCATGAGTTTTGGCAAATCGCATAACGATGTGCGGCATGAAACAAAGGGTGCCGTGGTTATAGGGGATGACGGCACAATCCTGTGGTCTGGGCCATTATCGCTGTTGCCGCGTGCCTTTCACACCATGCCTGTCGATGATTACGGCGATAGCATCGTCATGGCTGGTTTTGTGGACGCGCATATCCATTTTCCGCAACTCCGCATCCTTGCAGCGCCCGCCAAGGATTTGCTGGACTGGCTCACACGTTATACTTTTCCGGAAGAGGCACGCTATTCAGATCCGGATTATGCCAACGCCCGTGCCAAGGTGTTCCTGAATTATCTTTTTGCCAATGGCACAACATCCGCGTTGGCCTTTTGCTCGGTCCACAAGGCCTGTGCCGAGGCCCTGTTCAGTGAGGCGCAATCACGCAACATGGCGCTGATTACTGGCAAAACCATGATGGACCGCAATGCACTGCCCGCCGTGCATGATGACGCAACAACGGGTGGCCGCGAGAGCGAAGAGCTCTATCAGGCCTGGCATGGGCGGGGCCGCTTGCGCTATGCGATTTCGCCGCGTTTTGCGGTTACATCGACGGAAGCGCAGTTAAGGGTCGCGGGCGAGCTGATGAAATCCTATCCCGACGCCCTGATGCAGACGCATATTTCTGAGAGCGCTGGCGAAATAGCCATGGTGAAATCCCTGTTTCCCAATGAACAGGATTACACGGCAGTTTATGAGCGTTTCGGGCTGGTGAATGACCGCGGGATTTTTGCCCATGGCATTCACCTTTCCGAAAGTGAATGTCAAAGGCTGCATGAGGCAGGAGCCACAGTTGCCCATTGCCCGACTTCCAATAATTTTTTGGGTTCGGGCCTCATGGCGATGGCGCATTTGCGCAAGAAGGAACGCCCCGTTTCAGTTGCCCTGGCTACCGACATTGGCGGGGGCACCACCTTTTCAATGCTGGCAACGCTCGGGGAAACCTACAAGGTGCAAATGCTGACGGGCTACAAACCTTCCGCATTGGAGCTCTTCCGGCTGGCAACACTGGGCAATGCGGAGCGCCTGCGCATGGACCATGAAATTGGTTCGCTGGATGTCGGAAAGTTTGCGGATATTATGGTGCTTGATCCGAACGCCACGCCGCTGCTTGCAGCGCGGCAGGAACTGTCGCAATCGCTGGAAGATGTCTTGTTTGCCTTGATGATTTTGGGCGATGATCGTGCCATCGTTGCAACTTATGTGGCGGGAGAGAAAGTCCATGACCGATTATCCGCGTGACATGAAAGGCTACGGCCGCGCCATTCCCGATCCCAAGTGGCCGGGCGGCGCTCATATCGCTGTTCAGTTTGTCCTGAATTACGAAGAGGGTGGCGAAAACAACATCCTGCATGGTGATGCAGCATCGGAAGCATTTCTTTCTGAAATTGTTGGCGCGTCGCCGTGGCCAGGGCAGCGCCATTGGAACATGGAATCGATTTACGAGTATGGTGCGCGGGCTGGTTTCTGGCGGTTGTGGCGCATGTTCACGGGCCGCAAAATTCCGCTTACGATTTACGGTGTTGCCACTGCCTTGCAGCGCTCACCGGAGCAGACCGGTGCCATGATTGACGCGGGCTGGGAGATTGCCAGTCACGGATTAAAGTGGGTTGAGCACAAGGACATGCCGGAGGAGGAAGAGCGGCAGCAAATCGCAGATGCCATTCGCATTCATACGGAAGTTACGGGCGAACGCCCGTTGGGCTGGTACACGGGACGCTGCTCCATGAACACGCAAAAGCTGGTGACGGAAGAGGGCGGTTTCCTTTACTCATCAGATAGTTATGCGGATGACCTGCCATACTGGGTGAATGGGCATTTGGTCATCCCCTACACGCTTGATGCCAATGACATGCGTTTTGCCACGCCGCAGGGTTTCAACACGGGTGAACATTTTTTCCAGTATTTGAAGGACAGTTTTGATTGCTTGTATGATGAGGGAAGGCGCGGTTCGCCAAAGATGATGTCGGTGGGCTTGCATTGCCGTTTGATTGGAAGGCCTGGCCGTGCGCTGGGGTTGGCCAAGTTTATTGACTATGTGCAATCCCATGAAAAAGTGTGGATAGCAAAACGCATAGATATTGCCAGGCATTGGCACAAGAATTTTCCAGCACCATGACAAAATTCTCTGCAAATCTTTCAATGCTTTTCAGTGAGCACGGGTTTCTTGACCGCTTTGCCGCGGCGGCAGCAGGCGGATTCAAGGCTGTCGAATATGTTTCGCCCTTCAGTTTTCCGAAGGAACAAATTGCCGAGTTGCTTGGCACGCATAATCTGCAGCAGGCATTGTTCAATATGCCCGCTGGCGACTGGGACAGGGATGAGCGCGGCATTGCCTGTCATCCCTCCCGCGTGAATGAATTCAGGGATGGTGTTGGACTGGCGATTGAATATGCCAAGGCTTTGAAATGTCCCACGGTGAATTGCCTTGCGGGGATTTTACCGCCGGGCGTTTCCAGGGATGCAGCTTTTGCGTGCTGGTTGAAAACCTGAAATTTGCGGCACCTGCATTTGCGGCTGCGAACATTTCGCTGGTGGTCGAGCCCATCAATTTTTACGACATGCCCGGATTTTTCCTGAACACGTCTGCTGATGGCATCCGCGTGATGGATGCCGTTGCTTCTGACAATCTGAAACTGCAATACGACGTCTATCATATGCAGCGGATGGAAGGCGAATTGGGCGCCACGCTTGCAAGACTAATGCCGCACATTGGGCATATCCAAATTGCGGATAATCCTGGGCGCCGCGAGCCGGGTACAGGCGAAATCAATTATGATTTCATCCTGCGCCTGATTGATGAGCTTGGCTATCGGGGCTGGGTTGGCTGTGAATACCAACCGGCGGGCGACACGCATGCCGGATTGGAATGGATGAAACGCCATGTCGCCTGAGGCAACGCGCCTGTTCCTGCGGGAGATGTTCGATGCGGCGGTTGCGGCAGCCATGCCCGCCCAATGTGTTCCGCAGCATATGCCCGCGAACCCCAAGGGCCGAACCATCGTGGTGGGGGCTGGCAAGGCATCCGCCGCCATGGCGCAGGCTTTTGAACAGGCATGGAACGGGCAGCTCAAAGGCCTGATTGTTACACGCTATGGCCACGCCGTTCCCTGCAGGCAAATTGAAATTGTTGAGGCAGCCCATCCGGTTCCTGATGATGCGGGCGCCAAAGCGGCGCAACGCATGTTGGATATGGTGCAGGGGTTGACGGTCGATGACTTGGTTGTTGCGTTGATCTCCGGTGGCGCATCGGCATTGTTGAGCCTGCCAGCGCACGGCATTTCAGTTGAGGATAAACGCGCCGTGAACCGTGCTCTGTTGAAAAGCGGGGCGCCGATTTCCGAGATGAATTGCGTGCGCAAGCATTTGTCGGCGATCAAGGGTGGCAGGCTGGCGGCGGCGGCATATCCTGCAAAGGTCTATAGCCTCGTGATTTCAGATGTACCGGGCGATGACCTTGCAGCCGTTGGTTCCGGCCCGACGGTGGCTGATCCCACAACGATTGCGGAAGCACGGGCCATAATCGCCAAGTATGGTATTGCGGTGCCGAAAAGTGTTGCCCGCCATCTCGCTGCGGCAGCCGATGAAACGCCGAAACCCGGCGATAAGCGGTTTGCCGGTGTGGAAACCAAACTCATTGCCTCGCCACAGAAATCGCTGGAAGCCGCTGCAAATGTTGCGCGCCAGCATGGCATTGTGCCGCTCATTCTCGGTGATGCGATTGAAGGTGAGGCGCGTGATGTTGGCTCGGTCATGGCGGGCATTGCCCTGCAAGCCCGGCGCTTTGCGCAGCCTGTTCCGCCACCTTGCGTTATCATATCGGGTGGTGAGACAACAGTTACCGTGAAGGGGCAAGGCTCCGGCGGGCGCAATGTTGAATTTCTGATGGCGTTGGCGTTGAAACTGAATGGTGCGGCTGGTATTACGGCGCTGGCAGCAGATACGGACGGCGTTGACGGCGCGCGTGATGTGGCAGGTGCGTTAATTGCGCCGGATACGCTGGCGCGCGCCCGAAGCTTGGGCATTGATCCGTGGGCCGCACTGGCCAATAATGACGGTCATGGATTCTTTGAAGCATTGGGTGACCAGATCATCACAGGGCCAACGCTTACCAACGTGAATGACTTCCGCGCCGTGTTCATCGCATAGGGGATAAAATGACCAACCGCACTTATTACTCCCCGCAGGGCGGACTGCCACCGCAAACCACACTGCTCACCGACCGCGCGGTTTTCACCGAGGCCTATGCCGTTATTCCCAAGGGCGTTATCCGCGATATTACGGCAAGCTATCTGCCGTTCTGGACTAGCACGCGGGTGTGGGTTCTGGCGCGGCCACTTTCCGGTTTTGCTGAAACCTTCTCGCAATATATCATGGAAGTGAGCCCCGGGGGCGGCAGCGACAGGCCGGAGCCGGACGCCAATGCTGAAGGCGTTTTGTTCGTTGTGGAAGGGACGCTTAACCTCACGTTGAACGGGAAATCCCATGATATGGCTCCCGGTGGCTATGCCTTCATTCCACCCTCAGTGAAATGGAGTTTGAAAAACACCGGCCAGCAACCCGTGCGTTTCCATTGGATCCGCAAATCCTATGAAGCGGTGCCGGGTATTGACCATCCCGAAGCCTTCGTTGTGAATGAAAAGGATATTGCCCCCGTAGTGATGCCGGATACAAACGGCGTGTGGTCAACCACACGTTTTGTTTTACCCGATGACATGCGCCATGACATGCATGTGACGATTGTGAATTTTGAACCCGGTGGCGTCATTCCCTTTGCCGAAACCCATGTGATGGAACACGGGCTTTATGTTCTGGAGGGCAAGGCGGTTTACCGGCTCAACCAGGATTGGGTTGAAGTTGAAGCGGGGGATTACATGTGGCTGCGCGCGTTCTGCCCGCAAGCCTGTTATGCGGGCGGGCCGGGGCGGTTCCGTTACCTGCTCTACAAGGACGTGAACCGCCACATGAAGCTCACGAAATGACGTTGCTGAAGCCGGAGCCGCTCACACGCGCAAGCTTTGCCGCTTTCGGTGATGTGGTCGAGATTGAAGGGGCGGAACACTACGCCATCAATCAGGGGTTTGCCGAGCGTTTCAATGATCTTGCAAATGTTGACGTGAGTTCTGAAGGAGGTTCGGTCAATACCAGCATTGTCGTTGCGAAGCCGCGCGCCCTGCCCATTGCGCTGGAGCTGATGGAGCGGCACCCGCTTGGCAGCCAGATTTTCTATCCCCTGCAGGACAGGCCGTGGCTGGTTGCCGTGTGCGGGGACCCGCACGATTTACAGAGCTTCAGACTGTTTTCGGCAACGGGGCTACAGGGCATAAATTATGGGCGCAATGTGTGGCATCATCCGCTTCTGGTGCTTGATGCAAACAGCAGGTTCATGGTTGTTGACCGCAAAGGGCCGGGAAAAAACCTGGAAGAAATACGGTTGGAACAGCAGGTGTTTTGTGGTTCAAATACATAACTTAAGAAACTTGGGAGAACGCTGTGCTTAAATCAATTGACCCGCTTCTCAATGCCGATGTGCTTTATGCGCTGCGGTCCATGGGGCATGGGGACGATCTCATCATTTGCGACACAAATTTTCCGGCGGATTCGGTGGCGCGGCAAACGGTGCTGGGCAAGCTTCTGCGCATTGATGGTGTCAGCTCGGCGCGGGCTGCCCGGGCGATATTGTCGGTGATGCCGCTGGACAGTTTTGTGGAGAAGCCCGCAGGCCGCATGGAAGTTGTGGGCAAGCCCACTGAAGTCTTGCCAGTGATGACGGAAGTTCAGGCGGAAATCGACAAGGCGGAAGGGCGCTCCTGGCCCATGGGTTCGATTGAACGGTTTGCGTTTTATGACATGGCGAAGACGCGCCTATTGCGTGATCCAGACGGGCGAGACGCGCTTTTATGGCTGTTTCGTTTTCAAGAAGGGTGTCATTCCGCCGAGCGCCTCATGAGCAAGCCGCGCATTGCCATTCTTGGCATTTTTGTTGCCGATCTTGCCTTCAAGGCCAAGCGCTTGCCCGTGATGGGGGAAACCATTTTGGGCCAGGGCTTTGCCATGGGGCCGGGCGGCAAGGGCTCAAACCAATCGGTTGCTGCCGCACGGTCAGGCGGAGATGTCAGTTTGATCACGAAGATCGGCCGGGATTCCTTTGGCGATATCGCGCTCAAAACCTGGGGTGCTGATGGCATCGACACATCACAGGTGGCGTACTCGGACACTGCCCCCACGGGTGCGGCGTTTATTTTTGTATCAACCGAAACGGGCGACAATGCCATCATCGTTGAAACCGGGGCTTCGGGCACCATCACACCGGAAGATGTGTCGGTGTCTGAGGCCGCAATCAGCAACGCCAAGGTTTTCATCACGCAGCTTGAAACGTCAGTGGCCGCGGGCTGGCGCGGCCTTGATCTGGCGCGGAAAGCTGGCGTGACCACCATCCTCAACCCGGCGCCTGCCGCAAAAATTGATCCCGCCATTTATGCGCTTTGCGATTACGTGACACCCAACGAAACGGAAGCCGGCGAAATCACCGGCATCCCCGTCCACTCAATTGATGATGCGCGCCGCGCCGGTGATGCCGTCTTGAAGCTGGGCACGAAGACGGCCCTCATCACACTGGGCTCGCAAGGCGTTCTGCTGCATAGTGCCGGGCAATCGGTTCATGTCCCAAGCTACAAGGTAGAGGTGGTGGATACCACCGGGGCCGGGGACGCCTTTAACGGCGCCTTTGCCGTGGCGATTGGCGAAGGCCGCTCGCCGGTTGAAGCGGCGCGCTTTGGCTGTGCGGCTGCGGCATTGTCGGTGACAAAGCCCGGCACGGCGCCTGCCATGCCGATGCGCGGCGAGATTGACGCGATGATGGCGAAGGGAAGCTAGATGGCCAGGATCGTCTATTCCATGATGGTGTCGCTCGACGGCTACATCGCCGGACCGGACGGAGACATTGGCCTGCCGGTACCCGAAGCAGACCTGCACCGGCATTTCGACGAGATGATGGAGCAGACCTCGATGGAGCTCTGCGGGCGGCGGATGTACGAGGTGATGCGCTTCTGGGACAGCCCGGAGCGGGAGGCCAGTGATTCAAAGGTCGAGCGGGATTTCGCCCGCGCCTGGCAGAAGACCCCGAAGATCGTGTTTTCGACAACGCTGCGGGAGGTTGGGCCCAATGCCCGGCTGGTGAACAGCGATGCCGAGAACGAGGTGGCGTCCCTCAAGCTGAAAACCGAGGGCTATATCAGCGTCGCCGGCGCCAATCTTGCCGCGCATCTCGCACGGGCAAATCTCACCGACGAGTACCGGCTTTACATGCACCCGGTCGTGCTGGGCGGCGGCAAGCCATATTTCCAGCCCGGCCTGTCGCTGGCGTTGAAGCCGCTTGGCACGGAAAGCCTTACCCAAGGTGTGACGCTGCTGCGGTATGCGCCTGGTGCTTGAGGGCGACGAGATTGACCCGATGATGGCGACAGCTCGGGGTTAAGTTAGAGGGGCTTTGCGAATGAATAACAAAAATTTATCGCTACCTTCGCCGTAACTCTTATCTTCTTGAACAAAGTCATATTGAGCTAAGTGTTTAGAAGTCCAATTATTAGATTCTCTTGCTGTCGCGAAAGCTGCACGATTAGCTATCTTCACTACAGCTACTTTGATTAAGCTATCGCCTATACCCCCGCCTGTATGATCAGGATGCACGGCGATATATCCGAGCTCAAGAGCAAAAAAATTATAGTCATAACGTGAGCCAACACCGGTAAATATTCTTTTTTTGTAGCTGACCAGAGGTCGCTTAACTGCGGCTACGCCGAGAAGGGTACTTCCATTAAATTTACGAAAAAGGACTTCCGCATTTCTGACACCAGTCCTTATGTTATTGATATTTGGTATATGTCCGAATTCTTTAACAAATTCCACAAACTGATTGATTTCATCAGGCTTTAGCTGATCTGGTTTTTTGCATTCAATCATTTGAGATTGGAATGAACTTTTGGCTTTCCTTATTCGTCTGCCGGGTTCGAGCCATGAACCGCCCCTTTTTCTTAAATGCCAGGGGCTCCTTTTGCTTTGCTTTCTCCAAAAGTTTTAGAGCTTCTGATACTAATGTTTCTGGTGGGGCGATCTTTGCCACATCTCTATAAAGACTAACCATATCAGGTTCACGCGTGCGCCTTGTCTTATGTTTTTTTGGTTTCCAATCGAGCCATTTGTCGAGTTGATCGATTGTCGCCTCGAGCGTTGGAATGATGTGCAATTCTTTCCGTCCATCAATCGCAACTGCAACGGTGATCCAATTGTGCAATCCCTTTCGATCGCCAAATAAATCGAGATCGCCAATATTGGGCAGTGGTGTTCGATTGCCTAGTTGACCTAAAATTCTAAGCATACCCATATTTTCAAGACTGGTTTTAGCTTCTTCGCTCAAACCTTTTGGGTATTTTTTACGATATGCAGCAATTACCGCATGGGGGATACTGGTTTGCCGTCTTTTGCCAAACCACCCAAAAGTGAGCTCAAGTCATTCTTTAGCTTTGACAATTCGATTTTGGCCATGTCGCCGTCTTTCATCTGCGAATCGGTTTAGCCATTTTATCGCTTTATCGATCTCCATATCCACTCTTTGTTCCTCCAATGGGCTAAGTCTGCCCATCAAGATTTGTGGATCAAGGTTGTTTTCAGCCAAGAAGGCGATTGCATCACACGCCCTACTTAGCTCGGCATCCGCAAGTTCGTTTTCTCGAACAATCTTGCGAGCCTTGATTTTGGCTTCTTTTTGCTCGTTGCTGATTATTGGTTGCATTGAACCATCGGAAGCCTTCAAACGCAGTCCCATCAGGCGGCCAAAATTTGCTGCCTGATCAGGCTCAGGCCTTCGGCCATATTTTAACAAATAGTTAGAGTATGGATTGTCTTCGTGAGTAGTTTGAAATCGGAGTGCCTCTTGCCGTAGGGTACGGCTGTTTTCGGCGTACCTTGCGAAATTAACGACTGACGCCGTCGCGCCTATGATTTTGTTTTTATTCATAATTTTTCAAGAATATGCACCTGCTCAGCAAGTTAACGAAAGTGTGGGAAAAAAGGGTTAAAATGGGTGGCTGGTATGTTGAAGGGGAAGAACAGGAAGCTTCAGTTAGGGAGCTAGAAGGCTCTTCCGATAGAACGGCGGCAATTGTTGCGACGACTTTTGTTGAAGGTCGGCTTACCGCCGTTGTCAAGGCGCGTCTGGCACAGGAGCCGAGGATTTTAGATGAGCTTTTTAGAACAAGCGGACCACTCGGCAGCTTATCAACCAAGATTGATTTGGCGCTCCTCATTGATGTGATCAGTAAGGATGCGCACCACGATTTGACGATCATGAAGAACATCAGAAACGTGTTTGCACACGATCTCCGGTCCGTCTCATTTGAGGCGCAAAAAATACGATGCTTGTGCCAAAACATTAAACTCATTGAGACGCTAGTGAGACCCATGAATGACGATACTTGGCATCCGGGAGCACCGCTTATGCTGCAGATCACCAATTATCCTGACTGCCTTAACAATCCGAGGGACCGCTTTCTAACGGCTGCAAGACTGTTTGTGGCCGCTCTCAGTCCAAGACATAACAAAATTAGCCCGATCTCTTCGATGTGCCGCATCTAGTTCTTGTCCCTCATCATCGTCCCGGCCCAAGGGTTGGTGAAGGATGAATGCGGCGCGCAATTAATTATTTCCCTCCCCGCAAGGGGGAGGGACCAGTAAAAATGTGAATAAATACCCCTTGACACTATATTCCTAACATGCCAATTATGTTCCTGTTATGTTCTTTATGATGGATAGGAAATACATGGACTGGGACTTGGCCATCAAACGCAACAGCGAAGCGCTTGTGGAGATCGTTGCGGACCTTTTCGCCATGCTGGGGTTTGCCCTGACAGATACGGCGGCACGGCTGCCTTGGCCTACCTATCGCGCCGTGCTGCGTATTTTGCGGCCCGCCGAATCCGCCCTGCGCCGCCTCATCGTTCATCGCGGCGCGCGGCCTTGTGGTGGAGCCCGCGCCTTCGCGTTCCAGGCCGGCGGGGCCAATAAAACCAAAGAAGGGCTTGCCCCCGCGCGCCTCTGCCTTCCAGCTTTTCGATCCGCGGAAACGCATCGTGATCCTGCGCCAGCACCACAGCGGCGACGCGGAATCCCGCGCGCATCCACATTTTCACCGCCGATTCCGGCTTGGTGACAGTGTGGCCGAAGCGCCCTCCCACAGGCGATCCCGCTCCCGCAGCGCCGCCATCCGCTGATGGCCTGGTCAATGGCGCGCCCCTTATCCGCAGGCTCGAGGCGCTGGAGTTCGCGCTTGCGGATCTGCCGCGCCAGGCGCGGCGTCTGGTTCGCTGGCGGATGCGGCAGGAGCGGGCGCCGAGCCCCAGCTTCAAATCGCCGCTCCGGCCGGGCTATCCGCCGGGCCACCGGAAGAGGAAAATTCACGAAGTCGACGAACTGCTCAGCGAATGCCACGGGCTTGCCTGCTACGCGATGATGCCCGACACAAGCTGAAGCGAGGGAAAATCATCCGTCTACGGATTAATTTGATCTGGCTTCCAGGCCCTCATCCGGCCTGTCGGCCACCTTCTCCCATGCAAGAGCACGGGAGAAGGCGCTAAATGGTTATTGCCTTCTCCCGTCCGAAGGATGGGAGAAGGTGGCCGACAGGCCGGATGAGGGCTCTTGTGCCGGAATGACAAATTGGTGAGGTTGCTCACCCGCCAGGAATGCGCGGCAGGAGATAGATTTCGGCGTCCGCCGGAAGCTTGGTTTCCCACGAGTCGCGGTAGATTTTGCCGTTGATGGAAACTGCGATGCCGCGCTGCAGGTGCGGCCCGATGGCGGGGTATTGCTCGGCCAGGATCTTGAAAAGCTCGCGGATGTTTTTCGCATCCACCGAAACGGAGAGCGCTCCGCCAACGATTGGCCTGAGCGCTCCCCAGAGGTGGACTTCAACCATTAGTGTTTCTTGAGGGCGTCAATCGCTTTCAACACCCGGGGTGGCGACATCGGAATGTGCGTCATGCGAACACCTGCGGCATTCGACATGGCGTTGGCAACCGCAGCAAGCGGCGGCACGATGGAAGTTTCACCAACACCGCGCACCCCGTAGGGGTGGTTGGGGTTGGGGATTTCAAGGATCATCGTGTCAATGAAAGGCAAATCCGAACAGACTGGAATGCGGTAATCGAGGAAGCCCGCGTTCTGCAAACGGCCATCCCGCCCATAGATATATTCCTCATTCAGCGCCCAGCCGATGCCCTGGGCGGCTCCGCCCTGGTACTGGCCTTCCACGTAAGTCGGGTGGATGGCTTTGCCCGCATCCTGAATAACGGTGTAGCGCTTTACCGATGATTTTCCGGTTTCGGGATCAACTTCGATATCGCAGATGTGCGTGGCGAAGGAAACGCCTGCGCCATCTGCGACAAGTTCATTGTGGCCCGCGATCGGTCCGCCCGTGTTGCCTGCGCCTGCGGCGATTTCCCTGATGGAAAGCGGCGGGAAGTTTCCGGCGTTGCTGCCGGCGGGCTTGGCAAAGCCATCTTCCCACTCAACGGCGTCAACGGGAATATCCCACATCAGCGCGGCGCGCTTGCACAATTCCTTGATGGCGTTGCGGGCAGCGCCAATGGTTGCCATGCCGGTGGAGAAGGTGCCGCGGCTGCCATCAGTCATGTCGTTATGGCCCAGGGAAGATGTATCGGCGATCACCACGCGCACATTCTCGTAAGGGACGCCAAGCTCTTCTGCCGCCATCAGGCCGATAGAAGCGCGGGAGCCGCCAACGTCTATGGTGCCAACAGCCAGGGTCACCGAACCATCAGGCGTCACGTTCAGGTCAGCGCAGGTCTGGCCGCCGAAGTTGAACCAGAAGCCGCAGGCCATGCCGCGTCCCTGGTTTTTGCCCAGCGGCGCTTTCATGTGGGCGTGGTTCTTGGCGGCTTCAAGCGTTGCGCCAATGCCGATGGGGCCGTAGACGGGGCCATAGGAGCTTTGGGTGCCTTGCTTGGCGGCGTTCTTGATGCGGAAATCAATAACGTCCATGCCAATCTTGTGGGCGAGTTCATCAACAACGCTTTCAACCGCGAAAGCCGCCATGGGCGCGGATGGGGCACGGTAGGCCGCCGTCTTTGGACGGTTTACGATAACTTCAATGCTTTCGCTTTTAACGTTTTTCAAATCGTAGCAGGCAAAAGCCGTCATGGCGCCGAACTCGGCCCAAGTGGCAGGGAAGGCGCCGCCGTGATAGCGGAGCACACCGTGGGCGGCGGTAATCGTGCCATCCTTCTTCGCACCGATTTTCATGTCGATGGAGGTGGAGCTCGTGGGGCCCGAACAGCGGAACACCTCTTCGCGGGTCATGGTGAGTTTCACCGGGCGGTTCGCCTTGCGCGACAGGGCAAGTGCCAGAGGCTCCGTCCAGATATGGGTTTTGCCGCCAAAGCCGCCACCGATTTCGGAAGCGGTTACCCGCAGCTTGGAAATTTCCATGCCAAGAAGGGCAGCGCACTGGTTGCGGTAAACGAAGTGGCCTTGTGTGCAGACCCAAAGTTCGCCCTGTCCATCGGGGCTGACGTTTGCAACACAGGAATGAGGCTCGATGTAGCCCTGGTGGGTTTGCTCGGTTTTGAAGGTGCGCTCAACAATAACGTCAGCGTCCTTGAAGCCTTGCGCGATGTCGCCATGGCCAAAGCTGGCCCGCTTGTTGTTGTTGGATGGCTTGGCAGGCTTGGGTTCAACACCTTCAGTGAAAATATCGTCGTGAATGACGGGTGCATTTGGCTTCAGCGCCTCATCAACATCGGTCACATGGGGCAGGATTTCGTAATCAACCTTGATGAGCTTCAGGGCCTTGCGCGCCGTTGTTGCATCAATGGCTGCGACCGCTGCAACGGCATGGCCGTCATAGAGAACTTTTTTGCGGGCCATGCAGTTTTCCAGCATGTCGCGCATGCCGCGATCTCCAGCCGTCAAGTCCGGCAGGTCGGCGCTGGTAATGATGGCCTTAACACCGGCAAGCTTTTCTGCCTTTGACGTGTCGATCTTCTTGATCCTGGCGTGAGCGTGCGGCGAACGCAGCACCAGCGCAGTAAGCTGGCCTGGTGCATTATAGTCTGCCCCATACTTGGCACGTCCGGTTACCTTGTCGACGCCATCGGGGCGCAAGGGCCTTGTACCAACCTGCTTGAATTTCTGGTTCGTGAAGTGTGTGTCGAGTGGCATCTTAAGCTCCTCTCATTTCTTTTGCAGTGGCCTGGACGGCGCGAACAATCTTGTCATAGCCGGTGCAGCGGCAAAGATTGCCGGCAAGGCCAAAACGGATTTCTTCTTCGGATGGATCGGGGTTTTTATCGAGCAGCGCCTTAGCTGCAATCAAAAAGCCCGGGGTGCAAATGCCGCATTGAAGGGCGGCATGGGCAATGAAGTTTTTCTGCAAGGGATGCAACTCGTCGCCGTTGGCCATGCCTTCGATGGTTTCGATTTTGGCTCCACCCACTTCAGCACCCAGCACAAGGCACGAGCACACAAGACGGCCATTCACGGTTACGCTGCAAGCACCGCAATCACCCGTGCCGCAGCCTTCCTTGGCACCGGTCATGCCCAAACGATTGCGCAACACGTCGAGCAGCGGCTCATCGGCATTGCACACAAACTCAACGGCATCCCCGTTAATGGTGGTTGATACGTGAACGCCAGACATTATTTTCCTCCTGCGCGTTTGAACGCGATTTCCGCGGCGCGGCGCGCGAGAACGCCGGCAACCTTGGTCCTGAATTCAATGGTGCCACGCTTGTCATCAATAGGGCGACAGGCGGCAGAGCAGGCGGCTGCGAGCTTTTCCAAAGCCGCATCATCAAGCTTGGAGCCGATCAAGGCCTTTGCGGCAGCCGGCACAACGATGATGGTTGGCGCAACCGCACCCAAAACCACGCGCGCATCCTTGACCATGCCCTTGGCATCCAGCGTGAGATTAACGGCAGCACTCACAACAGCGATATCCATTTCCGTGCGCGGAATGAAACGCAGGTACGCATCCGATGATTTCGGCGGGCGCTTGGGCAGCAGAATGGCCTCAATAATTTCACCCTTCTTGAGCGACGTGCGGCCCGGTGAAAGCGGAACCTGCTCAACCGGAATAGTGCGCTTGCCCTTGGGGCCGGACACAACAACTTTCGCATTGGCAGCAATAAGTGCCGGAACGCCATCAGCGGCCGGCGATCCGTTGCACAAGTTGCCGACGATGGTGCAGCGGCCCTGCACCTGCTTGGAGCCAATAAGATTTGCGCCTTCAACAACGCCTGGCCAGGCTTTCACCAGCGCCGCATTTTCGGAAAGTGCAACGCCTGGAACGGCAGCGCCCATCCTGAAGCCAGCGGCTGACTTCTTGACTTCGTACATGCCTTTGATGTGCTTGATATCAACAACAAGATCAGGCTCGACAACGCCTGCCTTCATCTTCACGAGAAGGTCTGTTCCACCCGCCAGCACAAATGCCAGGCCTTTTTCCTTTGCCAGCAGCGAGACTGCCGACTTAACTGTTTCTGGTGCTTCGTATCGCATTATTCACCTGTTTTTGAGTTCGCCCGCCAGTTTGGTCTATTCACCCTGTTATGGTCAACGGGCTTCTTTGCCGCTTGCTGACAAGTTAAGCATAGCAGCAATGCGGGCTGGAAGTTATGGGGCCACGACATTTACACGCACATCCGCGGCTTGCAGCGCTGCGGCAAGTTTTTCGTCGGGCATGCCATCACTAATAAGGCGGTTAATGTCCTTGAACCCGCATACCTTTATCAGTGCAGTGCGGCCAAACTTTGAACTGTCGGAAAGAATGACGCGGTTTTCCCCGCGCGACAGAACCATGCGGGCAAATTCTGCTTCAGCGAGGTAACTGTCAGAGGGGCCAAAGTCTGCGTGCAATGCGCCAATTGAAATAAAGGAATGGCGCACATGAAAACCTGCGGCAAAGGCAATTGCTGTGGGGCCAAAGGCTGCACCATTTGAGCCATTGAGTTCGCCGCCCGCCATGTAAACCCTGTTGCCGTTCACGGTTGCCAGCGTGCGCGCAATGTCTGACGAGTTCGTGACAACGGTGAGATTGCGCTTTCTCAAGAGTTCGCGGGCAAAAATGCTGGTCGTGGTGCCGGTGTCCATCATCAGGCTGTCGCCATCGTCAATCAATCGTGCGGCGCGCCTTGCAATGGCGCGTTTGGCGTGAACATGCTCGCGCATGCGGCGTTCGAAGGGCACCTCTTGCAATTCGTAGGGCATGGCGATGGAGCCGTGTCGCCGCAAGATCTCCCGCGACTCCACCAGCGGCTTGATATCCCGGCGGATGGTTTCGAGCGACACGTTCAGTTCTTCCGCCAACTTGGCGATGGCGTATGAACCGAGTTCGCGGACACGGCTTAGAATCTCGGTTTGGCGAAGGTTGAGTTCGATGGCCATGTGGCAGATTTCGCATAATAATGTGGTTTTGGCAATAAATAATGAAATATCAGTCATAAAACCACTTAAAAATAGCATGATAGCAACATAAAACAACAAACCGGTTGACGTTTGGATGGAATGAGCATCTCATCTGGTTTGGGAGACGGCAAATGACGGTGGAAGGCAAGGTTAGGTCTTTAAGCTTCTGGAAAGGGCCGATTGAATTGGTGCCGCTGAAAGGCGGCGTGAGCAATGCCAGTTTCACAGTTCAGGACAAGACGGGGAAGTACGTGGCCCGCGTTGGCGAGGATTATCCTTTTCACCATGTGTTCCGCGAGGCGGAAGTGATCGCCAGCCAAGCCGCTTTTGCAGCGGGGCTGTCGCCGGAAGTGGTTCATACGGAACCCGGCATCATGGTGGTGCGCTTCATGGAGGCGCGGACATTTTCCGAAGCTGATGTGCGGGCAAATGCAGCAGCCTGCGTTGACATCGTCAAGCGTTGCCACCGGGATATGGGCGCGCGGGTTTCGGGCCGCGCCAATATTTTCTGGGTGTTCCATGTGTTGCGCGATTATTTCCGCACCATCACCTTGGCCAATCACGTCCATGTGCCGGATATTCCACGCTGGGCCAAAGAGGTTGAGCAGCTGGAGAAAGCGCAAGTGCCGCTGCCCATCATTTTCGGCCACCATGATTTGCTGCCCACGAATTTCATGGATGATGGCAAGCGCCTGTGGCTGATTGATTGGGAGTATGGCGGCTTTGGCACGGCGATGTTCGATCTCGCCAACATCGCGTCAAACAACCAGTTTGATGAGAAGGCCGAGCATGCGCTGCTGACCCAATATTTTGAACGCGAACCTGATCAGGCAACGCTGCGCTCTTTCTACGCCATGAAAACCGCCAGCGCATTGCGTGAAGCGGTGTGGGGCATGGTATCCGAAATCCATTTGACTGCGCCGGGCGTTAATTACGTCGCGTATGCGCAGGAATATCTCTCACGCTACGAACGCGTGCTTGCCGACTATAACTCAAAGTTTGGAATGACATGACCCAGAATTTACCCACCCATGCCGATGTCGTCGTCATCGGCGGCGGAATTATTGGCTGCTCAACTGCCTATCACCTGGCGCGCGATCACAAGCTGAATGTTGTGTTGCTGGAACAGAACAAGTTGACCTCCGGCTCCACCTGGCATGCGGCGGGGCTGGTGGGCCAGCTCCGTTCATCGGCCTCCATTACGCAGGTTTTGAAATACTCGGTTGATCTCTACAAGAAACTCGATGTGGAAACTGGCTTGGAAACGGGCTGGAAAATGACGGGCTGCCTGAGGCTTGCCACCAATGAAAACCGCTGGATTGAGTATAAGCGGCTGGCCACCACGGCGCAAAGCTTCGGCATGGAGATGCATCTCATCTCGCCTGCGGAGGTCAAAAAAATGTGGCCGTTGATGAATGTGGACGATCTCGTCGGCGCATCATTCCTTCCCACCGATGGCCAAGCTTCGCCTTCCGACATCGCGCAATCGCTGGCCAAAGGTGCGCGCATGCATGGGGCGACACTCATTGAAGGCGCGCGCGTTACATCACTTGATATTCGTGAGGGCCGCGTCGTTGCCGTACACACCAGCCTCGGCAAGATCATCTGCGAGAAGGTGGTGAATTGCGGCGGCCAATGGGCGCGACAGATCGGGGCCATGGCAGGAGTGAGTGTTCCGTTGCAGCCGGTGAAGCACCAATATGTCATCACAGAAAAAATCGAAGGCCTCGCCAAAAACGTGGCAACCATACGCGACCCGGATCGGCGCACCTATTTCAAGGAAGAAGTGGGTGGCCTCGCGTTTGGCGGCTATGAACCAGACCCCATTGCCTGGACGCAAGGCGATGTGCCGGACAATTTTGAATTTCAGCTTTTCGACGATGATTTCGATCACTTCGAGCAGCACATGACCGAGGCGCTGGCGCGCGTGCCGGCGCTTGAAACAACCGGCATCAAGAAAATGATTAACGGGCCGGAAAGCTTTACGCCCGATGGCAATTTCATCCTGGGTGCGGCGCCGGAACTGAAAAACTTCTATGTGGGTGCAGGCTTTAACGCGTTCGGCATTGCATCCGGCGGCGGTGCCGGTTGGGTGCTGGCGGATTGGGTTGCACGGGAAGAGGCACCCATGGATTTGTGGGTGGTGGATATCCGCCGCTTCTCAGACCTGCACAAGGATCGCAAATGGGTGACGGAGCGCACGCTGGAAGCCTATGGCAAGCATTACACCATTGGCTTTCCCCATGAGGAATACGAGTCTGGCCGTCCCCGCATCATGTCGCCGCTTTATGACCGGTTGAAAAAGCTCAACGCCTGCTTCGGCTCCAAGCTGGGGTGGGAACGGCCAAACTGGTTTGCGCCAGAAGGCATGCCCCCACGCGATATCTACAGCATGGGACGGCAGAACTGGTTTGCACAAGTCGGAGAAGAGCACAAATGCGTGCGCGAGCGGGTGGGCGTGTTTGATCAATCCTCTTTCGCAAAGTATGAATTGACAGGGCCGGATGCGGAGGAAGTGCTCTCCTGGATTTGCGCCAACAACATGCGACGCCCTGTGGGCAAGCTCACCTACACCCAGATGCTGAATTCCAAGGGCGGCATTGAATGCGATCTCACGGTGGCGCGGCTCGGTGTCGACCATTTCTATATCGTCACCGGCACCGGCTTCCGCACCCATGATTTTGCCTGGATCACCGATCACATCGCACCCGGCCTTGATGCCACGCTTACTGACATCACAGAGCGCTATGGAACACTTGCCGTGATGGGGCCAAACTCGCGGCATGTCCTACAAGCGATCACGAAAGCGGACATGTCTAACGCAGCCTTCAAGTTTGGCGAAGTTCTGGAAATTGAAATTGCTGGCCACATCGTCCGTGCCTTGCGGGTCACCTATGTGGGGGAGTTGGGTTGGGAACTGCACATGCCGATTGAGGCGACGGGCGATGTGTTTGACGCGCTGATGGCGGCTGGCAAATCCTTTGGCATTGCGCCGGTGGGCTACCGCGCACTGGAATCATTGCGACTTGAAAAGGGCTATCGTGCCTGGAGTTCGGATATCACGCCTAACGACACGCCGCTGCATGCGGGGTTGGGGTGGGCGGTGAAAATGAAAACCAACCAGCCCTTCATGGGGCGCGAGGCGGTTGAAAAAATCGCGCAAACACCGCTCGCCAAAATGCTGGCTGTCTTCACCACGGAGCGCGAGGATATTGTGCTGTCAGGGCGTGAAACGATTTTGCGAAATGGTAAATTTGCGGGCTATCTCACCAGTGGCGGCTATGGTTATACGGTGCAAAAACCCATTGGTTTTGGCTATGTGCGAAATGCGAATGGCGTTGATGAAGCGTACCTGCAAAGCGGCAGTTATGAGCTTGTGGTAGCCAAGGAAATCGTCAAGGCAAACATATGCTTGCAACCGATATATGATTCTTTGAATCAACGCGTGAAATCATGAGTTGGGATAGACACGTTCACATCCTGATTATTGGCGGCGGTGCCATTGGAACCTCGCTTGCCTATCATCTGGCAAGGGATGGGGCGAAGGATGTTCTGCTCGTTGAAAAGGCACAACTCACGGAAGGCTGCACATGGCATGCGGCGGGCCTTGTTGGGCAGCTCAGGGGCAAGCGCAACCTCACGCGGTTGATGCAAAATTCGGTTGCGGTGTTTGACCGGCTGGAAGCGGAAACCGGCCAAGCCATTTCATGGAAAAAAGTTGGCTCGCTGCGTTTGGCATCCAGTGCGCCGCGCTGGAGTGAAATCCGCCGCGCCATGGGGCAGGCCAAGAGCTTTGGTGTCGAATGCCAGTCGCTCTCAGCACAAGAGGCCAAAAAACTTTTCCCCTACATCACAACTGATGATGTTGAAGGGGCAGCTTTTATTCTAAGCGATGGCTACATCGATCCCTATTCGCTCACCATGGCCTATGCCAAGGGCGCCCGGATGAATGGCGCGAAAATCGAAGAGCGGGTTTGTGTCGAGGAGATTGTCATCGGAGGCAGGCGTGCTGTCGGCGTCGTCACCAACACCGGAAATATCTCGTGTGACATTCTGGTGAACTGTGCGGGGCTGTGGGCCAAGCGTGTTGGCAACATGGCGGGCGTGCCACTGGCTGCTGGCATTGTTGAACACCAATATTTCCTGACAGAAAAGACCTTGAAGCTTGAGGCAAATCTCACCACGCTCAGGGACCCTGACAAGAACTTCTATTTGAAACCTGACACGGGCTCCTTTGCCATTGGCGGCTGGGAA
Source organism: uncultured Alphaproteobacteria bacterium (assembly GCA_963763635.1). Taxonomy (GTDB): domain Bacteria; phylum Pseudomonadota; class Alphaproteobacteria; order Rhizobiales; family Aestuariivirgaceae; genus Aestuariivirga. The sequence continues at coordinate 43,556 of CAVXPO010000018.1, forward strand.
GACGGCTCGCGGGGTTTCCATCGCGGCCTGCCGCCGCTCGATTTTGGCCGCGAGCTCTTTGCGCCCAACATGGAGCGGCTTGAACGCTTCGCACTTCCGGCTTCAGAACGCCTGCCCGTGTTGAATGAAACCGGCATTCAAACTGTTATCAACGGCCCCATCCCAGTTACCGCCGATGGTGAACCCATTATGGGCCTTGCCCCTGAACTTGATAATTTCCATGTGGCCTGTGGCTTTACGGCGGGCATCGCGGCATCCGGCGGGGCTGGCCTTGCGATGGCCAACAGCATCCTGCACAATGATGCAGGCATGGACCTGTGGCCCTTCGACGTGCGGCGCTTCAGCAAAGCGCATGCGCAAGGCCGCTATCTCGAGGAACGCGCCATCGCGGCCTATGCCTCTTACTACAAAGTGCATTGGCCAGCGGAGGAAACCCATAGCGGCCGAAACCTGCGCCTGTCGCCTTTACATGCAAGCCTGAAGCGGGCAGGAGCGGTGTTCGGTTCGCGTGCTGGGTGGGAGCGGCCCAACTGGTTTGCACCCCAAGGCGCTGATCCCGTGGATATTCCCTCGTTTGAAGGCAAGCCCAACTGGTTCTCCCACGTGGCCGGGGAACACCGCGCCATCCGTGAACGCGCCGTACTTATTGATCAGACGTCCTTTGCGAAATTTGAAATCACAGGCGTTGGCGCCGAGGCAGCACTTCAGCGCATTGCCGCCAATGATTTGTCTGGCCCGCCGGGCAAGGCGATCTATACCCAGCTCTGCAATGAGAAGGGTGGTGTTGAGGCAGATGTCACGCTTGTCCATGCCGCCGCCGACCACTTCTGCCTCATTACCGGTTCTGGCTTTGGCTCGCGTGACAGTGGCTGGGTTTCAAAGCATTTGCCGCCGACCGTGCAAATACGTGACGTCACCAATGCCCACGCCGTCATCAACATCTGCGGTCCACGTTCACGGGAAATTCTGCAAAGCGTAACCGACACCGATATTTCAAATGAAGCTTTTCCGTTTCTTGCTGCCCGTCAACTTGAAGTCGGCCATGCCACTGTGTTTGCCGTGCGCATCGGCTATGTCGGCGAACTGGGCTTTGAACTTTATATTCCCCAAGAGTTCGGTGCCCACGTCTATGAAACGCTGTGGGCGGCAGGTCAGGCCCATGGCATTGCAAATGCGGGCTACCGCGCCATTGACAGTTGCCGCATGGAGAAGGGCTACCTCTATTGGTCAGGCGATATTTCACCGGACTATAATCCCTTTGAAGCAGGCCTCGGCTTCTGCGTTGCGCTGGACAAGGGTGACTTCATCGGACGAGATGCGCTGATGAAGATCAAGGCGAAACCGCTCATCCGCAAACTTTGCTCCTTTAGCGTTGAGGGCTTTGCACCCCTGCATGGCGGCGAGGCGATTTTGCGGGATGGAAAAGTCTTGGGTTCAACGACGAGTGTGGGCTACGGCCATACCCTGAAAAAAACCATCGCCTTCGGCTATCTTCCGATTGAAGCTGCGGGTGAAAAAGAATTTATTATCGAGGCATTTGGCAAAAGCTATAACGCCGCACGTAGCGCGCGTTGCCTCTATGATGCGAAGATGGAAAGGTTGAAAGCGTGAGTCGCAGGAACATGGGCGACATGGCAAAGCTGGTGCCTGAGCTCATCGTTTCAGACTTTGTGCGAAGCCTTAGGTTCTATACGGAAGTTATTGGTTTCAAACAACTTTATGGCAGGCCGGAGGAAGGTTTTGCCTATCTCGACCGCGATGGCGCGCAGATCATGATTGACCAATTCTATCCTGGCGACGCGCGAAGCTGGGTTACCGCGGAACTGGCGTACCCTTTTGGACGTGGCATAAATCTGGAAATTGAAGTTGAGAATGTTGATGGCCTCCATGACTTCTGCGTTCGTGATGGTGCGTGCATATTTCTTCCCATGGAAGAAAGATGGTATCGGCGGGATGCATTGCTCCTCGGCGTGCGCCAGTTTATTGTCATGGATCCGGATGGCTATCTTCTGCGATTTTCGCAGTCCTTGGGAACCAGATCCGTAACAAGGGAATTGGGAGATGGATGATCACGGCATTGAGCTTGCGCGAGAAGCACTCAAGAAAATAAAACTTTTCTGGTGCCTTGATGACGCGGAAATTGAAATCAGGCGGCTCGGCGGCCTGACCAATCTTGTGTTTTATGTTGATCATGCGGGCGAGCAATATGTGTTGCGCCTGCCGGGCAAGGGGACAGAAGAATATATCAACCGCAAGAATGAAATCCAGGCAGCAACGGAAGCCGCCAAAGCGAAGGTTGCGCCTGACGTAATCTATTTTGACGGCTGGTCCGGTGTCATGGTCACCCGCTATGTTGACCACGGCGTCACTATGACGCCCGCCCATTTCATTTCGCGCGAGGGCTCGCCGAAGCGCGCTGGGGAAGTGTTCAAGAAACTCCACTCATCGGGCGCCGTTTTCAATTTCCGGTTTGAGCTGTTTGCGATGATTGACGATTATCTCAAAATTCTCGCGACGAAGGAGATTGAACTGCCTGCGGGCTATGAGGATGTGGTCAAGAGTGCCGAGGCCGTTCGAAAGGCGCTGAATGCCCATAAGCTTCCGCTGGTTGCCTGTCACTGTGATCCGCTGTGCGAAAACTTGCTTGATACGGGAAAAAGGATGTGGATTGTTGACTGGGAATACTCAGGGATGAATGATCCCCTGTGGGATTTGGGCGACCTTGCGGTTGAAGGGCAATTCTCGACTGAGCAGGAAGAAGAAATGATCGCCGCCTATTTTGAAGGTGAGCCAACGGATGCTGAACGTGGGCGCTTCGTCATCTACAAAGCCATGTGCGATCTGCTGTGGACTCTGTGGGGCCTTATCCAGCATGCCAGCAAGAATCCGGTTGATGATTTCTGGGCCTACTCCGTCAATCGCTTTGAACGCTGCAAGGCCCTGATGGCAACGGCGGAATTTCCAAAGCATGTGGCGGCAGTGAAGAAGGGGTAGGAGCTGAATGAGGGTTCTTGCCTATTTTCTCGCCATGCAGGCCTGGTATCTTTTGTTCACCATCTCAGCAAAAATTCGTGTTGTCATTTTGCTTTTGATCTTGGGACTCGATAGCGCAATGTCAGGCACTATCGCAAACGCGGCAGCAGCGGCGGCCTTTTGCCTGTAAGCCGCCCGCAGCGCATTGTAGGTCAAGGTCTGAATGAAGGCGTTTTCTTTTTCCTTCAGGAGATCATCGCGGATATCGTTGTCTGTCAGCTCGAAACTGGAGTTCCGCAAAACCTTGCGCAGCGCCATTTCGCTATTGCTGACGGTGTCTCTTGCCTTTCCGGATTTGTCGTAGAGCAGCAAATCCCCGTCCGTTGCCAAAGCCTCCCCGCTCAGCTCCGCAATCTGCTTTTGAAACGCTGCATTCCGGCTGGCATAGCGGCCGGCGTTGAAATCAGCAAAACGGTATAGTTTGCGGTTGTAACCTGTCTCATAGCCAAGCAGCAGCAATACGCCATAATACATGCCGCCGTGCCGGGTGTAGAGTTCATCACGGACTGCATAGACATCATCAAGCGACATGGGCAGCCAGCGCCGCCGTTTGGCGACATCAAGCGCAAAATCAACAGACACCTGCATGGAACCGATGGTGTCGATCTCGTTCCTGCCTTCAATCTGCTTGTTTAGCAGGCCGCTGTTCACCACCACGCCGAGGCTGGATTGTTTGGCTGCATCGGCCACCATGGCGCGGTAGGTCATGTCGAGGTCGCGCTCGGTGCGGGCGCTGCGAATGCGGGCGATATAGTTATCCCCCACGCTAGGGGTGGTTTCCAGAAAACGCAGGGCGAGACGGCCGAGGACAGGTATTTTATCCGCTTTGGCGCGGAGTGCAGCTTCGGAAATCTTGCCCAAGCCTGCCACGGCTGGATCGGACACGAAACTTGATTCCTGATCAATAATCGCAATGGTGGCGCAGATATTTTCCTTGCTGGCCGCTAGATCGTGAAGGCGCAAGACATCGAGCAGGTCCGTGGCCCAGCCGCGCGGCTCTTTCACGTTTTTCTCGGCGGCGATGATGAGCTTTGCCACTGCTTGAGGCGTAAGTGCCGGCGTTTCCGCTGCAAGGGCGATGTGCCAAGGGGCAAATAACGCCATCAATAGGCAGAAGAAAAGGCGGGTCACGCAAGGCTCCTTTGTTTCAACATAAAATATAACAGGAATTTATGTCTAAAATAAGGAGCCTGCGCGACCCGGCGATTACTTCAGAACACCCGAGGCTTTTGCGGCATGGGTGGCGAGATAGTCCATGAGGGGTGGCGACAGGCAGTCGTAGGGCTGCAGGCCTACTTTCTTCAAGCGCGCCCGCACCGCGTTCATATTGTCTGGATTCATGCCGCCTTCAATGGCCGATGAAACAAAAGCCGCAAATTCCGGCGGCGACCAGCCCTTGTCCTTCGACAGTTCCGTGTGGACGAAATCGAGGCCGTAGAATGCGTGGGCGGTTTTTTCCACACGGCCATACATATGAACGCCACAACCGGTGCAGGCATGACGCTGGATAGTGGCCGAGCTATCAATGATTTTCAGCTTATCAGCATTGGCGGTAACCTTCACGTGATCACGGCCCACAACGGCAACAACGGAAAATGCCGCCCCCTCCGGCTTCCAGCATTTGGTGCAGCCGCAAGCGTGGTTATGGGCGGTTTGCGCTGAGATGCTGACGGTTACGGGATCGCTGGCGCATCTGCAGGACAAGGTGCCGCCCGCAAATTTCGGCTTGGCTTTGCCGAAAACGCCTTTGTCTATCATTGGGTGAAGAGAAATTGCCTTGGACTTCGGCTTTGCTTTGGCTTTCGCTTTTGGTTTCTTCGCTGCGGCTTTCTTGGCCATGTGTTTTACTCCCGGGGTTTCTATTTTTTCAGAACACAACAACACTTCGAATCGACTTGCCTTCGTGCATGAGATCGAAAGCGTCGTTGATTTTTTCCAGCGGCAGGATGTGAGTGATCATGGGATCGATTTCGATTTTGCCATCCATGTACCAATCGACAATCTTGGGCACATCCGTGCGGCCGCGCGCACCGCCAAAGGCCGTGCCGCGCCAAGAACGGCCCGTAACCAATTGGAAGGGGCGCGTTGAAATTTCCTGACCTGCACCCGCCACACCGATAATAATTGATTGTCCCCAGCCCTTGTGGGCAGCCTCCAACGCGATGCGCATGACTTTCACATTGCCGATGCATTCAAAGGTGTAATCCGCGCCGCCATTGGTCAAATCAACGAGGTGCGCCACGAGGTCGCCTGTTACTTTTGAAGGGTTCACAAAATGCGTCATGCCAAAGCGCCTGCCCCATTCGGCGCGGTCGTCGTTGAGGTCAACGCCCACAATCTGCCTTGCGCCTGCGAGCCGCAGTCCTTGCAACACATTAAGGCCAATGCCGCCCAAGCCAAAGACGATGGCGCTAGAGCCCACTTCCACTTTTGCCGTGTTGATCACCGCGCCCACGCCAGTGGTAACGCCACAGCCGATGTAACAAATCTTGTCGAAGGGGGCATCTGCGCGAACTTTGGCCAAGGCGATTTCGGGTAAAACTGTGTAGTTGGAGAAGGTGGAACAGCCCATGTAGTGGTGGATGGATTTGCCCTTGTAGGAAAAACGCGAGGTGCCATCGGGCATCAGGCCCTTGCCTTGCGTGGCGCGGATTTTCTGGCAGAGGTTGGTTTTAGGATTGAGGCAGTATTCGCATTCGCGGCATTCCGGCGTGTAAAGCGGAATGATGTGGTCGCCCTTCTTGAGTGAAGTAACACCCTTGCCGACTTCCATAACAATGCCAGCACCCTCGTGGCCCATGATGGCCGGGAACAAGCCTTCGGGGTCGGCGCCGGAAATAGTAAATTCATCGGTGTGGCAAACGCCCGTTGCCTTGATCTCGACGAGAACCTCGCCGTCTTTCGGGCCTTCCAGGTCAACCTCAACAATTTCAAGGGGTTTACCAGCTTCGAAAGCTACTGCGGCTCGAGATTTCATGGGGCCTGCCTCAAATTTGCGTCGGTTGTAGGTTTGCGCCGTACTTGTTATAGCCGATGAAAATTGAACTTGGGAGTTGCAAATGTCAATGACGCGAATTGAATGCTTGGCGATGGACGCAGAAGATGTCCTCGCGCCGAAGCGTGATTTATTTTCGCTGCCTAAGGACATAATCTATCTCGATGGGAATTCGCTGGGTGTGTTGCCCAAGAACGTTTCGGTCCGGGTCACTGCCGCGGTTGAGCAGCAATGGGGTGAAACACTGATAAAATCCTGGAATGAGCATGGCTGGTTTCAACTGCCGCAGAAAATCGGCAATCGTCTGGCAAAGCTGCTTGGCGCGGAAGCAGACAGTGTCATCGTCGGCGATTCAATCTCAGTTAACCTTTTCAAAACTCTCTCCTGTGCATTGGGGCAAAGGCGGGACCGGAAAATAGTCCTCACAGATTCAGGAAACTTTCCGTCCGATATTTATGTGGCGCAAGGCCTCACGCAATTCATGGGCGCAGGCTATGAGGTGAAAGTAGTTGAGCCGGAAGATGTGGCTGCCGCGATCAATGACCAGATTGCCGTGGTAATGATCACGGAGGTGGATTACCGCACGGCCCGCCGCCATAACATGAAGGCGCTCACCCAGCTTGCGCACGAGGCTGGCGCCTTGATGATCTGGGATTTGGCCCATAGTGCTGGTGCGGTCCCGGTCGATCTCGCAGGCGGTGATGCTGATTTTGCGGTGGGCTGCACTTACAAGTACTTGAACGGCGGTCCGGGCGCGCCAGCTTTCCTTTATGTTAAACCGGAATTGCAGAACAAGGTTCAGCCCGCACTTGTCGGCTGGTGGGGTCATGCACAGCCATTTGCGTTTGACCTCGATTTTGTTCCAGCCCCGGGAATCATCCGCCAGCAATGCGGAACACAGCCTATACTTTCAATGACGGCCCTGGACGCAGCACTGGACGCCTGGGAGGGTGTGGACATGAATGTGTTGCACATGAAGTCAAAGGCGCAGTGCCAGCTTTTTATTGATCTCGTGGAAACGAATTGTGCAAAGCATGGCATCAAGGCAGCGGGTCCGCGCGACATGAATCAGCGTGGCTCGCACGTCTCGTTCCATTATCCTGAAGGCTATGCAGTTATGCAGGCCTTGATCACCCACGGCGTTATTGGTGATTTCCGTGCGCCAGACATCATCCGTTTCGGGGTGACACCACTCTATAACAGCTTTGCGGACATTTGGGACGCGGCAAACATTTTGCAGCGCATTCTGGATGAAAAGCGTTGGAACAAGCCGGAATTCCTGGCCAAAAAGGCTGTGACGTGAAGAATTGACAAGAACTGTCACCTGGGCTTGATAAGGCCATGGGGAAATTCACGATTCAGGATGTGGCGAAGCTGGCGGGCGTCAGTGTTGCAACGATAGACCGGGTGCTCAACCGCAGGCAGGGAGTGCGTGCACCTACCATTGCCAAGGTTGAGGCTGCCATCCGTGAATTGAATTATCAACCAGACCGGATTGCGGCGCGGCTTGCGCGCTCACGGGAATACCGCTTCTGCTTTGTGCTGCCGGTCAGCACCGGCGAATTTTTCACACGGATTGCCGAGGAGGTTCGCCTTGCAACGGAGCGCATGGAGGCGGAACGGGTTTCGATTATCGTAAAACGCGTTGACGTGTTTGATGGCGAGCTGTTGGCGCACACGCTTGATGCGATCGACAAGGGCGTTGATGGTGTGGCCGTTGTAGCGCTGGATCATCCCGCCGTACGTGAGGCGATCAATACACTTGTCGCGCGGGGGATTACAGTGGTTACATTGGTGTCCGACGTGCCGGGTTCCAAACGCGATCACTATGCGGGGATCGATAATTCATCGGCGGGCCGCACGGCTGCCAATCTGATGGGGCGCTTCCTGCGCGGCATGAAGGGAACGGTTGGCGTGTTTGCGGGATCGTTGGCGCTGCGCGATCACATTGAACGGCAATTTGGCTTCGAACAGGTCATGGCCCATGAATTTCCACAACTCGCCGTATTGCCGGTGCGGGAATCCCGTGATGACTTGGAGCGCATCGAGGAGATGACCAGCCAGTTGCTGGCCGATCATCCTGATCTCGTCGGCATCTATAATGTCGGCGGCGGCACACGCGGCATTGTTGCGGGCCTTGAAGCGGCTGGCCGTTCAAAGGATATCGTCTTTATCGCCCATGAAGTAACCGACCCGTCGCGCCGCGCACTCATTCGCGGAACGATTGATGCGATCATCAATCAGGACACGGGCCACGAAGTGCGCAGTGCGGTTCGTGTGCTGATGGCAAAGGCCGACAAGGTGCCCCTGATTGAAAGCCAGGAGCGCATCCGCATCGACATCTTCATGCGCGATAATCTGCCTTAGAGCGGTTTCAGTCCGGCTTCGATTTGTGTCCGGCGACTTTCGAGGAAGGGCGGCAGGGACAGGGTCTTGCCTAGATTGTCCATGGACTCGTCCGTTGCAAAGCCTGGACCATCGGTTGCGATTTCGAAAAGGATGCCGTTGGGTTCGCGGAAATAGAGGCTCTGAAACCAGAAGCGGTCCACGGGGCCGCTGTTGGGAATACGCATTTCTTTCAAGCGGCTGGCCCAAGCATTGTAATCAGCAGACGGAATATTGAATGCAACATGATGCACGGAACCCGCGCCCTGCTGCGCCGGCGGCAGGCCCTTGTCGATCCGCACATGCAGTTCAGATACTGGACCTGTGCCATTCATTTTGTAAACACTGGTATTGCTGAATTCCCGCGCCTTGGCCATACCCATGACTTGGGTGAGCACGGCGTCCGTGGGTTTCAAATCGGGTACACTCAGGGTGATAGGCCCCAAACCTCGAATCTGGTTTTCTAACGCGATTGGGCTTTCACTCCACGGATGGGTTTCACCCAAGCCATCATCATCAACAAGGCTGAGGCGCTGGCCTTCGGCGTCTTCAAAATCAAGGGTCAGGCGGCCATCCCGCTCAACGGCCTGTTCAAACGTGACGCCGCGCGACTTGAAACGGTCTGACCAGAATTTGAAAGCGGCCTCGCCCTTGATGCGGAGGCCAGTGCGGCAGATGGAATGGGTGCCGCGGTGCTCGCGGCCTACGGGCCAGTCAAAGAAGGTGATGTCTGTGCCGGGCGAACCCAGACCATCGGCATAGAAAAGATGATAGGCGCTGACGTCATCCTGGTTCACGGTTTTTTTGACAAGGCGCAGGCCAAGCGTTTGCGTATAGAAATTATGGTTGCTGGGTGCGTCCGCCGTGACAGCGGTAAGGTGGTGGAGGCCATTCAGTTGCATTGCATGCTCCTATTGGTTCAGCCACTGGGTGGCGATTGAAACATCATTCTGTGTGAGGTTGTGGCCGGTGGGCAAAGTTTCGTGCTGAACATCGGCGTTGGCGCTTTTCAAAAGCGCTGCCAGCTTCGCTGCATTGCTGGCAGGAATAATGGGATCGCTGCTGCCGGAAATCAACAGCACGCGCTTTTGTTCAAGATCGGCCCCGGGTGTTTTCGCTAGAGGCACCATGGCGCGGAGCAGCACCGCACCTGCAAGTGCTTCAGGCCTTAAAAGCAAAATGGCTGCTGCAATGTTTGCGCCATTGGAAAAACCAACGGCCACGGGTTTTGCCAACGTATATTTTTCGCGGGCTGCCAAGATGAAATCTGCCAATTCATGGGCGCGATTGATGACGTCCTGCTCATCGAAAACGCCTTCGGCCAAACGGCGGAAGAACCGGGGCATGCCATTTTCAAGAACCTTGCCGCGCGGCGAAAGCAGGGAGCGATCAGCCGACAGGGCGCGGCCCAGCGGTAGCAGGTCATTCTCGTCGCCGCCTGTTCCATGCAACATAAGAAGGGGCGCTGAAGTCGAAGCACCCTTTTCAAAACGGTGGGTAAATGTAAGTTCCTGGCTCATGGCTTGCGAGATAATCACCTTTTCGGGTGACGACAAGCAATCATACTCGGAACTTAGTTACAAGCTAGATACCGCCTGAGGGTTCTGGCTGGCCGAGCACGAAACCAGTCCCATCCAGCCCATAAATGTCGGGACGGAAATTCACCTTGCCGTCTTCCGTGGCCCAAGCGGTCAAATACATGAAGCGCACGTCGGGCGGGTTGCCCACTTTAACTTCATAGGGCTCTTGGCTGGCGTTGATCATTTCAATCTGGGTGGCGTCAATGCCATCTTGGCCTTGCAATATCCAGTCAACCACCTTGCTTACCTGCTCGACGCGCACGCAGCCCGAGCTTTCATAACGGGCCATGCTGCCGAAAGTCTCGCGGTGGGGCGTATCGTGCATATAGACCATGAACTTGTTGGCGAAGTTTATCTTCATGGTGGCAAGCGCATTGCCATCGCCCGGCTCCTGCCGGAAGTGGTAACGCTCAGGCGGCGTGTTTGCCCAATCAACCGTGTAGGGGTCAATTTCGGGGCCGCCAACACCATCAAAAATGCGGATGCGCATTTGCTCGAAAATGGTGGGGTCCTTCAGGAACTTGGGTACAAGATCTTTCTCAACGATTGAAGCGGGTGCATTCCAATAGGGATTGAAGATGATATCGCTGACCGCACTTTTGAGCGTGGGTGTTGGCCGCTCCAGTTTTCCAGCAACCACATTGTGGCGCGAATAGACTTTGCCGAAATCAACTGTTTCAAGCTGGGCGGAGGGAATGTTGACGAGAATATTGCGGGCACCCAAGCCCTCGAGATATTCATTCACACGCGGATAATTTTCACGCAAAGTAAACAGCCTGGCGTGGGCGGTGATGTTCAGCTCGGCGCGGGTGCGGTCATCAATCCTGCCGGATTTTGCAATACCGTGATTGCCCTGGAATTCCTTGATTGCCTCACTAAGCTCAGCATCAAATTTTTCTGGCTCGGCAGATGAAAGGGAGTCAAAGGGAATGTAGCCTTCGGTTACCAGCCGTTGGCGGAGCACAATGACTTGCGCATTTTTCTTGCCCAGCTCGAACTTGCCTTTGCCCAGCAAAGGCCAGCCGCCGCCTGCGACGATTTCCTCATACATCTGGATGGCGTTTTCCATCGCAGCGATGGAACCCAAGCTTATCATCGCCGATTCGCCACGCTCGGCAATGACTTCGGTTTTGGTGGCGAGCTTTCCCTGCATGGCGGTGCGGGGTGCGACCGACGTTATTGATCCCGTATAATCAGTAGATTGGGCCGACGCGGCAGTGGCCAAAGCCAATACAGCGAATGAACCCATAACGGCGCGGCGTGAAAACAGGGAAACCACTTTTAACCTCGATTGGTGACAAATTCGGACTGAGAATCCTCGAACTTGGTAAAGACGCTATTAAGGATTGGTGGCCAAACTAAGAAAGTTCAGTCACTTCCCTGCGATAGGGCAGGTCCAGGAAGTCAGTTGGCGGGTCGCCGAAGGTTTCCGCCAATTTTCGGCCGGAATGGACAGCGGCGGCGATGGTGCCAGGGCTGTAACAGTCGCCGATGCGGGTTGCTGTCGTGCCGCTGAGGGAATGAAACAACGCGTCATCAACCTGGCGCGACGTTACTAAAACCGTGGTGTCTGCCTCGAGTTTCCGTTCCCCAGCGGTAAAAACGCAGGCCAGCGTTACATGGTCATGTGAAACGCTTTGCAGGGCGGTGTTGGCTTCGATTTTCAGTCCAAGTTCCAGCAGCCGCTTTTGGATCTTGGCTTGTTCGAGTGACGCTTTGGTGAAGGACGAAACGAGGTATGACGGCGTGACGAGGGTTACGCTATAGCCTTCGCGCAACAGGAGTTCCGCGATGACACCGCCCATATAGTAATGGTCGTCGTCGAAAAGAGTTACTTTCCCTCCCTTTGGCCGTTTGCCATTCAGGATGTCGTCTGGCGTCAATAGGCCTGCCGCCGCATCTATGGCGATGGGGTTGGTGTGATGACGGGCAACGCCATCCCGGCGCCAGCTTGAACCCGTGGCGATGACGACATGATCGGCGTCAAACTCGCCCACGGTCTCCGGCGTCATTTCGCTTTCGAGATAAAGTTCGACGTTTGCCATCTTGTTGATTTGCAGCATGCGCCAATCGCGCACGCGGCCCCAGGCGGCAAGCCCCGGCAATTTGCTTTCGCGCGCCACACGGCCGCCGGGTTCGCTGCGCCGATCAGTGAGCGTCACCTTGTGCCCCCGCTGACCCAAGGCGCGCGCTGCTTCAAGCCCTGAAGGGCCAGCACCGACGACGAGAATACTTTTCACCGCATGTGCGGGGCGGATGTTTTCTGGATGCCAGCCGCGCCGCCATTCCTCGCCCATGGAGGGGTTCTGGGTGCAGCGGATGGGCGACATGGTGTAGTCGCCAGTGACGCAAATGTTGCAGCCGATGCATTCGCGGATGTCATCAAGCCGGCCTTCCTCAATTTTCTTCGGCAGGAAGGGATCAGCGATGGAAGGCCGCGCCGCCCCGATCATATCCATGATGCCCTGCCTGATGACGCGCACCATGGTATCAGGCGAGGTGTAGCGGCCAACGCCCACCACCGGCTTGGTTGTCAATTTCTTGACGCCGCTGATATAGGGCTCCTGAAAACCTTCTTCTGAGAAGCGCGAGGTTTGTGAATCATTGGCCCAGCTTGAAAGGGAGAGGTCCCAGAGATCAGGGAGTTCAGCCATCAGGCCAATGGCATCTTCAACCTCGGCAGGTTCCAAGCCATCAGCGCCCATGAACTCGCTCATGGCGATGCGCACGGGAACAGCGCAGCGGTCGCCGACCACGTCCTTGGTATCTTCAATCACTTCGCGCAAAAGCCGCGCGCGGTTTGCCAACGAGCCGCCATATTCGTCGGTTCGCATGTTGGTGGCGCGGGAGAGGAAATGCTGGAAAATGCCAAGCCCGTGCCCGGCATAGACATAGACCAGATCATAGCCGGCGGCGCGGGCGCGAAGCGCTGCTGCCCGGTGGGCGCGCCGGAGATTTTTGATGTCCTCCTTGTCCATGGCGCGGGCCTGGACAGGGTCGTTGAAATAGCTGGAGGTTGGCATGGACGAGGCGGCGATGGGAATTTCGCGCGACCACAAATTGTTAGCGGTATAGCCTGAATGGCAGAGTTCAATGCCGGCAAGCGAACCATGCTCGTGGATTTTTTCCGCGATGCGGGCATGCAGGGGAATATCCTGGTCGCTCCACAGGCGCAGCTCGACATAAGGTGTCACATCCGCGGTGGGGTGGATTTCCGTCATCTCCGTGCAGACCACGGCCCAGCCGCCTTCGGCTTTCATGCCGCGCATGGCGGCAAGCGCCGAGGGGTCACGCCAGCCCATGCCATTGCAATGGGGCACCTGGTAGAAGCGGTTGCGGGCGGTAACCGGGCCAATACGCACGGGTTCAAACAGGATATCGTAACGGGAATCTCTGGTCACAACGGCCTTTCAAATATAACAGTCAGTTTGGCCGATGAATATCGGGGATAACAACAGGCAAAGCAATGGAACTGAAACTGCCAGGGTTTTCAGATATTGAACGGGCTGCATCGCGCATTGCGGGGGAAGCCATTCGTACGCCGCTACTGGAAAATGCAAGGCTTAATGAGATCATGGGCGGACGGATTTTTATCAAGGCAGAGTGTTTGCAAAGAACGGGTTCATTCAAATTCAGGGGCGCGTGGAATTGCATCTCGCAACTGGATGCCGAGCTGAACAAGGGAGGTGTTGTTGCTTTTTCCTCAGGCAATCATGCGCAAGGCGTGGCTGCTGCGGCGAAGCTGAAAGGAATTCCGGCCCTCATCGTGATGCCTGAAGATACGCCGGAGATAAAGAAATCGAATACGCGTAGCTATGGCGCGGAGGTCGTGACCTTTGACCGCACCAACGAAAACCGGGAGGAAATTGCTGCTTATCACGCTGAAAGGCGCGGTGCTGTCCTGGTGCCGCCGTTCGACCATTTTGACGTAATCGCGGGGCAGGGCACGTGTGGCCTTGAGATTATCGACGATTTGCAAGCCCAAGATGTTGAACTTGATGCAATGCTGGTGAATTGCGGTGGTGGCGGATTGACGGCGGGCGTGGCGCTCGCCTTTGCAGCAAGGTCACCGCACACTCGTTTGCATCCGGTGGAACCTAAAGGTTTTGATGATTATGCGCGTTCGCTCAAGTCCGGCGTGCGCGAAAAGAATGCCAAGGCAACCGGTTCGATTTGCGATGCCATTCTTTCTCCACAGCCGGGGAAATTGACCTTTGCCATGAACCAACAGCGATTGGGTGAAGGACTCGTCGTCACTGATGCGGAAGTTGCCACCGCCATGCGGTTTGCATTTGAGACATTGAAGTTGGTGATTGAACCTGGCGGTGCAGCAGCCCTTGCCGCCGTGCTCAGCGGCAAAATATCCGCCCGCGGCAAGGCCATTGGCGTTATCGCATCGGGTGGAAACGTCGATCTGGAATTGTTTTCGCGCGTCCTGAAAGAAGCTACGCCGCCGCTTCAGTTTTGACGTCATCCACCATGGGGATTTCGGTCAAGTCGCTGGCGGATTTCCTGATGATGACAACGCGTTGTTTGGGCTCAGCCACTGGCGGCTCAACTTTCGCTTGCTGAACAACCACTTCGGGCTTTGGTTCTTCAACCACCAACGCGGGCTCTGGCGAGTTTTCGGCAGGCTTCAAACGCTGAATGGTAAGTTTGGCACCTTTTGATTCAGGCTTGGCTTCCAGCTTGGGTTCAATCTTGGCTGGGATTTCGACAACAGCGAGTTTGGGCTGTTCGATGACTGGCGGCACAAATATTTCTTCGTCTTGTTTGAAAAATTTGAGCTGTTCCCGGTTGATCGGTTTGGGCGCTTCAGCAGCTTGCGCCGCACGCACCGTGCCGCTGTCCAGCACGGCGTTTTCAAGTTTTTTGAGAATTTCGATCATGGCCAGCGTTTCATTGGCGCGCTGACGCCTGGCAAATTCCTCGAGGAACCAGCGGCCGCGCGACGTTTCCAAAACCGCGGCTTCCAAACTCTCGAAACTCTCATTCCGATAACCTTCTACACTAACAGACATACGCAAACTCCAAACAAGCCTGCAATACGCGCAAGCCCCACCAGTGCCAAGTATCATGGAAAGTGGTGAAATATTAGTTTAGATTCACCTACGAATAAACATGCCCGCACGAATTTTCAGTCTCCGATTTTCTTTCTTCTATGCCTTTTTGATGATTGGCAGCGGCCTTTCCTTGCCATTTTTCCCGCTCTGGCTGCATGCCAAAGGGCTGACGGTGGGACAGATTGCGGAGATTGTGGCGGGGATGACGGCCTGCCGAGTGCTTGCTGTGCCGCTGGCCGCGATGATTGCCGACAAATATCGCAATCGTCGAACTGTCATCATCACCTGCGGGATTGCTACTTTTTTTGCCTATCTGCTGTTCGCCATGGCCAGCAGTTTTGGGGCCATTCTTCTGTGCAGCCTTGTGGTTTCCCTGTGTTTTGCGCCAGTGTTTCCCTTGGCTGAAGGCTTCAGCGTTGACGGCAGCGTTGCGCACAAATTGGACTACGGCCGCATGCGGCTGTGGGCTTCGATCAGCTTTTTGGTCGGCAGTGTTGGTGGCGGTGCCCTGCTGCAATTCATGCCGATTGGCACCCTCATCTATCTCATTGTCGCGGCGCAAGGCCTGTCAGGGCTCACCGCCTTTTTTCTGCCCATCGACCCCGACCGCGAAACCCTGAAGCAAGAAGCGGTTTCAGCTTCCGGCCTTTCATCCCTGTACAGATTATTGATATCTGGAAGTTTCGGCATCTTTTTGATAGCAGTCAGTCTGGCGCAGGGCAGCCATGGCATGCTTTATTCTTTTGGACCGGTGCGCTGGGACGCGCTGGGATTTGACAAGTTCACCATCGGCAGTTTCTGGGCCATATCCATCATGGCGGAAGTGACGCTATTCGGCATTTCAAACCATCTTGTAAGGCGCATTGGAGCCATCAATCTGATCATGATTGGCATCGCGGTCGGCGTGGTGCGCTGGGTGCTGATGGCCTATGACCTGCCGCTTGGCGTAAACGTGCTGACACAGTTACTGCACGCCATAACCTTTGCCATGCTGCATTTGGGAACGATGCACTACATCCGGCAAACGGTTCCGCCGGGCCTGAGAAATTCCGCACAGGGACTATACGCGGCATTTTCGGGTGGCATTGTGATGACAGCGGCGATCGGAATTTCCGGTGTTTTCTACAGTTCGCTGCTGGGCAAAACCTATTTGATCATGGCTGCCATGTCGCTCGTGGCCTTGAGTTTCGCACTGGCCTTAAAACGGACTAGCCCCAAAGCTCTGGCGGCGGCGGATACATCAGACTTCCGTCAAACGTAATTCCCGGATTGCGGTCGCGCGCCAGCAGTAGCGGACCGTCGAGATCAATGACCTGGGCCGATTGAGCCACAAGCATTGCCGGTGCCATGGCAAGCGAGGTAGCCAGCATGCAGCCCACCATGATCTTGAAATTCAAATCAGTGGCAGCTTTTGCCAAACTCAGTGCCTCTGTGAGGCCGCCGGCCTTATCCAGCTTGATGTTTATAGCATCGTACTTTCCGACCAATTTTTTCAGATTTCCCCTGTCGTGTGCGGATTCATCAGCACAGATTGCAACCGTGTGTTCGATGCTGCGAAGGGCTTCATCATCTTCAGCGGGCAGGGGTTGTTCGATGAGTTCCACGCCCACATCCACACATGCCTTCAAGAGATCGGGCAATTGGCCTGGTTTCCAGCCTTCATTGGCATCGATGATCAAGCGGCTTTTGGGCGCTGCTCTTCGAATGAGTTTCAACCGCTCAATATCGCCGTCGCGACCGAGTTTCAATTTCAGCAAGGGGCGGTGGGAAGCCTCCTCCGCAGCCTTTGCCATCTCCTCCGGCGTATCGAGGCTCAATGTATAGGCGGTGGTCAACGGATGGGGTGTGCCCAACTCGGCGAGCTGCCAAACAGGTTTCCCGATGCGCTTGGCTTCAAGATCCCAGAGCGCGCAATCAAGTGCGTTGCGGGCCGCGCGCGCAGCCAATAATCTTGAAACATCACCGCGGGTAATGCCCTGTTCAATTGATGAACGCGCGGCTTCCAGGGCTGCGACCACACTCTCGACGGTTTCATTATAACGGGGGTAGGGAACGCACTCACCCCGCCCGATAAACTCACCGTCCTGCAAAGTTACAACAACAACTTCCGCCGTTGCCTTGCTGCCCCGGGAAATTGTAAAATTCCCGGCAATGGGCCAGCTTTCACTTGTGATTGTGAGTTTCAGCATTAATTCGGTGCGATGCGGCCTGAGGCTTCGGCGAGCATCATGTAAATTTTTCCTGCCTCTGACGCCAGACAACCCTCCAGCATTTGATTTCCTTTCGGGGCTTCAGCCACACTGTCAAGCAGGTGTTCGAACAATCTCACATATGCGTCAATGCTGGTGCGAACGGTGCGGTCGTTTTCATAACGCGTTGCAATGGCACGCTGTTGTTTCTTGTTGCGCGATTCAGCAAGGCGCTGAACGTAAACCTCGGTTTCATTTTTCTTGAAGCGCCTTTCCAGATCTTCCGGCAAATCGCCCTCAAGAACTTCAACAATACCGCGCGCGGCACTGTTGAGCTTGAGGGTTACGCTCTCAATTTCACGGGTCAGGTCACTTGCATCAGATGCGCCGCCACGGGCAACAGCTTTCTTCGGCATTTGAGATGCATCAGGCTGCTCCGTGGCTTTCTTCGAGGCGCTTGACATTCCCGGTTGCGGAGCAGGGAATGTGGCGCCTTCTATTTTCCCGGGTTGGGGTCCCTTGAACCGCGCGACGATGAGAAGCCGGGGCCTGAAAAGTCCGTGGTCCCGGTCTGGCGTTTTACCACATCAGCCAGCGTGTTGAGGGCTGCAATCTGGTCGGCCACAACGCGGCGCATGGCGTCGGCATTGGTTTTGGTTTCCTCGGGTAGATCCAATATCGCGCGTTTGAGGTCGGAGCGGGCGCTATCGATATCCTTTACCACCTGCTGGGCGGTCATCCGCATATCCTGCGCAGTTTGCTGGAAGTCGCTGGCGGTGGACGACAGCATTTCATTCATGGACGCCATGGCGCGTTCATGCTGCTCGCGCAGAACCCGTGAGGCTTGCGTGATCTGGCCACCGGAACTGGTTTCGAGCTTGCGGATTTCCTGCTCGATATTGCCAACGGCCACACTGGTTTGCTCGGCAATGACGCGGCTGATGTCTTTCGAACGCGTTTCTGCCGAAGCGAGCGACTCTTCGATCAGGTTCATGTAGCTGGTCATTACCGCATCAATATCCTGCGCGCGCTTAGCGGCATCATCAATGAGGTTATCAAGGGCGTTCTTGCGATTGACGAGAACATTTTCCATCTCGTTGTTGAACTTGTTGATGGACTTTTCAACAAGGCCTGATACATCTTCCAAACGCTCGGAGATGCGGCTGCCGGTCATTTCAAGCTTGCCGGTGAGCTGCATGGAGATGCTTTCCAGGCGGTCATCAAGGGTTGTTGCGGCGGTTGACAGCTGATCGGCCAAATAGGTGTTGGCGGTTTCAACATGCTTGGAGAACTTGCGGTGGGCTTGATCAATGCTGGTGTTGGTGGAGTTTGCAGCCGTATCAAATTCCTTGACGGCCTTGTCAATGCGGCCAACGAGCAAGCCGGTTTCCTGTTCAAAGCGACCGCTGATCTGCATCGTGGTCTGGCCCAAGCCATCGGAGAAGGCTTCGCTCGCCTTGCCCAAATCGGTGATCATCTGGCTGCTGGCGGTGTCGAGGATTTCAGCAAACCTGGCGCCGGTTCCTGCCATGCGGCCGGAAATATCGCCGGTAACTTTTTCCAGGATTTCTGTTGCCACATCGAAGCGCTGGCCGAGTTCACGCGCTGTAGTGTCAATGCGGGCAAACATGCTGTTGCCGGCGTTGCTGAGCTGGGCTGCAACTTCGGACGAGGTGTTTTCGAGGCGCTTGGCCATTTGCACATTGGCTTCTGTCACCTGGCTGGTAACGCGCACTGCCGTATCTGCGAATGTATTGGTTACTTCCGTTGATGTCTGATCGAGCTGCTCCGTCATCATCTTGGTGTTGGCATTGAACAGGGCGGACAATTCGGTGGTTGCGTGTTCAAGCTGCGAACCGAGCCTGACTTCCGTTGATTCCAGCAAATTGCTCAATTGGGATGAAGATGTATCAAGCTGCCTGGTGAGCTGGCCGGTGACTGATGAGACGCGGCTGGTGATCGAAGACGATGTATCCTCCAGCTTGTCGTAAAGCTTGTTGGTGGTTTCTTCGAGTGTTGTTGTAATGGCACCGGAAGACCGCTCCAGCAAGGACAGCAGGTCTTCGCGGGCATTGCCGATTTTCTGGATGAATTCGCCGGATACGCCAATGAGCTTATCAGTGACGAGGCCGCCTGAGCCTTCAATGTTTTGTGCAAGCGCAATGCCTGAGTCCTGCATTTGGCGGCTGACGATATCTGAGGTTTCCTTGAGATGGGAGGATATCGTGCCGCTGGTTGTCACCAGCAGGTCATTGATGTTTGACCCTGTCAATTGCATCTGGTCGACAATGCTGGAGCCGACCTGCTCCAATCTGGCATAGGTGTAACTTGAGGCTTCATCGAGTTTTTCACTGATGGTGAGGACCGTGCCGTCGAGCTTGCCTTGGATTTGCGTGCTCTGTTTGTCGATTGCATCAAACACGCGCATGGCGTTGTTTTCAATCGTGGTGCCCAGCGCGTTGGCGCGGCTGTCAAGATTGTTGTAAATTTTCTCGGCAGTTTCCTCAACATGGGTGTTCACATAGTTGGCCTGCTGATCCAAACGGTCAAACACGCCCGTTGAGGTTTCATCAAGCTTGATGTTGATGAGGTTGGCCTTCTGGCCAATTTCACCGAATAGGCGGTTGGTGGTTTCTTCAACCTTGCCAGCAAGGCCGGTGCCCGAAAGATTGAGCTGCGACAAAAGCTGGTTGGCGGTTTGGTCAAGGCCTGTCAAGAATTGCACACTGGTGGATGAAAGGCGGTCAGAAAGCTTGAGCGCTGCTTCATCAACACTTGCAATTATCTGGTTCGAGGCCTGATCGACATAGCCCGTAAGTTCGGTGCGCGAGCGCGCAACCTTTTCAAGGTAATCCTGGGCAACACTTTGCAAGCCCTGGGTTACGAGGCCGCGGCCCTGTTCAATCTGCTGAGCAGTATCAATGCCTGAACGCTCAATAAGGGCGGCCACCTCAGAGGTTGTTGCCTTCAAGTGGTAGGTGATGTTGCCGCTGGAGCTTTGGACAACATCGGCCATTTCAGCGGCAACCTGCTTGATCTGGTCAACCGATGCGGACGATACACGGTCAATGGTGCGACCGAGTTCGAGATTGACGCCCGTGAGATGCTCAACGCTCTGCTTGAGCAGTTGCACGACATTGGTTTCCATGCCCTGCACGCTGCGGCCAAAGGTTGTGGTTTCGGAATTGAGCTGCCCAGCGGCCAGGGACAGGGTTTGAATCTGGCCCTGCAAATGCTGCGAGAAAGTTTGCAGTTCGCCAACCAGCATGCCGGACATGCGCTCCATCTGGGCGGTTTGCCCGCCGATTTCGTTTCCGGCAAGGGTGGCGCGCGAAGAAACCTCATCAATGGTGCGGGTGAGTTCAACAGTAGTGCTCTTCAAACCCTGCTCGAGCTTCATGAGTGTTGACTGGGCGTTGTTGATGATCACATCAAGATTTTGCGTGTTGCTTTCAAGCCGCGAGAGCATGGGAACGGCTTCGTTGCCAACCACAAGACCGGCCTGATGCAGGGCGGCGCGCTGGTTTTCCAGGCCCGTGACGAGGCTGCGTATACGATCTTCGTTGCCGCCGAAGGCGCGTTCGATGGCTGAAATTTCCTTGTGCACGATGTCTTCCAGAACCGTGGCGCGCTGAACCGCGTGTTCAACGCCACCCACCAGAAGATCAACCTCGGCGCGAACAGCCTGGGCGATAGAGGTCAGGCCCTCAGTGGCGATATCCTGCGGCCGGATAAGACGCATGGCAGATTGCATGAGAACTTCCGAAACCTGGCGCAATTGCTGGGCGCGCCAAAGGAAGTAGGCCATCGTGAAAGCCAAGACGACAGGCAGGACCAGCACGGCAAGTGAACGGAACAAATCAGCTTGGGTCAGCTCGGAAAATGTTGGCCCGTAGATCATGGACCAGCCGCCAACCCAAAAAGCAGCGAGGATCACTGCAATAAAGTAAGGCGCCTTGGAGGGTTGGCGGTTCAATCTTGCAATAAGCCGAGATGTGCCGGGGTCATTTTCATTAGCGGGGTGGCTGCGCAAAGCCGCCGTTTCCAAACCAAGGGTTCGCCTCGTTTCGGGTTGACGCTCGGTTGAGCGCTTGTCCCTGCGACGCGTTTCCGCTGTATTATTTGCCATCCGCTTTACCCACATTCCCTTTGTATATGCCCGCCAGCCCTCAGGAAGCTGCCGGAGAAATCTTAAGTTGATAGAAGAATCTGCCGTTTAACCGCAGATTGGCCCCTTCCACCCCCGTTAACCAAGGACTCACCATAACTCATTGAACGGTTTGGTTGAACCCGTTCTGGTCCTTCTTTAAACAATAATTAAAGTTTTGGTTAAAATTATGGATCGAATTGAATCGATTCAATAAACTGGCGGTTTACCCTCTCCGTTCACCCCATTCTAGGAGTTTGGCTCTAATTTAACTGTCTCCAAATGGAACAGGACAGTTGGTGTGGCTGGGCGTAGACGGAAAATTCAAGGGCAATTTGGCGACAATATGGCCGAGGCGGCAGTTTTTGACCGCGCCCATCTGGCACGCTATACGATGGACAGCCCGGAGCTTGAGCGCGAAGTGGTCGAGCTTTTTGTTGCGCAACTCCCTTCAATCCTGGTTAGCCTGCGCAATGCTAAGACAGCCGAAGACTGGCGTATCGCAATCCATACGATTAAAGGATCGGCGCTTGCAATTGGAGCGGTAAGAATTTCTGAAATCGCGAAAAATCTGGAGAGCAATAGTGGATCTCATGGGACCGAAGCTAGCCAGAAGCTTTTGGCCGATCTCAATTTGGCAGCGCAGGAATTCGATGCCTTGGCGCAGCGGCTTTATCGCTAGTCCGCTTGCCTTTAAGTTCGCTTCACCCTATTAAGCGTTCGATAAAACGAACAAGCGAACCTGAGCGATTATAAATGGCCAAGATCACCTTCATTCTTCACAATGGAACCGAGCAAACGGTGAACGGCACCCCCGGCATGAGTGTCATGGAAGCCGCCGTTAAGAACATGGTTCCGGGCATTGACGCAGATTGCGGCGGCGCCTGCGCCTGTGCCACGTGCCATGTTTATGTGGAGCCCGAGTGGAAGGACAAGGTTGGCAAACGCGCCGCCATGGAAGAGGACATGTTGGATTTTGCCTTCGATGTGCAGGATACAAGCAGGCTTTCCTGCCAGATAAAAATTAGCGACGCGATCGACGGATTGCGTGTGCGCGTTCCTGAAAAACAGTTCTGACCTTATTGGAGTTGTAAAATGTCTGACGTTATTTCCACCGATGCGGTTATCATCGGGGCTGGCCCATGCGGCTTGTTTTCGATTTTTGAATTGGGCCTCCTCGACATTAAATGTCATGTCATCGACATTCTTGACCGGGCAGGTGGTCAGTGTGCGGAGCTTTATCCGGAAAAGCCAATTTATGACATTCCAGCCCTTCCCATTGTCACAGGCCATGAGCTTACCACGCGGCTGATGGAGCAGGCCAAGCCTTTTCATCCGCAATACCATTTCAACCAGATGGTGACAGAGCTTGTGAAGCACGGCGACAATGATTTTGAACTGAAGACCGATGGCGGACTTGTTTTCCGCAGCAAGGTTGTGGTGATTGCGGCAGGCGGGGGCTCATTCCAGCCGAAGAAGCCGCCTATTCCTGGCATTGATGCCTACGAAGGAACGTCCGTTTTTTATTCCGTGAAGAAAATGGAAGCGTTTCGCGGCAAGGATATTCTCATTGTTGGCGGTGGTGACTCGGCTTTGGACTGGGTGAACAACCTGACGCCGATTGCCAGGAGCATGACGCTGCTGCACCGCAGGGATGAATTCCGTGCAGCACCAGACAGCGTGAACAAAATGCGAGAGCTCGCTGGCCATGGCAGAATGCAATTGCGGCTGGGCCAAGTGACAGGCCTCGCGGGAACTGCTGGCCAATTGTCATCGGTGCAGGTGAAGGGCATTGATGGCTCTGCTTTCGACATTCAGGCCAATACGCTTTTGCCGTTCTTCGGACTTACAATGAAACTCGGCCCTGTTGCCAATTGGGGATTGAATCTTGACCACAACCTCATTCCTGTTGATACGGAAAAATTTGAAACCTCGGAGCCCGGGATTTTCGCTGTTGGAGACATCAACCATTATCCCGGCAAGCTGAAGCTCATTCTTTCCGGCTTCCATGAGGCGGCATTGCTGGCGCAGCAAGCATTCCGTTACATCAATCCGGGTGAGCGGCTGCTGTTCCAATACACAACATCAAGTTCCAGCCTTCAGAAAAAACTGGGCGTCGCTTAAGTCGATTTTTCGCGCCGCAGTTTCTTGCGTTGCAGGTTCAGCTCTTCCTTGCGGTTGGGTCGGCCCAGCATTTTGCGGAATGAATCGCGGCGCTCATGCACTGAAGCGATGGCAAGCCCCATGGGAACGCCCGTCTCTACTAGAAGGGATTCACCGAGTTGCAGGCTTGATTCAATGGTCTCCGGCACCGCTTCGGTAGCGCCCGCAATATAAAGCCGCATGGCGTGGCGCTCATCCCGCGCACGCGCAATGATTTTCAGATCGGCGCGTTGGGCCCTTGCGGTTCGCACAACGTCATCAACACGCACGGCGCTATCCATGGTGACGGCAATTGCCGTTGCGGTTGTCAGCCCGCATTTCTTGAGAAACTCCGGATTGGCTGCATCACCATAATAAATCGGGAAGCCCGCCTTGTGTTCACGGGTTACGAGGGCTGCGTCCATATCCATGGCGATGTAAGGAATTTTGTGTTCGTCCAACATTGAGCCAACGAGATGGCCAACGCGTCCGAAGCCCGCGATAATCACACGCGGTTGATCACTCAAAGGAGGTTCGGCCAACCCAATCGCTGCGCTCGCAATGCCCCTGTTGCTCAGCCCTACAAGCTTTTTGGCCAGTAAGGAGAGAAGCGGTATCGTAGCCATGGTAATTGAAACAATAAGCAGCAAGCTGCTGAATATTGCCGCATCGATAAGCATGAGTGCGGCGGCTGAACTCAAGATGACAAAGGCAAATTCACCGCAAGGACCGATAAGCAAAGAAGTTTCAAGTGCTGCCGTATGTTTCACGCGCAGCATCTTCGCGAATATGTATGTAATGGCTACCTTTGCCAAGATGAGGGCAAATGCAACGGCCAAAATCTGAACCGGTGACTCAATGAAACCATTCAGGTCAATGCCGAGGCCCACGAGCAGGAAAAACGCTCCAAGCAGCAGGCCTTTGAAGGGCTCGATGATGGCTTCAATGGCGCGGCGGAATTCTGTTTCAGCGAGCGTGAGACCCGCGATAAAAGCGCCAAGCGCCATGGATAACCCGGCAAAATTGGCCAATACGCCAGTGCCAACGGCAATAAGAAGGACGGCTGCCATGAACAAATCTGAGCTGTTGGTTCCGGCAACCAACCTGAGAAGCGGTTTCAAAGCGTAACGGCCTACACCCACAATGAGCATGATTGCAACTGCAGCCTGGGTGAGCGCCGTCAATATGCCTTGCAACACGGGCCCCGAATTTTCACGGCCCAAAATGCTGACTGAGAGCAAAATGGGAATGACGGCCAAATCCTGGAAGAGCAGAATGGCAAAGCTGGTTCTGCCAGCTTGGGAGCCCAGGCGCTTTTCGTCGGTATAAAGCTGGATAACAATTGCGGTGGATGACAGTGAGAGCGCCATCCCGAATATGACTGACTGTGCTGGCGTGTAACCCATTCCGAATGCAGCCAATGCGATGACGATTGTTGTGACAATGACTTGCAGGCTGCCGAGACCGAATACCAGCCGTTTCATTGTCAGCAGACGTTCGGGTGAGAGTTCCAGCCCGATCAGAAAAAGCAGGAACACGATTCCCAATTCACCGAGGGTGGAAATGCCCTCGCTGTTTGAAATGACCAACGCATTGAGAACCGGAAATTTTAAAGCCAGCGTGCCCAGCACATCGGGGCTCAAAAGAAATCCAACGAGCAGGAAGCCGAGGATTGAATTGATCCCCAGCCGCATCATGAGGGGAACAATCAGGCCTGCAGCACCAAGTATAATAAGGAATTCCTTGTAAGGCGCGTGCGCTACTGTTTCCATCTACCTCACTCTTGAATTTTGACATAGTGTTCCATGAATTCGCTGATTGGAAGCGTAAATTTAAGCGAGCATGACAGGGGATACTTTTTGAAGAGCGTGAAGGAAATGAGGCGTGGCCGCGATCTTGGTTTGCCATACGCTGGAAAGCCGGGGCCGTTCAATGCCATCACGGATGTGGCGGGTGTCGAGGTTGGAACCATAACGCTGATAAGTGGTGATGGTCCGCTTGTCGTTGGGCAAGGACCAATACGAACAGGAGTTACCGCCATCCTTCCGCGTGGCCGCGCCAAATCTCATATTCCTTGCGCTGCCGGATATTATTCACTTAATGGCAACGGAGAAATGACGGGTGTTGTGTGGGTTGAGGAATCGGGAGAACTGCAAACCCCCATCACCATTACCAATACACATTCCTGCGGCGTGACGCGCGATGCCACGATCCGCTGGATGGTGACCAACCGCATTGGCATTGGCCAGGATTGGGGACTGCCGGTTGCCGCCGAAACCTATGATGGCGATTTGAATGACATCAACGGTTTTCATGTGACAGCCGAACACACGATGGCAGCACTTGATGCGGCACGCAGTGAGCCGGTTGAATTGGGAAGTGTTGGCGGCGGCACCGGCATGATTTGCTATGACTTCAAGGCGGGCAACGGCTCCTCTTCACGGCAGGTTGAGATTGACGGAGGCAAATACACTGTTGGCGTTTTTGTGCAGGCCAATTTTGGCGCACGTGAACAACTGACAATCTTGGGTACGCCCATTGGCCGCCATCTTGCCGCTCACAAGTTGCGCGGCAAGGATAAGGGTTCGGTGATTGCCATTGTTGCAACTGACGCGCCAATGCAACCGCACCAACTCAAACGATTGGCGCGGCGGGTTCCCATGGGGCTGGCACGCACAGGCACGGTGGGCAACAACAGTTCGGGTGATATATTCCTGGCATTTTCGACCGCCAATGAAGCGGCTTATACAAGTGATGGCGGCAACTTGCGCAACGCTTCGTTCTTGCATAACGATGCGATTGACCTCATTTTTAATGCTGTTGTTGAAGCAACCGAAGAAGCTGTGATCGATTCCATGATCTGCAATGAAACCATGGTGGGGAGGGACGGCAATACATCCGTGGCCCTGCCGGTTGAGCAGGTGCTGCTGCTGATGAAACAATACGGGCGACTTTAAAGCTGCATCCTAAATGCCGAGGACAGGCTTTGCAAGTTTGAGCAGCCAGGGCGGCGACTTGTAATAGATGTGGCGCAGGACCGGGCGCAGCGTTCGCAGGTATAGTTTCCCGTAAAGTCGGCCTCTCAGTGACAGTGGCAAGTAGTGATCTGAAGTTTCCACCAATCCTGAACTCCAGGATTCCTTGTGGTGATCATGGGGAACCATGAGATCAAATTTTTGCAGGCCGTGTTTGATGCAATTGCGTTGTGACTGGTCCATGTGCAGCCTGCCGGGTGAAAGATCGGTCATGGTGTTTACGTGGGACGTAATGTAGGCGAAATGGCAGCCTTGAAAATTGAAACCGATTTCCCAGGACACCGGCTTGCCGCCGGCGCTGAGTTGGGAAATGACGACATCGACATTCGAAGTCCGCGACCGCGAAATATCTTTTAGAAAACCTGCGTGGCTTGGGCATTTCATGACGCGATTCTGACGCCCGCGCTCTTCCAGCCACAAGTTCTTTTCAACAAAGGATTGGTTTATGGCCGCATCACCCAGAACGCCATTGGGTATGACTTCAAATTCAATCGGACCGAGCTGTTCAAGCTCTTTCCGGATTTTCTTCCGGCGCTTGCGTTGGGTCGAAGAGTAACGTGCTTCATAGCTTTCGTCGCTGTCATATTGCGTGAGATCGAGATACGGCGCTTTCTCGTCGTGACGCGCATCAGTGAATGATTGGCGGCAGGTGTCGGCAATTGCCGCATCGGCGCGCACGTGGCGCAACCTTATTACATCAATGTTTTTCAGGTTCTGAATGAAAACCAGTGCGTTTGAAAACCATGCCTTGGAATTCTGGTTGGCGGCGATGAGTGCGTCGCCGTATTGTCCGTAGGGCTCAGTAAGCCATCTAAGGATTGTGATAGGCCCCAACTTCTGTTTCATCAACGGCAGTACAAACACCAGTCTCTCATTTTGAAAACCAGTGATGATGCAAAGTTCATGGCTGCTGTTTTCAGTGATGTAGGTTTTTGCCCAATTTGAAACCCAAGCGTAGCTTTGAAAAATCGAAGGCGCCGTTGCGCATTGCTTCTCGAGCTTGAGCCAATGGGGCTCCAAAGCCATCAAACCTTGAAGGGTGGTGGTGAGTGAAACATGGCCGTTAACAGGAAGCGACGGCGTCACCAACTTGCCGGAAACGCCGCTATCGGCAATGCCAGCAACGGGAACCTGAGTTTCAATCGAGAACATGCCAGCCTTATTTTCCGTGAGGTTGCGGTCACGGAGTTTTGACGGACATTTACTTATATTCTATTGAAGCTGCTCGTTAGGGTTAACGCGGGGTTAACGTGACCCAAGCCCCAAGCGGATTTGGTTCCGCTTGGGGAGCTATGTTTGTTGACTAGTTGGCCTGTGGTTGGTCACCTTCAGGCTTGTCGCCGGGGCGACGGTCGTCATCACGCATCCTGTGGCCGCGGGGTGACATTTCATCGCTTGTAATGATACCATCATTATCGCGGTCCAACTGGGCGACAATACCGGAAAGTGGTTCCTTGTATTCATCCAGGCTAACCTGGCCGTTGCCATCGCGGTCAAAACGCTGGAATTCGCGCACCATGCGCTCATTCTGGGCTTTCAACCAAAGGTTCTGGAACTCGGCCAAGGCAAGGCTGCCGGACTTGTCGCCGTCAAACTCGTTAAGCCAGCTTGTACGGTTTGTGTCAATTTCGGCTTGGGTGATTTTCCCATCCTTATCCGCATCATAGCGTTCGGTCAGCTGTGAAAACTCCATTCCGTGTCCGCGCATACCGTGTTTCCAGCCTTTGGCGGCAGCGGCCACGCCGCCAATAGCGATGAGGCCTGCGAGACTGATAAGGACAATCTTGGTTGGTTTCTGCATGGGTTGCTCCTTGTTGTATGCGACTTGCATGAACCAAAGACGGGGCGGAAGTTTGACTTCCGTCGGCAGCCGGAGATGAATTTTTTGTAATGATCCGGCTTTACGTTTTTTCGTCGGGCGGTTTTGTTGCATCACCAAATTTGATCAGTTCCTTTAACAGGCTGCCCAGGGTTTCCTTGGTTGAGTCTGCCTGTGGAATGGGACGGCACACGTCGCTTGCGGCAAGGCCAATGCGCGATGTCATGATGCCGTTGACCGCACCCTCACCGAAACGGGCTGATAGCCTGCCGAGCAAGCCGCGGCCTACCACATGCTGAATGAGATTGTCAGACAGGGCAAGGCCACCCGTTACTGCCAGATGCGAAATCACCATGCGGGCAAGTTTCAAAGTTGAAAGCGTCGATGGCCTGCCGCCGTAGAGCTCGGCAAGCTCGCGCAGCATGCGAAGATTTTGTGCCGCCACGAACAGGATATCAAGCGCTGCGGTGGGCGTTACTGTGGTGAGCAGTGTTACGCGGCGGGCACGCCTTGCGATAATGCGATGCGCTTCCTCGTCGAGCGGCCTCATCACCAATCGATCAAACAGCATCACACGGTCGCGGGGATCAATGATGTCGGCGTTGTGCTCGCGAAATGCGGCGAGGCCCCAGGCGGTGTCGTGGCGGCCGGCGTAAATATCGCCAAGCGATGTTATTGTTTCTTCCGAGGCCTTCTTGTCATCAAGGTTTATGGCGTGGGCGGAAGTGGACTGAATATGTTCAATGCGTTTGAGGCGCATGAGGCCCCAGGCTTCGCGGACGATAATGGCGACGGCCGCAAGGCCGGCAAGCGCCGCCACGCCCAAGGCAAGCCAGCCCAGTGTGGGTGAACGGGTGAAGAAATCCTCAACGAGGGTGGTGATGGCCATTCCCGCCCACAGGCTGAGGAGGCCGAACAGGGCTGAGACCAGAACAAAACCCCAGCGGAACCGTGTTGTCTTGCGCTGGGGAATGGCGGGGACGGTCACCAACTCGCCGAAGGGTGCATCAGCTTCAAATTCGATGGCGGGTTTCCTGGCTTTTGGCTTTGCTGGTTTGACTTTCTCCTCATCATCCAAAACGAAAGCTGTGGGTTTTCGGTAGCCATCATTCATGAGAAGCGATCCCCCAGCAGAAATTCCAGTATGCGGTCCAGCCTTATGTGCGGGAAAGTGCCGTCTTTCAACGGCGGTGGGCGGAAACGCAGGAACTTCAGCTTGCCTTGCATTGTGCCGTTCAGCGCATCGCCGGCATTTTCGGGCAGGTCGCCGGGGAAAATTGCGGCTTCGCGCTCACCATCAAACGTAATGCCGTCGATCACCTCGCCTTTCTGCGGAATGCCGGCAATGCAGGGAAGCTCTTCATTTCTTTGCTTTACCTTGGCTTCGCGGGTGGCGCGAATGGCAGCAAGGGCCGCCACGTCTACACTTGCGCCGGTGAATTCAGCCCGCGCACAGGCATCGTCGACGATCAGGCGCAGGATGTTTTCAAGGTGGTCGTGACTTGATTGATGCAGAAGGTCTGCCTTGGTGGCGGCAAACAGGATGCGGTCGATCCGGCGGCCAAAGACTTCAGATAGAATGGAGTTTGAACCGAGCCTGAAGCACTTCATGACCTGGGCCAGCGCATTTTTCAAATCCTGCACAGCGGCAACGCCCGCATTCAAGGCTGAAAGCGTGTCAACCAGAACGATTTGGCGATCAAGCCGTGCGAAATGCCCAAAGAAGAAGGGGCGCACGATTTTTGCAACGTAAGAATTATAGCGCCGCTCCATAAGATCGTCGAGGGAACCTCTCGGAAAATCCTGATCCAAGCCCACATTGAGGGGCGCAAAGGTGAGGAGGGGTGAACCTGCCAAATCGCCGGGCATAAGGAAACGCCCCGGTGGCAGGCTTGAAAGGGATACGCCATCCTTGCGGCAATCGGCTAAGTAACTGGTGAAAAGCTCTGCCGCCTTCACAGCGTCAAGTTCACGGGCAGGAGATGTTGCGTCAAGGGTTTTCAAATGGGCATGCCAGGTTTTTGCCAGG
The DNA here is from genome assembly GCA_963763635.1 of uncultured Alphaproteobacteria bacterium. Lineage (GTDB taxonomy): Bacteria > Pseudomonadota > Alphaproteobacteria > Rhizobiales > Aestuariivirgaceae > Aestuariivirga. The sequence continues at coordinate 73,973 of CAVXPO010000018.1, forward strand.
CTAGCGCGGGGCTCAATTCGGCTGGCGTTGATGGTGGCCATGGACCATTCCTGGAAGGTCATCTGCATCAGCGGCAAATCAAGCAGCCATTCACCGGGATAGTCGACGATATCGATGTGAAGCTTTCCGCTCCTGAAATTCCGCGCGATGATGCCGCGTGGCTCATATTCAAGAGTAAGCCTGAGCTGGCTGATGCGCCGCGTGCTTTCGGGCCAGCTTGGTTCTTCCGTCGTGAGGCGCTGCAGATGTTCCTCATAACCAAATCTTGGCAGGTCATCATCGGGCTGGGGCTCAAGATAGACGCGGGTTATGCGGCCACTTGCCTGCGCTTCAAACAACGGCAGACGCGCACCTTTGGTCAATGCGTGGACCAGGGCTGTGATGAAAACGGTTTTGCCCGAACGCGAAAGCCCGGTGACGCCCAGGCGCAGGGTTGGATTAACCAACCCCGTTGCGAAGTCCTTAAGGCCGCCTGCCGCAATCCGGCTGGCATCCAAAACATCACGCAGTTTCACTCTTCGATCGCCCTCCAGCGCGCTTGGCATAATTGGGGGGAGGCAAGCCTAAACACAAGAAAAACTTGTGGAAATGCTTATTTTCCAATGTCAGCGAGTTTGAAAGGCGTTGTCTGGTAAACCTCATTTATCCAGTTGCCAAACAGCAAGTGGGCATGGCTGCGCCAACGGTTTTCAGGCGTGGCCTTTACGTTGTCATGCGGGAAATAATTGGCGGGGATGCGGGTTGGCTTGCCAGCTGCCAAGTCGCGCGCGTATTCTTCACCCAATGTGTTGGTGTCATATTCGATATGGTTGAACATGTAGAGCTGGCGACGTGGATTATCAGCAATGAAGCACAAGCCCGCTTCTTCGGAATCCATCAGCACTTCGAGGCCCTTGCCCGCAGGCAATTCGGATTTTAGATTTTCTGTCCAGCGCGAAACCGGCATCGAAAAATCATCAGAGAAGCCGCGAAGGTAAGGCGAGGCCGGGCTCAGGTTCTTGTGGCGGTAAACGCCCAAAGCCTTGTGGGGCAAGGTGTGCTTGGGAACGCCGTGAAAGTGATAAAGCGCTGCCTGCGCACCCCAGCAAATGTTGAAGGTTGATTGCACGTGAGTCTGCGTCCAGTCATAAATGCGCTGCAACTCATCCCAATAGGTGACGTCCTCAAATTCAAGCAGCTCAACGGGAGCACCCGTTACGATCAGGCCGTCATATTTCTCGTCTCGCACGCTTTCCCAATCGCTGTAAAAGGCGATCATGTGATCTTCGGACGTGTTCTTGGATTTATGGTTGGTCATTTTGATCAGGTTCAGGTCAACCTGCAACGGCGTTGCGCCGATCAACCTGGCAAACTGGGTTTCCGTCCTGATTTTGTTGGGCATCAGGTTGAGCAAACCAATGCGCAAGGGGCGAATATCCTGCCGATGGGCTGAATCCTCTGTCATCACCATCACGCCCTCTTTTTCAAGGGTGAGGCGGGCTGGCAAGTCATTGGGGATTTTTATAGGCATGGGCGTTAGCGCTTATCGATCTTCGAGCCGAGCAGCTTCAGAAAATCATCTTCAGTGTTGATAGTCGGGATGTCTTCCATGCGGACTTCGTAGCCGAAATTGGCGGCGATTTTCTTGTAAAGCGGAATGCGGTGGTGCAGGAGCTGTTCAAAGCCCCACACGGCAAATTCATCCGGCACCACGTCATCATCATGGCGGATTTTTTTGAGTTCCTTGAACTCCGCCCACTTCGTGTCCAGAAATTTCGGCTGGTAATACATGGGCTTTGGATACTTGCGGAAACGGTCCACCAGCATTTTCGTGTGTTGAGGATTGCCGTCGATATAGAGTATCACGGTGCTTTCGCTCAAGGAATTGAGAACGGCATCGTTGGGATCATCCGGATTTACAACCTCGCACAGGCTGCCGCCGGAATCACAGACGAAATTCCTGTATTGATAGATGTCGCGAGCGCGTTCGATGAAGCCTGGGACATCGAGCAGCGACCGGATTTCCGCATCCCGGTGCTGGTTCTGGCGGCGCTTGTATTCGGCAAAGGAAATGCCGCCCATTTTCGGATTGCCGGGTTTCCCCAGATAAGTTGAAAGCGGGCTCAAGTTGTCGAATGTGATATTCGAACGGATATAGATCGAGTCGGACTTCAGCAGTTCGGCCAGAAAGGGGACCTTCATTGCCTCGCGCTTGAAATTATCCACAATGGGCTCGTCCATGTAACGGGTGCCGATGCGGTAATCGACGGAATACTGGAACCAGCCGCTTTTCTGCAGCATGACGGCAAGCGTGGTTTTGCCGACGCCGGACATGCCCATGATGGTGACGGCCTTGGCGGGCAAGCTTTTGAATTCTGCGGCGGATTTGAAGCGCATGAAACCTGATTAGCCTATGCGGAGGCAGAAGGGCAACCGCTTCAATCTAGAAGTCTTTGGAAAGCCTGAAATCGACGGCGTGGGAGTCAAACTTGAAGTTTGCAATGTTGCTGTCGTTGTAAATGTAGGTGTATTCAATGCCAGGTGCATAACCGAAAATATTGAAGTCGCGTTTGGTGAGGTTCAACGTACCGGTATAGCGGTTGTCGTCACGTACGATATTGTATATCGGCATAACACCTTCGAAATCCGCAATGCGGATTTCGCCACGCAGGTTGGCGGTGACGCCAAACGGCAATTCCTTATAGATGCTCGCGCCCAATGAGTAGGCTCTATATGAACTATAATCATTCTGGGATCTCACATTGTCGAAACCCACATCCAGCGTTCCGTAGGTTGCCGAATTGAAGGCGTGGGTCCATGATCCGTTTAACTGCAGTGCCGTGCCTTCGCTCCCCGGGTTGATCTTGTAGTTGCGCCATTCATGGATGGCACTCAGATTGATCTGGTCCTGGGTTGAAACCGCTTTCTGCAAACTGATGCGCGGGCCGTAGCTGTTGTAGAAATCATACTTGTCCTGCGAAATGTCGTAATTTGTGCTTTCGCTGGCGATGGCCCCCACACCAATGAAGCCGCCGTTCAGGAGGTAACGCAGTTCAGCGGACTGGCTTGCGCCGTAGCTGTTGAAATCATTGTCGTCATAAATGCGACCGTTGATGCCGCCGCCCAATACCACCGAGAAATCATTGCCCAGACGGTGAGAATAGCCAACATTCAGGCCCGTCGTGAAACCGACACCGCTTTTCTGCTGGTATTCGTCGGGAATTGAAATGCTGCCACCCGGCGCGTAAACGGTTTTGTAGGAACTGCCATTGTTGACATTTGTGCTTGGTGCAAGCGAGACATAGGTGTTGAAGGTAAAGGGGCGGCGGGCGTCAATTGTATCTATGAAAGAGCGAATGCCCTGGGCCGCCTGTTCGGTGGGAGCGTCCGCCACCAGAAGGCCCAAGTGGTGCTTGGCACTGTCGTCTTCCTGAAGCTGAAACAGGGTTTGCGCCAGTTCAGCGCGAACCAGTGTCAAGCTGGGATCATCGGCCAAGGCCTGGCGATATTTCTTGGCAGCCCCCGTTAGATTTCCGCGGCCGTAAAGGATCATGCCTTCGAGAAACAGCTTTCGATTGGCGGCGAATTCACCGGTGAGCGGATAGCGGTTCAAAAGCACATCAGCCAATTCATGTTGGCTGGCTTTGCACAGCCTGATCAGAAGCGCGACGCGGGAAACTTCGTCGGTCGCTTCGTATTCAGTAATTTGCTGGGGTGTGGGTGTAGCGGGAGCTATTTTGGCAAACACCAAAGTTGACGTGAATACCAGACAGGAAAGCGCACAAACCATTGTGCGCAGTCTTTTGTTGGTGTGGCTGGAGCCTGAAATAATCATCTCACCCGAAGTTACTGGCCGTGGAAGGCGCCGTTGATTGTGAGATAGGCGGCGCGGTCGTCGTTGATGCCAGCGCTGCCGCCGATTGGCGCAGGGTCCGTTCCAAACACGTTGAAGACACCTGCTGTTTCGTTCGCAGTAGCTCCAAAGAAGCCGCCGTACATCGGGTTGTCACCACTCACGAATTGATCGTTTAGGGTGGCAGTACCCGTATATGTATTGCCGGTAATTGTGCCATTGAGCGCAACAGTAGAATTATAAAAGCCAAAATGAGGTTCTGCCACGGTTCCAGGGCTGCTCACAGTTTTCACATAGTAGTTGCCAGTGTAGTTTGGTTGAATGCTCTGCCAGGTTTCAGGCGTTAGCCCTCCTATAACTGTGCCGCTGCCAAAATTGGCCGTAACGGTTGAAGCGCCATCCACGCGCCACAAGGCATTGGGATTAATGTCCGAGCCATCGGGCTCGATGTAATTGGAGGTTTTGGCGGTTCCCACGAACCTGCCGTTATAAGTCGCTAATCCTGCAACGGGCATGGCGGTCAACGCCGTCTTGTTGCCGCCAAATGACCAGGCCTGCTGCGGCGCTTCGCTGCTTGTGGCGTTGCGGTATTGCGTGGCGTAACTGTCGGTCCAGGCCCAGACCTGCAACACTTCGTTGCGCTCTTTGCCCTTCTTGTTGCTGACGGCGCGATATTCACGATAGACCGCTCCGGCGTTATTTGCTGGGCCGCCGTTTGCAGTGGTGCCAAAGACGTATTCTTTCATCAGTACAGGCGTTGGCCAATCCACATTTGACTCCGTATTGGTGTCAATGGAGATTTTCTGTGTTGTTGGTTTCACTAGTGTGAGCGGATTGTTGAGCAATGTGGACAGCGAGGTGCCCGAAGTTACTGTTACAAGGTTGGATTTTTCCAGTGCAATTGTCGTGTCGCCGGTGGCGAGGTTCGTGGTGTTGCCGCCGTCCGTGGATGAATCGTTGCCATCCAGATTATCGTCAATATTGTCATTGTTGCGGTCAACGATATCACCGCCTCCCCCTGTCGGGCACGTGGTGCTGTCCAACGTGCAAGGCAATTCAAGGCTTGACAGGGTGCCGCTGTCCATTGCGCCGCCTGTGCAGGCTGCCAATGCAAAGGCTGATAAAATTAATGCTGAGGCCGACGCAATACGCATGATAGATTCCCACAACCCAAATGACTCTTGGCTAAAATTGCACGGATTCCGCTAATTTTGCGTTAAGCACGAAGGACAATCGGATTTTCAAAATGAAACAGGACGTTAATAATTCTGCAACGTGGTATGAAGCGACAACTGTGCGTAAACCGGTGCGCGCTGCGCTGAGCGGCACGGTGAAAACAAGGGTTTGCGTGATTGGTGGCGGGCTTGCAGGGCTCACAACGGCGCTGGAACTGGCGCGGCTAAAAGTGAATGTTGTGCTGCTGGAAGCCAAGCTGCTGGCCTGGGGAGCATCGGGGCGCAATGGCGGTTTTGTTTCAAATGGCTTTGCGGAGGGTATTGAAAATGTTCAGGCCCGCGTGGGGCTTGATGCGGCACGTGCGCTCTACCGGCTGTCAAAGCAGGGCAGCGATTATGTGCGGCATGAAATTGAAGCGGGCGACCCCAGCATTAAAATGGGCGAGGCGTGGATTGTCGCCAGGCGGCACAAAGACGATGGCAGCCTCAAATCCTACCGCGACCTTATGGCCAAGGATTATGACGAGAATTTTGCCTACCTGTCGCCGGAGCAAACCCGGCAGAAGCTGAATTCATCCCGCTATTTTGAAAGCATCTATAACGCGCACGCCTTGCATTTTCATCCGCTTCGCTATGCGCTGATGCTGGCTGACAAGGCTGAGACGGAGGGGGCGGCCTTGCATGAAAATTCACCGGCGGTTTCAGTTGAGAAGCAAGGTGCCCAGTGGCGCATCAAAGCTGCAGGCGGCGAAGTGCTGGCGGAGCACGTGGTTCATTGCGTGTCGTCGCTTGACCGGAAAATCCATAAGCCGTCGGGGCGGGCTGTGCTGCCCGTTGCGACTTACGTGGCGGTGACGGAACCCTTGCAGCAGGATTGCGTCCGGACATTTGCGGCCGTCGCCGACACGCGCCGGGCCGGGGATTACTACCGGCTGATTGATAACGGAAGATTGTTGTGGGGCGGGCGGATCACCACGCAGATTTCCGAGCCTTCAAGACTGGCCGAGCGCATGAAGGGCGACATGCTTTCCACTTATCCAAAACTGGGAAACCCGCGTATTGAATATTCCTGGGCCGGGCTCATGGGCTACGCCCTTCACAAGATGCCGCTTATCGGCAAGGACGCCCAAGGCCAGTGGTTTGCAACTGCCTTCGGGGGGCATGGCATGAACACAACGGCGATGGCGGGCCAGCTCATTGCGCGGGCCATTGCCGATGGGGAAGATGATTACCAGCGATTCGCTCCTTTCGCCCCGGTTTGGGCTGGCGGGCAGTTGGGGCGGGTGGGGGTGCAATCCTCCTACTGGTGGATGCAACTTCGCGACAGGCTCGACGAGGCCCGTTCGGCATCATAATTGCATCTTTTGGCTCGGCTTGGCAGTCACAGGAAAGTCGTTCCAAAGCAGGAAAATGAACTAATTTCTGGGCTATTGTCGAAGCAACGCAAGGCAGCTATAAGCCCGCGCCACGGCAAGCGGAGTGACAGTTTATGAATGTACGTGTCGATTTGGACTATAAACCGAGTGACGACGAGCCCTTCATGAATGAACGGCAGGCAGCTTACTTCCGGCAGAAGCTGCATACCTGGAAAGAAGAGCTGTTGCGCGAAAGCAAAGAGACGATCACGCATCTTCAGGATGAAAACCATGTGCTGCCGGATTTGGCAGACCGGGCTTCGTCTGAAACGGATCGCTCATTGGAACTTCGTGCCCGTGACCGGCAACGGAAACTGATTTCAAAGATTGAAGCGGCGCTTCACCGGATTGATGATGGCAGCTACGGTTACTGCGAAGAAACCGGCGATCCCATCAGCCTGAAACGCCTCGATGCACGCCCCATTGCAACGCTTTCAATCGAAGCGCAGGAACGCCACGAGCGCCGCGAGAAGGTTTACCGCGACGATTAAGAGCTCTTTACGAAGAGATCAACTTTTTCAAATGTTCTCACGTCGATAAGGCCCATGTCGGAAATCCGGAGTTCCGGGATCACAACCAATGCCAACAATGAATGCTGCATGTAGGCGTTGTTCAGCGTGCAGCCGCAAGCTTTCATGGCGGCCACCATTTTCTCCGCTTTGGCGGCGACGATCTCGGCGGGCTCGTCCGACATCAGGCCTGCGATGGGAAGCTCCACCCGTGCCAGCTCTTCACCCTTGCTGACCACCACAACGCCGCCACCGATGCCGATCAGCGTATTTGCGGCCTTGGCCATGTCCCGCTGGTTGGTGCCCACAACGATCATGTGATGGCTGTCATGGGCAACGGTGCTGGCGATGGCGCAATCCACATTATAACCAAAGCCCGCCACAAAGGCGTTTACAACTGTGCCAAGGTTACGATGGCGTTCCACAATGGCGATCTGGCAGACATCGTTCTCACGGTCCATTTCAACAAGGCCGGACTTTACATTCAGGGATTTCTGCAAAGCTTTTGTGGGTGCCTGATTCTCAATCACGCCGATGACGCGCGCTTCAACCTTGTTGGCACCTTTGGGGGCCGCGATTTCAAAGTCCTTTGAATTTAGTGTTCGCCCGACATTCACGGTATTGCACGCGGCTTTGGGATATTCGAACTTGGGAAGCTCGCGCGCGAGCTTGCCGTTCTCGGCCATTACCCGCCCCCGTGCGATAACAAGTTCGATGGGCAAGGTCGTTATATCGGATGTAATGACCAGGTCGGCGCGGCGGCCAGGCGTGATGGAGCCCAATTCGCGTTCAAGGCCGAAGTGCTGGGCCGTATTCAGTGTTGCCATTTGGATGGCGGTGATCGGCTTCAAACCCTGAGCAATGGCGTGGCGCACCACGCGGTTCATGTGGCCTTCGTAAACCAGCGTGCCAGAATGGCAATCGTCCGTACACAGAATGATATTGCGGGAATCAATGCCGCGTTCGGTAACCGCCTTGATTTGCGCTTCTACATCGTACCAGGCGGAACCCAGCCTAAGCATGGCGCGCATGCCCTGGCGCACCCTTGCGATGCAATCATCAACATGGGTGCCTTCATGATCATCGGCGGGGCCGCCTGCCACATAGGCATGGAAGGGATGGCCAAGATCAGGTGAAGCGTAATGACCGCCCACGATTTTGCCCGCCTTCTGCGTTGCCGCTATTTCCGCCAGCATTTTAGGATCGCAATTGGCAACGCCGGGGAAATTCATCATCTCGCCAAGGCCAATGATATTGGGCCAGGTCATGGCTTCGGCCACATCTTCCGGCGTTATCGTTGCGCCGGAATTCTCAAACCCCTCAGCGCTCGGCACGCAGCTTGGCATTTGCACGAAGATGTTGATCGGCAGGCCCATCGCTTCATCATGCATGAGCCTTACACCGGAAAGGCCCAGGACGTTTGCAATCTCATGGGGGTCAATGAACATTGACGTGGTGCCATGGGGAATGACGGCGCGGGCAAATTCCGTGACGGTCACCATGCCGCTTTCAACATGCATGTGGCCATCGCAAAGTCCCGGCACGAGATAGCGGCCTTGGGCATCTATAATAATTGTATCCTTGCCGATCATGGCATCCGCATTGGAACCCACATAGGCAAAGCGGCCCTGGGAAATTGCGATATCTGTGGCCGGAATGATCTCGCCGGAATGCACATTCACCCAGCGGCCATTTTTGACGACCATATCCGCCTTGGCGCGGCCAGCCGCGACATTGATGAGGCTGCCTGCAACGTCCTGCCAGGATTTTAGTTTTGTCATCTTGTCATCACTTCAATTGCCGCTGCGAGCAGGTTTTCGGAGCCTGCACAAATAATATTGCCGCCTTCAGCCGGGATGCTCCCGCTCCAACTGCCAACGGCGCCACCTGCACCCTTGATGATCGGAATGAGGGCTGCGATGTCATAGGCCTGCAAGCCGGCGTCGAGGGCCACATCAAGATGGCCTGCGGCGAGCACCGAAAAGAAATAGGCGTCGCCGCCATAGCGCATGAGCTTTACGGCATTTCGCAGTTTTTGGAATGATTCCTGATCGGATTTCCCGCGATAGAGTTCGGGCGCCGTGGTGCCAGCGGCGGCGTGATTGAGCGTAACGCCCTGGCGAACGCGGATGGGTTCAACCTTGCCGCGATAATTGTTCCAGGCGCCTTCAGGGTTGCCGTAGAAAAGATCACCAACGAAGGGCTGGTTCATCACGCCGACGACGGGTTTGCCTTCAAAATTCAGCGCGATGAGCGTGGCCCAGGTCGGCATGCCGCAGACGAAGGAGCGGGTGCCATCGACAGGATCGAGAACCCAGGTGAAGCCGGACCTTGATTCCTTGACGCCATATTCCTCGCCGTTGATGCCGTGGTCGGGGAAGCGTTCCTCAATCATCTTGCGGATAATGCGTTCACCCGCCTTGTCGCCTTCGGTGACGGGGTCCCACACCTCGTGGGGCTTCACTTCTATCAGCGTGTTTTTCCTGAAATAGGGGAGAATTTCCACCTCGGATGCCCGCGCCAATGCCATGGCGAAGCTCGTGAGGTCGTTCCAATCGGGGGATTTGCTCATGCGTAACGTCCTATAGGAGTGTCACCGCTTGCTCAAGATGTGCGACGAAAATGGTCATTTGTTGCGTTGCGGCACAAACATGGGCTGCTATGCAAAATTAGCATGGCGCTTCCTTTTGCCCTCTCGTTTTGTCATATACGTGAAATTAACTATATATTTCAGTGTATTAATTTTAGCTGCTCGGTTTATTTTCTAACTGTTCGGTTGATTGGTGTTGCATTTTGATCAATTGGAAAACTTTTTGCACAGCGGACTTGAAATTTTTATGGTGCAGTGCCATATCAAAACTGTGAGTTTGAGACGTTCGTTTCTTTCTCGCAGCCCTTCTTGGGCGTTTCCTCCCTAGACTTGGGCCGGTCACTTTAGTGTATCGGCCCTTTTTTTATTCTGCCGCGTGTTTCAGGGGGTTGGCAAACTCGGTGAGGGCGGCCAGCAGGTCATCAATTACTTTCCGCAAAATTTTCTGCAGGGGTTCGAAGCCTTTGTGTTTTTCAAGCCGCGCCTCATTCATGTAAAGGCTGCGGTTGATCTCAACCTGCAACGCATTGCGGCCCAGCAAGGGGGAGCCGTAATTCTTGGTGATGAAGCCGCCGGCATAGGGCTTGTTGCGGGTAACGCGCAGGCCCTGGGCGCGCAGCAGATCTTCCAAGAAGCTGGTGATTTCTTCAGGGCACGAAGCACCGTAGCGGTCCCCGATGACGACATCCACGCCGACGCGGTGGTGGGGCGAGAGATAGCTGGTGGCGTTGGACGGCATGGAATGGCAATCCAGCAGAAGCACGCTGCCCGTGTTGGCCAAGACTTCATGGAGCAGGGTATTCAGCGTGCGGTGATAGGGGCGGTAAATGGTTTCCACCCGCTGCATGGCGTCATTGAGGCTGAGGCGTTCGCGGTAAATCTCTTCGCCTTCCGCCACAAGGCGCGGAATTGTGCCGAGGCCGCCCGCCACGCGGGGTGATGTCGTGTTCATGAAGCCCGGCAATTCGCACTCGAACATGCGGGGATCGAACTCATAGGCCTCGCGGTTAAGGTCAATATAGGCGCGGGGCACATGGGCGCGAAGCAACGGTGCGCCGCCATCAACGCAAGCCATGAAAAGCTCGTCAATGAAGCAATCCTCGGATTTCCGCAACGTCTCGGCGGAAAGCCGTGTCATGCGCAGGAGATCGGCCGGATATTGCTTGCCACTATGGGGAGAATTGAAAACAGCAGGCGCTGTCCAGGCGCGGGGCGCCAGGATTTCAAAATGGGAATCGGGTGCCATTTCAATCATTGCCGTAAGCCAGTATTGACCAGCGCTCGCAAACTGTCCACAATTCTTCGCTTCACCTCCTGTTTACCCCTTGGCTGTTAAGAGCGTGGGTTCGGAATATGGTTGGTTGATAAATAGGTTGGGCCGGATATAAGATGCAAGCTGACACCATGGCAAAGATCATTCTGGCAGAAGACGATGAAGACATGCGCCGTTTCTTGGTGAAGGCGCTGGAGAAGGCTGGCCACCATGTGACCGCCTTTGGCGAAGGCGCCAGTGCCTTTGAAGAAATCAAGCAAACCACGTTTGACCTGTTGCTGACCGATATTGTGATGCCTGAGATGGATGGCATCGAACTGGCGCGACGCGCGGCCGAACTCGACCCGCATTTGAAGATCATGTTTATCACGGGCTTTGCGGCAGTGGCGCTGCACCCCGACTCCAAGGCACCCAAGGACGCCAAGGTGCTTTCCAAGCCATTTCATCTCCGCGATCTCGTGGCCGAAGTGGACCGCATGATGGCGGCTTAAGTGCTTGCCAGCGAGAGGACTTCCCATTATATCCCGCGCACATCAGTGGGCGGTTAGCTCAGCGGTAGAGCACTACGTTGACATCGTAGTGGCCACAAGTTCGAACCTTGTACCGCCCACCATTTTCCTAGCTCGTTAACAAGATCCCGCCGCTGTT
>CAVXPO010000019.1:0-206910 GCA_963763635.1 uncultured Alphaproteobacteria bacterium
ACACCATGGACTGGGCCAGGGCCATCGAACGCAACAGCGAAGCGCTCAAGGGGATAGTTGAAGCCCTTTTCGCCATGCTGGGGCTTGCGGGCTACAGCCACGGTGGCGCGGATTCCGCAGCCCCTCCACCGCGCCGTGCTGCGCGTGCTCCGGCCCGCCGAATCCGCCATGCGGCGCCTTGTCGTCATCGCGGCGCGGGGCCTTGTGGTGAAGCTTGCTCCTTCGCGTCCCATGCCGGCGGGGCCCATCGGGAAGGGCGGCGGACGTCACGTCCCTCCTTCCAGCTCTTCGATCCGCGGAAAAACTTCGCAGGCCCGCACCGCAGAACATTCGCGCGGATTGCCCCGCGCATCCATATCTTCGGAAACGATCCCCGGGTGGCGGCCCTGTGGGCAGCGCCCCAGCCCTTAGCCGATCCCGCTCCGCCGCCCGATGGCCTCGTCAATGCCGCAGCGCCTCAGCCGGAGGCTCCAGGCCCTCAAGCTGGCGCTTGAGGATCTGCCGCGCCAGGCCCGGCGTCTCGCCCGCTGGCGGGTGAGGCGGGAGAACGCGCAAAGCTCCGAAGTTCAGGTCGCCGCTCCGGCCGGGCCATCCTCCCGGCTATCGCAGGAAGCCGGTTCACGAAGTCGATGAGGTGCTCATCGAATGCCATGGCCTCGCCTGTGATGCAATGAAGCCCGACACCTCCTGAAGTGCCGCCCACTCAAAAGCAGAAACCGTCCGTCTACGGACTAATGTGGTTCGGCTTCCTTCTCTGCCACCGGAAACGGCATAACCGTTTTCACCAAGGGCGGAGCTTTGCCCAATGCTGGGAGCTGCGCAAACTGCTGATTGACAAGTGAATTCTTCAAAAGCCTGCCCATGCAGCGCAACAAAAAGGCCCCCAACCGGGAGCCTTTCATTTTCAACCTCGCGAACCCTTACGCAAACTTCGGATCGAGGCTTCCGGCCTTGTAGCGCTTGGCCATTTCGGCAACCGACAGCACCGTAATCTTCTCCGCGTGCCCTGCCGTGCCAAACTGCTCAAACCGCGCGGTGCACAGCTTGCGCATCGCGTCCATCGCGGGCTTCAGATATTTGCGCGGGTCGAACTCCGATGGGTTCTCCGTCAGCACCTTGCGGATGGCGCCGGTGAGCGCCATGCGGTTGTCGGTGTCGATGTTGATCTTGCGCACGCCGTGCTTGATGCCGCGCTGGATTTCTTCCACCGGAACGCCCCAGGTTGGCTTCATCTGGCCGCCGTATTTGTTGATGATCTCCTGCAGGTCTTCCGGCACCGACGAGGAGCCATGCATCACCAGATGGGTGTTGGGCAGAAGCCGGTGGATTTCTTCAATCACGTTCATCGCCAGCACCGCGCCGTCGGGCTTGCGGCTGAACTTGTAAGCGCCGTGACTGGTGCCCATGGCGACAGCGAGCGCATCCACATGCGTGTCCTTCACAAACTGCACGGCTTCCTTGGGGTCGGTGAGCAACTGGTCGTGGCTGACGGTGCCTTCAAGGCCGTGGCCATCTTCCTGCTCGCCGCCGCCCATTTCGAGCGAACCCAATACGCCAAGCTCGCCTTCCACCGAAACGCCGCCCCAATGGGCCATGTCGGTCACGCGCTTGGTGATGCCCATGTTGTATTTATAGTCGGCCGCCGTCTTGCCGTCTTCCTTGAGCGAGCCATCCATCATCACCGAGGTAAAGCCGTTCTGCATGGCGGTCACGCAAGTTGCTTCATTGTTGCCATGGTCCAAATGCATGCACACCGGAATGTTGGGGTGGATTTCAACAAGGCCGTCAATCAGCTTCGCCAGCACCACGTCATTGGCATAGGCGCGCGCCCCGCGGCTGGCCTGCAAGATCACCGGAGACTTGGTGGCCTGCGCCGCTTCCATGATGGCGAGGCCCTGCTCCATGTTGTTGATGTTGAAGGCAGGCACGCCATAGCTGTTTTCAGCGGCATGATCGAGCAATTGGCGAAGGGTGATACGGGCCATGAAGAGCGTCTCCAGTTTGTTAAAGGCAGGTTCGGTGATGAGCGGATAGTCGATAGAAACAGGTTTTACAACTGTTTTTGAGGAACGCCCCTCAAAACTTTTCTTTTCCACAAATTGGGCTAACCTGTAACAAGTGACCACGTTCTTGGATGCCTCATGTCTGCTTTTACCCCCCTCATTGAAACCCTGCCCTCCACCGTTCCTTTCGTCGGCCCCGAAACCATCGTGCGGCGCACCGGCGATACCCTTGCGTGCGCGCATCGGCGCCAATGAAAGCGTGTTCGGCCCCTCGCCCAAGGTGATCGCCGCCATGCAGGCCGCGGCCCATGAGTCCTGGCAATATGGCGATCCTGAAGTTTACGAGCTGCGCGCCGCAATCGCCGCCCACGAAAATGTGGGGATTGAAAATGTAACGGTCGGCGAAGGCATCGACGGGCTGTTTGGGCTGGCCGTCAGGCTTTTTGTCGAGCCCGGCGTTACCGTTGCAAATTCCCATGGCGCCTATCCCACCTATAATTTCCATGTCGCGGGCTTTGGCGGAAATCTGGTGACCACACCATATGTGGATGACCATGAAGACCCCGGCTCGCTGCTCGATCTTGCCAGGCGCGAGAAGGCAAAACTGGTTTACTTCGCCAACCCCGATAACCCCATGGGCACCTGCTGGAAAGCCAGCGTGGTGCAGGAGTTGATTGACAATATCCCTGCAGGCACGCTGCTCATGCTGGATGAGGCCTATCATGAATTTGCCGAGGGTTCGGTGCCGGCCCTTGATATGGCCAATCCAAATGTTTTGCGCTTTCGCACTTTTTCAAAGGCCTATGGCATGGCGGGTGTGCGCGTAGGCTATGCGCTGGGCCACCCCCACCTCATTTCCGCTTTTGATAAAATCCGCAACCACTTCGGCGTAAACCGCATGGGCCAAGCCGGTGCCATCGCGGCGCTCGCCGATCAGGACTATCTCAAATCCGTTCAGCAGCGCGTGAGCTCAGCCCGCGAAAAAATTTACGCGATGGCGAAGGCAAATGGCCTGCAGGCAATTCCTTCATCAACCAATTTTGTCGCCGTTGATTGCGGCCGCGATGGTGCCTACGCGCGAAAGATTGTTGATGGACTTGCAGCGCAAGGCATTTTCGTCCGTATGCCGGGCGTAGCACCGCTCAATCGCTGCGTCCGGATAAGTGTCGGCACTGATGAAAACCTGTTGGCGCTCGAAGAAGCGTTGCCTGCTGCAATCGTGGCCGCAGGCTAGGCGCCTTCCTTGATCAGGCTGTTAAGATCAAGCTTGGCAGTCATCATCGCAAGGCTGCCATCCGCTTTGCGCGGCCATTGGTCTTTGGGACGGTCCCAATAAAGCTCCACGCCATTCTGGTCGGGGTCGCGCAGGTACAGTGCTTCAGAAACACCATGATCGGAGGCGCCATCAAGCTGGATGTTATTTGCCTTCAATCGCCGCAGGGCATCAGCCAGGTCAGCGCGTGTCGGATAGAGAATGGCCGTATGAAAAAGCCCTGTTGTGCCCGGCGCTGGAGGCGAGCCACCAAGGCTTTCCCAGGTATTCATGCCCAAGTGGTGATGATAGCCCCCCGCCGAAATGAAGGCGGCCTGATCGCCATAAAGCTGTTGCAGCTCAAAACCCAAAACACCGCAATAAAAATCCAGCGACCGCTGGATGTTGGAAACCTTGAGATGCACGTGGCCGATACTGGTTCCGGCGGCAATGGGGTTGGGCTGTTGGGTCATAACACTCTCTTCTGTAACTCTTATTGTTACCGATATAGTTCACGCACCGCGAAATGCAAGCCAAATACGTGGATGAGTTTTCTCAAGTCTTGAGTTTGCGGTCAAGATCGTTGAAATGAACGCCTAAATCAGGAGTGGTGCAATGTCCAAATTCGAGCTGCCGAAAACCCTCACCATCGTCAACCATCCCCTGGTGCTCCACAAGCTTACGCTCATGCGCGACAAGCACACGCCATCCGCCGTGTTCCGCCAGCTGCTGCGCGAAATCAGCCTGCTGCTCGCTTACGAAGTTTCCCGTGATTTGCCGATGACCAGCCAGACAATTGAAACCCCCGTGGCCGAAATGGAAGCGCCAATCCTCAAGGGCAAAAAACTGGTGATCGTGTCCATCCTGCGCGCTGGCAACGGGCTTCTCGAAGGCATGCTGGATCTCATGCCTTCGGCCCGGGTGGGCCACATCGGGCTCTATCGCAATCCCGAAACGCTGCAGCCCGTCGAATATTACATGAAGGTTCCAGACGATATCGCCGAACGTCGCGTCATCGTGGTGGATCCCATGCTGGCCACCGGCAATTCGGTGTCAGCCGCCATCACAAGGCTCAAGGCAAAGGGCGCAAAAGACATTCGCCTCGTGTGCCTGCTCTCGGCACCTGAAGGTATCAAGCGCTTCACCGAAGCCCATCCCGACGTTCAGGTTTATACGGCGGCCGTTGATAGCCACCTCAATTCCCACGGCTATATTGTGCCGGGTCTCGGTGATGCCGGAGACCGCATGTTTGGAACCAAGTGACGCCACAATTAAGTTCCTGTTAGTCATAGCAACAAGTTAACGCGCCCGCATACCATTCGACAATAATTGCCATCCTAAACTCGTGACTGAATAAACCCCAGTTAGAGTACCCACGACATAATGCCCACCGGAGCTGTTGCAGCCAAGATTTCCCACACTGGGCAAAAGCTTTTGAAACATGCGGATGGCTCGCGGCTACGCGTGCTTTACGCCGAGGATTCAACCAGCTCAAGGATTGTCACCACCGCCATGCTCAAGCGCATGGGGCTTGATGTGGATGCTGTTGAAGATGGTGAGTTGGCATTGCGGCAAGCAGAAAAAGCGAACTACGACGTCATCCTGCTGGATATCGAAATGCCCGTCATGGATGGCGTGACAGCTGCCCGCGGCATCAGGGCGCTTGGTGGCCCCCGGTCGAAGACTCCCATTCTCGCCCTTTCTGCCTTCCTCGCGGATTCAACAGAAATGTCCCATTGGCGCGACGCCTTTGATCATGCCTTGCCAAAACCTGCCAATGGCAATGAGCTTCTGCGCGCGATAAAAAATGCCTTGCAATCTCAACAAACAACCGCCGAAATTAAACCGGCAGTCCGCGTTGAGTTAAGCAGGCCAGGATCGGTTGCGTCAGGACTGCGCGCCAGCTTGCCAAAGGGAACATGGAACAATCTCGTCGCATTGGCTGCCATGGAAAGCATCCACTACGCAAATTCCGCTGCGGTTGCCTTTGAAGCAAAAGATTTTGAAACAACGCGCCGGTGCGCTCACGCCCTGCTGGGACTTGCCCGCAATTTTGAAGCTGCAGAAATTGAACAACAGGCAGCTGCTATTGAAATGAATGGCGCAACCACGGATGCAGTTCAAAACCTGCTGATCCTCACAAGCCTTTGGCACACGGCGACCAAAACGGGCTCTAAGTAAATTTCTCGAATTTGAGTTGGCGGTGCATACCGCAGCACCCACCGCTGTTTGCGGCTGAAACTTTAGCGGGTTTGGCTGACAGCCGCCTCACGCGTATCCATCTGGTTTTCGAGTGCGTCGAGCATGTGCAGGAATTCATTAAGCTCGGGGCTCAGTTCTTTCTTGCGGCGCACTTGGATTTCCTGCGTGTTTCCTTGATCGTATAACATTTGAATTCCCAACATCCCTTGAATTTTAAAATCTAAACCATTGAACCTAAGGAAATCCTAACCTTTCAAGCCTGAACGGTGTCCAATCACCCCGTTCATCGATCATTCATGTCAGCAAGCCAGAGACTTGACGGGAATATTCTGGTGCCTGCGACGTATCGCAAGTGTTGCCAAACCCTGGAAAAACCTGATCACCCGATTGTGATCGGCATTCCATAATTCCCGATGTAACGTGAATTGTTACCTATTGTCATTTTTCAAAATGGAGCCGCGTAATGACACCTACCAAATTTCTAAAATCAATGGCTGCAGGCGTTCTCGTCCTTGGCCTTGGCGTAACCCTCGCCTTTGCTGGCGCGGATGATCAAATCAAGGCTCGCCAAGCAGAAATGAAGGGAAATGGCAAGGCTATGGGTGCCTTGGTTGCCATGATGAAAGGCGAGGCTCCCTATGACGCTGCCATTGTGAAAGCCAGCCTTGATGCGATGGCTGCCGGAGACGCTGCCGCAGGCGAAGCCAAGGCATGGGATGCCAGCAGCATGGAAGGTGCCACCATCGAGACATGGGCGAAACCTGAAATCTGGGCCGAAGGCAGCGATGTTGGAGCCAAATATCAGGCATGGGTAGATGCCAGAACGGCCCTCGCTGCGACAACCGACGAAGCAGGCTTCAAGGCGGCGTTCCCGGCCCTCGGTGCCGCATGTGCCGGTTGCCACGAAAAATTCCGGCGTCCAAAAGGATAAGCAGAGTTACGAAGCTTAATGAAACGCAGCATAAAAGGTCTGGCACTGTTAGCAGTGTTGGGCCTTGTTGCATTCTGGATTGTAACAACACCGCGCCCCCTGCCGCTTTCGGCTTTGCCCACGCATGCTCCAAATGTTGCCAATGGGAAGGTTCTTTTCAATGCCGGCGGCTGCCAATCCTGTCATAAGCCCAATCCCGAAATCGCGGGCCTCGATCAAAATCTGCCCTCAGGGGGCGCACCCTTCAAAACGCCGATCGGCATTCTTTATCCGCCAAACCTCACCCCTGATGCTGATACAGGCATCGGGAAGTGGAGCGACCTCGAATTCGTCAATGCGGTTCAGCGCGGCATTTCAAAATCCGGTCAACACCTGATCCCGGCATTCCCCTACACGTCATATGCTTCAATGCCGGTTGAAGACGTGCTCGACATCAAGGCCTACCTTGCAACCCTGCAGCCCGTTTCACCCCCAAATCGGGAGACTGGCATTCCGTTGCAATTCATCTTGCGCCGGGGCATTGGTCTTTGGAAACTTGCAGGCCTGGATACAACGCCGTGGAAACCTGATGCCAGCCAGTCAGAAATATGGAACCGTGGCTCTTACCTTGTAACCGGCCCCGGCCACTGCAATGAATGCCATACACCGCGAAACCTGATTATGGCCCGTGACAACAGCCGTGTCCTCATGGGCGGTCCCCATCCTGAAGGATCTGGCAAAGTGCCAAGCCTTCACGGCCTTGTGGAAACGGGGAGATACAAGGATGAGAAAGATCTTGTGCTCGCATTCCAGAATGGCGAGATTTTTGGTTATGAACATATATCGGCGGGCGGCATGCGCCAGGTGCAAACCAACCTTTCGAAACTGCCGCAAGGCGATGTAGAAGCCATCGCCAACTATCTCGTCAGCCTTAAATAAGTTTTGCATCCTGCAGCCAGTGCAGCAGAATATCTGCCGTTTCTTCGGGTGCCTCAAGGCTCGGAAAATGCCCGCTGTCCGGCAGTTCGACATAACGCGCGCGCTCAATGCCCATCGACATTTTCAATCCATCGGCCGCGGGCGAGAACTGGTCGTGCTTGCCCCAGAGCATAAGTGAAGGGCATTTGATTTCACCAAGCCGCGGCCAAAGGTCCAGCCGCTTTGCCAAAGCGTCAGACTGGCGTGCCATGAAGGTGCCGCCTTGGGTATTTGCCATGCGGATGAAGGCGTCACGCGTTGCAGGGCCACGCGGGCCCGGTAAATGCGAAACCATGTCTGCCATTTCAGCGACGGCCAATTCAAATTCCGCCCCACGCAATCTCTCCGCCCGCTTGAAACCCGCCGCAGGATCAGCCGCTGCCCCGGCACCAGCGCCGATCACCACCAGGCCCTGAACTCTTTGAGGTGCGGCAAGTGCTGCTTCCAGGGCCACTCTGCCACCAAACGATGTACCGAGAACAATGAATTTCTCAGGCGCTTGATCCAACACGTGCGAGACACAGTCTGCCAAAACATCACGACCCGCCAAGATTATTGAAACGGCAATATACGGGGAAAGCCGCCCTGCCACTTCGCGATAGAGGCTTTGATCGCAGCCCATGGCCGGAATCATGACGATTGTTTGCATGCAACCTTTTAGGCGCAGAGCAGCAGTTTACACAAAAATAAAATCATCGGCTGCAAGATTGATAATCACCATGCTGGCCAGCACAATGCTATCAAGGCCAATCATGACCGTAACACTCTTCGTACCATTGCCCGTGATGGTGAAATCATCAAAGTTGTCTGCGATGCTCAAGGCAAATGACAGGTGATCCGTATTGTCGAGATAGTCGGTCACCTTGTCATTGCCAAAGCCAACATCGGTGAAGCTGAACGTGTCGAAACCCGTGCCACCTGTCAGCGTGTCATCACCAGCGTTGCCGATCAGTGTATCAGCGCCGATACCGCCATTCAGGATGTCATTGGCAGTGCCGCCGGTGATGCGGTTGTTGAGGCCATTGCCGGTGCCCGTGAAGTTGACGTCAGCCAAAGCGCCATTGTCAAACACCAGGTTCTCGACAGCCGCCAAGGCTGCAAGGCTGTAGCTCGCCAGCGACGTCTCAACCGTGTCCGTGCCCTGGCCCGCAAGTTCTGTCACCCCATCAGCGGCAATGCCCACAACATAGGTATCATCACCAAGCCCGCCAATCATCTTGTCAGCCCCAAGGCCGCCATCAAGACGGTTGTTGAAGCCATTGCCGTTAAGAATGTTGGCAAGGCCATTGCCGGTGGCATCAATATCAGCCGATCCCGTCAGGGTCAGGTTTTCAAGATTGGCTCCAAGAGTAAAATCGACGGAAGACTTGACCAGATCAACACCGCCCGTGGACAGGTTTTCTGTAACGCTGTCACCAAGATCATCCACCATGTAGGTATCATTGCCAAGGCCGCCAGCCATTAGATCAGCACCTGCCCCACCATCAATGATGTTCGCAAGGCTATCACCCGTAAGCGCGTCAGCAAAGGCTGACCCCGTGATATTCTCAAAGTTCTTTATTGAATCGCCATCTGCATCACCGCCTGAAGCAAGGGAGGCGACTGCGCCAGTGAGTGTGATCGCAACGCCTGCGCCAGACGTGGCATAAGACAGGGTATCAGCGCCTGCGGCACCATCAAGAATGTCTGCGCCACCCTTGCCTTCAATGATGTTGGCACCCGTGTTGCCGGTGATCGTATTGGCAAGCCCATTGCCCGTGCCGTTAATGGCAGCAGTTCCTGTCAACGTCAGCTTCTCAATATCACCAACGGCTGCCGATAAATTAAAGTTCACGGCGGATTGCACCGTGTCCGTGCCAGCATTGCTGCCATCATCAACAATGTCCAAGGCATTGTCCACCACGTAGGTGTCATCACCAGCGTTGCCGATCAGTGTATCAGCGCCGATACCGCCATTCAGGATGTCATTGGCAGTGCCGCCGGTGATGCGGTTGTTGAGGCCATTGCCGGTGCCCGTGAAGTTGACGTCAGCCAAAGCGCCATTGTCAAACACCAGGTTCTCGACAGCCGCCAAGGCTGCAAGGCTGTAGCTCGCCAGCGACGTCTCAACCGTGTCCGTGCCCTGGCCCGCAAGTTCTGTCACCCCATCAGCGGCAATGCCCACAACATAGGTATCATCACCAAGCCCGCCAATCATCTTGTCAGCCCCAAGGCCGCCATCAAGACGGTTGTTGAAGCCATTGCCGTTAAGAATGTTGGCAAGGCCATTGCCGGTGGCATCAACATCAGCCGATCCCGTCAGGGTCAGGTTTTCAAGATTGGCTCCAAGAGTAAAATCGACGGAAGACTTGACCAGATCAACACCGCCCGTGGACAGGTTTTCTGTAACGCTGTCACCAAGATCATCCACCATGTAGGTATCATTGCCAAGGCCGCCAGCCATTAGATCAGCACCTGCCCCACCATCAATGATGTTCGCAAGGCTATCACCCGTAAGCGCGTCAGCAAAGGCTGACCCCGTGATATTCTCAAAGTTCTTTATTGAATCGCCATCTGCATCACCGCCTGAAGCAAGGGAGGCGACTGCGCCAGTGAGTGTGATCGCAACGCCTGCGCCAGACGTGGCATAAGACAGGGTATCAGCGCCTGCGGCACCATCAAGAATGTCTGCGCCACCCTTGCCTTCAATGATGTTGGCACCCGTGTTGCCGGTGATCGTATTGGCAAGCCCATTGCCCGTGCCGTTAATGGCAGCAGTTCCTGTCAACGTCAGCTTCTCAATATCACCAACGGCTGCCGATAAATTAAAGTTCACGGCGGATTGCACCGTGTCCGTGCCAGCATTGCTGCCATCATCAACAATGTCCAAGGCATTGTCCACCACGTAGGTGTCATCACCAGCGTTGCCGATCAGTGTATCAGCGCCGATACCGCCATTCAGGATGTCATTGGCAGTGCCGCCGGTGATGCGGTTGTTGAGGCCATTGCCGGTGCCCGTGAAGTTGACGTCAGCCAAAGCGCCATTGTCAAACACCAGGTTCTCGACAGCCGCCAAGGCTGCAAGGCTGTAGCTCGCCAGCGACGTCTCAACCGTGTCCGTGCCCTGGCCCGCAAGTTCTGTCACCCCGTCAGCGGCAATGCCCACAACATAGGTATCATCACCAAGCCCGCCAATCATCTTGTCAGCCCCAAGGCCGCCATCAAGACGGTTGTTGAAGCCATTGCCCGTGAGCACGTCAGTAAAATTGGACCCCTGAAGGTTCTCGATACTGACAAACGCATCGCCAGCAGCATGGCCGCCAGAGGCCGTTCCGGTGCCAAGATTGACAGTAACGCCCGACATTGAAATAGCATAGCTCGCTGTATCAATCCCGTTGCCGCCATTGAGGAGATCACCGCCTCCCATGCCATCCAACGTGTCATTGTCATCCATGCCATTTACCGTATCTGCTTCACTGGTGCCGACCAGCACATCAGCGCCAGCCGTACCATTGATCGGCGCTGCAGCCTGCAAATGGCCTGTAATATCCGCACGGTTCCAATTGACGCCGCCGCTGAAACTCAAGGTTTCAATTCCAGCACCGCCCATTGCCGTGTTGAACTGGTTGGTAACAGTGATGATCTCTCCCGTTGCCATGATGATAATTCGGAGATCGTTGCCAAGCTTGTTGAGTTCAACGCCGGTGGAGCTGACATTCGTAAGCGTGAGCACATCGGTTTCCGCGGTGCTGGTTGACGCATCATTGATGCCGTCATTGCCGTTGCCGCTGTTCCACACATACTGGTCGCCGCCAGCACCACCTATCAGCGTGTCATTGCCATCAAGACCCGTCAGGATATTGCTGCCCTTGTTGCCGTAGATCGTATTGGCAAGTCCATTCCCGGTGCCGTTGATGGCGTTGATGCCGAGTAGCATCAGGTTGATGGCCGCATCAGTGAGCGTGGCGGAAGCCGAAGACTGGATGCTGTTGCCATCCACGATGTCAATTTTTACATTGGTGGTGCCGAGTGTGAAATTTGCCCCTATCGTTGCACCCAGCGAGCCCCCGGAGAATGTGATGTGCAGTGAACCTGTGGCCAATGTGTCAAGGCTATAGCCGCCTGAGCCCCAAGTGGACGTGGAGGTGAGCAGTGTTGCGCCGGAATAAAGCTCAACATTGTAGCCGCCATCACCTTCGCCCACTGAATAGAAATCATTGTTGTCCGTGTCGTGGTAAGCCACACCGGTCACAAAATTGTGGCTTCCTGAATAGGCGAACACTTCCGTTACCATTTCGGCATTGAAGGTCGAACCATTTGTAAATTGCCCGCTTTGTGCGCTGACGCCAGTTTCCTTGAAATTGGCATTCAGCATGTTGACACGATGGCCGGAGCTGAGGAACAGGTTCTGGTGCAACTGCAGTATCGATGCGTTTACATTGAGGACGCCCGTGGTGCCTACCCAGGCAATGTTCTCGCCCCAGGACCAGCTTCCCGTGAACGCATAGCCGGCATTGGCCATGCGCTGGCCAGGAGTGGAGCCGCCCAGGCCCGTATGTGAGAAGAAGTCATTGTTCAGCATTGAGGCGCTGTGCGCATACGCTGCATCATTGAGCAAAAGATTGAATGTCAGGACTTGTTTCTGCGCGCCCGAAATTGTTCCCGCCGTAAGCCCCTGGTTGAGGTCAATGCCGAAGCGTGCCGCCTCGCCGACGGGGTCAAGCCGTGCGCGGTTAACCAGTTCAAGAAACAGTTGGTCTTGGGCGGTAGGCGTGGCCATGCAGATACCTTCGTGTGAATAGCTTCAACGGAAGGCCTTCCAATTAGCAGTCGGATTTTGAATTCCGCTTAAGCCTATCACTCGGATTTTATACAAACTGCATGGTTCACGATTGGCTAACAAAAAGCGCGGGATATTGCACCCGCGCTTTTAAGGTTAAGAATTGGATAACTTATGAAGCGTCGGCTGCGTCTTCAGCAGGGGCTGCTTCGGCTTGCTGTTTGGACAGATCCTCACCCGTTGCCTGGTCAACCTGCTTCATGGAGAGGCGAACCTTGCCGCGGTTGTCAAAACCCAGGAGCTTAACCTTCACAGCGTCACCTTCGCTCACCACATCCGAAACCTTGTTCACACGCTTGGCGGCAAGTTCAGAAACGTGAACCAGGCCGTCCTTCGCGCCGAAGAAGTTTACAAATGCGCCGAAGTCAACAACCTTGACAACCTTGCCGTCATAGATCGCCCCAACTTCAGCTTCCGAAACGATCGACTTGATCCACTTCATCGCAGCTTCAATTGCAGCGCCCGAAGACGAAGCCACCTTCACGGTGCCGTCATCCTGGATGTCAATCTTGGCACCCGTCTTTTCAACGATCTCGCGGATGACCTTGCCACCGGTTCCGATGATTTCACGGATCTTGTCGGTTGGAACTTTGATCACTTCAATGCGTGGTGCATGTTCACCAAGACCCGAGCGGGCGGAAGTCAAAGCTTCTGCCATTTTGTCTAAAATGTGCATGCGGCCATCTTTCGCCTGCCACAGGGCAACCTTCATGATCTCTTCGGTGATACCGGTAATCTTGATGTCCATTTGCAGTGCAGTGATGCCATTGGAGGTTCCAGCCACTTTGAAGTCCATATCACCCAAATGATCTTCGTCGCCTAGAATATCCGAGAGAACTGCAAAGCGTTCATCTTCCTTGATCAGGCCCATGGCAATACCAGCCACAGGTGACTTCAAGGGAACACCAGCGTCCATCAATGCAAGTGAGGCACCACAGACCGATGCCATTGATGATGAACCGTTTGATTCAGTAATCTCAGACACCACACGAATGGTATAGGGGAACTGATCAGCTGGCGGCAACATTGGGTTGATCGCGCGCCATGCCAATTTGCCATGGCCGATTTCACGCCGTCCGGCGCCACCCATGCGGCCCACTTCACCCACCGAGAAAGGCGGGAAGTTATAGTGCAGCATGAACTTGGCTTTCAGCGTGCCGTCTAGCGAATC
Organism: uncultured Alphaproteobacteria bacterium; assembly: GCA_963763635.1. Classification (GTDB taxonomy): domain Bacteria; phylum Pseudomonadota; class Alphaproteobacteria; order Rhizobiales; family Aestuariivirgaceae; genus Aestuariivirga. The sequence continues at coordinate 13,336 of CAVXPO010000019.1, forward strand.
CACATATTGCTCGTCTTCACCAGTGCCAAGCGTGGTCACAACCAGCGCCTGGGTTTCACCGCGGGTAAACAGCGCCGAGCCATGGGTGCGGGGCAGAACCGATGCTTCAGCAACGATCTGGCGAACCGTCTTGGTGTCGCGGCCATCAATGCGGTGGCCCGTATCAAGAATGTTGTTGCGGACAATATCCTTTTCGAGATGCTTGAAAGCTTCGCCTACTTTTTGTGGGGTTGGAGAGTTTTCCTTATCTGGATCGACAAGCGCGGCAACAACCTTGTCCTTGGCTTTTGCCACGGCTTCCTGGCGTGCTTCCTTCGCCGGAATGGCGTAAGCCGCACGGAGATCCTTTTCCACCGACTTTTTGACAGCCTTGAAGAGCTTGTCATTGTCTGGCGCCACGAAATCGCGTGGTTCGCGTGATGAACGCTCAGCTAAACGGATAATGGCATCAATCACCGGCTGGAAGCCCGCATGGCCAAACATCACGGCACCAAGCATTTGTTCTTCGGAAAGTTCGCGTGCTTCAGATTCAACCATCAGAACAGCATCTGTTGTGCCGGCAACCACAAGATCAAGATCAGAGGTTTTCATCTGATCCTGCGTTGGGTTCAACACAAACGCGCCATCAATCACGCCAACCCTTGCGCCACCCACTGGACCCATGAAGGGAATGCCAGAAATGGTAAGTGCTGCAGAGGCGCCAATGAGCGCTACGATATCGCTGTCGTTCTCGAGGTCATAGGAAAGCACCGTGGTGATCACCTGGGTTTCATTGCGGAAGCCCTCAGGGAAAAGCGGGCGGATCGGGCGGTCGATCAGGCGGGAAACCAGGGTTTCCTTTTCGGTTGGGCGCCCCTCGCGCTTGAAATAGCCACCGGGAATCTTGCCTGCGGCATAAGTTTTTTCCTGGTAGTTTACGGTGAGCGGGAAAAAATCAATTCCAGGCTTTTCCGAGCGCGCTGCAACGGCAGTGGCAAGAACGGTGGTTTCACCGTAGGTCACCAGCACGGCGCCATCAGCTTGCCGCGCCATGCGGCCGGTTTCAATGCGGAGCGGCTTTCCAGCCCATTCCAGTTCTTCTACATCTATCTTGAACATCTAACATATCCTTCATGCCCTTCACCGCCACTTGTGTTCACCTACTGGACGGCATTCCCGTTGGGCAATCAAAGCCTGGCCCTATTGCCTGACTTGTGAAAAAGGGAACGCGGGCGGCAATTCGGTGATCCGCCCGCTCATACAATTGTCAGCCGCTGGAATTAGCGGCGGATTTCGAGACGCTTGATGAGGCCCTGATAACGAGCTTCGTCTTTCGACTTCAAATAGTCGAGAAGGCTGCGGCGCAGAGCCACCATCTTCAACAAGCCACGACGCGAGTGATTGTCTTTCTTGTGGGACTTGAAATGGTCGGTCAAACCATTGATGCGCTCCGTCAGGAGGGCAACCTGCACTTCGGGCGAACCCGTGTCGGCGGGTTTTGTTGCATAGTCTTTCATGAGCGCGGCTTTGCGCTCGGCTGTCATCGTCATTCGGCCATCTCCAGGATGCTAAAGGTTAAACAAGCGCTTCGGTTTGAGCGACCCCTGTTCGATGCTGCAAATGCCAAGGGGTTTGGAACCCCAAGTCACCAATACAGCATCGCACGCGATGGGAGCGTTCGCACCTCTGAGCAAAATCGGTTGACCTTGCTTCAGGCGCTGGGCTTCCGCGTCGCTTAGGGCCAGGGCCGGGATGCCGTCCAGCGCGGTCTCAAGCGGGCGAAGAGCCTCGTTTTTGGCATCATTGCCGAGGGGCTTATGGCTCATTTCTTCAAGCCTTTCCAGCGAAATCATGTCGGCCTCCGCTAAATGGCCCGACGCTCACGCGCCGGAGCATCGAAACATGGCCAAAACACCGAAGTTTTCGTCCCATATCGCGCGCCAAAGAACGCACATAGGTGCCCTTGCCGCAGGCCACCTCGAACACCGCATGGTTCACATCAGGGCAGTCAACCAGCGCAAGTTTCTCAATGTTTATCAATCTTTCCACCATTTCCAGCTCCGCCCCGGCGCGCGCCAGGTCATAGGCCCGTTCGCCGTCAATCTTGATCGCCGAAAACGCTGGTGGGGCCTGAAGGATAACCCCCTGAAATTGCGGAAGTATCGCTTCAATATCCGGCTTCGATGGCCGCAGTTCAGAGTGTGCCGTAACATCCCCTTCCATATCATCGGTGGAACGCTCCAGCCCCCCAGGTCACTTCAAACCGGTAAACCTTCCGCCCCTCCATCGCCCACTGAACCGTCTTGGTGGCTTCCCCCAAAGCAATCGGCAGCAGTCCGGTCGCCAAGGGGTCCAAAGTCCCCCCATGCCCCGCCTTCTCCGCATCAAACAGCCGCCGGATTTTCCCCACAGCCTGTGTGGATGTCATGCCCAGAGGCTTGTCAAACACCACCCAGCCGTGCACGGGAACTCCGCGCTTTTTCATGCCCGCCAACTCTCCATGATCGGGCCTGCCCCGACCACCCAGGCTTGTTCCGGCTGTCCGCATTTTTTATAGCTTGCCGTCATTCCCTGTGCTTGAGGTCTGCAACCACCTTGGGATCAGCCAGAAGCTCATCAATCTTGCTGGCATACTCCAATGCCGTATCAATCCGGAACCGGACAATTGGCATGTATTTCATCGTAACCCGGGGCGCTATCAGCCCACGGATGTATTTCTGATTGCGTTGAAGCGCGGTAAGCACAGCCGCATCATGATCCTTCACCAGTCCACGCACATAGGCCGTGGCGATCTTCAAGTCCGGCGACATCTGAACTTCAACTACGCTCACTGCCAGCCGCTCCAATTCCGGATCGCCCGTATCGCCACGTATCAGGATATCCGCCAAAGCGTGCCGAATTAGCTCACCAGCGCGAAGCTGGCGCTGGGACGGACCTGCTGAACCTTTGGTTGGTCGCATATCGAACCGTTAATCCAGCTTGCGCTGGATCTTCTCCACCCGGAAGCATTCGATTATATCGCCAGCGCGCATGTCCTGATAGCCTTCAAACGCCATGCCGCATTCCTGGCCAACCTGCACTTCCTTGACTTCATCCTTGAAGCGCTTGAGCGTCGAGAGTGTGCCTTCATGGATAACCACGTTGTCGCGCACCAGGCGGACCTTGGCTCCGCGCTGCACATTGCCTTCCGTCACCTGACAGCCTGCAACCTTGCCAACCTTGGTGATATTGAACACTTCCAATATCTTGGCGTTGCCGAGGAAGGTTTCGCGCAATTCCGGCGCTAGTTTGCCGGACATGGCGGCTTTGATGTCGTCCACAAGATCATAAATGATGTTGTAGTATCGGATTTCGATGCCAGCCCGTTCAGCCGCATCCCTTGCCTGACCCGAGGCACGGACGTTAAAGCCCAGAACGACCGCACCAGAAGCCGTCGCCAATCCGATATCGCTTTCGTTGATGCCGCCAACCGCATAATGCACAACCCGCGAACGGATTTCATCATTGCCGATTTTTTCCAAGGCTTGCACGATGGCTTCGGCAGAGCCTTGCACGTCAGCCTTGACGAGGATGGGAAATTCCTTGCGGCCCGCCTGTGAAAGCTGGCTCATCATCTGCTCAAGCGACGAACGCACAACCGTTGTGCCCCGGCTGTCGCGGCGCTTGCGCTCGCGGTAATCGGTGATTTCGCGGGCACGTGCTTCGTTTGGTACAACGTCGAATTGATCGCCGGCTTCTGGTGCAGAGTTGAGGCCTAACACTTCAACCGGAACTGAAGGTCCGGCTTCCTTGATGTGCTCACCCTTGTCGTTGATGAGGGCGCGAACGCGGCCCCATGAAGAACCCGCCACGAAAATATCGCCAAGTTTCAATGTTCCGCGCTGCACGAGAACGGTGGCCACAGGACCACGACCCTTATCGAGCTGGGCTTCCACCACGAGACCCGAAGCCTCACGGTTTGGATTGGCCTTGAGATCAAGCACTTCGGCTTGCAACAAAATCGCGTCCAAAAGCTTGTCGAGGTTGGTGCCCTTCATGGCGGACACTTCAACATCGAGCGTGTCGCCGCCCATGCCTTCTACAACGATTTCATGTTGCAGCAATTCCGTGCGGACCCGCGTCGGATTGGCAGACTGCTTGTCAATCTTGTTGATCGCCACAATAATGGGAACGCCAGCCGCGCGCGCATGGCTGATGGCTTCCACAGTTTGCGGCATCACGCCGTCATCGGCGGCCACCACAAGCACAACGATGTCGGTAGCTTTCGCACCGCGCTGGCGCATGGACGTGAAGGCTTCATGGCCCGGAGTATCGATAAACGTTACCATGCCATTCTTGGTGGCAACCTGGTAAGCGCCGATATGCTGGGTAATGCCGCCCGCTTCGCCGGAAACAACATTTGTCTTGCGAATAGCATCGAGCATCGATGTCTTGCCATGGTCAACGTGGCCCATGATGGTGACAACCGGTGGCCGTGAAACGAGCTGCTCAGCTGAATCTGTCTCGGCCGACAGGCCTTCAACCACGTCAGATTCAGAAACACGCTTCACGCGATGCCCCAATTCTTCTGCAATGATCTGCGCCGTATCGGCGTCAATCACATCGTTGATGGTGTGCATCTGGCCCTGCTTCATCAATATCTTGATGATATCAACAGCGCGTTCAGCCATGCGGTTTGCTAGATCCTGAATGGTAATGGCTTCCGGAATGATGATTTCGCGTGTCATCTTTTCCGTTGGCATCTGGAAGCCCTGCGCCTGTTTCTTCAGGCGTTCAGTGCGGCGCTTGAAAGCGGCGACAGAACGCGCGCGATCCTCATCATCGGCCATTGCGTTGGCAACGGTGAGGCGGCCACGGCGCTTGTCCATGTCAGCTTTGGTGCGTGTTGGCGCAGGAACTTCAATCTTGCGCTTGATAACCCCAGCGCTGCCGCGCGGCGCTTTCGAGCGCGCCTCTTCTTCCTCTTCACGGTCAATTTGTGCAGCAGACTTGGGAGCAAGCTTCTTGGCTGCCTCTTCGGCCTTGCGCTTGCCGTCTTCTTCCGCCTTGTGACGGGCGTCATCTTCGATCTTGCGCTTGGCAGCGGCTTCGCGGTCCTTGCGGTCCTTTTCGTCGTGTTCCTTGCGGCGCAGCGCTTCTTCTTCCTGATACTTGCGCTCTTCGGCTTCGCGCACGCGCGATCCTGCCAGCGCGCGATCACGCGCTTCTTTTTCCTCGTCCGTCAATGTGCGGAGCACAACACCGGAGCGGGCATTCGTTGAAGGCTTGGGCGCTACGGGAGCGACAGATACCTTGGGCTGAATCTGGAATGCGGGCTTTGCCTCCGCTGCAGGCTTGTCATCGCCAAACCGCTTGCGCTTGGTTTCAACAACAACGGTCTTGGTCCGCCCATGGGAAAAGCTCTGCTTAACCTTGCTCTGCTCCACGCCAGCGGGGCGCTTCAGCGTCAGGGTTCCGCCGCCAGTCCTGCCAGCACCAGATTTCGTGTCATTGCTATCGTTGGTATCGTTCATGCTCTCTCTTCAGTCACTTCCGTCACAGGACGCCCTGCCAAAGGGGCGTCATACATCTCTATCCGCTTTACCGCTAGGAGCAGCTTTTCAGCAAGCTTACCCCGTCCTACGGCAGCGTGTATCACATTTGATCGCCCAAAGGCCAAATCCAATTCATCAACTTCAAAAATATTAATCACTTTCACATCGGCTGCCGCCAATTTGTCGATTTTTCGCCGGCCGTCAGGTGCCGCTTCCCGGGCGTGAATAATGATTTGTGCCTGGTTCTTGCCGACCATGTCTTCCACTTTGCTGTTGCCGGAAACCGCTAGCCCCGCTTTTTTAGTGAGGGAAAACGTCGAAAGCGCCTGCTTTCGCAGCAAATCTCCAACCAAATCAACAAGTTCTGGCGTTGCCTTGGTTTCAGCTCCAAACCCCCGCGAAAACAGTTTCTTCGAAATAGCCTCTCTCAGCCGTTCGCGGCTTAGAGAAACCCAGACGCCCCGCCCCGGCAACTTGCGTTGCAGGTCGGGAACCACGTGGCCATCCGGGCTGCGCACAAACCGGATAAGCGCCTGCTCATCTTGCACCTCGCGGGTGACAATGCACATGCGCTCTGTCAATTCTGTGTCCAGTTCGGCTTCCATGGGCCTCCTGGTTTCTTTATGCCTCTGCCTCAGCTTCTGCTTCGGCAGGAGCTTCGGGTTCGGCTTCAATCCAGCCCATTTTCACACGGGCCGCCATGATCAGGGCTTCCGCGTCGGCAGCCGAAACATCAAGGCCAGAGAAAGCGCCCTTGTGCTTCACACTTTCGGTGCCTTTGCGTTCGGTCCAGCCGGTCAAATCATCGGTGGCGCAATCGGCCAGATCTTCCAACGTCTTGATACCCGCTTCGCCCAATGCCACCAGCATCGCTGGGCTTAAAACCTCAAATTGTTTCAGATCATCCGACACGCCAAGTTCAACCCGGCGCGCATCCTGCTCGGTTGCAAACCGGTCAAGATATTCCCGTGCCCGGTTCTGCAACTCTTCGCCCGTCTGCTCATCAAGGCCTTCGATGGAAGCAATGTCATTCAAATCAACGAATGCAATTTCTTCAACTGTGTCGAAACCTTCGGAAGCCAAAAGCTGCGCTAGCGTTTCATCCACATCAAGCGCTTCAATGAAGCGTGCGGTGCGGGCCACAAATTCCTTCTGACGGCGCTCGGATTCTTCCGCTTCCGTCATGATGTCAATGTCCCACCCGGTGAGCTGCGAAGCCAGACGCACGTTCTGGCCGCGACGGCCAATCGCTAGTGATAGCTGGTCATCAGGCACCACAACTTCAATACGCTCTGCTTCTTCGTCCAGAACAACTTTGGCAACTTCGGCAGGGGCCAGCGCATTGACCACAAAGGTTGCCACATCTGGCGACCATTGAATGATGTCAATCTTTTCGCCCTGAAGCTCGTTTACCACGGCCTGCACACGGGAGCCCCGCATACCAACGCAAGCGCCCACGGGATCAATCGATCCATCCTTGGAACGAACCGCAATCTTGGCACGTGAACCGGGATCGCGCGAAACCGAAACAACTTCCACAACACCATCATAGATTTCAGGCACTTCCTGCCCAAACAGGCGAGACATGAATTCAGGATGGGTGCGGCTCAAGAATATCTGTGGCCCCCGCTGTTCGCGGCGCACGTCAAATACATAGGCGCGAACCCGGTCACCGGGGCGGAAAGTTTCGCGCGGCAGCGCTTCGTCGCGGCGCACAATCGCTTCACCCCGGCCCAAATCAACAATAACGTTGCCATATTCAACGCGCTTAACCGTGCCGTTGACGATCTGGCCAATACGGTCCTTGAATTCGTCATACATGCGCTCACGCTCGGCATCCCGCACTTTCTGCACGATAACCTGCTTGGCGTTCTGCGCGGCAATGCGGCCAAATTCGATGGGCGGCAAAGGCTCGGCAATGAAGTCGCCAACGGTTGCCGCCGGGTTGCGGCGGTTGGCTTCCGCCAGGCTGATTTCTGTTGCCTCGTTTTCAACTTTTTCAGAAACCAACAAAAGGCGGTTCAAGCGGATCTCGCCGGATTTCGCGTCAATCTCGGCGCGGATTTCATTCTCGGCACCATAGCGGGCTTTTGCTGCCCGCGTGATCGCCTCTTCCATGGCCTGCAGCACAATGGATTTATCGATTACTTTTTCGCGTGCCACCGCATCGGCAATTTGCAAAAGCTCAAGCCGGTTTGCACTTACTGCTGGTTCAGCCATTTTCTTCTCTCCCGTTTTCGGAAACTTCCGTTGTGTCTTCAGTCCATTCGCTGCCATCTCCCAATGCCTTGGCAGGCAGCCTTGCACGGGCCGCTTCAATCAATTCATCAGTCAACGTAAGCTTCGCATCACCAATATCGGCAAAAGGAACACCAATCAGCAAGGGCTCCTTGCCGCCTGCCGGGTTCTCAATAAACAACCGCACTTCACCATCGGTCACACCTTCAAGGTTGCCCTTGAAGCGCTTGCGGCCAGCGACGGGGTTCGCCATTTCAATGCGCACTTCATGGCCCGCCCAGCGCTCAAAATCTTCCTTTCGCACGAGGGGGCGGTCAATGCCTGGCGATGATATTTCGAGCTGATACTTGGTGGAAACAATATCCGCCACATCTAGCATGGGCGAAATCGCCCGGCTGAAGTGTTCGCAGTCATCAATGGAAAACGTGCCATCAGGCCTTTCCGCCATGATCTGCAAGGTGGTGCCCGTCAGCTTCACGCGCACCAGCCGAAATCCCATGTCATCAAGCACAGGTTCAACAAGCGCTGCAACCCGCAAAGCAGGCCCAGTTTCACGTGATAATCGCGTCGTATCCATTTCTTCTCTTCAGGCAACAAAAAAAGCGGGCCCCGGTGCGGAACCCACTCTCAAACTTTGCGAGTGAACTTAAGTTAAGGGCTGTATACGCCGGTAATGGGGTTTCTGCAAGAGGGGTAAGTTCGGCCTGGTTGGCCGGGTCAAGCCCGACCATGGAGAGAATTTAGAGAATGGTCTCCCATCCTGCTTTCCATAGTCGGGTTTGACCCGACTATTCAGACTTTCACTTAACCATTCAGTTCTTTCTGCATGTCCGCCATCAAGAACCCCCATTTTTCATGCGGATACGATTTCAATTCTTGCCATCCATGTCGAAGATAAAATCTACGTGCTGGCACGTTTTCAGCAACAACTCGCAACGTTGCGATCGAATGGCCATTTTTTCGAATTTGGGACTCCAAAATCGCTAACAGCTGACTGCCAATTTTGCGCTGCCTGTAATCAGAGCGAAGCCAGAGATCATCAATGCAATTGCCATTTGCCAGTCCAACGCCCACAACATCATTGCGATCAGCTGCGACCCAACTTTGAATCCATTGATTAGGATCACTCAATGCGTTCAATCTTTGAGGGTGCAAATGTCCATACGTTTCATGAACAACATCGTTCACTAGGCTTCGAATTTGCTCAACTTCGTTTTGCCCGGCGACACGTATTATGACTGTGTTCATTTCGCAACCTGCTCGCACAGAATGATTGATGGTTACACTAAACCCATTTTCCGAAAAATGAGATACTGTGTCTCCCGCCCCTCGCGTTTGGCCTTCACCTCATAGCGCGTCTGAAACCAGTTCTCATACGGTTCGGCTGAGTCACTTGATAAAGTAAATCCACCGTGTTCCTTGCACTCGCGTAACGTCCACTCGACGTAATCAATAATATCACTCGCAAACAGAAACAATCCATCGGGCTTCAGCAACGCGTGAAACTGCTTCAGTGTATCCGCACTCACGATGCGGCGTTCGTGGTGGCGCTTTTTGGGCCAAGGGTCGGGATACAGCACGAAGATTTTTGACAGGGATGCAGGGGGAAGTTTTTCCAGCAAGTAACGCACGTCGTCATCGTGCACGCGGATATTGGTCAGCGCCTTCGTTTCAATCAGCGCCAGAAGCTTGGCAACGCCATTGCGAAAAGGTTCAGCGCCAATAAAATTCACATCGGGAAAAGTCGCAGCCTGATGCGCCAGATGTTCACCGCCGCCAAAACCAATTTCCAGCCACACGTCGCCCGCCCATGCCACCAGCGGCTGGTTCAAATCAACGCGGAGAGCCGGCAGCAAATCTTCCGTCAATTGCAAATGACGGCGGCGCAAGGTTTTGCCCCGGCGCCGCCCGTAGAACTGGAAACGTTTGTTCTCGTCCTCTCTCACTTCACCGCCGCTTTGAGGGCCTTCACCAAATCGGTCTTTTCCCACGAAAAACCGCCATCCCTTGCAGGTGCGCGGCCGAAATGTCCGTAAGAAGACGTCCTTGCGTATATCGGACGGTTAAGGCTGAGATGGGTACGGATGCCGCGCGGACTCAAATCCATCACCTTGGCAATGGCCTTTTCAAGCTTGGCCTCGGCCACCTTACCTGTGCCATGCGTATCCACATAAATGGACAGGGGCTGTGAAACGCCGATCGCATAGGAAACCTGAATGGTGCATTTCTTGGCCATGCCGGCAGCCACAACATTTTTGGCGAGATAGCGCGCCGCATAAGCCGCCGAACGGTCAACCTTGGTGGAGTCCTTGCCGGAGAAGGCACCGCCGCCATGGGGGGCAGCACCGCCGTAGGTATCAACAATGATTTTGCGGCCCGTCAGCCCCGCGTCGCCATCGGGGCCGCCGATGAAAAACTTGCCGGTGGGGTTCACATGCCAAACCGTGTCCTTGGTAATCCAGCCCTTGGGCAGTGCCTTCTTCACATAGGGCTTCACCATCTTCAGCATGTCCTCAGAGGTCAGGTTCTCGTCGAGATGCTGGTGCGACACCACGATCTGTGTTGCCGCAACCGGCTTGCCATTCTTGTATTGCAACGTCACCTGGCTCTTTGAATCAGGCCCCAGGGTTTTTTCCGCGCCCGAATGACGCGCTTCCGCGAGCAATTGCAAAATGCGCTGGGCATAATAAAGCGGTGCCGGCATCAGGTCCGGTGTTTCATCGCAGGCATAGCCAAACATGATGCCCTGGTCGCCAGCGCCTTCATCTTTCTGCGCAGCGGAATCCACGCCTTGCGCAATATCAGCCGACTGCTCGTGCAACAGGATTTCGATCTTGGCCGTTTGCCAATGAAAGCCATTTTGCTCATAGCCAATGCTCTTGATGGCGTGGCGTGTCGCCTGCTCGATTTTTTCGTGGGTTACGGAAGAAGGCCCGCGCGTTTCGCCGCCGATGACAACCCTGTTGGTTGTGGCGAAAGTTTCACAGGCGACGCGCACCAGCGAGGGATCCATGCCCTGCTCCAGCGCCTCGCGATAAAACAAGTCTACGATCTCGTCCGAAATGCGATCGCAAACCTTGTCTGGATGGCCTTCAGAAACGGACTCGCTTGTGAAAAGATAATTTTTACGTGCCATCTATACCCCGCCCTTCGGCCCCTGCCGTACTGCAAATTCGCATAAAGATTTCTTTATGCCTTCAGGCGAGGGTTAATGGCAGCCTTGCGAAAAGAGGTCAAGAGTTGCGGTGAAGAAATGACTGGATTAGTCCTTCATGTCCACAATAGCGCGCGCCAGGGTTGCAATAAGCTTGCGTTTCGTTGAATTGTCTGCATCGCGAAACGCCTTGGCCAACTGGATGCCTTCCGTGTTCATCATGGAGGACATGACGCTGTTGTCGCCGGCGGATTCACTAAATCCGCTTTCGCCCTCGACGCCCGGCAAGTCCTCAAAAAAGCTCTGAACCGGAACACCAAGTATCTTGGCGGTATAGAACAGGCGGCTGGCGCTAATGCGATTAGTGCCCTTTTCATACTTCTGGACTTGCTGAAACGTAATGCCCAATAATTCGCCAAGCTTCTCTTGGCTCATGCTCACAATTTGCCGACGCATACGAATGCGCGAACCAACGTGCACGTCGACATAGTTAGGGTCTCGCCTCGTCATATTTCCTCAGACTGATGCCCCCAGCCTGGCGCATAAACATCACAGAATCATTTACCGTATAAAGCGGGGTGATTCATAGATCAACTTTACGTGATGATTAATCCAACGTCGAATATGATGCAAACAAAATCATTTATTGAATGGGTGCTCAACATAGCATTTTACAACAGGTTTGAAAACAGCTACCTCTGATTGTATTCTACACCGATTGCCAAAATGCACAAGAACAAACCCATCAGAAACACGATGATTTGACCGAAACGGCTGAAACCGGTTGAGTCGAGTTTTTGCGGCAAGGTTGCATCGACAATGCCTTCCTGCCCAACAGGCAGCCGCTCCAGATAGCGTCCAAAGGGATCGATCACGGCAGATATTCCCGTGTTTGCCGCCCGCACAATGGGCAGCCCCTGTTCAATCGCCCGCAGGCGCACCTGCGCCAAATGTTGATAGGGCCCGGTGGAATTGCCAAACCAGCCGTCATTGGTGACATTCACCAGCCATGATGGTCGCTTTCCAGCGTCAATAAGCTGGTCCGGAAAAATCGCTTCGTAGCAAATGGAGAAGCCAACGGGTGGGGCTGACGGAATGCTGAATGTCAGGGGCCCAGCGCCTGGTTCAAAACTCCCAGGAAGCGTTACAACCTTGCGAAAGCCCAACGGTTTGAGCAGCCATTCAAAGGGCAAGAATTCCCCGCCGGGAACCAGCCGCCACTTGTCGTATCTGGCCACCACATTGCCAAACCCGTCAAAAGTCAAAACACTGTTATAGACCTTGTCTTCATTGGGATTTCCGGCTGTATTCTTGTCGCGCCGCAACGTGCCCGTCATCAGCGTTTGTTCACCAGCCAGCATCGCCGCCAATTCTGCGCGCGAGCCGTCACTTTCATCAATCAGAAACGGCACCGCCAACTCAGGCCAAACGATATGGGTAATCGGCTTGCCATTGGTGGATTTTTGCGCTGACATTTCAAGCAACTGATCGAAGATGCCCCTTGCATTTTCGTCGCGCCATTTATCATCCTGGGAAATATTGGGTTGAACAATCCTGACATTTACGCCTTCGACCTTACCCACATCCCCGTTCTTGAGCCGTTGACTGCCCCACACCCAACACAAGGGCATCGTCAACATCAGCACAGCCACCATAATGCGATGACCGCGCGGCAATCGTCCGTTGAAAACACAAATCCAGACGCTGGCCCACAGCATGACCAGCAATGAGAGTCCCGGCATGCCCCACAGGGATGCAGTTTGCGAGATGGCACCCATGCCATCGCTCGCAAGGCCCGGTGCCGCCCACGGAAAACCCGTGAACAAAACACCACGCAAATACTCAGCGCCCGTGAGTGCTGCTGGTGCTATCAAAAACAGGGGCAGGCCTCTGAGGTTGATTGCATTCATGGCAAGAAACGCAAGTCCCCAGTAAATTGCCATGGCAGCACTCAGGCCACCGACGGCAAAAGGCATCATCCAGAGATAGTCTTTGGCATTGACGAAGAAGGCAAACCCGATCCAGTGAAAGGCGAAAAGGAAATAGCCAAAACCAAACACCCACCCCAACAGGAATGCCTGCAGCCAACGCCCCCGTGAAATGCCTTCAAGCAATGTGAAGGCAATCGGAAACGCGACAAACAGAAGGGGCCAGAAATCAAGGGGCGGCAGGGAAAGCGCTGCCACGACGCCGGACGCAAGCACCACCGCAAAACGGCGAATGCCGGAAAGTGCGACCAAAAAATCAATACAGCGAATCATGCCGAAGAGATTAGCGCAGTGCCGGGCGGATTCATTTCTTTCGTTGGTTTGCCACGGCCTCGGCCATCGAACACATGATTTCAAACATCATGGTAACCCCCGCATAGGCTGTCATGCCCGATGGGTCAAACGGTGGCGACACTTCAACCACGTCTGCACCCACAATGTTAAGTCCGCGAAGCCCGCGCAACATTTGCTGCGCTTGATAAGTGGTGAAGCCGCCGATTTCCGGCGTGCCGGTGCCCGGCGCATAGACAGGATCAAGCATGTCGATATCAAAGCTCACGTAGGTTTCGCCATCGCCCGCAATGCCCCGCGCAATTTCCATCACCTTCTTCGGCCCCAGATCCATCGCCTCTTCAATGCGCATGAGGCGAACCCCCATCTTCTCGCCATACTCGAAGTCCTCAAGGTCATACATGGAGCCGCGCAATCCGATTTGAATGGTGCGCCTGGGATCAAGCACGCCTTCTTCAATGGCGCGCTTGAAGGGCGTGCCGTGGGTATATTTGAAGCCGCCAAAATAATTGTCGTAGAGATCCGTATGCGCATCAAAATGCACCATCCCAACAGGCTTCTTGGCACCAACAGCCCGCAGGATGGGAAGCGAACACAAATGATCGCCGCCGGCCGACAGCGGCCGGATGCCTTTGGCGATCAATTTCTTGTAATAGGTTTCAACACGCAGCAGCGCATCATCAACACTCGCCGGATTCACCGGGCAATCACCGAGGTCGGCCACATTGGCGAGGTCATAGGGCACGATATGCGACGTCTGGTGCATGCGCCGTACCATCGACGACATATCACGCATCTGCCGGGGGCCATGCCGCGGGCCCGGCCGATTTGATGTGCCGCCATCCCACGGAACACCGACGATGCCGATATCAACATCCTTGGCCTCATCCAGATGTACATGCGGCAGCCGCATGAAGGTGGCAATGCCGCCAAAGCGCGGGGTGACGAGGCCTGAAACCGGCTGGTTGAAATCACTCACAATAAATCTCCCTTGTTCAATTCTTGATTACCAGCTTGCGCGGCGTCTGGCACAGGCACTCCGCACCCTGCGGCGTTATCAAAATCGTTTCCGACAGTTCCAGCCCGCCATCATCCAGCCAAAGCGCCGGCATGAAATGCAGGGTCATGTTGGATTCCAGCACAGTTGCGTCACCCCGGCGGATGGACATGGTGCGCTCGCCCCAATCGGGCGGATAGGAAAGCCCAATCGAATAACCGGCGCGCGAATCCTTTTCAAAGCCGTGGGCGGCCAATTCATCAAAAAACGCATCCGCCACCTCGCCACAGGTCTTGCCCGGCTTTGCCATGTCCAACCCGGTAGATGTCGCATCGAGCACCGCGCGTTCAGCATCAAGAAATTTTTGCGGCGGCGTACCCAGGTAAACCGTGCGCGACAGCGGCGCATGGTAGCGCCGGTAACAGCCGCCCAATTCAAAAAAAGTGCCTTCGCCTCTTTTGAAGGGCCGGTCATCCCAGGTTAAATGCGGTGCCGTTGCATCAGCGCCCGATGGCAGCATGGGCACAAAAGCGGCATAGTCGCCCCAGTTGCCATCAGCGCCAAGCAGGGCCTGCTTCTGGATTTCGGCCGCCAGCACATTTTTCGGCAGGCCCGGCTCCACCAGTTCGAAAACGCGTGCATGCATGGCATCAACAATTTTGGCTGCCTTGCGAATGAAGGCAACTTCAGCGGCGCTCTTCACGCTGCGCTGCCAGTTCACCAAACCGGTTGAGTCAATCAAACGAGATTCACCGAACGCCTTGCACAGCGTGGTATAGGCCTTGGCTGAAAACCAGTAATTATCCATCTCAACGCCAATCCGCGCAGCACCCCAGCCGCGCGCTGCAACAACTTCCGCCAAGTGCTCCATCGGGTGGCGCTCGGTCGATTGCACATAGTTATCGGGGTAGCCCACAATATTGTCATGGCCCATGAACACCGTGCGCCTGGCGCCATTGGCATCCATGCCGCGCCCCCACCACACGGGCTCGCCTTCCATCCCCAGCAAGACAGCCTGATGCACATAGAAGGACCAGCCGTCATAGCCCGTCAGCCAGCACATGTTGGAAGGATCTGATACAACGATGAGATCAAGATTGCGCGCCAGCATGGCGGCACGCGTTTTGGCAATGCGCCGCTGATATTCTTCGGGCGCAAAATGCAATGTGGCCTCGGTCATGCGGCCAGTCTGGCCTGACGCCGCATTTGACGCAAGGCCAGTGCAATCGCTACGCTGGGTCCATGACAGACAAATTTGACATCATCGTAATTGGTGCCGGCATTGCAGGTGCCAGCGTTGCCGCCCACCTCGCCGAAACCAAGCGCGTATTGATTGTGGAAATGGAAGATCGCCCCGGCTTTCACACGACCGGACGATCAGCCGCCACTTTTGAACCCAACTACGGCCCGCCCCCCATGCTGGCCTTCACCCGCACCAGCCGTGATTTCTTCGTGAACCCGCCACCGGGCTTCACCGATGGCCCATTGCTCATACCGCGCGCCTCGTTATTTTTTGAAGCCGAAGGACAGGAATTTTTCACCACGGCGTTCCTGGCGGCGGGCTCAGGCCTTGAGGAATTGTCGGAAGCGCAGGCCCGCGCCATCTACCCCATCCTGCGTGAAGGCTATGCCCGGCGCACCTTCCTCGACCCCCATACGGGCGACCTTGATGTGGATTTGCTGCATCGCGGCTATCTCAAGCTCTTCAAATCGCGCGGCGGTCAATTGCTGAATAACGCCGCCGCGGAAACCATTGATCGCGTGGGCAAAATCTGGCGCGTCGCCACACCGCAAGGCATTTTTGAAAGCGAAATCCTCGTCAACGCTGCCGGCGCCTGGGGCGATGTTGTGGCAGCAAAGGCCAGCGTGAAGCCCATCGGCCTGCTACCCAAACGCCGCTCGGTCGGCGTCATCCCCGTTGATGGCATTGCGGGCGTTGCCGATTTTCCCATGGCGACGGACGTAGGCGAAACCTGGTACGCCAAGCCGCAAAGCGGCAAAATGATCGTCTCATCAGCCGACGCCACGCCCGTTGACCCGCACGACGCCTACGCCGACGACATGGCCATCGCCGAAGGCATCGAGCGCCTGATGAACGCAACGACGATTGAAGTGAACCATCTCGACCATTCCTGGGGCGGCCTCCGAACCTTCGCCCCCGATGGCTCCCCCGTCATCGGATATGATCCGCTCACGGAAGGTTTATTCTGGCTCGTGGGGCAGGGCGGCTACGGCATACAATCCGCCCCGGCGCTTTCTCGAACCGCTGCGGCGATGGTGCTGGGAGATAGGCCTCCGCAGGACGTATTGAATGCCGGTCTATCAATGGCAGATATCATGCCAGACAGGTTCAAGTAGTCTGCGCAGCATAGGTATCGATAGCGCGATAGAGTTGCCCTAGAGCGGGAGCTTCGACACTGCTTTCTTTAACCATTATGCGGCAATCGTTTGCTACTTGTTGCATTTCCTTCGGGGCATTGCGCGCATGGCGGCCAAAAACATAATCCGCCATTGGTAATGCAAAGAAATGGCGCCAATAGTAAATTGCAAACGTCTGCGGCAACCACGTAAACAGTACTTTCAGTGGGAAGGGTGTGACGGAGATTCCGAGCGTACGCAGCACAGCAAAACCTTCATGCACGCCGCTCGTCATAAGCCGTAGCACAAGATCATCTTTGGATAGCTGAACACAGTTGCCCCCAGACATATATGTCGCTCCACAGATGGCGGTGACGAAGAAAGCGTGCGTTTTTAACCAAGCGTCCATGTCGAAAGATATCTTGGTTGGAAAACCAGATGTTCGGAATGTTTCTTCGAGTTTGCGAAGTCTCTCTGTTTTTTGTCCGCCAATTTCACCCAGCGTCGTGGGTTGCTGAGCTATCAGCGCATAATGTATGACGTGCCCTTTTCGCATCCCACTCGCTCCAGGAAATCCAAGCACCACGCGCTCTTGGCCTAAGATATCAACGAGGTTCGCCGTTCCGTTTGGATTGTTCAGCATAAAAAGAATGGTGGGAGTGTGTCGATTGGCCGAAAGCTCCGGCAGGACATCGGCTATTTGATCTCGTCGCACCATGACGATGACAACATCATAGCGGTCATCAAAGCCAAGTCGTTCAGTGGTTTCCACGTGAGTCGCAGTCCGCTGACCGCCTACGATATCCTCGAGGACTAAACCATAAAGACGGATGTCTGCGAGCCGCTCGCCCCGCGCAAGCACAGTAACGCTATGGCCGTGCTGCCGAAGTTTGGCGGCATAGATCGTACCAATGACACCAGCGCCATAAACCAAAACGTTCATAAGTATTTCTCGTCATAGATTAGCAAGAGTTTCGGTAAGGCAGTGTAATTCACCAGTATCAAATTGGCTCCGCCAATGCATTGTCCAGAATAACCGCTTAAGATACCAAAACCGGAAACTCCGGCGCGTCCATAACCGCACCATGGGTCAGCTTCACACCCCTGAATGGCGGCGAAGTCTTCACCCCTTCACGCCGCGCAAACCGTGCATCATCGCCCAGCAGCCGCAAACTAAACGCCCGCCGCTGCTCGCTCATCGAATTATTCGCAGGGGCGCCATGCAATGTTTTGTAGTTGAACGCCACCGCATCCCCCGGCTCCAGCGCCCAGCCGATCACGTCGAACTTGTCGCGGTTGCCATTGATGTCGGGCACGGCTTCCAAGCCGTCATTCTCATTCAATGGTGTTTTGTCAAAACGCTCGGGCCGGTAATATTTTCCCCATTTATGTGAGCCGCCAACAAATTCCAGCGTCCGGTCCAGCGGAATATGATCAAGCGGAATCCACAAACTTACAGTGTCATTTCCATCGACGCAGTAATAGGGCTGGTCCTGGTGCCAGGGCGTTGCCACGCCAGCGCTCGCTTCCTTCACCAGCACATGCTCATGAAACAGCCGCACACTCTTTGACCCCATCAACTGGCGGCCAATTTCGGCCGCGGGCGAATTGAAAATGAAATCCTTGTATTCCGGGATGCGGTCCCAGTTGCAGTAATCGCCAAAGAAGCGCCCGCCGCCATCCCGCCCCGTATAGATTTTCACGTCCGCACTCGGCTCCGCCATATTGCGCGCAATACCGGCCCGCAGAATCTCAACCCAATCCTTGAACAGCCCGCGCAATGCAACGGCGCCATTCTGGTGAAATTCTGCGATTGTATCGGCGGAAACTTTGATCGTTGTCATCCCAAGCACTCCAATTCTAACACCAGCATGCCAGCCCTTCCCAGCAGCGCAACAGAATTTTTCGCATGGCAGCAATAAGTAATTTCGATTGATTTAATCCAGCCTGCCCCGCGCAAAACAGAATTTTGATCATTCGGAAAAAACATGCTTAAGTGAAAAAACCACCCTCTCAGGGTGTCCAAAAAATAAGGGAGTCAAACTATGAAATCCACCAAACTATTTGGTGCCGCACTTCTGATGAGCACCATGCTCGCAGTCGGTGCCGCCAATGCAAAGTCACTGGTCTATTGTTCGGAAGGTTCACCCGAAAACTTCACCCCCGCCATGAACACCACAGGCACCAGCCTTGATGCGGCGCGCCCGGTTTACAACAAACTCGTGCAATTCACCCCCGGCACCACAACCGTGGCACCCGCCCTCGCTGAATCCTATGAAATCTCCGCCGATGGCACCGTCATCACCTTCAAGCTGCGCCCCGGTACCAAGTTTCATTCCGGCGTGAACGGCTTCACGCCAACCCGCGACTTGACAGCAGAAGATGTGATCTTCTCCTTCGAACGCCAGTGGAAGCCAGAGCATCCATATGCGAAAGTTTCAGGCGGCGCCTATGACTATTTCAATGACATGGGCATGCCAGACCTTTTGGCCTCCATCGCCAAAGGCGCGGATGATTTGACCGTTGTGATGACGCTCAAGGAGCCAAACGCGCCCATCATGGCAAACCTCGCCATGGATTTCGCCACCATCCAGTCCGCTGAATATGCGAAATTCCTGATGGACAAGGGAACCCCTGAACAGTTCGACCAGATTCCGGTTGGCACCGGCTCGTTCCAGTTCGTGGATTACCAGAAGGATGCTGTCATCCGCTTCAAGGCGTTTGATGGCTGGGCTGGCAAGCCCAAGGTTGATGACCTCATCTATGCGATCACACCAGACGCGACGGCTCGCTATGCCAAGATGAAAGCCAATGAATGCCAGATAATGATCGCGCCAAATCCGGCTGATCTCGCCGATATGGGCAAGAACGCTGACATCCAGCTCATCCAGCAGGCCGGCCTCAACATCGGTTATCTCTCGATGAACGCGTTGAAGCCTCCATTTGACAAGGTTGAAGTGCGCCAGGCCATCAACATGGCAATCGACAAGGCCTCGATCATCAAGGAAGTGTACCAGGATGCAGGCCAGCCGGCCCGCAACCCGCTGCCGCCAACAATCTGGTCCTATGATGAATCAACCAAGGACTATGAATACAACCCCGACAAGGCCAAGGAAATGCTGGCAGCAGCCGGTGTAACAGCACTCGCAACCGACCTGTGGTGGATGCCAGTACAGCGCCCCTACAATCCGAATGCCAAGCGCATGGCCGAAATGATGCAGTCCGATTTGGCCAAGGTTGGCATCACCGCAACCCTCGTGTCCTACGAGTGGGGTGAATATAGGAAGCGCCTGCAGGCTGGCGAGCATCAAATGGGCTTGTTGGGTTGGACCGGCGACAATGGCGATCCGGACAATTTCCTGTTCTTGCTTTCCTGCAAGGCTGATGGAACACCGGCTGGCCAGAATATTGCCAAGTGGTGCAACAAGGACTTTGATGCCAAGCTCTTGGAAGCGCGCAAGATCACTGATCAGGCAGCCCGCACCAAGATCTATCAAGAGATGCAGGCCATCTTCAAGAAGGAAGCTCCTTGGATGACCATTGCCCACTCAACGGTGTTTGAACCCGTCCGCAAGGAAGTATCGGGTTACAAGGTAAGCCCGCTCGGCGCTCACGAATTCCAGGACGTGGATGTAGCTGAGTAAGAAGTAAGTAGCCCTCATCCACCCATTGGGCACCTTCTCCCATTCTTCGAACGGGAGAAGGTCATGAGTTTAGCGCCTTCTCCCGTGCCCTTGCATGGGCGAAGGTGGCCGAAGGCCGGATGAGGGCCCCTTTTTAGGTATCTGGATGTTTCGTTTCCTTCTCAAGCGTGCAGCGCTAACGCTACCCACGTTTATTGCCCTCATGTTCGTGACCTTCACGATGATCCGGCTTGTGCCCGGTGACCCCATCGAGGTCCGTCGCGGTGAACGCGGCATTTCGCCGGAGCGCCTCGCCGAGCTCCGTCATGAAATGGGCTTGGACCAACCGGTCTGGAAACAGTTCGGTGATTATGTCTGGGCGCTGCTGCACGGGGATTTCGGCACCTCTCTGATTTCAAAATCTCCCGTTGTCCATGAATTCCTGACCTTGTTCCCGGCTACTCTTGAGCTCACCCTGTGTGCCATGCTCTTTGCAATTCTGCTCGGCATTCCGGCAGGCGTTGTCGCTGCTGCAAAACGCGGCGGCATTTATGATCAAACACTCATGGGCCTCTCGCTCACCGGCTATTCCATGCCCATTTTCTGGTGGGGCCTCATTCTCATTCTGGTAATGTCCAACACGCTGCATCTCACACCGGTTTCCGGCCGTGTTGACCTCATCAAATATTTCTATCAGCCTGTCACCGGTTTCATGCTGATCAACTCGCTCATCTCCGGCCAGAAGGGCGCCTTCCTGGATGCGGTGCGCCATCTCATTCTCCCCACCATTGTCTTGGGAACCGTGCCGCTCGCGGTCATTGCGCGCATGACACGTTCCTCCATGCTTGAGGTTCTCGAAGAAGACTATGTGCGAACCGCAAAAGCCAAGGGCCTCTCAACTTACCGGGTCATCGGGCTGCATGCCCTGCGCAACGCGCTTATCCCTGTGGTAACCGTTATCGGTTTGCAAATTGGTTCACTCCTTGCAGGTGCCGTTCTTACCGAAACAATTTTCTCTTGGCCGGGCGTTGGCAAATGGCTGATCAACTCGATCAGCAGGCGCGACTATCCTGCCCTGCAGGGCGGCATCATGCTGATCGCCAGCCTGGTGATTTTCGTCAATTTGCTGGTTGATCTTCTCTATGGCCTCATTAATCCGCGGATCCGCCATGGCCACTGAAACCATTGCCTTCGCCCCGCCGGGGCCGCTGCTTTCCTTCTGGCGCTCCTTCCGGGAAAATCGCGGTGCCGTCATTGGCCTCGTCATTGTCGGCTTCGTCGTCTTCATCGCGATCTTCGCCAATTTTCTGGCCCCCTACAACCCGCTGGAGCAATTCAGGAATTCAACCAAGCTGCCGCCGGTTTGGGCAACAGGCGGCAATTGGGCTTATCCCCTGGGAACAGATCCCTTGGGAAGAGACATGCTCTCACGCATTCTCTATGGTTCCCGCATTTCGCTTTTCATTGGCCTCTCCGTCATGCTGGTGTCGGCCCTCGTGGGCATTTCTCTTGGGTTGCTCGCTGCCTTTCGCGGCGGCATTGTCGATGTTGTCATCATCCGCATCATGGACCTGATCATGGCGATCCCCAGCCTTGTGCTGGCCATTCTCATCATCGCCGTGATCGGCCCCAATCTCACCAACACCATCATCGCCGTCACCGTGGTTTATCTTCCACGTTTTGTGAGATTGGTGCGCGCCAGCGCCTTGAGCGAACTCAGCAAGGATTATGTCACTGCCGCGAGAGTTGCCGGCGTTGGCCCCTGGCGGCTGATGTTTACAACGATCCTGCCAAATTGCATGGCTCCCCTGATTGTACAGGCTGCACTTGGAATTTCTGACGCCATTCTTGAAGCGGCGGGCCTTGGGTTTTTGGGACTGGGTGCGCAACCCCCGATGCCGGAATGGGGATCCATGCTGGCTGACTCGCGCGACCTCATCACGTCACACCCGTGGGTTATGGCGCTTCCCGGCATGGCCATTCTCATCACCGTGCTCGCCATCAATCTCATGGGTGATGGCTTGCGAGATGCGCTTGATCCGCGCTTGAAGAAGAGTTGAGCCATGCCGCTGCTGGACATCAAAAACCTGAGTGTTGATTTCAAAACCGCCAGCGGCGCCTTCCGCGCCGTTGACAATGTCACCATGTCTGTCGATACCCGTGAGGTCCTGGCCATTGTCGGTGAATCAGGATCGGGAAAATCCGTCTCCATGCTGGCCGTCATGGGGCTGTTGCCGTGGACGGCAAAAGTGACCGCCGACAGGATTGAATTCGATGGCCGTGATCTTCTGAATATCACCCCTGAGGATCGCCGTGCGATCACAGGAAAAGACATGGCGATGATTTTTCAGGAACCCATGTCGAGCCTCAATCCCTGCTTCACTGTCGGCTTTCAGCTCATGGAAGCCATGAATACCCACCTTGATCTCGACAAGTCGCAGCGCAAGAAGCGCGCCATTGAATTGCTTGAGGAAGTGGGCATTCCGGCTCCCGAAACGCGGCTGTCTTCCTATCCGCATCAGCTTTCAGGTGGCATGAGCCAGCGCGTGATGATCGCCATGGCATTATCCTGCAACCCAAAACTTTTGATCGCTGATGAACCGACCACGGCGCTTGATGTCACCATTCAGGCGCAAATTCTGGAACTGCTGGTGCGCCTGCAAAAGGACACCGGCATGGGCCTTGTGTTGATCACCCACTCCATGGGCGTTGTCGCCGAAACGGCAGAGCGTGTGAGCGTGCAATATGCGGGTCAAAAAGTGGAAGAACAGTCGGTGGCCAGCCTCTTCGCCACACCGCGTCACCCCTACACCGCAGCACTGTTGTCGGCCTTGCCCGAACGCAGCCTGGGCCGCAGGCTGCCGTCAATTCCGGGCGTTGTGCCCGGCCAGTTTGACCGCCCCGTGGGCTGCTTGTTTTCGCCGCGCTGCAGTTTCGCAACCGACCTGTGCAGAACCACCCCACCCGCCATGAACTCCGGTGCGTTGTGTCATTACCCCCTTGGCAGGAGCGCTGCATGAGCCAGGTTCTCAACGCACAAAATCTTACGCGCTATTACAAGGTGTCGCGCGGGGCTTTCAAGGAAGCCTCAATCCTCAAGGCCGTTGATGGCGCCAGCTTCACGCTTGAACGCGGCAAGACGCTGGCAGTGGTTGGTGAATCGGGCTGCGGAAAATCCACCCTTGCGCGTCTGGTTACCATGATTGAATTGCCAACCTCCGGCACACTGAACATTGGCGGGCATGATATTGTGGGTGCCACGCCGGAAACCTTGCGGGGCCTTCGCCCCAAAGTTCAGATCGTTTTCCAGAACCCCTATGGTTCCTTGAACCCCCGCCAGAAAATCGGCGCCATTCTGGAAGAGCCGTTGCTTGTCAACACCAGCGCGCCAAAGGCCGAGCGCGAAGCAAAGGCCCGCGCCATGATGACGAGCGTTGGATTGCGCCCCGAGCATTACGACCGCTACCCCCACATGTTTTCCGGCGGCCAGCGCCAGCGCATTGCAATCGCCCGCGCCCTGATGCTTGACCCCGAAGTGCTGGTGCTGGATGAGCCCGTGTCGGCCCTTGATATTTCCATTCAGGCGCAAGTGCTGAACCTGCTGGCGGACCTGCAGGAAAAACACAACCTCGCCTACCTCTTCATCAGCCATGACCTGTCCGTGGTCAGGCACATCGCGAATGAGGTGATGGTCATGTACCTGGGCCGCGTGGTGGAGCATGGCACGCGCGACGATATTTTCAGCAACCCGCAACATCCCTATACGCGTGCGCTGCTGTCAGCCACCCCGACGCCAGACCCCGGCCGCAAGCGGGAGCGCATTGTCCTGAAAGGCGAATTGCCCTCGCCGCTCAATCCGCCTTCCGGCTGCACCTTCCATCCGCGCTGTCCATTGGCTTTCGAAAAATGTGGGCATGTAAATCCGCTTCTTGTCGCCCATGAGCGCAGCCTCGTGGCCTGCCATGCGGTAAATGATCCCGTCACCTCAACCAAGGCAGCCTGAAACCATGTCAACCCGCGCCGAACTCTCAACCGGTGAAGCCCTTGTTGGCCTGCTTGAGGCCTATTGCGTTGATACCATTTTCGGCATTCCCGGCGTTCATAACGTGGAAATGTACCGCGCCCTGCCGCGCTCAAAAATAAAACACATCCTGGTGCGCCACGAACAGGGTGCCGGCTTCATGGCAGATGGCTACGCCCGCGCTACAGGGAAACCCGGCGTGTGTTTCACCATCACGGGGCCCGGCCTTTTGAACATCCTTACACCCCTCGGCCAGGCCTGGTCAGACTCCAGCAACGTGCTGGTGATTTCTTCGGCGCTTGACGTTGGCGACGCCGCCCAGGGCCGTGGCCGCCTGCATGAGATGCTGGACCAGCGCGGCGCTGCCGCAACCGTTACCAGCCTTCACATGCGCGCCTATACGCCAAAAGATGTGAGGGATTGCATCGCAAGGGCATTCGCCAATTTCGCCGCGGCCCGACCCCGCCCCGCCTATCTCGAAATTCCGCTCGACCTTCTGAAAGTCCCCGCAGGCGATGGCTGGACCGCCCGCGCCCTCCCTTCAAAACCAGTTGCATCGGCCGCGCTGATCGCCGCGGCAGTCAAAAAACTCAACGCTGCCAGGACTCCGATCATGCTTCTGGGTGGCGGCGCATTAGAGGCTGGCAAGGCGGCAACCGAGATTGCTGAAAAACTCGGTTGCGCCATTCTTACAACAACCGCAGGCAAGGGCGCGGTGCGGGCCGATCATCCGCTTTGTCTCGGCTATTGTCTCGGCAACGAACAAATCCAAAAAGCCTTGCTGACGTCCGATTGCGTTCTCGCCGTTGGCACTGAACTATCCGAAACCGATTTCTGGTCGCCCGATGTGCTCATCGAAAAGAATCTTATCCGCATTGACATAGACCCTTCCGCCATTGCCCGTCCTCACGCCGCTGAAATCCCAATCCTTGGCGATGCGAAAGCCGCATTGGAAAGTATCAATGCGCTCATAAGCCCGAAGGCAACGGCCGCTCCCCTAAAATTCGAAGCGGGTGAGGACGATGATTTACGCGCCATGCTCCGCAAGGTTCTCGCCACCATCCGCGAGGCGCTGCCGGAAGAAACCGTGATCGCTTCTGACATGACGCAAATTGCCTATGCCGGAAATATCATTTTCCCGATGAATGTTCCCCGCACCTGGCTGCACCCGGTGGGCTTCGGCACGCTGGGGTTTGGCCTGCCTACAGGTATTGGCGCCAAATTCGGCGTGGGAAAAAAACCTGTCGCCGTGATGATCGGTGATTACGGCATTCAATTCACGATTAATGAATTGGGAACCGCCGCCGAACATAAATTGCCGCTCGTCATTCTGATGTGGAACAACAATGCGCTGGGCCAGATACGGGATGACATGGTGAGCAAGGGCATTCAGCCCAATGCGGTCACACTCAAGAATCCTGACTATCAAATGCTGGCCAAGGCCTATGGCGTCATTGCCGAAAAACCCGCCTCGTTGAAAGCTCTGAGTGTTGCCATTGCCGCCGCGTTGAAAGCCGACGGCCCAACCCTGATTGAAATGACTCCCGCCATGGTCAATGGCTGACGCAGCCGTCATCTTTGATGTCGATGGTGTCTTGCTGGAGCTCACGGCGGAGGAGGAAGATGTCTTCTTCTTTCCGTTCGAACGGCGCTATGGCCTCACAGGCATTTCGCGCGACTGGAATTCCTACAAAATTCGCAATGACGACAACATCATTGATGAAATCCTTGAGCGCCACGGCATTCCGGCAAGCGAAAAGCCCGCCGTCATTGCCGATTACCTCGCCCTGCTTCAGCAACGCCTGGAGCGGGGGGCAATAGCAACGGCCATTGTTCCGGGCGCCACGCAACTCCTGAAAAATCTCCAAGCCAATTTCTCCGTCGGCGTTGCCACGGCGAATTTCCTGGGCGCTGCAAAACTCCGGCTGCAGCAAGCCAACCTCTGGCATTTCGTCAGCGCTCATGCCCATGGTGCGGAAGGCGGCGGCCACAAGCGCCAGACAGTCGCACGCGCCATCGAAACCCTCAAACTTCCCAATGACCGCATCGTCTATGTGGGCGACAATGTAAATGATGTCGACGCGGGCGTCTTTAACGGCGTGCATTTCATCGGCTTCAGCACCAGCCCTGGCCGCTTGCAGGAACTGCGTTATAGCGGCGCTATCCATACCAGCAATAATCATCTGGAAACTTTTCGCCTAATCAGCCATCTATTGAGCGGCAAATCAAAAAGAACATAATTAGAACATACTTCTAATCTAGGAATTTATACATGAGCAGTGAAAGCCAATTCGCCCTTCTTAAAACCAAGCGCTTTCTGCCCCTGTTCATCACCCAGGCCATTGGCGCCTTCAATGATAACGGCCTGCGCAATGCCATTTCCATTCTCATCACATTTGATCTCGCCGTCCACCAGGGCTGGAACGCCACGCTTTTCGTGCAAGCCGGAACCGCCCTTTTTATCCTGCCCTATTTTCTTTTCTCCGCCATCGCCGGGCAGCTCGCCGACAAATACGACAAGGCGCTGATTGCCCGCCGCATCAAGTTTGTTGAAATCGGCGCCATGATGTTTGGTGCGGCGGCACTCTGGCTGGACAATCCCTATCTCGATCTCATGGTGCTGTTCTTCGCAGGCTCGCTCGCGGCATTTTTCGGGCCCATTAAATACGGAATCCTGCCGCAGTATCTCAAGACCGAAGAGGTTATCGCCGGCAACGGCATGATCGAAATGGGAACCTTTGTCACCATCCTGTTGGGCGCCATGTTTGGCGGGTTCCTGGTCATTGATCCCGTAGGCAGAACCATTCTCTGTGTAGCACTTGTCGCCTTCTCATTTGTTGCCTGGTATGCGGCAAGCCAGATGCCCGAAGCGCCCGCCGCTTCGCCTGACCTCAAAATGGATTGGAACCTGGTGCGCCAAACCGCGAAGCTCATGGGCTATGCCAGCGAACGCCACGACGTGTTCTGGGCTGTCATCGGCGCTTCGTGGTTCTGGTTCCTTGGCACCATCCTGCTCACCCAGTTTCCGGTATTCACCAAGGACGTCCTGCTCGCCAATGAAAATGTTGCCAATGCCTTCATCGCAACATTTACGATAGGCATTGGCCTGGGATCGTTGATTACCAATCGTTTGCTGAAGGGCGAAGTTTCCGCCAAATATGTGCCGGTTGCCGCTATCATGATGACGGTATTTCTCATCGACCTCTATTTTGCCTCGGGCCAGGTCAATGCGCGATTGCTGGGAA
Organism: uncultured Alphaproteobacteria bacterium; assembly: GCA_963763635.1. Classification (GTDB taxonomy): domain Bacteria; phylum Pseudomonadota; class Alphaproteobacteria; order Rhizobiales; family Aestuariivirgaceae; genus Aestuariivirga. The sequence goes on from CAVXPO010000019.1 coordinate 40,764, forward strand.
GCGAACTCAACGGTGTTGGTGTGTTCTTTGCCCACTGGTCAAGCTGGCGCGTTGCCGTTGATTTATTCTTTACGGCGTTCTTTGGCGGGCTCTATGCGGTGCCGCTCAACGCCATCATGCAGATCAAGGCGTCGCCGCCCAAGCGCTCGCGCGTTATCGCCGCCAACAACGTGATCAACGCTGTTTTCATGATTGCGGCGACCATTATATCTGTCCTGCTCTTGCAGGTGCTGAGCGCCCGCGGCCTGTTCATGACATTGGCTCTCGCCAATGCGGTGGCCGCTATCTGGAGCATCAGGTTGCTGCCACAGGAACTGATGGCTAACCTCGCCCGTCAATTGTTCCGCCTGTTGTTCCGCGTTGAGGTGAGAGGCCTCGAACACTATAAATCTGCGGGCCGCAAGGCTGTGATCGTCGCCAACCACACATCGTTGCTCGATGGCGCGTTGCTCTCAGCCTTTCTTCCCGACCGTTCGACCTTCGCCATCAATTCCCACATGGCCCAGCGCTGGTGGGTGAAGCCGGCTTTCGCATTGTTTGACCTGGCACCCATTGACCCCACAAATCCGCTGGCCATCCGAACCCTGGTGGAGGCGGTGAAAAAGGGCAGCCGCGTCGTGATTTTCCCCGAGGGCCGGTTGACTGTCACAGGCGCCCTGATGAAAATCTACGAAGGCCCCGGCGCCATTGCCCAAATGGCCGATGCCCGCGTGTTGCCCGTCCGCATTGATGGCGCGCAATATTCGAAATTCTCCAAGATGCAGGGCAAGCTCCGCCTGCGCTGGTTTCCGAAAATAACCATCACATTTTTGCCGCCCGTAAAATTCGATGCGCCACCGGAACTCAAGGGTTCAAACCTGCGGGAGTATCAGGCCAACAAGCTCTATGATGTGATGAGCGACATGGTGTTCAGCACATCGAATACCGACCAAACATTGTTTGAGGCACTGCTCGACGCCCGCGCCATTCACGGCGGCAGCCATAAAATTGTCGAAGACATTCAACGCAAGCCCGTGAGTTACAGCCGTATTGTGATGGGCAGTTTCATTCTTGGCCGCAAAATTTCCAAACTCACCCCCAATCAAAAGTACGTGGGCGTGCTGCTGCCCAATATCATAGGCAGCTTGCTGACGCTTTTTGGCCTGCAGGCGTTCGGCCGGGTTCCCGCCATGCTGAATTTTTCAACAGGCGCCATCAACATGTCGGCGGCCTGCAGCGCGGCAAAGGTGCGAACCATCGTCAGCTCGCGGAAATTCATTGAAGCGGGTGAAATGCAGGGCGACGTCGAAATCCTGTCAAGAAACTGCCGCGTCATCTATCTTGAGGACATCCGTGCGGACATAGGCCTTTTCGACAAGCTCTTCGGCCTCTATGCAAAATATTTCTCGGAATCAGCGCTCAGGTCTTCAGGCGCCGACAGGAACCCCGATGACCCCGCCGTGGTTCTTTTTACATCGGGTTCCGAAGGTGTTCCCAAAGGCGTTGTGCTATCCCACCGCAATCTTAATTCAAACCGCTTGCAAGCCGCCGCCCGCATTGGCTTCAGCGCGCAGGATATCGTCTTTAACGCAATGCCCATGTTCCATGCCTTTGGCCTGTTAGGCGGCACGCTGCTGCCAATCCTTTCCGGCGTTTATAGTTTCTACTACCCATCGCCATTGCACTACAAAATCGTTCCCGAACTTTGCTATGACACCAACGCAACGGTGTTATTCGGCACCGACACGTTCCTTATGGGCTATGCCCGCACCGCGAACCCTTATGATTTCTACAGCATGCGGATGATTATTGCGGGCGCCGAACGCGTTAAGCAGGAAACCCGCGAAGTATGGATGGAAAAGTTCGGCCACCGCATTCTTGAAGGTTATGGCGCGACCGAATGCTCACCCGTGCTTTCCGTCAATACGCCAATGCACAACAGGTCAGGCAGTGTGGGCCGCTTGCTGGACCGTATCGAAACCCGCCTTGAACCAGTTGAAGGAATTGCCAGTGGCGGCAGGCTGCATGTGAGAGGACCCAATGTCATGCTGGGTTATTTGCGTGCCGATAATCCGGGCGTCATCGAACCCCCGGCGGATGGCTGGTACGATACCGGCGATATCGTGGAAATTGACGAGCATCATTACGTAACTATTTTGGGGCGCGCCAAGCGCTTCTCGAAAATTGCTGGCGAAATGGTGTCGCTCACCGCGGTTGAAGCGAAACTCCAGGCCGCGTTCCCCGGCGAACAGTTTGCAGCCGTAGCCATTGCCGACCCAAAGAAAGGCGAGCAGCTCGTGCTTTTCACAACACTTAAAAAAACTGATCGCAAAGCCGTTGCCGAAGGTTTAAAAGCCCAGGGAGGCACTGATCTCATGGTCCCAAAAACCCTGGTGCATGTGGCCGAGATGCCTCTGCTGGGCTCTGGCAAAACCGATTACGTCACCCTCACCCGCATGGCCAATGACGGGGCCAAGGCGTGAGCGCAAGCGGCAAGGCCCATCGTCTTGCCACCGAGCTGGTGGAGCTTGCCGCTGAAATCATGGAGGCGCCCCGCCTCATTCCCATCAGCTTTGCCCATATCGATGCCTGCTTTTACACCGGGCAGTCCCACATTGATTTTGTGAAATTTTTGCTGGCGGACGGCGCCACATTGGCCGTGCCCGCCTGGACCAACAACAGCGTTGCAAGCGTTGATGATTCCACCTTTCGTCCCTCCCGCATCGATCCGCAAATGGTAAGCGGCGGCCACGAATTGATGACGCTCTATGCGAGGCTGGGCTGCAAGCCCACATGGACCTGCGCGCCCTATCAACTCCCAGGCGGGCCTAAATTTGGCGACCACATCGCCGTGGGTGAATCCAATGCCGTCGCCTATTACAATTCAGCGCTTGGTTGCCGCACCAACAAATATGGCTCCTATCTCGATGTGGCCTGCGCCATCACGGGCCTTGCACCCTTCGCAGGACTTCACACCGATGAGGGCCGCAAGGCGGGAATCCATTTCGCCTGTGATGACTTGCCTGACCACTGGAAGCGCGAAGACATTTTCTTCCATTTGCTGGGACACATCGTGGGAAGGATCTCAGGCCGCCGCATTCCCGTAATTTCTGGCGTAGGAGAGGCAAGCCCTGACAACCTCAAAGCCCTATGTACGGCCAGCGCGGCCTCCGGTGGTGTCGAGCTCTTGCATTTGGTGGGCATAACACCTGAAGCGCCATCACTTGATGCCGTTTCAATGGCACGTGAAAAAATTGCCATTACTCCGCAGGATTTGACCCTCGCGCAGCAAGAACTTTCAACCGCCAGCGACGGCTCCTTGGACTGTGTAGCACTCGGCACACCCCATTTTTCGATTTCTGAATTTGCCGCCTTGATAAAACTGCTGGATGGCCGCCGCGTAAGAACACCAACCCTCATATCCACCAGCCGCGGAATCCGTGAAATATTGACCGCAAAAGGCTGGCTTAAAATCCTGGAGGATGCGGGCGTTCAAATCCCCGTGGACATATGCACTTACTACGCCCCAAAAATCCAGGCGCTCAAGGGGCGCGTGATGACCAACGCAGCCAAATGGGCCTATTACGCGCCCGGAATGCTGAAGGTTCAAGTTTCTTTCGGCAGCCTAAAGGAATGCGTCGAAAGTGCCGTGAGCGGCCAAATATGGCGCGACCCCTCCCTGTGGCTGAACCAATGAAAATCCTTCACGCAGGAACCGCCCACGGCCCCGTGCTATTGCTCGATGAACCCTTGAGCTTTTGGGGCGGCTTTGATCCCCTCACCGGAACTATCATTGATGTCCACCATCCCCAGCGCGGCCAAAGCCTGACGGGAAAAATCGCGATGATGGTGGAAAGCCGGGGCTCCGGCAGCGCCCCTGGAAACCTGGCCGAAGCCATCAGGCTCGGCACGGCTCCTGCCGCCATTATTCTGGTTCAACCAGACATAAATCTCGCCATCGGCGCCCGTGTTGCCGAGACCCTGTACGGCAAGCCCTGTCCCGTTCTTGCTGTGTCACCTCACAGATTCCAGGAGCTTTCAAAGCACGCCTATCTGCGTATCGCGCATAACGGCGATGTGGGGCCTGCCCTCGACGAAGCCTGACGCCTCCGCTAGAAGGCGCCGATGAAACTCGCATCCATCACCCAAAGACTGAGCGGACTTGGCTCCGATAAATGGGCCATTCATATTGAGGGCAAACGCCGCGCGGCACTCGGCGAAAATCTCATTTTCCTGTCCATTGGCGAACCTGATGCACCCCCGCCAACCGCCATAATGGATGTGGTGAACCGCCAAATGCGTGGCGGACGTTACAAATACGCAGCCAGCCGCGGTGAAATACCCTTGCTTGAAAGCCTGTCTGCCCATTACTCGAAGAGCACAGGCCGCCCCATCAGCACCCATCAGTTCATTTTCCTGCCCGGCACCCAAACCGCGTTGTTCGTGGGCCTTCAGGCAACCGTTGAACTGGGTGACGAAGTATTGATGGCCGATCCCTATTATGCGACTTATGAAGGCGTGATTGCCGCAGCAGGCGGTGTGGCCGTTCCCGTGGGTGTTGACCCTGACCATGGTTTTCACCTTAAAGCCGCCGGCCTCGAACGCGCCATCACACCCAAAACCCGCGCGCTGCTGCTCAACACGCCAAGCAACCCGACAGGGGCCGTTCTCACCCGCGAAGAAATCAAAACCATCGGCGATGTCTGCGAACGCCATGACCTGTGGATTATTTCTGACGAAGTCTATGCCGCCATGACCTATGGCAATACGGTGTTTGCGTCGCCCTTTGACGAACCGCGTTTGGAAAAGCGCACCATCGTGGTGTCGTCCCTTTCCAAATCCCACGCCATGCCGGGCTTCCGTTGCGGCTGGCTTGCGGCTTCGGAAGAATTTTGCGAACAGGTTTTGCCGCTCACCGAAACCATGCTCTTTGGCTCGCAGGCCTTCCTTGAAGATGCCGCAGCCTTTGCGCTTGCCAACCACTTTCCAGAAGTGGATGCCATGAAGCAAAGCTACGAGGCCCGCGCCCGCGCACTGGTGGCTGGCTTGAAAGGCGTTAAAAACATCTCGGCAAGAATGCCCGAAGGCGGCATGTTCGTGATGGTCGATGTGCGGAAAACTGGTTTGAGCGGCGAGGAGTTTGCACGAAAATTGCTGGCGCAAGAAAGCGTTGTCACCATGCCGGGTGAAAGTTTCGGGGCAGGCGGTGCTGGCCATGTGCGTGTGGCGCTGACGGTGGATGAACTGCAGATCAGGGAAGCATGCAAGCGCATGGCGAGGCTTGCGTCAACGCTTTAACTAGAGCGCTTCCCGACGAGATGAATCATCTCGTCGAAAAGGAATCGCTCCAGATCAATATGTTGGAGCATGTCCCGACCGCCAAACCGCTTCACACTTTGCGGGACATGCTCTAAATCACCTGATAGCCGAACTCTTCCGCTTGCTCCGTCAGCCATTCCCAGAAGCTTTCGGAAAAGCCGCGGAACACGGACAGCTCAAATGCATCACTGCCAACCCGGGTGACATGCACACCGACATGGGCCATTTGTGTGAGGGCGGATTTACCCAGTGGAAACTCGCCGTCGTGAAAATCAACGGGCGAACCCTTGGCCAAAACCTGGCGTACTTTCGGTCCTTCAATGCGAACGATCACGCGGCCATGGCTCTGGTCGGAACACGCGGCGAGGCCGGAAAGTTTCTTCGCCACTTCCTCATAGGGCCTATCCAACACAAAATACTGCTCTGCCCCCGCCCACTGCACGACAGCACCGCGGTAGGTTTTGAGCGCATCGGCGAGCGTTTTGGCTTTACCTTTGCGGGCAATCACGGTCACGATGGAAGCGGGATGGCGCACGCCGAGCGTAACGCCGGGTGCGCCATGGTCTGCACCAAAGCGGCCTTGAATGGCGATATCGCCCAGAGCTGAATTTCTTTGAAACATGTCAGGCATGGAGGCGTTTGTTCTCCTTGTCGAAATGCACAGGATCACAAATCACGCCATACATGTGAATGTTGCGGATGCCGTCAAAGAGCTTCACGACTTCCCCATGCCGCGCCCGGCCATTAGCCAGCAGCGCCAACCCCAGCCACATGTTCAACATGGGTGACCATGCAACGGAAGAAATATACCCTTGATCAGCCGCCATTGAAGGGGCGTCATGCTTTTTCAGAATATGCGAACCCGCACGAATTTTGTCCCCGGCATCATAGGGCTGATGCCGACAACACATTGCCGGTTCTTGTCCAAGAGGCCTTCGCGTTGCGCCATCATGCGGCCCACGTAATCCTTCTTGCTGGACATCATCTTGCCCAAACCGAGATCGCCCGCCGTGGTGGTGCCGTTTAATTCACCGCCCGCCACATGGCCCTTTTCGATGCGCATGATGGACAGCGCTTCAATGCCGTAGGGCGTGATGCCAAATTCGGCACCTGCTTGCATCAGCGCACGGGCGACCATGTTTCCATAATCAGCCGGCACCGCAAGCTCGTAGGCATGTTCGCCTGAGAAGGAGATGCGGAACAGTCGTGCTGTCATGCCACCAAGAATGGTAATGTCTTTTGCAGCGAGATAAGGAGAAACTTGTATCATCAAGTGTTATCTTATCGATGATTTTTTGCAAGCGTCGCGCGCGCAAATGGGCCGGCAATCGCCATCTGCGCCCATTGCTCGGTAACGGAGACATATTGCACATCAAGATCAGGCCAGTGCGCCTGATGGCAGAATTCCATGTGGGACATAACACGCGCCGCGTTGGCGGTCGTCGTCGTCATGAGGAAATGATCCGGGCCAATCCGCGAAGTCGTGCCATCGTCAAACACAATGCCATCTTCACGCAGCATGAGGCCGTAACGGGCCTTGCCCACATCAAGTGTTGAGAAGGTATTGCAATACAGCCTGTTCAAAAATTCCGCCGCATCAGCGCCTTGCACATCAATCTTGCCAAGCGTTGAAACATCACAGAGGCCGACTGACGAACGCGTGGCCAATACTTCGCGTGACGCTGCGGCAAGCCAATCCTCACCTTCATGGGGGAACCAGGATGAGCGCATCCACAGGCCTGTTTCCACAAACACGGCACCCAGCTCTTCCGCCCAATCATGCAGCGGCGTTTTGCGAACGGGTTGGAAATGATGGCCGACGAACGGCCCCGCCAAGGCGCCGAAGGATACGGGCGTGTAATAGGGGCGGAAAGTTGTGGTGCCCACCTGATCCATCGTGCGGCCCGTGGCATCGGCCAAAATCGCAATGGCATTCACGTTGCCGAGCTTGCCTTGATCCGTGGCCATGCCAGCGGTGGTGTAGCGCTTGGCCAATTCAATATCGCGGTAACCCTCCCGCGCAGCAAGCGGCAAATCCTTGGCGGTGGCATCATTCTGGTAATCGACAAAGGCTTTGCCAAGGGATTCCTTCACCCACCACAATGGTGTTATCGCAAAAGCTTCATCCCGGCATTTGGGAACAGTCGGGGTCTTGCCTTTCATGGTTCCCGCCCGCGCACCATCGGCCAAACATTCCGACAGCAACATGTGGCCCGCAGCGGAACCCGCCGCCACAAATTCACTGCCTACATCCGGCGGCACAAAGCCTGCAATACGCTCATCCCACTTTGGTTTCGCACCCCGATGGCACATCAAATTCACAATCGGCGACCAGCCGCCCGACATGGCAACCGCATCACAAGGGATGACGCGGTGGCCATTGAGTTCAACGGCGCTGACCCGCTTGCCACCTTTAACATTTACGATGACATCGCTTGAGGTGCGGGAGTCGATAACAGCTTCCACGTGAATGCCATGGGCACGCATGTCGCGCGCCGTGCGCTCGCCAGAATTATTGTTGCTGAAAACCACAACGGATTTACCCGCAGCAGCGGAATAGCGATTAGCGTAGGTGCGCATGGCTGATGCCAGCATCACACCCGGCACATCATTGCCGCCGAACACAATGGGGCGCTCTTCCGCACCGGTGGCCATCACCGCGCGTTTGGCGATGATGCGCCAATAGCGTTGCCGCGGTTCGTATGGCGATGGTTCCAGCACATGATCGTTGACGCGCTCCAAGGCGCCAAACACATTGCCATCATACCAGCCGAAAATTGTCGTGCGCGGCATGAGGGTGACGTTCGGCATGGCACCGAGCTCAGCTAAAGCTGCCATGGCCCATGCGTGACCTGACATGCCACCAATCTCTTCGTTCTCATTCAGCAGCGAGCCGCCAAGAGCCGAGCTTTCATCCGAAAGAATAATTCGTGCACCCGACCGCCCCGCCGTGAGTGCCGCCATCAGGCCCGTGGGGCCGGAACCCACCACGAGCAGATCACAATGGGCATAGGCCTTTTCATACTTGTCGGGGTCAGCCTCTTTTGAAGCAATGCCAAGGCCGGCCGCTTTGCGAATGAGCGGCTCATAAATCTTTTCCCAAAAACTCTTGGGCCACATGAAGGTCTTGTAATAGAAGCCCGCCACGAATATGGCAGAGGCCAGCGAGTTCACCGCACCCACATCGAAATTGAGCGAGGGCCAGCGGTTCTGGCTTTTGGCAACGAGGCCATCATAAAGTTCGATCATGGTGGCGCGGGTGTTGGCCTCTTGCCGCCCGCCTTCGCGCAATGTGACCAGCGCGTTTGGCTCAGAACTACCTGCCGAAATCACGCCACGCGGACGGTGATATTTGAACGAGCGGCCCATGAGGTGAACGTCATTGGCGATCAACGCCGAGGCCAGCGTATCGCCTTGCAAGCCAGCAAAAGCCTTGCCATCAAAAGAGAAGTTCAATGCAGTCGAGCGATCGACCAGGCCGCCGTGATTCAAACGAAACCCGGTCATGTACGGCTCCGTTTCTTCGCATACTCGCGCGCTGTCACCGTGCCGAACACCTCATGGGTCTGCGTATCACGCGTCACCACCAGCCAAGCCCGGCATCCGGAAGAGTGATGCGCATATTCATCAAAGCGGCCCTTTGGATTGTCGCGGAGATAAACATAGTCAAACCACTGATCCATATCAGTGGATGTGGGGCGCCGCAGCGACGCGTCTCCATTGAAGGTAAACTCTTCAACGGGGCGGGTTCCGCAATGGGGGCAATTAATCAGCATGTTTCACCATCAATGCAAATTGGGCGTGGCACCCTGCCCCTTTTCATCAATCATGTAGCCCTTGCGGAAACGGTCCAAACGATAAGCTTCATTCAACTTGTGCGGCTCATTCTTCGCAATCGTATGGGCAAAGCACCAGCCGGAAGCCGGCGTTGCCTTGAAGCCGCCATAACACCAGCCTGCATTGAGATAGAGGCCATCAATCGAAGTCTTGTCGATAATAGGTGAACCATCCATCGACATATCCATGATGCCGCCCCAGCTTCGCAACACCCGCACGCGAGCCAAACCGGGGATCATCGCAACACCCGCTTCAATCACGTGCTCAACCATCGGCAAATTGCCGCGCCGTGCGTAGGAATTGTAACCATCAATATCACCGCCGAACACGAGGCCACCCTTATCAGACTGCGACACATAGAAATGGCCCGCGCCAAAAGTGACAACACCATCGATGTAAGGCTTCAAGCCTTCCGATACGAAGGCCTGCAATACGTGGCTTTCGATGGGCAGCTTCAGGCCAGCCATGGCAGCGACTTCTGATGAATTTCCCGCTGCAGCAAGTCCAAGCTTCTTGCAGCCAATGAAGCCCTTATTCGTCTGTACCCCGATGACTTTTCCCTGGACGGTCTTGATAGCAGTCACTTCGCAGTTCTGGATAATATCCACGCCGCGTAAATCAGCACCCCTGGCATAGCCCCACGCCACACCATCATGGCGCACTGTGCCGCCACGCCGCTGCAAGATGCCGCCCTTGATCGGAAAGCGCGCATTGTTGAAATCGAGGAAGGGATACATCTCACGAACCGCATGCGCGTCAAGCAGTTCCGCATCAACGCCATCAATGCGCATTGCATTGCCACGCCGCGCAAAGGCATCGCGCTGCGGGTCACTGTGACAAAGATTGAGCACGCCGCGCTGGGAAACCATGGCGTTGAAGTTGAAATCCTGCTCCAATCCCTCCCACAATTTCATCGACCATTCATAGAAGGGATTGTTGCCGGGCAGCATGTAGTTGGAGCGGATGATCGTGGTGTTGCGGCCAATATTGCCGGAGCCCAGCCAACTCTTTTCCAGCACCGCCACATTGGTAATGCCATGCACCTTGGCGAGATAATAAGCGGTGGCCAGCCCATGCCCGCCGCCACCGACGATGATGACCTCATAGTCTTTCTTAGGCTCAGGTTCACGCCACGCCGGGGCCCAGTTCTTATGGCCACTCAGCGTGTTTTTCAGCAGTGAAAAGACGGAATACTTCATCAGCAATCCAGTGTCGTATCCCGCTCCCATTGGGTAAGGTGGCGGCAATACTGGTTCCATTCTGCATATTTCAGCTTGAGATAGGCCGCAGATACCTCTGTTCCCAATGCTTCCTGCAGATAGGTATCCTTCTTTAAATTGCGCAAGGCATCGAGGAGATTGAGGGGCAGCTTCTTGGCGTTCTTCACCGTGTGCCCTTCCGTATACATGTCGATGTCAAGCCGTTTGCCCGGGTCCATCTTTTCTTGAATGCCATGCATGCCCGCCGCCATGATACCAGCCAACATGAGGTAAGGGTTCGCGGCATTGTCCGGCAGGCGGAACTCAGTGCGGCCTGCATCGGGAATGCGCACCATGTGGGTGCGGTTGTTGCCGCCGAATGTCACCGTATTGGGCGCCCATGTTGCCCCCGATACCGTGCGCGGCGCATTGATGCGCTTGTAGGAATTCACCGTGGGATTGGTAATTGCCACCAGTGAGTCCGCATGATGGATCAAACCGCCAAGGAAGTTGTAGGCCATGGGCGATAGGCCCATCTCGTCCTTGGCGTCATCAAACAGGTTTTTCTTGCGCGCGTTGTCCCATACCGAGAGATGCACATGGCAGCCACTGCCCGTGAGATTGATAAAGGGCTTGGGCATGAAGGTGGCTCGTATGCCGTGCTTTTCGGCAATGGCTTTCACCATGAATTTGAAGAAGCACAGCTGGTCCGCCGTGGTCAACGCATCATTGAAATCCCAGTTGATTTCAAACTGGCCGTTGGCATCCTCATGGTCATTCTGATAAGGGCCCCAACCTAGTTGCACCATTGTGGAAGAAATCTCACCGATGACATCCAGCCGGCGCATGATTGCTGACTGATCGTAGCAGGGCTTTTCCTGGGAATCGCGCCCATCGGAAACCGCAGTGCCATCCGCGTTGGTGAGGAAGAATTCAGGCTCAACACCCGCCATCATTTTAAAATTATTCTTGGCGGATTTTTCCATGGCTCTCTTGAGCACAAGGCGCGGCGCCTGCTCCAATGGCTTGCCACTCATCCACGGGTCGCCTGCCACCCAGGCCACCTCTGGCCGCCATGGTAACTGAATGACGGATTTCACATCAGGCATCACAATCACATCAGGATGGGCCGGTGTTTGGTCAAGCCACGTGGCAAATCCTGCAAAGCCAGCGCCTGCCTTTTGCATGCGGCTTGCAGCTTCTGCTGGCACCAGCTTGGCACGCTGGGTTCCAAACAAATCCGTAAAATTGAACAGGAAGAATTTCACCTTGTTCTTCTTGGCAAACGCCTCTAATTCCCCAGCCATTCATTTCTCTCCCTGGTTTTTTTATTTTTCATCTCGTTGCAATAACCAATGCCGCACCGCCCATCGCGGTGGCGCTCGTCCGGTTGGCGATGCGAACCGCGCGCGGGCTTTTCAACCAGCGCCGCGCCTGCGCTGCAATCATAACCCACGTGAGATCGACAACCACGATGACGGCAACCATTGTGACTGTGAGCTCCACCCAGCCCATCGTGGAAATCCGCGCGATGTCAACAATTGAAGGCAGGAGGGCCAAATAGAAAACCATGATTTTGGGGTTGCCCAACGTGAGCGCCATGCCAGTGAAAAACAGGCGCCAAGAGGATCCGTTGGAAGGCAACTCCCCGTCTTTAACATCTAAAGGCGCTGTCCACATTTTGTAGGCGAGATACAGCAGATAAACCACGCCGCAATATTTCAAGATGGCAAATGCCCAATAAAAGGTTTGTGCCAGGACACTAAGCCCAAAAACCGCAGCGGTCAGCCAGAGCGTCTCGCCAATCCACATGGCGGCAAGCAACGGCATGACACTGCGCCAGCCACCCGTCAGGACCCGTGCCACCAGTGCCGCAACACTGGGGCCGGGCGAACTCGAATTGATGAACAAGGCACCGGCGAATATGGCAAGTACTGTCAGTTCCATGATGGTCTCCCTAGCGAGGCCCCATTCTAATACCCACCCTTGCCCGGAATCCAGCTTGTTCCGGCAAGCGGCACCTGCGCCATGGCGGCGGCTTCGACGGTGAGCGCGCAAAGGTCTTCCGGCTCCAAATTATGCACGTGGGATTTGCCGTTGGCGCGCGCAATGGTTTGCACTTCCAGCGTCATCACTTTCAGGTAATTTGAAAGGCGGCGTCCGGCTTTTACCGGATCAAGCCGCTTGGCCAGTTCGGGATCCTGCGTGGTAATGCCGGCGGGATCGCGGCCTTCATGCCAATCATCATAGGCGCCAGCCGTAGTGCCAAGTTCATTATACTCGCTCTCCCAGTGGGGATCATTGTCACCCAGCGCCACAAGCGCTGCCGTGCCAATGGCAACCGCATCAACGCCGAGTGCCAAAGCCTTCGCCACATCAGCGCCATTGCGAATGCCGCCTGAAACGATGAGCTGAACCTTGCGGTGCATGCCGAGCTCCTGAAGTGCGCGAACGGCTGGCCGGATGCAGGCCAGCGTCGGCTGGCCCACATGCTCAATGAATACTTCCTGCGTGGCCGCAGTACCCCCCTGCATGCCGTCAAGCACGACTACATCGGCACCCGCTTTCACCGCCAGCGCCACATCATAATAGGGTCGGGCACCACCGATCTTGATATAGATTGGCTTTTCCCAATTGGTAATCTCACGCAGCTCGTTGATCTTGATCTCAAGATCATCTGGCCCCGTCCAATCCGGGTGACGGCAGGCTGAGCGCTGATCGATGCCTTTCGGCAAGCAGCGCATGGCCGCCACACGGTCCGAAATTTTCTGGCCCAGCAACATGCCGCCACCGCCGGGCTTGGCACCTTGGCCAATCACGATTTCAATCGCATCGGCCTTGCGCAAATCATCGGGGTTCATGCCGTAGCGCGAGGGCAGATATTGATAGACAAGGGTCTTGGATTGACCGCGCTCTTCCGGCGTCATACCGCCATCACCCGTCGTGGTGGAGGTGCCGGCAATTGTCGCCCCGCGCCCCAAAGCTTCCTTGGCTTGTGCTGACAATGACCCAAAGCTCATGCCGGCAATGGTGATCGGGATTTTCAGCTCAATCGGCTTTTTCGCAAAACGCGTGCCCAATACAACATTGGTGCCGCATTTTTCGCGGTAACCCTCAAGCGGATAGCGCGAAATGGAAGCTCCCAGGAAAAGCAGATCATCAAAATGCGGCAGCTTGCGCTTGGCGCCAGCGCCCCTGATATCATAAATGCCCGTGCTCGCCGCGCGGCGGATTTCAGAAAGCGTGTAGTCATCAAACGTGGCAGACTTGCGGGGAAGCGTGCGGGGGGTTTTGTCCATATGTTCCTCAGTATGCGTCTGCGTGATCAACGCTGAAATTGTAGAGCTTGCGGGCCGAGCCATAGCGCTTGAATTCCGATGGCTTCTCTTTGCGTTTGGCGGCCTCCAGCAGGCGCTCAAGGTCGGCAATGTGTTCAGCGCGCATTTCCTTTTCGATGCAGTCCGCACCAAGGCTTGCCACCTTTCCCTTCACATAGAGCCGCGCCTCGTAAATGGAATCTCCCAGCGCATCGCCAGCATCGCCGCAGACCACGAGATTGCCGCGCTGCCCCATGAAGGCGGACATGTGGCCGACGTTACCGCCGACAACAATATCAATGCCCTTCATCGAAATGCCGCAGCGCGAAGACGCATCGCCATCAATGATGAGCAATCCGCCATTGCCCGTGGCACCAGCGGATTCAGACGAATTGCCTTTGACCCATACGACGCCAGACATCATGTTTTCAGCGGTGCCCACGCCCGCATGACCATGAATGGTAAGCACCGCGTGGCTGTTCATGCCGCCGCAATAGAAGCCCACATGCCCATTGATATCGATTTGCAATGGCGCTGAAATTCCAACCGCGATGGAATGTTGCCCCATGGGGTTCTTGACCACCCAATGTTTTTCATTGGTGTTTTTCGGCAACTCGTGCAGCTTCGAATTGATTCCACGCACGCCAACTGTTTTAAGGTCAAGCTCGTTCATGCATGTCCGCCCCAAGTGTAAATCGTTGAGGGTTCAGGTTCCCAGATTTTTGCGTCATCAGCGCCCGGCAAATGGGCAATCGCGCGATATTCCGTGGCCATCGCAACCCAATCATCCGTCTCAGCCATCACCGCATGCTTGCAAGCAATCGGATCGCGCACCACGGCAAATCCATCCGCCGTGCCCACAAGGAACGTGTAGAAACCATCAAGATCGCGAAGCCCATCTTCCAGCGCTTCCTTGAGCGTGGCGCCGCTGCGCAGCTTCCACGTCATGTAGGCGGCAGCAACTTCCGTGTCATTCTCGGTCTGGAAATCGAAGCCTTCTTTGCGCAGGTTTTCGCGCAGGCGGTTATGGTTGGAAAGCGAACCATTGTGCACCAGGCAGAGATCGGCACCCGTTGCAAAGGGGTGCGAACCCGCCGTGGTCACCGCACTTTCCGTTGCCATCCGCGTGTGGCCAATCATATGTGTTCCGGAAGCCTCATCCAGGCCGAACTTGTCGTAGACGCTGGCTGGCAATCCGGTTTCCTTGAAAATCTCGATTGTATGGCCTGAGCCCACAACACGAACTTCCGGATGATGTTGTTTCAACCAGGCAACAACCGCGGGCTCCTTGCCAGTCGTCACAAGAATGCAATGATTGCCGATTTTCTTGATCGTGCAATCGCACTTCAACGCGCGCTCCAGCCCCACGTCAATTTTCTTCCAATCATACGAAGCATCATTATGGGCCAATGAAAACTTCGTCTGGGCCTTTTTTACAGGGTTGCGATAGATGGCCACGCCCGCCGAATCCGGGCCGCGGTTGGTCATTTCAATGATCATCGGCTTGAACATTTTCCCCAGCTTTGGTTTCAACTTGGGGTTTTTCAGGTAAAGTCCAACAATACCGCACATGGCGCAAAGACCTTCTCAGTTAGGATTTTTTTGACTGTATCAGCGCATTGCACGTATTTCAACCCACAGGAACTATTTTTTCACAAGAGGAATGCGATTATTGCAGGCCGGCAGGATCGATAATGCCCGCAGGACAGCCCGCATCAGTAGGAGAAGAGGCCAAAATCAAATCCGCCACCGGGGTTCCCGAAGAAATGCTGCCTTTCAGGCCTACGGTCACCTCGACAATAAGTTCCCGCGCACCATCGTCCTTGCAGGCAACGCGTATCCGTTGACCAGCGCCTTTGCCAAAAGCCTCGTCAAACTTCGCCCGTAGATCGGCAGCCTGGATCTTCTTGCCCACATTGGCGGCCACAAAGGCCTGCACCGGTGAGGCATTAACCGCCGCCATCACCCGAATGGAATCCCGGAAATAGGCCTCGGCCTCGCCGTTCAGATAGCAACTGCCATGCTTGATCCATTCATGCCGATCGAGGTTGGATTGGGTGCCGGGCATTGCCTGATCGAGGGCCGCTCTGGTTTCCGCAGAGAGTTCAGGCGCGGGCAATTGTTCCCAACGGTGATTGTCGTCGGCCTCGGCCAGCGCTTTATCAATGCCACAGAACACCTCGCGCCGCGGTTGCGGCCACAACCCATGCAACGCGAAATGCGTGGCCTCATAACTTGCCGCCGTCTGTTTTCGGCATTCCAGCTTTTTTGGCAATCCCTCGCAAAACGCCGGCTGCCAACTCATTGCCAAAACATAGAAAGGGTCGTTCGTTTTGGTTTTTGGCGTAACCGGGATTCTAATGGTATCTGAAGGAGCGCTTACCACGCCACAATCCGCCGCAACCCAACGCTGCTTTGGCGCTGCTTCGGGCACCTCAATCCAGTAATGGCTGGCCTGTTCCTGATTCATGCCAAGCAGCTTGTAACTGTTGCCAACCGCCACTGAAACATTATCCGTATTCGTGCCCTTCTTGATGGATTGCAGCGCGGGGCAAGTTTTCGAAGCCACAAAGCTTCCCTGCATTTTGACCTGTGTTGAGGCGGGCGAAACCCATGCAAAACAGATTGCAAAACCGGCCAAACAGTAAAACGCCTGCTTCAATTTCAATCTTCCCGCCGGTAGCTGATCACACTTAAATATCGCGCCGGAAGCTTTTTCAGCTCCTCGGGCCCGTGCGGCACGTCGGCATCGAAAAACAGCGTGTCGCCGGGGTGCATGTCGTAGGTTTTGTCACCATGGCGGTACAACACATTGCCTTCCAGCATATAAAGCATCTCAAGCCCGCTATGCTGAAAGGTGGGGAACACATCGGATTGCGCCGTCAGCGTGATCATGTAGGGCTCAACCATAACTGGACCATGGGGACTATGACCCAGCAACTGGTATTGATGACCCGCCCTTGTGCCCCGCCGTTCTATGGTCAATCCTTGTCCCGCCTTCACGAAGGAAGCATCCCTGATTTCCTCGAAGCCCCGGAACAGCGCCGTGACCGGCACCTGCAATGCCTTGCCCAAGGCCTGAAGCGATGCCAGCGACGGCGAAGTGGCGCCATTCTCGATTTTGGACAGCATGCCAGCCGACATGTCGGCGGATTTCGCCAATTCGGAAATCGTCAAGCCCAGCTTCTCGCGAAAGCCCTTGACCGCACGGCCAATGGCTTCTTCCAGCATCTTGTCGCGCGCCGACGCTGATTGGTGCGGTTCCTGATAAAGAAGACCCTGCGACTGCCCTTTTTTACCATAATTTTTCTTATGCTGGTTTTTCATGATTTCCCCTGAATATTCACTAACGCCAAGGTAGCAAGCGGGCAAGTCCAACCTTGCGTTTGTGCAAAGACATCGGCATATACCCACCGAAACAAGGATATTGCAATGCAGCAGGCCGCCGCCCTGAAGAAGCTTACCCATCTTGAACGCCTTGAGGCGGAATCCATCCACATCATTCGTGAAGTCGCCGCCGAATGCGAGAAGCCGGTGATGCTCTATTCCGTGGGCAAGGATTCAGCCGTCATGCTGCATCTCGCCATGAAGGCCTTTTACCCCGCAAAACCGCCTTTCCCCTTGATGCATGTCGACACCCGCTGGAAATTCCGCGACATGATAGCTTTGCGTGATGAAACGGCTAAGCGCTTAGGCCTCGATCTCATCGTCTACATAAATCCCGATGGCATTGAGAAGGGTGTGAACCCCTTTGACCATGGTTCGGCGCTGCACACCCAGATCATGAAAACCGATGGCCTCAAGCAAGCCTTGGACAAATATGGTTTCGACGCTGCCTTTGGCGGCGCCCGCCGCGATGAGGAAAAGTCCCGCGCCAAGGAACGTATTTTCTCCTTCCGCGACACACGCCATCGCTGGGATCCCAAAAACCAGCGCCCCGAATTATGGAACCTCTATAACGCCCGCAAGAACAAGGGTGAGTCCATCCGCGTGTTCCCGCTGTCAAACTGGACCGAGCTCGACATCTGGCAATATATCCACATCGAAAACATCCCCATCGTTCCACTTTATTTTGCCGCCCCTCGCCCTATCGTCTGGCGCGACGGGCAAATGATTATGGTGGATGATGACCGCATGCGCCTCAACGCGAACGAAACGCCGGAAATGCGCAACATCCGTTTCCGCACCTTGGGCTGCTATCCGCTGACCGGGGCCATTGAATCAAACGCCACGTCGCTGCTCGATATCATCGAGGAAATGCTGGTGGCCACCTCATCCGAGCGCCAAGGCCGCGTCATCGACAAGGATCAGGCCGCTTCGATGGAAAAGAAAAAGCAGGAGGGCTACTTCTGATGTCGCGCTTTATTGAATTCGAAGGCGGTGACGTTGAAGCCTATCTGAAAACCCAAGAGAACAAAGACCTCTTGCGTTTCATTACCTGCGGTTCCGTTGATGACGGCAAATCCACGCTCATTGGCAGGCTGCTCTATGAAGCCAAGATGCTGTTTGAAGATCAGTTGCTCGCACTCGAAGCCGACTCCAAGAAAATGGGAACGCAAGGCGGCAATCTGGATTTCGCCTTGCTGGTTGATGGCCTCTCCGCCGAACGCGAACAGGGCATTACAATTGACGTGGCGTACAGGGCCTTCACCACCGACAAGCGCAAATTCATTGTGGCCGACACACCGGGACATGAACAATACACGCGCAACATGGCAACCGGCGCATCAACCGCTGATCTCGCCGTTATTCTGATCGATGCACGCAAAGGCGTGCTTACTCAAACGCGCCGCCACACCTTCATCGCCACCCTGCTTGGCATCAAGCATCTTGTTGTCGCCATCAACAAGATGGACCTGATGAACTATGACAAGCTGGTCTTTGAAAAGATCGAAGCCGATTATCTCTCTTTCGCCAAAAGCATCGGCGCTGAAGGCATCACCTGCATTCCGCTGTCAGCGCTGGTGGGCGACAATGTGGTTGATCCCTCCACTGCCATGCCCTGGTATCATGGCCCCACACTGATGGCGCATCTCGAAACCGTGCCGGTCGATGATGATCTGTCAACCAAGGCCTTTCGCCTGCCCGTGCAGTGGGTTAACCGGCCTGACCAGAATTTCCGCGGCTTTTCCGGCACCATCGCAAGCGGTGCGGTGCGCCCCGGCGACCAGATCAAGGTTCTCCCTTCCGCCAAAACCGCTACCATTGAGCGTGTTGTAACTTATGGCGGCGATCTCGACGTCGGCGTCGCCGGCCAGTCCCTCACGGTCACACTCACGACGGAAATCGACATCAGCCGCGGCGACGTCATCTGCAATGCGGCTGATCCCATTGAAGTGTCGGACCAGTTCGAAGTTGAAATATTGTGGATGGGAGACGAGGCCATGTTGCCTGGCCGCCCCTACATTATCAAAACCGGCAATCGCCAGATTCCCGGCACTTTGGATTCACTCAAGTACAAAGTGAACGTGAACACGATGGAGCATGTTGCGGCCAAAACGCTGACGCTGAATGAAATCGGCGTCTGCAATCTGGAGCTGGATAGTCCCATTGCCTTTACGGCCTACAAGGACAACCGCAACCTCGGCAGCTTCATCATCATTGACCGTTTCACCAACACTACTGTTGGCATGGGGTTGATAAACTTTGCGCTCCGCCGCGCTTCCAACATTCACTGGCAGGCCATGGATGTGAACAAGATATCGCGCGCCGCCCAGGCTAAGCAGAAGCCAACTGTGCTTTGGTTCACTGGGCTTTCCGGTGCTGGAAAATCCACCATTGCCAATCTGGTGGAAAAGAAGCTCCACGCCTCGGGCCACATGACCTATCTGCTCGACGGCGACAACGTGCGCCACGGCCTCAACCGCGACTTGGGCTTCACCGATGCAGACCGCGTTGAAAACATCCGCCGTGTCGCAGAAGTTTCAAAACTCATGGTCGACGCCGGGCTCATTGTGCTCGTGTCTTTCATTTCGCCCTTCCGCGCCGAACGCCTGATGGCGCGCGAAAGCGTTGAGAAAGATGAATTCGTCGAAATTTTCGTGAACACCACCTTGGCCGAAGCTGAAAAGCGCGATGTCAAAGGCCTCTATGCCAAGGCGCGGCGCGGTGAGATCAGGAATTTCACCGGCATCTCGTCGGCCTACGAGGTTCCTGAAAATCCTGAGCTGTCACTTGACACCACCAAGCTTTCGCCCGAGCAGGCCGCAGGGGAAATTGTGGACTATCTCACAAAAGAACAGCGATTGACGAAAGCATAATTCAATAAATGACGATATGGCGGGCCTTGAAACCTTGATCACCAGCCCCTATTTTGTCGCAATGTCAGTGGCGATTTCCGTAACCAACCTCTCAAAAATCTATAAGTCCGGCTTCCAAGCCCTCAAGAACATAAATCTTGAAATCCGCTCCGGTGAAATATTCGCCTTGCTAGGCCCCAATGGCGCAGGCAAAACCACGCTGATCAGCGTCATCTGCGGCATTGTAAACAAATCCTCGGGCACGGTGCTGGCCAATGGCCACGACAACGTAACCGATTACCGTGCCGCCCGTTCCCTCATCGGGCTGGTGCCACAGGAACTGACGACTGATGCCTTCGAAACCGTATGGGCCACCGTCAGCTTCAGCCGTGGGCTTTTCGGCCTGTCGCCCAATCCCGCCCACATCGAAAAAATACTGAAAGACCTCTCCCTGTGGGATAAGAAGGATAGCAAGATCATGACGCTGTCCGGCGGCATGAAGCGCCGGGTTCTCATCGCCAAGGCGCTATCCCACGAGCCGAAGATCCTTTTCCTTGATGAACCAACCGCAGGCGTTGACGTGGAGTTGCGCCGCGACATGTGGCAACTCGTGCGCAACCTCCGCAAAACCGGCGTCACCATCATTCTCACCACCCACTACATCGACGAAGCCGAAGAGATGGCTGACCGCATCGGCGTTATCAACAAGGGCGAAATCATCCTCGTAGAAGATAAAAAGGCACTCATGGCCAAGCTTGGCAAAAAGCAGGTTGCGCTGCAGCTCCCGGCAAAAATGAAATCCATTCCAAAGACACTCCAGAAATACAATCTGCATCTTTCGGCAGACGGCAAAACCCTTACCCACGATTACGATGCCAAGGCCAGGAATGGCGGCATTGCAGCGCTCCTTGATGATTTGCGCAAAGCCAAAATTTCTTTCACCGATATTGAAACCAGGGAAAGCTCGCTTGAAGAAATCTTCGTGAGTTTGGTGAGGGAACCCTCATGAATTATAATGCCATCAAATCCATCTACTATTTTGAAATGGCGCGCGCCGGCCGCACGCTGCTGCAAAGCATCATTTCGCCCGTTATCTCAACATCGCTTTATTTCGTGGTGTTTGGCGCGGCCATTGGTTCACGCATCCAGGAGATTGACGGCATAAATTACGGTGCCTTCATCGTGCCCGGCCTCATCATGCTGTCATTGCTGACACAAAGCATCGCCAACGCTTCATTCGGCATTTATTTCCCGCGCTTTGTGGGCACCATATTCGAACTGCTGTCCGCCCCGGTTTCCTATCTGGACCTGACGATTGCCTATGTGGGCGCTGCCGCCAGCAAGTCGATAATCCTTGGACTGATCATTCTGGCAACCGCCGCGCTCTTCGTGCCGCTTGAAATCCTCCATCCCTTATGGATGTTGGCCTTCCTCGTGCTCACTGCCGTGACCTTTAGCCTTTTCGGCTTCATCATCGGCATCTGGGCGGACGGGTTTGAAAAGCTCCAGCTCATTCCGCTGCTCATCATCACGCCGCTCACCTTCCTCGGCGGCAGCTTCTATTCCATCAACATGCTGCCCGGCATCTGGCAGAAGATCAGCCTGTTCAATCCAGTGGTTTACCTGGTGAGCGGTTTCCGCTGGAGCTTCTACGGTCAGTCAGATGTCAGCATCGGCTGGAGCCTGCTGGCCATCGCCGGATTTCTGGCAATTCTGCTGGCCACGATCGCCTGGATATTCAAGACGGGTTACCGTCTCAAGAATTAGTCGCAGCCAAGATCACTTAACAGCTTGGGAACAAGGGTTTGAAACTTCCCCTGTTCAACCATGCCAGCGACGGCCTCAATATCCGTTGAAAATTCCCGGTCTTCTTCGCGCGAAGCTGCTTTGGACCGCACCAGAGCATAAGCCTCCTCCAAGGCCACGGAGGATTTTAACGGCCGGCGGAATTCAAAACCTTCCGTTGAAGCCATAAGTTCAATGGCAATGATGCGCGCAAGATTGGCGTTCATCGGGCCAAGCCTCCGCGCCCCGTGGGTCGCCATCGAAACATGATCTTCCTGGTTGGCGGATGTCGGTGCTGAATCAACCGATGCCGGATGCGACATCTGCTTGTTCTCGCTCATCAGGGCTGCCGCTGTGCATTGCGGAATCATGAAGCCGGAGTTGAGACCGGGATTGCGGATGAGAAAGGGCGGGAGCATGGAAATTGTTGAATCGATCAGTGCCGCGATGCGGCGTTCCGAAAGAGAACCCATTTCGGCGACAGCCATGGCGATCATGTCCGCCGCAAAGGCCACCGGCTCCGCATGAAAGTTGCCGCCTGACAGCACTGCGCCATCCTCTGCAAACACCAGCGGGTTATCCGAAACGCCATTGGCTTCAATTATTAATGTGCGAGCCGCGTTGGCAAGTACATCCAAACACGCGCCCATCACCTGTGGCTGACACCGGAATGAATAGGGGTCCTGAACCCGCTCATCATCCACAAGATGGGAGGCGCGAATGGCGCTGCCCGCCAGCAGACGCCGGTAATGTGATGCCGCCAGAACCTGCCCGGGGTGCGGGCGAAGCGCATGAATGCGAGGATCGAATGGAGTGTCAGAGCCCATGACGGCATCAATCGAAAGCGCACCCGCCAGAATTGCCGCCGCCGCGTTGCGTTCCGCCGCGACCAGCCCTGAAAGCGCAAGGGCCGTTGAAACCTGCGTGCCGTTGAGCAGCGCCAGCCCTTCCTTGGGGCCAAGTTCGACGGGAGCTTTTTTTGCGGCCGTCAGTCCCTCCAGGCCACTGAGCTTGAAACCATTGAACATCACCTCGCCTTCGCCAATCAGCACAAGGCTCAGATGCGCAAGCGGCGCCAAATCACCCGAAGCGCCAACTGACCCTTGTCCCGGAATGACGGGCAAGACATCTGCATTCAAAAGTGCAACCAAAGTTTCCATCGCAGCAATTGAAATGCCGGAAGCACCCTGCGACAGCGCATTGGTCTTGAGCAGCATGATGAGCCGCACAACGCCCAAATCAAGCGCCGCGCCAACGCCTGCTGCATGGCTGCGCACGATATTGATCTGCAGCTTCGACAAATCTTCAATTGCAATGCGCGTTTTGGCCAGTTTGCCAAATCCGGTATTGACGCCATAGATAGCGTCACCGGTCTTAAGCAGGCGCGCCACGGTTTCAGCACTTTTTTTAATCAGCGCTTTCGCCTTCGGTGAAAGCTCGCAACTTATAGGCCCGGCCAATGCGGCCCGCACATGCGCCAGCGTAATCGGGGTTTCACCAATAATGATCTTCATGACAAACGCCTCACGGTTTCAGCAAATCTCTTTTGAATGCGATCCTGATCAACATGCTGGCGGTCCTGCACGACATGCGCGCCCCCCACAATCATATCTTTCACTGCAGCATTGCCGGCGGAAAAAATCCACGCATCAAGGGCCGCGTCACCTTCGCGGCCCAGCATTACGGGGTGCCCATCATCCAACGCCAAAATATCGCAGCGCCTGCCAACCTCAATCGCACCCGTGGGCTGGTCAAGGCAGGAAGCGCCGCCCTTAAGCGCCGCCTCAAAAATACCGCGCCCCGTGGAGGCGCCCGCAGCGGGAGCCAATGAGTTGCGCGTGCGGTCGCGCAGGCGCTGTGAATATTCCAGTTGCCGCAGGTCCTCTGCTGGTGAAATCGTAATCTGGCTGTCGCTGCCAATCGCAATTGCGCCACCCGCTTTGATGAAACTGTCAGCCGGAAAAATGCCATCGCCCAAATTGGCTTCCGTTGTTGGGCACAATCCGGCAATGGCCCCCGATTTGGCCAGCCCGGCAGTTTCAGCTTCGGTCATGTGGGTTGCGTGAATGGCGCACCAGCGGCGGGAAATATCAAACTGTCCCAGCAGGAACGCCACCGGACGCTTGCCGCTCCAACTGACGCAATCCTCAACTTCCTTCTCCTGTTCGGCCACGTGAATATGAACGCGGGCGGTTTCTTCAATGCCAGCCAGCACCGCTTTCAAGAGTTCTGGCGTCACCGCCCGCAAACTGTGCGGCGAAATGCCAAGCCGCCGCAGCGGGTTCACGTCGCAAACAGTTTTCAGCGTTTCATAAATTTCCAGAAACCTGTCGGCGCCATTCACAAACCGTCGCTGCCCCGCGGTGGAAGCCTGCCCGCCAAAGCCGGCATAATTGTAAAGCGTTGGCAGCATGGTAATGGCGATGCCCGCCTGCTCCGCCGCCGAAAGGCAGCGCAAGGACATTTCCGCCGGTTCGTCGTAGGGGCTGCCGTCCGGTTGATGGTGCAGATACTGGAATTCGCCCACGCAGGAGAATCCGGCTTTCAGCATTTCCACATAGGCCTGTGCCGCCACCGCTTCCAGATCATCCGGCAAAAGCTTCAATGCAAAGCCATACATTGCTTCGCGCCACGTCCAGAAACTGTCGGCTCCCAGGACCCGCCCGTTCCGCCAACCCCACCATCAATCTTTGGTGCGCATGGGAATGGACATTGGGAACCGCCGGAATGGCAATGCCTGAAATCAGCGTTCCATCCCCGGCGTCGGCCTTGATATTCTCGATAATTCCAGCAGCATCGACACTAACGGCAACATTCTCCTGCCAGCCTGAAGCTGTAAGCGCAGATGTGAAACGGAACTTGCCTTGTGCCATACATTGAACTATACTGTATATACAACCTTATACAAGTAGGAAAATCCCGTGATTCTTACAAATGTTCGCATCGCAACCATGGTCAAGGGTTACGGTTTAATCGACAATGGCACTGTTGAGATCGAGGATGGCGTCATCAAATCGATTGGCATGGAAGCACCCACAGGTGAGGGCATTGATTGTGGTGGGCGCTTGCTTACCCCTGGTCTCATCGATTGCCACACCCACCTCGTCTATGGCGGCAACCGCGCCCATGAATTTGAGCAGCGTCTCAACGGAGCAACCTACGCAGATATTGCCAAGGCGGGCGGTGGCATCATGTCCACCGTACGCGCCACCCGTGCTGCCAGTGGAGAGGAACTACTCGAATCTGCATTGCGTCGACTCGATTCAATGCTGGCAGAGGGTGTCACGACAATTGAAATCAAGTCGGGCTATGGCCTGGATGTTGAAACCGAGGTGAAAATGCTGCGGGTCGCGAGAAAGCTCGGCACCTTGCGCCCGGTGGACGTCAAAACCACTTTTCTGGGCGCTCACACATTCCCGCAGGAATTTAAAGAAAATCACGGGGAATACTTAAATCTTGTATGCAATCAAGCGCTTCCACGCATTGTCTCGGAAGGCTTGGCCGACGCTGTCGATGCATTTTGTGAAGGCATTGCCTTTTCGGTTGAGGAAACCGAGGCCGTCTTCAAGGCTGCCAAATCCCATAACCTGCCCGTCAAGCTCCATGCCGAACAACTCTCAAACCTCGGCGGCACCAAGCTCGCCGCCCGCTACAGCGCGCTGTCGGCCGACCACATCGAATACCTCGATGAGGATGGAGTCGAATCGATTGCCACGTCTGGCACCGTCGCCGTATTGCTTCCCGGTGCCTTTTATTACCTCCGTGAAAAACAGGCCCCGCCTGTTGCGAGTTTAAGAAACCACAAAGTTCCCATCGCCATCGCAACCGATTTGAACCCCGGCTCCTCCCCCGTCCATTCCCTTCTCACCATCATGAACATGGCCTGCGTGCTTTTCGGCCTCACCCCCGAAGAAGCCCTGCTCGGCGTAACCGCCAATGCCGCCCGCGCATTGGGATTGAGCGACCGCGGCACTATCGCCATAGGCCAGAAGGCCGATCTCGCCTTGTGGAAAGTCGAACGCCCCGGCGACTTGAGCTATCCCTTGGGCTTTAACCCCCTGCAGGCCGTGATCAGGAATGGCGAACTCATTAAAGGAAGCCTCACGTGAACCAGATGCAACCCCTCTATATTCAGGTGAAAGACCATATCATGGCCCATATACAGGCTGGCACCTGGGTCGCAGGCACCCGCGTTCCGTCCGAAAATGAACTGGTCGCCAGTTTCGGCATCAGCCGCATGACCGCCAACCGCGCCCTGCGGGAGCTTTCCGCCGATGGCTACCTGGCCCGGGTTCCAGGCGTCGGCACTTTCGTCAGGGAACAGGCGGCCCGCACCAGTCTTTTGGAACTCCGCAACATCGCCGAGGAAATTGCTTCCCGCGGCCATAAACATACCTCGCAGCTCGTCACCCGTGAAAAAGTCATGTCAACCGAGGCCCTCACCGATGAATTCGAATGGAAAATCCCCCAGTTCGTTTTTCATCTCGTGGTGCTTCATGAGGAAAACGGCCTGCCGGTGCAGCTTGAAAACCGCTGGGTGAATCCCTTCGTCGCCGCCGACTTCATGATCCAGAATTTCACCAAACAGACACCATCAGCCTATTTGATGAACACCGTGCCCGTCGATGAGCTTGAACATGCTGTTGAGGCCGTAATGCCCGATGTGTCGCAACAAAAACTGTTAGGCATGAGCGCCCACGAACCCTGCCTTGCCTTGCACCGCAGAACCTGGAGCGCCGGTGAAGTCGTGACTGTCGCCACATTCACTTATCCCGCCAGCCGCTATGCACTTCACAGCCGCTACAAAACCAACGCCCAAGGAAAACCCCTATGAACACCCGCCGCGACAATACCCGCATCATCCGCGCTGCCACTGGCGCCGAAATCAGCGCCAAGTCATGGCTCACCGAAGCGCCCTTGCGCATGTTGATGAATAATCTCGATCCAGGTGTCGCCGAAAGGCCGGAAGAACTCGTGGTTTATGGCGGCATTGGCCGCGCTGCCCGCAATTGGGAAGCCTATGACCAGATCGTGGCGAGCCTCCGTTCGCTGGAAGACGATGAAACGCTTCTAGTGCAATCCGGCAAGCCTGTGGGCATTTTCCGCACCCATAAGGATGCTCCCCGTGTGCTCATCGCCAACTCAAACATCGTGCCACACTGGGGCACCTGGGATCATTTCAACGAGCTCGATAAAAAAGGCCTGATGATGTACGGCCAGATGACGGCTGGCTCCTGGATCTACATCGGTACCCAAGGCATCGTGCAAGGCACTTACGAAACCTTCGCCGAAGTGGGCCGCAAGCATTACGGCGGCGATCTCAAAGGCAAATGGTTCTTGACCGCCGGTCTGGGCGGCATGGGTGGCGCGCAGCCGCTGGCAGCCACCATGGCCGGGGCTTCGATGATCGCCATCGAATGCCAGCCCTCGCGCATTGAGATGCGGCTTCGCACCCGCTACCTCGACACGCAAGCCGCAAGTGTTGATGAAGCGTTGGAAATCATCAAGCGTTCGTCCAAGCCTATCTCCGTCGGCGTGCTCGGCAATGCTGCTGAAATCCTGCCTGATATGGTGAAACGCGGCATCAAGCCTGATGCGGTAACCGATCAAACCTCCGCCCATGATCCCGTCAACGGCTACCTGCCCATAGGCTGGACACTCGCCCAATGGGAAGACAAGCGCGTGGGCAATCCGCAAGCCGTCAAAGCCGCCGCCATGGCCTCCATGAAAATCCACGTGGCTGCCATGCTGGATTTCCAGAAAATGGGCGTGCCCACCTTGGATTACGGCAACAATATTCGCCAAATGGCCTTGGAAATGGGCCTGAAAGACGCCTTTGATTTTCCAGGATTTGTCCCCGCCTATATCCGTCCGCTGTTCTGTCGCGGTATTGGCCCTTTCCGCTGGGCTGCATTGTCAGGCAATCCGGAAGACATTTACAAGACGGATCAGCGCGTGAAGGAACTCATCCCTGACGACAAGCACTTGCACAACTGGCTCGACATGGCGCGCGAACGCATTGCGTTTCAGGGCCTCCCCGCCCGCATCTGTTGGGTGGGTCTCGGTCAGCGCCACAGGCTCGGGCTGGCTTTCAATGAAATGGTCAGGAATGGCGAGGTTGAGGCCCCCATTGTCATCGGTCGTGACCATCTGGATTCAGGCTCCGTCGCCTCCCCCAACCGCGAAACCGAAGCCATGCTGGATGGCTCAGACACGGTTTCCGATTGGCCGCTTCTCAATGCCCTTCTCAACACCGCGTCGGGTGCCACATGGGTTTCAATCCATCACGGCGGCGGCGTTGGCATTGGCTATTCGCAGCACGCCGGCATGGTCGTCGTCGCCGATGGTAGCGACGATGCCGCACGCAGATTGGAACGCGTGCTGTGGAATGACCCCGCAACCGGCGTCATGCGCCACGCCGATGCAGGCTACCAAACCGCCAAAGACTGCGCAAAGGAACAGGGATTGAAGCTACCGGGTATAACGCTTTAACCCAAAGCGCGCCCGATGGCGTGTAACGCGGCAAACATTGCCACATCAAACGGGCGGTTGAGGAAGTCGGGCGCACTCGCAAGCTTCACTGCAACCATGTTATAATCCCAGTTGATGTAAATGAGCTGGCCGAAAACACCCTTGGCCAGTATGGATTTTGACACCGGTTCCTCAATCCAGAACTGGTTCTTGTAAGCGCCCTGCGGCATTGAGAGGGTGTAAGGCTCCCTGAAAATTTCATGGTTGCCGTAGCGCGCGGCTTCAATCCACGACGCCGGAATTACATCACCGCCCCGTTCCAATATCAATTGGCCAAAACGCCCATAGTCGCGCAGCGTTGCGTTAAGGCCGCCGTCAGCAAGTGCAAAACCAGCACTATCAACGGTGAAGCACGCGCTCTCTTCCGCACCCATCTTCTGCCACAGCTCTTCCGACAAAAGCTGCGGCAAGCGCTTGCCTGTAACCCGCTCCATGCAAAACGCCAGTACGTCAGTTTCAATGGAGCGATACGAAAACAACTCGCCATGGAGGCGATCAGTCTGGGTCAAACCTGTGACCAGTTCCCACATATGCCGCGGCCACCTAAAGTTGGCATCACTGTCGGATGGTATGGGTTTCCACCCGCTCGCCACATCCAATTGGCCGATGTCGGAACAGGGATTGGTATATTCCTCAGAAAACCGCGTGCCCGTTGTCATGTCGAGCACTTGCTGCAACGTTGCACCCCGCCAGCCCGTTTGCTCAAGTTCAGGCAAATAGCTTGTCACCAGTGCATTCACATCAAGCAGCCCGCGCTCAATCAAAATGCCCGCCACCATGCCCACAAATGATTTCGCCACTGATTGCGAAAGATGCAGAGTCCGCTCATGCATGCCATTGAAATAGCGTTCATAGGCAATGGCGCCATCCTTCAAAACCAGAAAACCATCCGTGTACGTCTCATCGAGAAACCCCAGCAACGTGGCGGGCGCGCCCAAGCAGTCCACAACGGGCAAGCAGTCCACAACGGGCAACTCGTCCAAATTCACATCAGCCCGCTGCAAAGCGCGAACAGGTCCGGTTCCCCGCCAAACTTCAGCCGTTGGCAAAATTTCCCTTACATGCTGAAACGCCCAGCGATTCCATGGCGGGCGATCCCAATCCATTCTGGGCGGCACCAAAGCGGGAGGCGAGCCTTGCATGATCGGCAGCATCACGTCAGAATTTTTGTAGGAGGGCATGAACATTCCTTAAAACAAAAAAGCCCCGGCAGTTTCCCGCCGGGGCAATTGGGTGTTGGGCCTATTTCAACAAGTCAGTCCAGATCTTTGTGTACATTTCAGTCACTGCCGGTGGGCAGGTTTCAACGAATTGGCCCTTCTCTTCAAGCTCCGGAGGAATGACGATTTCACGTGCTGTGAGCATGTCTTTTGGCATGAATTCTTCTGAACCCTTGATGCCATTTGCATAGCGGGCGAATTCAGAAAGCATCGCTGCGTTCTTTGGCTCCATCATGAAATTCTGGAATAACTTGGCGTTTTCAACATTCTTGGCGTCCTTCAGAACGGACAAATTGTCCATCCACACCACGAAGCCTTCCTTCGGATAGCCATAAGCCACCTTGTCATTCTGCAAGCGGGCGCGGAATGAAGTTCCGTTCCAGTCCGCTCCGCCCATCAGGTCGCCCTTGGCCAGCTTGTCGATAGTGGTATAATCCATGGACAGCCACTTGGCCTTGGCGGCCACCAGCTTGTCGCGCACTCTCTTCAATACTTCCTTGTCATCCGTGCACTGCTTGCCGCCCTGGTTGAAAATGGCGAGTGCCATGATGTCACCCATTTCAGGCACAACATTGATCTTGCCAGCGAGTTCGGGCGGCGGGTCAAGGAAAATGTTCGAAGTGTCAATGTCACCAGCATAGGCGGCCCTGCTCACAACAACGCCCGTTGTGCCCCACTGCCAAGGAACACTGTAATGGCGGCCTGGATCGTAGGGAACATCGGCCCACTTGGCTTCGACATTCTTGAAGTTCGGCATCTGGTCTGGGCGCGTTTCCAGCAACATGCCTTCCTTGATCCAAATTTCCATGTAGTTTGCCGAAGGCACGACCATGTCAAAGCCATGACCGCCAGCCCGGACCTTCGCCAATGCGCTATCGTTCGAGTCATAGTCCGTGACGGTAACCTTCACATTGTTTTCTGTTTCAAACTTCTTCACCATGTCCGGGCTGATATAATTGCCCCAGTTGAAGATGTTGAGTTCGCCATCGGCCAGTGCGGCGGTTGGCATTGCCAGCATCGTGGCGCTGACAAGTAACGCTTTCAGTGTAATTCTCATAACAGTCTCCCTTTATAACAACCCAGTCTTCAATGCTTCTTCTTGTTGACAAAGAAGAATACGGTGACAACAGCGATGGACAGCAACAGGAACACCACCGAGATTGCATTAATTTCTGGCGACAGCACACGCCTGATTTGGCCAAGCATATAAGTCGGCAATGTGTCCTGTCCGCCGGATTTTACGAAATTTGTAATTACCACATCATCCAGCGAAATGACAAAAGCCAGCATCAGGCCGGAAAGGATGCCAGGCCACAGCAGGGGGAAAGTCACCCGCCTGAATGTGTTCCACGGCGTGGCGTAAAGATCAGCCGCCGCCGTTTCCAGAACCGTGTCCATGGTTTCAAGCCGCGCCCGGATCGGCATATAGGCAAAGGGAATGCAGAAAGCCGTATGCGCCGCAATGAGGTAGCCAAGCCCGGTATAGCCGGTCCAAATCTTGATGCGCGAGAACACAATGAGAAGCGCCACGGCAGTCACGATTTCCGGCACCATCAGGGGTTGATTGATGAAGGCGAATTTGAACGTAAGGCCGGGGTATGGCTTGGTGCGGGTGGTGGCAAGCGCGGCCATCGTAGCCGCCGTGGTTGCAAGCGTTGCCGCCACAATGGCAATCTGGAACGACCGGATGGCGGCAATTTTTACGTCCTGATTGTTCCACGCCTGAACAAACCAGCGCAGGGAGAAACCCTTCCAGATGGCAATCGAGTCCCCCGCATTGAACGCATAAAATGCCATAGTTAAAATTGGCAGATACAGGAACACGAAGCACGCAATGGCAATCGCCGTGAAGCCCGGCATGTGGCGGATGGAAAATCCCTTACCCATGGCCTGCTCCTGTCCGCGTCGCATTGCGCACATAAACCAGAAGCGCCACAAGCACGATCAGCATTAATGTAATCGAAAGGGCAGCACCCAGCGGCCAGTTGCGGCCCATGTCAAACTGCAGGTCGATAAGGTTGCCCAGCATTAAAACCTTGCCGCCGCCCAGCATGCGCGGCGTCACATAGGCGCCAAGCGCCGGGATGAACACCAGAATTGATCCGGCGATGATCCCGGGTTTCACCAGCGGCAGAATGATTTTCCGCAACACCTGAAAACGCCCAGCATAAAGATCATAGCCTGCCTCAACCAGCCTGAAATCCATTTTCTCCATGCTGGAATAAATCGGCAAGACCATCAGCGGCAGATAAACATAAGCCATGCCCAGCATCACGGCAAAATCCGTGAACAGCATTTGAATGGGTTGTTCGATCAAACCGATGAACTGCAGGAAACTGTTGACGAGACCCTCGTTGCGGATGAGCTCCTGAATGGCAAAAGTGCGGATCAGGAGATTGGTCCAGAAGGGAATGGTGATCAGGAAAAGCCACACATCGCGGCGGTGCTCTTCGCGTGTGGAAATAAAATAGGCGGTAGGAAAACCAAGCAGCAACGCCAGCACTGTTGTGTAGAACGCCAGCTTGATGGAACGCCACAGCACCAGCAGATGCGCATCGGCAAAGCTCAGCGTGTCATCGAACAGGTCGCGCTCGAAAAACACGTCAAACCAGCCCGCCCAGGAAAACTGCCAGTATTTGACATCCCCGTAGTCACCCTTCACCATGAAGGAATACAGCAGCACCACGAAAAGCGGCCCGACAGCCGCCAGGAAAATGATAACCAGCGCAGGCGAAGCCAGCAGCCAGCGATTGCGAATATCGCGCTGCTCTTCCCGTTTGATGACGTCTTGCGCTGCATCCATATGGCTAATCCCGCAACACTTGCGCAGTGCCAGCAGAAATCACCAGCCCCACTTTTTCACCAACGGCAAAAATGCTTCGCAATGACTGGTTGTTTTGCTGGCGCACAGTGAACCTGTCGCCATCATCCAGCATCACATGGAAATGCGTATCTGTTCCGAAGTAAACAATGTTTTCCAAAACTCCCCGGAGCACAGACGATTTTGCTGGTTTGGCCAACTGCGCATGCTCAGGCCGCACCACAACGGTGACCTTGCCCGATGATTTCAGCCCCATCGGCACCACGGCATCAATCGACGTGCCGCCGCTGAGCTTAACCTTGGTTTTGCCTTTGACAACGCCCTGCATGGTGCCTTCAAGAAAATTGGTTTCGCCAATGAAGTCCGCCACAAAGCGTTCCGCCGGATGGTCGTAAATCTCGTGCGGACTGCCTACCTGCAAAATGCGCCCCTTGCTCATCACCGCGATGCGGTCCGACATGGTCAGCGCTTCTTCCTGATCGTGCGTCACAAAAATAAAGGTAATGCCGGTCTCAAGCTGCAGCCGTTTCAACTCAATCTGCATTTCCTTGCGCAACTTATAATCAAGTGCCGAAAGCGGCTCATCCAGCAGCAGGACTTTTGGTTTCGGCGCCAGCGCCCGTGCCAGCGCCACGCGCTGCTGCTGCCCGCCGGAAATCTGGCTGGTCTTGCGGTTGCGCATGGATTCCATCTGCACCAGCTTGAGCATTTGGTTAACCCGCGCCTCGATCTCGTTCTTTGGCTTGCCCAGCATTTCAAGGCCGAAACCGATGTTCTGCGCCACCGTCATGTGCGGGAAAAGCGCGTAGCTCTGGAAAACGGTGTTTACCGGGCGCTTGTAGGGTGGCAGCGGCGCAATGTTTTCACCGTAAAGCAAAATCTCGCCGTCGGTGGGAAAGTCAAAGCCGGCAATCAGGCGCAAAAGCGTGGTCTTGCCGCAGCCCGAAGGCCCTAAAAGGGTAAAAAACTCATTCTCACGAATGGCCACTGAAACATTGTCCAGTGCCTTCATGCTGTCCTGACCCGCCGATTGAAATACCTTCGAAACGCCAACGGCCTCTATGGCAGCCTTGCCAGTAGCCAAATCATATACTCCCCACCGTCTTGTTCCAGACGTTTAAAGTTATATCCTATGGGGAATCGTGCAGCTTGCCAATGGGTGCGTTGCGGGAGGGTTAAAGCGACCAGCCCCCATCGATAACAAGGGCTTGGCCCGTCATAAAGGCCGAGTCATCACTTGCCAGATAAATCACCATTTCTGCTATTTCTTCAGGCTGTGCCAAGCGCCCCATGGGTTGCCGCGCAATGAAGGCGGCCTTCGCCTTCTCAAAGTCCCCTTGCGCCCGCATGCGGTCATAAAGCGAAGGCGTTTCCACTGTGCCAGGGCAAATGGCATTGCAGCGAATGCCTTTAGTGACAAAATCAGTGGCTAGCGCCTTGGTAAGCCCGATTACGGCGGCTTTGCTGGCGCCATAAACAAAACGGTTGGGGGCGCCTTTCACTGAAGAAGCAACGGAAGCCATGTTGACGATGCTGCCTTTGCCCTTCTCCAACATGCCAGGCAGATAGGCTTTGATCACGCGGTAATGGGCCTTCACGTTGAGGTCAAAAGAGAAGTCCCAATCCTTTTCCTCGCAATCCAGCACCGTTCCGTGATGAACAAATCCTGAGCAGTTGAAGAGAATGTCGATGGGCCCGGTGAGTTTCAATGCCGCATCCACCGCTGGCTGGCTTAAAACATCGAGTCCAAAGCCCGTAATGGCGGGATATTCCTTCGAAATATCCTTCAAAAGCTCCTCTCTCAGGTCAGTGGCAAAAACCTTGGCACCCTCGCGCGCAAGCGCAATGGCAGAGGCGCGGCCAATGCCCTGCCCTGCCGATGTAACCAATGCCACGCGCCCCTCAAGCTTCCCAGCCATAGACTTCTTCCCTCATTTTTGTTCAACTCTTGAATTCATTCTAACCCATGGGCTTTGCCAATGACCAGTGA
The DNA here is from genome assembly GCA_963763635.1 of uncultured Alphaproteobacteria bacterium. Classification (GTDB taxonomy): domain Bacteria; phylum Pseudomonadota; class Alphaproteobacteria; order Rhizobiales; family Aestuariivirgaceae; genus Aestuariivirga. The sequence continues at coordinate 75,001 of CAVXPO010000019.1, forward strand.
CGATCTTGCGTATTGTTCTGCCCATGAAGCACTGAAACTATTCAAGTCGCGCAAGGCTTCGCCCGTCGAACTGCTCAAAATCCTGATCGAACGCAGCCGGAAACTGAACGGTAGTATCAACTGCCTCGCCGACTGCTACTTTGAAGAAGCCTTGGCCAAAGCCAAAACCGCCGAACAGGTTTACGCCAGGCGCGGCGCAAAGCTCCGCCCGCTGGAGGGCATTCCGCTGCTGGTCAAAGACAGCCAACGCCTGAAAAACAAGCGCACTACCCATGGCTCCCTCATTTTTGCAAACAACATTGACGACCATTCGGATCCCCAGATTGAACGCCTGGAAAAAGCCGGGGCCATTATTTTTGGCCGCACGACCACGCCGGAATTTTGCCTGTCTGGCGTCACGCATTCAAAGATATGGGGCATAACCCGTAACCCGTGGAACACAGACTTTGGCCCCGGCGGATCATCCGGTGGTTCTGCCGCAGCCCTGGCCAGCGGTTTCACAACACTGGCAACCGGCACCGATATCGGCGGCTCCATCCGTATCCCCGCATCTGCCTGCGGTGTAGTGGGTTTCAAACCGCCCCATGGACGGAACCCCGATGGTCCGCCGGCAAATTTCGATCGTTACAATCACTGCGGGCCTCTCACCCGCAGTGTGGCCGATGCTGCCCTGATGCAGAACATAACCTCAGGCCCCCATTCCCTCGATCATGATTCCATCCGCTCACGGATTAAACTACCAACCAAGCCCGAAAGCATCAAGGGTTTGAAGGTCGCCTATTCACTGGATTTTGGATATGTCGAGGTTGATGTGGAAGTCCGCCGCAACACGCTTCAGGCCGTCGAAGTTTTCCGCTCTCTCGGCGCTGTCGTAACGGAAGTTGATTTGGGATGGACCAAACAAATCGATGAGGATGTCATCCACTGGTACAATGCTATGCATTTTGGACGCCAAACCATCTGGCACCGCAATACCCACGCGCATCTGATGACAGACTATGCCCTGAAATTCGCCGAGGCCGCAGAGCGCAGCACAGGCATTGATGACGTGCACAAGCCGTGGGAGCGCGCCCACAAAATGTATCAATCATTGGGGCCGGTGCTCACTGCCCATGACGTTTTCATTTGCCCCACCAACAACCTCGCTGCGGTAAAAGCCGACCACGATCCGTGGGACAAGAGTTTCGCAGTGAACGGCAAGCCTGCCGATCCCGAGTTCGGCTGGGTAATGGTTTTCCAGTTCAACATGCTGCACAATTGCCCGGTACTCGCCGTACCGTCCGGCAAAACGCCCCAAGGAATCCCCACAGGCATCCAGATTGTCAGCCGTAGTTTTGATGATGCGCGGGTATTCAAGGCAGGCTTGGCTTACGAAAAGGCGCTAGGCAGCTGGTATACCAGCGCCGCTAAGAGGCCGCAGATCAGTTCAGGACTTCGTAAATGATGCGCCCCGTCCGCGCTTTGACTTTCACCAGATAACGATCATAGCCGCGGTAGGCCACATATTTGAAATTGCTGCCGCCACATTCTACAGCGCGGACGTGGCGATAACCATAACGCCTCAACTTGCGGCCCGCTTCAGCGCAGGCATTCACCGGGCGGGCGACATAGCGCGGCCGCTCCAAATCCATTTCCTCATAGCGGCGGTTCTCGCCATAAAACGCCTCGTCATCCCCGTCATTCCCATAGAAATCTTGCGGTTGGTCATATTTCTTCCGGCCATAAACCTGGTCATAGCAGTTTGGATCTTCCGGATAGTAGCTGCAATAACGGCTGCCAGCTTGGGCTGCTCCCACGCAAAACACGGTGCCAATGGCAACGAGCAAACCGGCAATCATGAAGTGTTTCATGGCAATCCCCGACTATTCATCATCCCTGAATAGTCAAAAATTGCGGCTCAAGATTGTCGCAATACCGATAGCCCTGTGGCAGAGACCGCAATTTTTGCGGCGCTTTGCCAACAATGCGCCACAAAGTATGGAGCGCATTAACCCTGTGTTTAAACTTTGAGCCTCGCCACCTCGCGCCTGAAGGGAAGCGCATCGCCCAAATCTGGCGCATCAAATTCTTCTGCGTAGCGGTGCCCTGCATAGGTTGCCCAGGCAATCGCCGCCGGTGCTTGCGCATCTCCGATCACTCTAATACTTTGAATGCCATGTGATTCCCAAACGTCTTTCTGCCCCAGAAGATCAAGATAAAGCCCCTCATTGGGAAGCCGCGACGTCACCATCACCACGCCATCGCACGCAATTTCGGAAGTTCGCCCCGTGTAGGCGCAGGCCGCCATGACAAATTTTGCCTGAACTGATGTGACCCCATGGCTAAGCACAACATCGGCGCCAAGCTCCAAAAGCCGCCTCTGAATCTGTGCCTGTTCAAGCGTGTTCACACTCCACTCCGCAACTTTTGCCGAGGGCGTGATAAACGTGACACGTGCACCACGCGATATCAGCAATTCCGCCAGCACACTCCCCATGTAGTAATGATCATCATCATAGACCACCACATGGCCGGCAGGCAGTTTCCCATCCATCAGGTCATCGGGCGTAAAAACCGGCATGCCGGCGTCAAAGCCAATCGGCAATGTATGATACCGCGCCACACCATCACGCCGCCACGTGGCACCCGTGGCGATCGCCACATCAGTGAACCCCAAATCGAAAATATCCGCAGCGCCAAGCAGCGAGTCCCGGTAGACCGCCACGTTGCTCATCTTCTGAATCTGCCCTTGCCGATAGTCGCGCACGCGGCCCCAGGCGGCAAGCCCCGGCAGTTTGCATTCCTTTGCCACCCGGCCGCCAAGCTCCGTCGTCGCCTCGGCAAGGGCAACATCATAACCCCGAAGCCCCAACTTGTGCGCCGCTGATAATCCCGTCGGGCCTGCACCCACCACAAGAATTTTCCGTTCAGTCTCAGCCGCCCTGATGCGTTCGGGATGCCATCCCTTCCGCCACTCTTCCATGAAGGAAGAATTCTGCGTACAACGCGAAATGGATTGCGTCATGTCGCCCGTCACACAAATATTGCAGCCAATGCATTCGCGGATATCCTCGATCCGGCCCTCATCGATCTTGTTGGGCAAGAACGGGTCTGCAATCGAAGGCCTTGCGGCACCGATAAAATCAAGAATGCCCTGTTTGATCTGGCGCACCATCAAATCAGGTGACGTAAAGCGCCCGACACCCACAACCGGTTTGGACGTCAATTGCTTGATGCCGCGGATCAAGTCTTCCTGTGCCGCCTCTGGTTTGAAACGTGATGTGCCAGAGCAGGCCTCCCAGGTGCCATGCGCAAAATCCCAGATGTCCGGCAGTTCGCTGTGAAGTCCAATGAGATCACGCAATTCTGAATTTGTGAACCCGCCATCGCCCGCAAGCTCTTCAAGCGACAGTCGCACGGCAACAGCGCAGGTATCACCCACTTCATCGCGTGCATCGCTTAGAAGCTCCTTCAACAACCGTGACCGGTTTTCAAGTGATCCCCCATATTCATCCGTACGCTGATTTGTCTTAGGAGATAGAAAATGCTGGATGATGCCAAAACCATGGGCGCCATAAAGACACATGATATCATAGCCCGCACGTTTGGCGCGGCTGTAAGCCAGCTTGTGCCAATGGCGCAAATTGCGGATATCCTGCTTGTCCATCGCCCGCGCCTGTACGGGATCGCTCGTAAAAGTCAAAATCGGGCTGTGCATCGGCCCCATGGGCACTTCACGTGTATAAAGATTGGGGCCATTGACGCCGCTATAGGCCAGCTCAATGCCCGATAGCGACCCATTGGAATGGATGGCATCGGCCATCTTGGCGAGGCCCGGCATATCATCCTCGTCCCAGATTCGCAGCTCGATGAAGGGCGTGATTTCCGATGTGTGGTGGATTTCAACCTGCTCGGTAAAAATAACGCCCCAGCCGCCTTCCGATTTCACCCGCCGCATTTCAGCCGCGGCCGAAGGATCGCGGTAGCCGCCGCCATTGCAATGGGGAACCTGATAGAACCGGTTCTTCGCGGTGACTGGGCCAATTTTTACGGGCTCAAACAACACGTCATAGCGCGGATCACGCATCGAGGAAGCCTTCCAGCACATTCACCGTGTTCACGCCGATTGCCTCGATCGAATAGCCGCCTTCCATCACAAACAGTGTCGGCAGTTTCAGTTTCGCAATACGCCGTCCGTAATCGCGGAAATCCTTCGACTTCAGCTTGAAATAGCTGATGGGATCATGTTCATAAGTGTCCACACCCAGCGACACGACGAGCACATCAGGTTTGTATTTATTGATCTTGCCGCAGGCATTGTTAAGGGCCTTGCTCCATGTCTCGTAGCTCGTGCCTGCGGGCATGGGATAATTGAAATTGAAACCTTCGCCTTTGCCAGTGCCGATCTCATCCTTGTAGCCCAGGAAATACGGATAGGCGGTTTGCGGCTCGCCGTGCAATGAACAGAACAGCACGTCACTGCGGTCAAAGAAAATATCCTGCGTGCCGTTGCCATGGTGAAAATCCACGTCAAGAATGGCAGCTCTCACCGCACCCGCGTCTCGAAAGGCCTGCGTTGCAATCGCCGCATTGTTCAAAAAGCAATAGCCGCCATAAAGGTCATCATGGGCATGGTGTCCCGGTGGCCGGCACAGCGCGAAAGCCGATTTTGCGCCTGCTGCAATCAGCTTTTGCGCGGTTAGCGCCACTGAGGCCGAAGCCCGCGCCGCGTCCCAGGTGCCTGCCGTGATGCAGGTTTCAACCGAATGAATGTAATAGCCAACCTTGCCGTCAATATGCGTGGGGCAGCGCTGCTGCATGCTGCGCGCCGCAAATCCGGTGGGGATGATTTCGCCGCGATAGCCCGCCGCCACCCAGTCGCCCCAGGCATTTTGCAGGAACTTCAGGAAGCCCTTGTCATGAACTTTTGCCACCGCCTTCATGTCCAGGGGCTTCGGTGCAATGATATCGTCCATCTTGCGCTTCTTGAGTTCGCGCAAGATATATTCCATGCGCGACGGCCGCTCGAAGGGCATTACAAACTCGCCGCCCGAAATTTCAGCCTGGGCAAAATGCAGGCGATGGTCTTCCGAAAACACAACCTTCATGAAATTCTCCCTGTCCGGCAGGCAGTCTGTCAGAGATCGGGGAATGTTTCAAATGGCTATGCGGCCTGCGAAGTATTGGGAGCTGGCAACTGCATGTGCGGTATGAGCACCGCCGCCACCATGCCTTGCCCCTGAACAGACTGGCAAATCAGCTCGCCGCCATGGGCTTCCGCAATTGACTTGGCGATGGGAAAGCCAAGCCCCAGCCCTTCGGTTGAACGCCCGTAAGACATGTCTTCCTGGATAAAGGGCATCAGGCACTCAGCCAGCTTGGCAGGCGCCATGCCCGGCCCATTGTCACGCACCGAAATGACTGTTGAGTTGTCGGCTTTTTGATGCGCCCATATTTCAATCGTGCCGCCGTGGGCGGAATACTTGATGGAATTGTCAAGCAGCTTGCGAACGGCCTGCCGAACCAATTGGCTGTCGCAGACAAGCGAAAGGTTCTTGCTGGGCCGCGTCACCTTGATCTGGATATCTTTGGCACGCGCGGAACCTTCAAGACCGATGATGCAATCATCCAGCAAGTCGCTCATGTTCTCTTGCGAGAGGCTCAAGCTTGAGCGGCCCGAGAACGATTTTGAAAGTACAAGAATGTCGCTGATCAATCCATTCAGCCGTTGCGAGGCATCCACGATGTGGTCAAGCTGTTCAGCCTCGATTGCCTCAACCCGGTCTTTCAACGCTTCCGATAAAACATCCGTCAAGCCAATAAGCGCCACCAGCGGTGTCTTGAGCTCGTGGCTCAGGATACGAAACAGGCCATTCTTCATTTTGCTGGCTGCAATCGCATCGGCTTTTGCGCGCCGCATATCGCGTTCAGTTTCGCCGCTCCTGATCACGAATTGCGCATGATAGGTAAATTGCGCCCAGTTGATGGGCTTGGTAACGAACGAAGAGGCGCCAAGCCGGTAGGCTTCTTCGATTGCCGCACGGTCATCATTGCCTGTTGAAATAATGACGGGCAAATCAACCGTGCGCGGATGCTGGCGAATGTGGCGCAGCAATCCAAATCCATCAAGCTTCGGCATGCTGAGATCGACAACGGCCAGGGCCAAATCATTGCGCGCGATGTAATCGCAGGCCGCTTCGCCGTCCTGGGCGGTTACCGTGTCATAGCCAAGACTGGCAAACACTTCGGAAAAAACTTCGCAGATGAGCGCGTCATCATCGACAATTAAAACCCACTTGCGAGGTTTGAACTCATCATCGGGCTTTTCAATAACTACAGTCTGCACGAGAATTTCCCACAGTAATTTGGGACTTGTTTACGATCTCGATTGTTAAGGACAGGTAACGAAATGCTAACCTTCAAAAAAATGGTGAAAGAAAGCTTAATTCAGCACGGTGAATTTTATCTTGGCAACGCCCATGAGGTTGAGACCCACCACTTTTGCCGCACCAAAACTCAGGTCCATAACGCGCCCCTTGATGAAAGGGCCGCGGTCATTGATGCGCACAACCACGGTTTTCCCGTTGCGCAAATTGGTGACCAGCACTTTGGTGCCAAATGGCAATGTGCGGTGTGCGGCGGTCAAGCCGTTGGGAAGAAAACGTTCGCCATTGGCTGTCCGCTTGCCATGTTTGTAATAGGAAGCCATCCCCGTAACAGTCTTGGCTTCGGCACTTGCAGCAAATCCGCCAATGGCGATGAATGCTGCCAACATGCTTGAAATTATATACTTCATCTCATACCCTTATGTTGCGGCGCAACATAAGGGTAATCATGGCAGCAATGCGGCGATGCCGCTTAGAGTGCTGCTTCAACCATGATCTCAACATCCAGTCCAGGGGCTGCGAGTTTTGATTCAACAGTGGCGCGTGCTGGTGTTTGGCCGGCAACGACCCAAGCATCCCAGGCTTCGTTCATCTGGGAGAAGGTTGCGATGTCAGTGAGCCAGATATTCGCTTTCAAAATCTTGGTCTTGTCCGTTCCGGCCTTGGCAAGGGTAGCTTCGATCTGGGAAAGAATATCAGCCGTTTGCTCTTTCACCGATTTGCCTGCCGCCTTGTCGGCCACGAATCCTGCGAGGTAGACCTTGCCGCCATGCACAACCGCTTCGCTCATGCGCTTGCCCGCGCCAATACGTGTAATGCTCATTTTTCTCTCCTGTTATTGGTGTGGGCTATCTAGCCCGCCTTGAACACGGCATCAATCACCGAAAGCAAGACTTTTGGCAGCGTCTCAAATGCGTAAGGCGCATGCAGCCGCTCGAGCCAATGATGATAATCGCGCCCCCACGGTCCAATATTGATGCACGGGTAGCCTGCGGGTTCAGCTAGGGTAAAACTGGTGCCCCAAATCGGCGTGTTTTCTGCCACCGCAGCAAAATCACCGGAAGCTTCGCCCACAAAACTCATATCCGAAATGCCCGGGAAATAGCTCACGGTTCCCAACCCGTGGGGCTTCACCGCTTTGGTGATGACCGCGGCCAGCCTCTCATCACGCAGCGAAACCGCAGGATAGGGAATGGAACCAAATCCCAGTATCACTGCGGGGCCAGAAAGGCCGGACAACGACCATACATATTGTGTGAGAAGTTTGGCGCGCTCCGGCAAATCCAAATCGTCACGAAGCGCAAGCTCGGCAGCCTTCATTCTTATTTTGGCCAGCGGCGCGCGCTGCACCAATTCCCCATAACTCATCACAGGAACAACGCGTTTCAGTTTAATCTCAGCCCGCGCCACCGCACGTTTCGCCAACGTCATTGACGTTTCCAACACCTCGGCAGCATTACGTCTGTGTTGCAGCGTATTCCAATAAACAAATGTCTGCGCAGGCGTCGTCACATTGTAACCCGCCTTCAAATCTTTTGCCTGCAATGCCGTTGGCGCCGCCGCTATCTCATCACCGCTCATCTCCGAAAGCTCTGGCGCCATCTCGAATTCCGTCAGCAGTTCTGCCGCGATGTAGGCGGAGTTCGCGCCATCCTGCGGGTAGCAGGCATGCGCTTCCTTCCCGACCACAAATGCCGTCAGCAATTGTTTGCCGATCGAACCCATCGCGGCAACGCGGCCTGTGGCACCATCGCCCTGGTCCGAAATCGCATCAAGGTTGATGACGAGTCTGATATCCAGATTATGTTCAGCGGCAATTCTGGCAATCAAGGGCGCTGCCGCCCGCATTCCCGCTGAGCGGTCTTCCTCGTCAGGCGTTGCCACAAACAGCAGCGAACAGTCGCCATTATATTTTTCCATGGCGGCAAGCCCCGCCGCCACACCGGATTTCATGTCGAGCAGCCCGCGACCGGGAAGAAAATCGCCAGACTTCAAATCCCTTAAAGCCAACGCGTTTTCGCCGGTTACTTCCAGTTTAGCAATCATCGCTTCGCGCAGCCCGACAGCGTTCAATGCCAACCCTTCGAGATCGCCATAATCCGAAATCGGCACCGTATCAAAATGCCCTGCCAGCACCATGCAGCAAGCGCTCTGCCCCCGCTTCAGCACAAACACATTGCTGCGCACCAGGGAATCACCCGGGATAACAGTGCGCCACACATTCTCAAATCCAAGCTGCTTGAGATAATTTACCAGTCGCCCGGAAAATATCGCCTCCTCCGGCGTTCCGGTGACCGAAGGCCATGAGGTGAGCTCCAGCGCAATCTCCCTCGCACGTGCGGAAAGATCAGGCGAATTTGTGGTCATATTCGATGACTGCGTTCAGCAAAACCTGTGAACCTGCACCACATTCCTCAAACGTCGTTGATTCCGCCTCGTTGTGTGAAATGCCGCCAAGACAGGGAACAAAAATCATGGTGGTGGGGGCAACCCTCGCAATATACGCCGCATCATGGCCAGCGCCCGATGCCATCTCGCGCATTTTGTGTCCGGCCTGCGCGCCCCCTTTGCGCACACACTCAATCAGTTCCGGATTGAATTTTACGGCTGGCGATTTCCAGATGCATTTTTCTTCAAACGTCAGCTTTTCCGCATCGGCAATAGGCCCAAGCGCTGCACGGAATGCCGCTTCCATCTTGTCCAAAATACTTTCATCCGGATGCCGCAGATCAACGGTAAAGAAAACTTCCCCCGGCACGACATTGCGGCTGTTGGGCCGGTTCTCAATCAGGCCCACGGAAGCCACGCCCGGCAAATGCGAAAGCCCCACCTGGTGAATGGCCTCGATCATCCGCGAAGCGCCCAGCAGCGCGTTCTTGCGCAGCAGCATTGGCGTGGCGCCCGTATGCGATTCCTGCCCCCGCACCGTTACCTCATACCAGCGCATGCCCTGAACGCCGGTGACAACGCCAATCATTTTTTCTTCTGCCTCGAGGATTGGCCCCTGCTCAATATGCAATTCAAACATCGCCTGAAATTTGTGGGCGCCCACCGGCTCAGAACCCAGATAGCCAATGCGTTTCAACTCATCACCCAGCTTGATGCCATCCCGGTCTTCGCGGCTATAGGCAAACTCCGGCGTGAACACACCAGCATAAACACCCGAACACAGCATGGCCGGCGCAAAACGTGAGCCTTCTTCATTGGTCCAGTTTACAATCATCAGCGGCGCATTGGTTTCATAACCCATGTCAACCAGGGTGCGCAGTGCCTCCAAGGCACCCAGCACACCCAGGACGCCATCAAATTTGCCGCCCGTGGGTTGCGTATCAAGATGCGAACCTAGAGCGATCGGCAGCAAATCCTTGCGCTTGCCCGCCCGTGTCGCAAACATGTTTCCCACACTGTCGACCTGTACAACACATCCCAGCGCCTCGCACTGGGCCTTGAACCAGTCGCGCACTTTTCTGTCTTCGTCAGAAACCGTCAGCCGCTTGATGCCGCCCTTCGCGGTGCCGCCAAACTTCGCCGTTTCCATAAGCGAATCCCACAGGCGCTGCGGGTTGATGACGAGATTGGATTTTGATGTCATGGAAAATCCTCAAGCGACGCGAATATCTGTGTGATTAAAATCATCGCCGTTGAAAAGCAATGGCACACGGTGAATCTTGGCACAGGCATAGGAGAAACAGTCCCCCATGTTCAGGGCTGCCGCGTGCCTGCCTCTGCCGAAGCGGGAAAAAGCGGTTATTGCTTCGACGCCGACCGGACCGTCGATGGAAATGATGGTCGCGTTGGCTTGATCCAGGAATTGCTCCACAAAGATATTGGCGACTTCAATTTCGCACGACTGGCTGCGCACAACTCCCAAAATCGCCTCATATCTGGATAGTGCCGAAGTAATGTTTTGCCGCTTAGGCTTTATCTTTGAAGCCAGGGCTTCCCAACCGGTTTCCTTCAGCAGGATAGCGACAATCGCTGATGCGTCAAAAAACATCACATGTCGCCGGAAAGCTCATCATAAAATGCCTTGTCTGCTTCAAGGCCCGTCTTGGGATACTTGGCAATCCGGTCCTGTATGGGTTTGATGCGCTCAAGAAACGTGAGCTTTTTTTCACGGGCCTGCTCAGCCAAGGAAAATTCCACCGCCTCGCGTATCGTCTCGGTCAAGGTTTTGCCCTTGAGCTTGGCAAGTTTCCGCACCGCCTTGTCAGTTGCCGGGTCCTTCACATAAAAAGTCATGGCATCATCTCCGTATATACTAATTATATAATTGGTATATACCAGATAGTCAAGCCGCCTCACTTTCCATCAATCTTCTTGCCCATGATGGCAATGGCCTTCTGGTAAACACGTGGCCGCATTCCAGCCCTGGATGGCACCAAAATTCCCCTGCCCCGGCTGGTAACCCTCACCCGCAGACCAGCCATGGCCAGCGAGGAATTTCGCCGTGGAAGCCAGCGCGTCCGCTTTTGAATTCAGGTTCACGCTGCCGTTGCCGTCGCCATCAGCGCCATAGAGAAAAATGTTCTTCGGCAAAAACTGCGTCTGCCCGACCTCGCCATGCATGGCGCCTTTGGAGGAAGCCGAAAGCACACCACGGTCCACGAGTTTCAGCGCCGCATAAAGCTGCTCGGTAAAAAACTTGGTGCGGCGGCAATCATAGGCAAGGGTCGCCACGGCCGACAGGGTATTCTGCCCGCCGGTGTTGCCGCCGAACCCCGTTTCCATGCCCCAGATCGCCAGCAGCGGCCCCGGCGGAACCCCGTAGCGTTTCTCCAGCGAAACAAATAGTGCCGCGTTGGCTTTCTTCAGCGAGCGCCCACGCGCCACAATGCCTGTGGCTCCGCGCTTGGCCATGAAGGCACCCAAGGAAAGCTTGAAACTATGCTGGCCGCGATCAGCGCGGATGGTGCCTGTTGAATAACGGGTTCCCATCAGGGCATTAACCGCCTTGGCTTTGACGCCATTGGCCTTGGCTTCCGCCGCGAACGACTTTTTCCACGCCTCAAACCCTCCTCCAGTATTGCCGCATTTCGCAGCCTGGGCAGCACCCGCCATCAACATGAGGGCCGCCAGTGAAACAAATGCCGACTTCCTGAATTCCATACCCACCCCCAAATTCTTGATTCCAAACCTGCAACTTGCCATTAACGCGAAGCCTTGTCAGCAGCCTGCAATCTGCTTAAGGGACAGCCATGCAAAACCATATCGAAGCGCTTTTCCCGACACTGATTTACCGGTCCGAAGTGCTAAACGCGGCAAAGCTCAATCTTGATCTGGAAAATGCCGCCCTGTCCCTCAGCCAGCATGACGAAAAGGGCCGGCGCTGGTGCGAAAAGCATGGCTATGCCGGCTACACCTCCTACGCGTCGATCAGCGATCTCACAGCGCGCAGCGCGCCCTTCGCCAAACTCGAAAAAATCATCCACACCCACGCTGCAAGTTTTGCCAAATCGCTGGAATGGAAATTACAGGGCGGCAAACCAATGTGCGATAGCATGTGGGTGAATGTGTTGCCCCAGGGCGGCGCGCACACCTCCCACATCCACACCAACGCCGTGTTGAGCGGCACCTATTACGTCACCGCCCCCGAAGGTGCGAGCCCCATCGTATTTGAAGACCCGCGTCACGCCATGATGATGGCGGCACCGCCGCGCAAAGCCAGCATCTATGAAAGCCGCCTGCCCAAAGCCGGAACATTGATGCTCTGGGAAAGCTGGCTCCGCCACGAAGTGCCCATGAACCGCGCCGAAACCGAGCGCATCAGCATCAGCTTCAATTGCGTTATTGCCTGACCGCAAATTTCCGCCACAATGAAAGTGCGGAATGGATCAGTAGCTCCTAGGGATGTTGCACCATGTCAATCAGGTTCCTTGCCGCCGCCTGTTTTCTCGCCGCATTTGCTTGTCCATCGGCTTCTGCGCAAGCCCTCTCAAGTGATTGCCTTGCCGTGGCGGAAGGCCCGGCCCGCGTACAATTACGCAAACTTGACGCCAGCAGCACTAAGCGAAAATGAAGTGCAGCTCACCTTTACAGGCCACTCGACGTTCCTGATCGAGAGTGCTGGCGGCATTCGCATCGCCACGGATTTTGCAGGCTACGCGGGCGGCATCACGCCTGATGTCGTCACCATGAACCGCGCCCACAGCTCGCACTATACGAGCGCGCCCGATCCCGCGATCAAGAACGTGCTGCGCGGCTGGACCGAGGATGGCAGTCCTGCCCGGCATAATGTGACCATCGGCGATGTCGGCATTCGCAATGTGACCACGGACATCAGGGGCGGCCAGGCGGGCCGTGTGCCCGACGGCAATTCAATATTCATTTTCGAAGTGGCGGGCCTCTGCATCGGCCATCTCGGCCATTTGCACCATGAGCTCACGCCTTCCCACATCGGCCAGATCGGCAGGCTGGACGTGGTAATGGTGCCCGTCGATGGCGGCTATACCATGGCGCAGGTCAACATGATGCAGGTGCTGAAAGACCTGAAGGCGCGGATGGTCATCCCCATGCATTATTTCACCGAAGCCAACCTCTCGCGCTTCATCTCAAACGCGCGCGGCAGCCTCAAAATAAAGATTGAAGAGAAGGCGGTGATCACGGTCTCCCGCGAAACCCTGCCCGCTGAACCAACGCTTGTGGTGTTGCCGGGGCATTGATCCCCATCAATTGAGCAGCCCAGCGGTTCGGGCTAATGTTTTGCCATGACATCTGCGCTCATTCCCGCCGCTCCCCATGCCTTGGCCTCACTCGAGCCTGAAGCCCGCTCGCTTATCATGGCCCAGGCCAAGGCCCTGAAGCTCACAGCCGGGGCCACGGTTTTTGCCTCCGGCACCCCCTGCCATCATTATCTCGTCGTCCGCTCCGGCAGCATCAAGGTGTCGGTCACCGCTGAAGGCGGCCGCCAGATCGTGCTGTATCGTGTGGGCCCCGGCGAAGTGTGCGTGCTCACCACCGCCTGCCTGATGGGCGGCAACGATTACAGCGCCGATGCCATCGCCGAAACAGCCATTGACGCCGTGCTGCTGCCCAAGCCGCTGTTTGATGAGCTGATGGCCACATCGCAGGAATTCCGCACCTTTGTGTTTCGCTCCTTTGGCGGCAGGCTGCATGGGCTCATCGCCCTCGTTCAGGATGTGGTTGAACGCCATGTCGACCGCAGGCTCGCCCGCCACCTGGCCGCAGGACCCGACCGGCTCGACACCACGCACCAGCAGCTCGCCACGGAATTGGGCACCGTGCGCGAGGTGGTAAGCCGCCTGCTCAAGGATTTCGAAGATCGCGGCTGGATCGCCATGAAGCGCGGCCGCATTGCCATTATGTCGCGCAACAATCTCGCGGACTACGCGGGCGCTGTGTGACCAAGTCACCGACAGGCCAGGCCTAAAGGCGCAAACTCTCCACAATTCAAACAGGAGAACGACCATGACAACCAATATCGGATCCATCGACCGAATCTTGCGCATCGTGGGCGGCCTGGCCCTGCTCGCCTGGGCCATCATGGGCACCGGCCAGTGGCACATGCTGGGCTGGATCGGCATCCTGCCCGTGGCCACCGCCGCCATCGGCTGGTGCCCCGCCTACAGCCTCATCGGCGTCAGCACCTGCCCCACCAAGAAAGCCTGAACTTGGCCACCGAAGCGGATTGACTTAGATCAATACAATGCCCTTTGCCCATGTTATCCTTCAACGATGCGCCTAATCCTGAGCTTTCTCGTTCTCGCGGCGGCCAGTTCTGTTGCCCATGCCGATGACATAGCGGCGGGCAAGAAACTGCTTGAAGACAATTGCAGCCGCTGTCATGCGATTGGCGTAACCGGTGACAGCCCCTTGGCCAAGGCGCCGCCATTTCGCGAAGTGGTAACGCGTTATCCCCCTGAATCCCTGGGTGAGGCCCTCGTCGAAGGCATTGTCACCGGCCACAATGAAATGCCGGAGTTTGTCTTCGAGGCGGATCAGGCGGTGGAAATCATCGCCTATCTGGACAGTCTCAAGGCGAAGTAGCGGGAATTGAATTAGTCCGGCAATACGACGTAATCAATCTCCATGAAAGCCGCCACCTCCGGCACCCAGCGGTCGCGCACAAAGGCCACATGGGCGGGATGGTTGTTGTAGCCCTGATAGGCTGCGTCGTCGACAAACTCCATCGACACACCAAAGGTGAAATCATTCTTGGGGCTCACCTGCCGCAGGATTTCAAAGGCGTTGACGCCGGGAATGGCCTTGAGCGCGCGATTGGCCGCAAGAAAGTCACGCTCGGCGGCAGAACCCGGAGCATGCTTGAGGCGGAACACGGCAGTGTGGCGGATCATCTGGGAACTCCGGTTGGGGCGTGGCGAGATTTGAAACACTATTTACACGCAAAAATCCATGGAGGATCAAGAAGAAAAACAGAAAAGGCCAAAGCCCAGCACCTCAGGCGGCAACCTCCATCTGCTGCGCTACGCATGGATGCGAAATCAAATTAGTCCGTAGACGGATGATTTATGCTTCAGCTTGTGTCAGTCTTCATCGCATCCCGGGCGAGCCAGTGGCAGTCGGCGAGGATTTCATCGATTGGGTGAATGGCCTTTTTGCGGTGGCCGGGAGGCGGACCCGGCCGGAGCGGCGACTTGAACTTCGGAGTTTTTGCGTTCTCCCTTCTGACCCGCCAGCGGGCCATACGCCGGGCTTGGCGCGGCAGATCATCGAGCGCGGATTTGAGCGCCTGGAGCCTCCGGGTGAGGCGTTCGGCATTGACAAGCCCATCAGAGGGCGGCGGAGCGGGGAGCGGCCACGGGCTGGGGAGATAGCCAGAGGGAGTCCACCCGGGAATCGTCTCCGAAGAAAAGGATGCGCGGGGGATGCTTCGCGTACTTTACGCGGTGCTGGCGCAGCTCCGGGAAATCTTTCCGCGTATCGAAGAGCTGGAAGGCGGAGGAGCGTGGCGTGCCGCCCTTTCCGATAATCTGTCCCTTGGGCATGGGACGCGAAGGAGCAAGCTTCACCACGAGCCCCCGCGCCGCGATGACAATGAGGCGGCGCATGGCGGATTCGGCGGGCCGCAGCACCCGCAGCACGGCGTAGTAAACCGAACGCGGAATCCGCCCCACGGTGGCGTCGCCCAGCAGGGTGAACAGGGCCGCAATGATGCCGTTAAGCGCTTCACTGTTGCGTTTGATGGCCAAGTCCCAGTCCATGTGGTTCCTATCTCTCATAAAGAACAAAACAGGAACATATGAACTCAATAGGAATAGATTGTCAAGGGCCTTTCGCAGCTATTTTTGCAGGCCTGTGAAAAAACATTGACTTCGCTTCCGGTCCGGGATCGGCAACGTCGCGGTGGCAAAGCGCAACAAGTTCCGGTGTGAGCGCCAGCTTGCGGACAGTTTTTGAAACGTTTTCCAATAGTTTTTCCTGCTGCTCTTGCCTAATTACCCAGTAATTCGGAACCATCCGCTTCCTAAATTTTCAACACCAAACTCCTCAATTTCCGGATTTGGATTCTCAGGTCCTTTTAACAATTCCAGCATACTGGATTTAGGCGTCAACAGACCATAACCGAGATCGGTAACCTTCGAGGTATCCTCTGCGTCGATAGAGGTCGAAATCACCATGCCAATCACATAGCCTTTGGTATTAACTACCGGGCCTCCACTGTTTCCGCCCTTAATCCGATTGCTAACAAGTACATATTGTTCACCGTCAAGATAGGAATTGTCAGATGAAATGACGTTACCGGCTACCGCTTTCAGATTTGCTGACACTTCGCCAGTCTCAGCGACTAGAACCGATTTGAAGCCTGGTATTGGAGGATAGCCCAAACATAGCACTTCTTCCGTTATTTGATAATCTGTGATGCGAAACGGCGCGGCTGCCCCTAGTACATTTGGCGTTATCAAGATTACGGCAATATCAAGCGATTTTCTTTTAGGAAATATCACCTTTTGTGGTGCAATGGATTGGCCCGCTGAGGTCAAAATTCGAAATTTCTGAACCCCGTCAATGACATGGCGAGACGTAAAAAGAGTGACATTATTGCCCGCAAGAAAACAGGTCCCGATATCTTCGTCACCCTTGGCGTTTTCTACTTCGACAGGCAGTACGGAATCTTTAAACCTTCGATAGACCTCGACCCATCCTTTCACGACGCAATCATACTCACCATTGTCAGCTTTTTGTTGACTGTAGCTGTGATTGATGAACCTACGGCTCAGTATGGGGTGGCCGACGAAATCCACCGCAGCTTCCATCAAATATCCTTCCGCAATGAGTTTATGAATGCTGCGAAGTACTTGGGCAATATCCACAGAATTTCTCAAGTGTTCTTGTAGCAACAAACTTTCGAGATCTTTTATTGGAGGATTCTTTGGACCATCAATATCAACAAAGAAGTGACGAAGTATTTCAGCTGGCGGCAATTCTCGAATTTTGATGCTTGGTGCCACGAATTGAGTCCTAAGGCGTCACTTCCACCCGCTTGACACCCTTCGGTGCCGTAACACCTTTCCAGATCGCATTGGCCTGATGCACCGGCGCATTCGGTTGCCTTGCCACGAAATCGCCGTCGCCCGGTTTGGCGCGCATGTCGCCTTGTTCCCAGGCTACGCGGCCACGTGAAAGAACCGTGCGTGGTGCGCCTTTGCATTCGTAACCTTCGAAGACATTGTATTCGATTCGGCTGATCTGGTTCTTGGCAGAAATCTTCTTGGTGGCGGCGGGATCCCACACCACGATGTCGGCATCCGAGCCCACGGCAACTGCGCCCTTCTTGGGATACATGTTGAGGATGCGCGCGATGTTGTAGGACGTGACGGCCACGAATTCCTCCTTGGTCAGCCGCCCGGTGTTCACCCCGGCATTCCACAGCACCGGCATGCGGTCTTCAAGCCCGCCCGTACCATTGGGGATCATCGGAGAAGTTCTTGGCGCCCACGCGTTTTTGCTTGATGGTGAAGGAGCAATGGTCCGTGGCCACCACCGAGAGAGAACCCGATTGCAAGCCGGCCCACAGGCTGTCCTGATGGCTCTTGTTACGGAACGGCGGCGACATCACGCGGCCAGCCGCATAGTCCCAGTCCTTGTTCTGATATTCGCTATCATCGAGCATGAGATGCTGGATCAGCGGCTCGCCATAAACCCGCTTGCCCGCCTGCCTTGCGCGCCGGATGGCTTCATGGGTCTGTTCGCAGGAGGTGTGCACCACGTAAAGCGGCGAACCCGCCATGTCGGCAATCATGATGGCCCGGTTGGTCGCTTCGCCCTCCACTTCGGGAGGGCGTGAATAGCTGTGGCCCTCCGGCCCGGTAATGCCGCGCGCCAGCAGATCGGCCTGCATGCGGGCCACCACATCGCCATTCTCCGCATGGACCAGCGGCAAGGCGCCGAGTTGGGCGCAGCGCTTGAAACTATTATACAGCTCGTCATCATTCACCATCAGCGCGCCCTTGTAGGCCATGAAATGCTTGAAGGTGTTGATGCCGTAGGTCTTGACCACGGTTTCCATCTCGTCGTGAACCTGCGGGCTCCATGACGTCACCGCCATGTGGAAGGAATAATCCGTGGCTGCCTTTTCCGACTTGTGCCGCCAGGCCTGATAGGCGGCGAGCATCGATTCACCCGGTGCGGGAATGCAGAAATCCACAATCATCGTGGTGCCGCCGGACAGCGCTGCCTTGGTGCCCCACTCGAAATCGTCCGCCGAAACATTGCCCATGAACATGAGTTCCATGTGCGTGTGGGGGTCAATGCCGCCCGGCATCACATAGCAGCCGCCCGCATCAATCGTTGTGGTGCCGGAAAGTTTTTCGCCAATGGCCACGATTTTCCCGTCATCAATAAGCACATCGGCCCGCGCTGAATGGTCATGATTAACAACAGTGCCGCCGCGAATGAGTGTGGACATGGGTGTTCTCCGTTTTGTTCTGCCTTCTCCCGCGCGATCCGCGTGGGAGAAGGTGGCCGAAGGCCGGATGAGGGCCTCTTCGTAAATATAAGTCCAGAAATTCATTGTGGGGCCAAGAGCCCTCACCCGCCCTGTCGGGCACCCTCTCCCATCCTGCTTAGCTTCGCGACGCAGGACGGGAGAGGGCAATTCGCGTTACATCGCCTTGGCAGCGTCCGTCACAGCGGATGTCCAGGCGCCTTCCGGCTTCTTGGTGATGACCGGATCAGAGCCGCCCTTCATTAACGTATCCACCGTGCGCTCAGCCGCGGCCACATCAAGCGTGCCGTCCGAGCCTTCGGTGAGCTTGTTGATCTCTTCGATCATGGTGGTCTGGTGCGCTTCGGTCTGCGATCCCGAGGCATCATTTTCCAGAACGACCTTCACCGCATCGGCCGGATTGGCGCGCGCCTCGTCCCAGCCTTTCATGGAAGCCTTCACGAACTTCGCCATGGTGGCCACAAAGGCGGGGTCCGCCAGCTTGTCCTCCAGCACGTAAAGCCCGTCTTCCAGCGTGGCAACACCCTGGTCTTCATACTTGAACACCACGAGGTCTTCCGCCTTCATGCCCGCTTCGATGATCTGGTAATATTCATTATAGGTCATCGTCGAAATGCAGTCCGCCTGCTTTTGCAGGATGGGGTCCACGTTGAAGCCCTGTTTCAGCACGGTAACACCGTCGGCACCCCCTGCGGTTGGAAGTCCGAGCTGGCTCATCCATGACAGGAAGGGATATTCATTGCCGAAGAACCACACGCCCAAGGTCTTGCCTTTGAATTCTTCCGGCTTGGTAATGCCTGAATCCTTGCGGCAGGTCAGCATCATGCCGGACTTTTTGAAAGGCTGGGCAATGTTCACAACCTTGGAGCCCTTTTCGCGTGTCGCCAAGGCCGATGGCATCCAGTCAATCACCACGTCAGCGCCGCCGCCGGCCAGCACTTGCTGCGGGTTGATGTCGGGGCCGCCTGGCATGATGGTGACTTCAAGGCCGGCATCCTTGTAGAAGCCCTTGGCCTGCGCCACGTAGTAACCGGCAAATTGCGCCTGCGTCACCCATTTCAACTGCAGCTTCACAGCTTCAGCGAACGCGCCGCCCGAGCTCATAAGAAGCGCACCAGCCGCTGCCGCAGCCATTAGATATTTCTTCATTTCCCTGTTCTCCTTCTTCTTTCCAAATTGCCGCTTACCTCCGGTAAGACGGATGCCAAAAAGTCACCCAGCGCTCGAGAGCGACAAGCAACCCGTAGAATGCCGAACCCACCAGTGCTGCCACGGCAATTTCAGCCCAAACCATATCCAGCCCCATGCGGCCCACTTCCGTTGAAATGCGAAAGCCCATGCCGACAATCGGCGTTCCAAAAAACTCGGCAACAATTGCGCCAATCATCGCCAAAGTCGAGTTGATCTTGAGCGCGTTGAAAATGAAAGGCATGGCGGCAGGAAGCCGCAGTTTTGTGAGCGTCTGAAACCAGTTCGCGCCATAACTGCGCATCAGGTCGCGCTCCAGATGGCCCGATGCCTGAAGGCCCGCCACCGCGTTCACCAGCATGGGAAAGAACGTCATCACCACCACCATGGCGGCTTTCGATTGCCAGTCAAATCCGAACCACATGACAAGGATGGGGGCCACGCCAACGATGGGAAGCGCCGCCGCCAGATTGCCGAGCGGCAACAGCCCTTGGCGCAGGAACGCAAACCGGTCGCACAGCAGCGCCACCAGGAAGCCCGCTATTGAACCAATGATCCAGCCCGGAATAACCGCGCGAATGAAGGTCTGCACAAAATCTTCGTAAAGGGTTGGCAGCGAAACAACGAGCTTGGACCAGATATCGGTGGGTGCCGGAAAAATCACGAAGGGCACATGGAAAAACCGCACTGTGGCCTGCCACAGGATGAGGACCGCAATGCCGAAAAGTGCCGGTGCCAGAATATCGCGGAAGGAGGATGGCTTCATGCCCGCGCTCCCATCTGCCGGTTGACGATGCGCTCAATCCCGCCCACGCCATAAACCAGCCCGGCGGCAACGGCAGAGGCCGCCACCAGCGCCGCCCAGATCTGAATGGTTTGCCCGTAGTAGGAACCAGCCAGCATGCGAGACCCGATGCCGGCTTGCGCGCCAGTTGGGAGTTCGCCCACAATGGCGCCCGTCAGCGCAATGGCAATCGCCACTTTCAACGAGGCAAACAGAAACGGCATCGCCGCCGGAAACCTGAGCTTCCACAACACCTGTGAAACATTCGCGTTATAGGTCCGCATAAGGTCAAGCTGCATCGGGTCGGGCGAGGTCAGCCCCTTCACCATGCCAATGGTCACGGGGAAGAAGCAGAGATACATCGAGATGATGGACTTCGGCACCAGCCCGGTGAGCCCCACGGACCCCAGCACCACGATGATCATTGGCGCAATGGCGAGAATGGGAATGGTCTGCGAAGCAATGATCCACGGCATCAGGCTCTTGCTCAGCAATTTGAAATGCACAATGGCAACAGCCAGCGCAATGCCCAAGAGCGTCCCCAACACAAATCCCAGCAGCGTCGACGAAAGCGTCACCCAGACATGATAGACCAGCGACTTCACCTTCCAGGGTGCCACGGTAAATACCGTTTTCCAGACTTCGGCAACGACCTGATGCGGTGCCGGAATAACCGGCCGGTCAAGGCTCCACGAAACATTGATCGTGTTGGAGAAGCCGCCGCCCAACGCCGCAATCTTGGGCTCCGCCACCACCGCATTCATGAAAATGGCGGCGATATACCAGGCAACCAGAATAATCCCGCACACCACGGTGACGGGAACAGCAGAACCACTGCCGCCTGCCTCAATCCTCATAGCTGCGCCCCGCCTTCAACCCCTCACGCACGCGGTGGGCAATTTTCAGGAACTCCGGCGTCTCGCGAATGTCCAGCGTGCGGTTCGCGGGCAAATGCGTTTCAATCACATCAATGATGCGCCCCGGCCGTGGTGACATCACCACAATCTTGGAAGACAGGAACACCGCCTCCGGGATTGAATGCGTCACAAACACCACTGTCTTTTTCGTGGCCGCCCACAGCTCCAGCAATTGCTGGTTCAGCTTGTCGCGCACAATTTCATCGAGCGCCCCAAACGGCTCATCCATCAGCAGCAGTTTCGGCTCAACCGCCAGCGCCCGCGCAATGGAAACCCGCTGTTGCATGCCGCCTGACAGTTGCCAGGGAAATTTCTTTTCAAACCCTCCAAGGTTCACCAGTTCCAGATTGCGCCGCACACGCTCTGCTGCATCGGAAATCCCCATGATCTCCAATGGCAGCCCCACATTCTGCTCCACCGTGCGCCACGGATACAAGGCCGGCGCTTGGAACACATAGCCATAGGCCCGCGCCATCCGCGCCTGCGAAGGGCTCATGCCATTTACCGAAATTACACCGCTCGTCGCCTGCTCGAGATCGGCAATCACCCGCAGCAAGGTGGTTTTGCCGCAGCCTGAAGGCCCGATGAAAGAGACGAAATCGCCATCCTCCACCGCCAGGCCTATGCCTTCCAGCGCATAGACAGGCCCATCCGCAGTAGTGAACGTAAGACTTAAATCATCGGCTGCGATCACGGCTTTTGCCGTCATGACGTCTCCCGCTTATTTTTCTTGATTGCGGGAAGGCTAACCGCTCTTGACCATTTGATCAAGATTTATAAGACAGCTGTTAAAACCAGGGGATTTTAACCAAGCAAAAAACTCCTGCCGCATTTCATCTGTGTACTGATCTGTAGGCCATAATACGGTAGACTCGGTCACGGAGTATACTTGACAATTTTCTAAAATCATGCGTTAAATTAAACGCTCTAAGATCCAAATATTTACCCTGAATCCCAAACTGATACACAATGTTTGCGATCAATTAAAAGCCTAAGGCAACAAGCGCAACACTATATGACCAGTGACTTCTATTGAATGTTGAAGAGAGCGTCTGGATGCCGTTGGAGCCAGAATGCGTAGGCCATTTTTTTGAGTGGGATTTGCATACCAGTATCAAGTGCATTTTTGCAACGTAAGTCCAGGATAAAACTGGAGTCATTAAAAAGTGAGGATGGAACAAACCGGCGGCGTCTGGGAGATTATCATGTTAGTAACAAGCGTAAATGAGTCAAAGCTGCCTTTTCAACTAAGTCCAAACCACGCTTCCAAGCAAACCGGTCACGATTCGTCAGAAAGCGCGCCTTCGCTTGCTTTGCCAGGCGTTGACAACAGCGCGGGAGCTTTCGCCAACATCGCAGTAGTCGAGCCACGCTCCCTATTGCGCGAGTGCATTGTTCATTTTGTAACCCATCACCGCAATTTTATGGTGACCGGATATTCCTCGATCGAGGAGCTGACGGCAAGCAAAGGAAGCGACGCCATCAGCGTTGCAATTCTTCACACCGCTGTTCCGTCACGCCAGGAGATTTTTGACCAGATCGGAAGATTGAAGGAAAAGTGTCCGCATTGCCTTATCGTCGCGCTCATTGACACAAGTGATTACGGATTTATCAGGGAACTATTGCAACAAGGTGTGAAAGGCGTGATTCCCACCGCCTTCCCGGCAAAGGTCGCACTTGAGGCGCTTGGCCTTGTGCTGGCTGGCGGAACCTTTGTACCGGCTGATAGCTTCCTCACCTGGCCGCATCGCGACGTACACGCAACAACCAATGATTTTGGGCTGACAAATCGTGAAGAACAGATCGTCGGGCTTTTGCGGTCAGGCAAGCCCAACAAGCAAATCGCCTATGAGCTTGATTTGTCGCTCGGCACTGTGAAGGTCCACCTCCACAACATCATGAAAAAAGTGGGTGCGCGTAACCGCATGGAGGTATTGGTTAACAAGATTGACAGCGCAACTGACCGGAAGCCTGTTGTTCAACCGGCCTGAGGCAGCGCTTGGCAAATTCATTGTCGCTTGTGCTGAACTTCCTTCAAAGTGATGTTCTCGACCATCAGGTCTGCGAGCAGCCGTTTTAACTTGCGGTTCTCGTCCTCAACCAGCTTCAACTTGCGGGCATTGGCATTTTCCTCGGCCCAGTGCTTGGATTTCCACTTGAAGAAGGTCGCCCGGCTGATTCCATGTTTGTTGCAGATGTCGGCGGTGCGGCTCCCGGTTTTCTGTTCACACAATATGTTAACAACCTGGTCCGGTGTGAATCTGCTCGTCCTATTCATTGTCCCCTCCAGGGATCGCGGGCACTTGACACTTACCGGAAACCTAAGGCCGCAGCAGCTGCGGCCCGGAAGTAAAGAATTGTTCAGCTTCCACAAATAAAGTACTGCCGTAGCTTTTTCATTGGCCTACGCCTAAGCAAAGCGGGCATGGGCCTTGCTCCCGGATGATTGTTCACTTACAGGAATCACCACTTCCATTCCGTGGGAGATTCCAAATCCAGCGCTTCCAGTCATGCCCCGAAAAATTGCCGTTGAAATTGCCGGTCTGCTTGTTACCGTTGAAACTGTCGGCATTGCCGTTGCCGTTGAAGCTTCCAGAATTTCCGTTTCCATTGAAGCTGCCCGAGTTGCCATTGCCATTGCCGTTTCCCTTGCCCGGCATGTCAATGCCATCAAGCGCATCAGGAAACTTTCCGGGGCACCAGCCCGCATGGGTCTGTGCCGCCGGGAACACCACCACATATGTTGATCCCAGCAGCAAAATCATCGTCAAGGTGCCTCGGAAAATCATGGCATTTGGCCCGTTTTCAAGTTTCCCGTTTCAATTCCCGTTGTAATTGCCGTTGTAATTGCCGTTCCAATTTCCGTAATTGCGGTTGCCATTGTTGCTGCCGCCATTGTGGCTGCCATTATGGAAGCCAATATTGCTGTTGCCATTGCCATGGCCAGAATTGAGGTTGCCGTTGAAGGCGCCAACGTTGTTATTCCCGTCGTATCTCCCGGAATTGAAATTTCCATTGAAGGCACCCACATTGTCGTTGCCACTTGTGGATGAAGCATTGCCCTTGCCATTATAGGCGCCCACATTACCGGTGCTGCCATTGAAGGCACCCACATTGCCGGTTCCAGAATTTTTGTAGCCGATATTGCTGTTGCCGCCAAACACCCCGGTGAGGATTGCGTCAGAACGTGAACCGGCAAAGCTATCAGTTGCTAACAGGCTCGTCGACGTCAGAAGGCCCAGAAAAGCCAGCGTAAATGCGATCTTTTTCATAGTACTCTCCACATTTGCCCTTCAGGTAATCCGGGCGTTGCAACTCCAAGGCGGCCTATGGAACCCAAACCAACATCAGTTGGCTTGGGTGGCGAGTGTTGCACAGATGGCAGGGGAAGCCATCTTCCATCGGCAAATCCTAGTTTTCAGTCAGGCAAACCCCTAGTAGCAGCCATGCGAATGACCATTCTCGTTGCCATTCTCGTTGCCGTTGTGGTTGCCCCGGTTCCAGTTGCCATTGTAGTTGCCATTACGGTTGCCACCGTTGCAATTGCCGTTCTCATTGCCGTTGTCATAGCCCGAGTTATGGTTTCCGTTATAGTTTCCGTTGCCCCAACCGGAATTGCCGTTGCCATTGGCGTTGCCATTGCCTGAGCCATAATTGTCGTTGCCGTTGTCATTGCCGTTATAGCTGCCTGAATTGGCATTGCCGTTGCCGTTGCCGTTGTAAGATCCGGAATTGTTGTTGCCGTTGTTATTGCCGTTGTAATTGCCAGTATTGCCGTTACCGTTGCCGTTACCATTGTCGTTTCCGCCCGAAACAGTTGCCAGAGCAAATGTCGACATTGCCACCAGTGCCGCCGTTGTGATCAGAAGTTTTTTCATGTGACGCTCCCAATTGCGCAATGTCATAGCGGCAGCCCTAAAAACACCTGGTGTCGCGGATCCCGGAAGTTTGCCGAACATTGCGCAGCAAGTAATGCGACGGTTTTTTGTCGCATGGAAAGCCTGGCGTTTACTATTAGTCCGTAATGCCTATTACTTTCTGCATAGGTGTTAACCATACCGCAACTCGATCAACACGTGCACCTGGCACGCAAATGAGATGAAGCTTAGAGGGGAATGTTGATGCCGATAAAGCCCGCCGCGGTAAACCCATCGTCGCTGTCAATGCCCAGCTCCATTGCGCCGTCAACCTGCCAGCCATTGGCAAGGCTATAGCTCGCATCAACCGCCACGAAACCCCTCGCCGCGTTACGATGATTGCTGTCCACAAGCCGCAACGATTGGCCAAGTAAGTCTCCATCAATGCTGGACTGATTTCTGAAGCTGCCGTCAATACCAGCACGGAAAACAGTCTCGACATCGCCGCCATAAAACGCGAAAGGCGCCAGGGTGACAGCCACCTGGCCACGCAGTTCGACAATGTGGGAATGATTGCCAGAAACCCGCAAATTTGCCGCTGAGCCTGTCTCGCCAAAATCTTCAAGCAGCAGACCCGCATATCGTACGCGGAAGCTGGGCGTTACGACGTTGCTTCCCGCTGCAAAATTCACGCCCGCCGTGGCCGCGGGGCTGATCCATCCGCCATTCAAGTCTGCCGTTGCATGTTCAATACCGCCCAGCACAAGGTTATTAAGCAGCTGGCGCTCGCTATTGAAATTCGCCGCGCCCCCTATCACGGAAAGATCGAGAAAAACCTTCTCTGCCCCGAAATGGCTATAGGCCCCGGCTGCAAAATTTTGGTAATCCAGTGTTTGCGACTGTGTAGTGGTTTCCATCTCTCCAGCACTGAAACCGGCAAATACGCCCGCCCGTGTGGCAAAGCTTACGTCAGTGTCGACGCCCGCAACGATGCCCGTCAGCAAGTTCGTAAAACCTGCACTGGAGTGATTTATGCGCTGCTCCCTGTAACCACTGGCCGTCTTTATCCACGCTTCATTTCCTCTCACGCCCTGCCGCAAAGAAGCTGAGCGGTTCTCGAGTGCGCCCGCGAAACCGCCCGAAATATCCGCCAAAATTTCATCAAAGCTTGCAAATGCCGTGGGATCAACCACCGCCAGCAAACCTCCACTCGTGGCATAGGGGTTTTCGGCTGTGTCCAGCGTCACGGAATTGAGCAAGTTGAAGGCGAGTGCCGTGTTGATGCCGTGCCCGACATTTATGCGGCTGTTCATGCCTGCAACATTTAGCTGGCCCTGTATGGCGGAGCCCGCCAACAGTTCGAGCGTCACGTCATCTGCGCCGAACCCGATACCGATGGCCTCGCTGCTGGGGTCTAACGAACTGATGATGCGACCGGAATTACTGATGATCGTGCCATCGCCATCATCACCCACGAGAATGCCTGATGAACCTACATCCGTTGTTTTGATCAGCCCCCTGTTAACAAACACGCCGTCTGCGCCGTCAAGGATGATGCCACTGGCGCCAGGCCCGCTTGCCCGCAGCGTGCCATCATTGCGAACGAACGCATTTCCTCCGGCTGAAACAATTGCCGTCGCCGCCGGCCCCAGAGTTTCAATCACCCCGTTATTGGTCACGCGGGCGTCGTTGCCCAAAGTTACAATGCCATAGGCCGGAGCGGCGGAGGTGACAATTAACCCGGAATTGGCAATCTCTGCTCCCAGCCCATCGGAAAAAATGCCGGCAGCCCTATCGCCGGTCTGCAACAGAAAGCCGCCTACCCAGTTTTCAAAGCGCTGGTCATCACCGCCCATGTCAACTGCGTGCACATCGTCCGTGTGCCCGTCAATCATGCCGAATGCTTCGATGATGCCGGCATCATTCGCATCGACCATCAGCTGGTTTCCTGCCGTCTGGCCATTGTGAACTACAAAATCTTGCGCGAGGCCGACACCAGGCAGCAGCAAGGCAGCCAATGCAACGCATCCCCGTAATGATACTCTACAAACAAACATCGGCGCAAAGCCTCACGCACCGCGCAAACTGCACGGCAATACTAACTCGCAGGAAATAATCTCAGTCTGACTGGCGGAGGATGAGGGGTGGCCTCACAGGCTGGCCATTACTCAGGCTCCTGAAAGAGAAAGATCCGCATCCATCCAGAAGTGCAATCCTGCACTCCTCGCGGAATCACAACACAGGCTTGGCCCCCAATCAAGAAATTCCCTAAAACAAAATGAAATATTTATTAAAATTTGCACGAACGTGAAGGTGCGTGGCTCTGTCCACAGCGTATCGCCATTGGCCTTTTAGGCGAAAGATTGTGTTTTCAAATACTGCACCCTAAACTGAAGCGTGAATTCTTGGTTTCTCTGTTCACAACATGTTTGTTGAGGTCTTGGAATGAGTGTTTTTAATGCTTGCTGAGCGCGAAATCGAATTTACTGCTCTCCGGGATGCGGCAAAACGCGCATCATCAGGGCAAGGCGGCATCATCATTCTTGAAGGCGAGGCTGGCATAGGCAAAACCTCTCTCTTACTGGAATTTTCCCGTAGCGCCGCGAAAGATTACAAATTTTTGTGGGGCGGTTGTGAAGCGCTCTTTACGCCACGCCCGCTTGGCCCCCTGCAGGACATGGCGGAAGCCCTGGACAGCAATGTGGCGATGCTCCTTGGACAAACGGCAGCCCAGGACAGGATTTTCCCGGCCCTATTGTCCGCTCTGCAAAGCACCGATGAGACGCGCGTCATGATTTTCGAAGACGTGCATTGGGCCGACAACGCAACTCTTGACCTCATAAAATATTTGGGACGCAGAGTTTCATTGTTGCATGTCGTACTGGTACTGAGCCTGCGCAGGGACGAAGTTGACGCTGATCACCCCTTAAACCAGGTACTAGGCGACCTGCCCTCTGCGGCTACAAATCGCCAGTCACTCCAAGCACTTTCACCCACCGCAGTCGTCACTCTCGCTGGGCTTGCTGGCCACGGCGGCGAAAGGCTTCATGAGATCACGGGAGGAAACCCATTTTTTGTGACGGAACTATTGGCTGGAAACAGCAAAGATTTGAGACGCATTCCCGCGTCAATACGCGATGCAGTCTGGTCACGCATTTCACGCCTCACCCCGGCAGAGCGTGAGTTGCTGGAAATGATAAGCATCGTGCCAGGAAGCATTGAATTTCCCCTGCTCCAGGCCCTGTTCGGCGCCAGCGCAAATACGTCAATGGAAAAGTGCCTGAGCAACGGCATGCTGCTCCGCGATGAACAAGGAAACCTCAAATTCCGCCACGAGCTTGCCAGGCAGGCAACGCTGGAACGCCTCAGCGCCACCCAACAAAAGACTTTCCATCAAAAAGTTGAAGCGGCGATGACAGCGAGCCTGGCAAACTTTCCACTTTCACGCAGGGTCCACCACGCGGCAGGTGCAGATAACGGTTCCCGCGTTCTATCTCTCGCTCCGCAAGCCGCAACTGAGGCTGCCCGTCTCGGTGCCCATCAGCAGGCAGCCGCGCACTTGGCAACGGCATTGAAATATGTTGACCAGGCCCCAACCGGGCTTGCCGCCCAACTTTACGAAGATTGGGCCTATGAGGCAGGCCTGGCGCTTCAAATTGATGACTCAATTATCGCCGCTCGGCAAAATGCCATCAAGCTTTGGCAACAGCTGGGCCGGCTTGATAAAGTGGGCTTGAATTTGAGATGGCTATCGAGGCTGCATTGGTATCGCGGCGAATCGCAGCTTGCCAATGATTATGTCAACCAGGCCGTTGAAGAATTGGAAAAACAGGCGCCCGGCGCAGAGCTTGCCATGGCATACAGCGCCCGGTCCCAAATGCACATGCTGAATGATCGGACTGATGAAGCCATCGAATGGGGAAAGCGCGCGATTGTCTTGGCCGAACAACTTGGAGAGACAGAAACGCGCGTCCACGCGCTCAACAATGTTGGCAGCGCACTGATGTTTTCGGGCAGGCCCGGCGGCACCCCGTTCATGGAGGAAAGCCTGCGGCTTGCCCTGCAACATGGTTTTCATGAACAGGCCGCAAGAGCTTATACAAACTATGCTGAGTATGGCGTTGTGTTCAAGGACTTTGCCCTTGCCGAAAAAATCCTCGCCGAGGGCATTGCATTTGATACGCGGCATGACCTGGACTCATGGACCCATTATCTTGTTGGCCGCCAGGCACAGCTTTACATGGAACAGGGCAAGCTGCGTGAAGCTGAAACCATCGCAGCAGGCGTCATGAAGCTTGATCGCCTGACGCTTGTCATGAAACTTCCGGCACTTATGGTTTTGGGCAAAACCCGCATGCGTCTTGGCGAAAGCGATGGCTTAGGTCTTCTGCAACAGGCGTTGCGCGATGCATTGGCCACCGGCGAGCCTCAAAACATTACACCTGCCCGTTTTGCATTGATTGAAGCCGCGTGGCTATCAGGCGACCAGGCAATGTCACACATGCATCTGAATGCCCTTGCCGCCATGGATTTGGCGGGATTTGACCCATGGGAACTTGGCGAAATGGCGGCCTGGTGGAAGCGCTGCAACATGAGCTCTGAATTTGCAGCCGAACCCAAAACCTTGGCCGGCCCACGCGCCGCCGAACTGCAAGGCAATCTCGACAATGCTGCGCATCAATGGCTGCAGCTTGGGCTTCCCTATGAAGCGGCTCTGGTTTTGATGCAAACAGGCAAGAATGAATCTGGGCGCCGCCTAAAACAAGCAGTCATCATTCTCGATGAAATGGAAGCAAAGCTGGCAGCAAGTTTCGCCCGGGCACTGGCGAAAAGCTTTGACACATTTGAACATTTGCCTAAAGCGAGGCGCGGCCCCTATTCGGCCTCACGCAATCACCCCCTTGGACTTACGCAACGCGAAGTGCAAGTCCTTGAACTGGTTGTGCAGGGAATGGCAAATCAGGACATCGCCGCAAAACTGGTGCGATCCCAACGCACCGTTGAACATCATGTTTCATCGTTGCTTGGCAAGCTGAATGCCAATAGCCGCATGGATATCATGCTGCGCTTGCGCAGCGAACCCTGGCTTATGAAGAGCCAATAACACGAAATTCCAAAATTGGGTGCAGGCCTCCCGAAAATTAGGTAGGCACCCCGATGCAACTCTTAGGCATTTTCCATAGCGTCATTTTCAAGCGCAGACAGGTGCGTGAACTTACAGATTGAACCGGGCGATGGTTCAATATCCTTGGCGGGCACTCGGCCAGTAATCGTATTCCTGCAAACTGGCGGGTGCCCCGCGGTGTTCGAGCTTCGTCGCCCAGACCACACTGATTGACTGCCGTGGCGTCTATCAGGTGATTCAAAAATAACAAAGGGTGGGGCGATGGAGAAGCTATGTCACGCAAAAGTGCGAATTTTCTATTGCTGTTGGCAGCCTTGCTTTGGGGCATCGGAAATGTCGCACAGCAAACAATACTGGAGGATATCGGGCCTTTCACCGCGGTTGGATTGAGATGCCTTGTTGCGGCTTTGGTTGTGCTGCCATTCACGCTGCGTAAAGTTCCGGCACCAGCAAAATTGGATAATGCCGGAAAGAAGCTGGCGCTGAAAACAATCACGCTCTTTGCAATTTCTGTCAGCCTTTTACAAATTGGTTTTGGCTTAACCACGGTTACCAACGCAGGTTTCCTGGTGAATACGACTGCCGTGATAACACCCCTCGTCGCCTTTCTTGTTATGCGGCAAAAAATTTCAGCCATAGTTTGGCCGGCCGCATTTATCATTCTCATTGGGGCAGGCCTGATGAGTTCTACGTCTGCCGTAGCCTATAACCAGGGAGACATCCTGTGTCTTGCCGCGGCTGTTTCCTATGCATGCTGGATGATTTATCTCGGCCAGTTTGTCATCCGCTACGGCCTTGCATTACGGTTGACGTTCATACAATTTACTGTCGCAGGCTTGGCATGTCTTTCGATTGGCATGGGTTTTGAGCCTATAAGCGCCGCAGGCCTCCAAAATGCAGTGCCCGAATTGCTGCTCTTGGGCGTATTCTCGACCGGATTTGGCTATTTGCTGCAGGCTGTCGCCCAACGAAATACCTCCGCAAGCGACGCGGCAATCATTACGAGTGCCGAAGCCGTTTTTGGCGCAATCGGCGGGTATCTGGCTCTGGGAGAAACACTCAACCTGCAAGGAGCATTGGGCGCAGCCCTGATTTTTAGTGGAATTCTGCTCGTCCAGTTCCCGCAAAAACCGGCGTCTCGCCCGGCACCGGCGTCGCATATGTCAAAATTTTCTTCCAATCCAAAAGTAAAACCGGGGCCGCGCTTGACCATTTGATCAAAAATCATAAAGTGGCAGATGATGCCACACGCAAAAGTCAAACCCGTGGTCAATACCCGTATTCAGGCGCGCAATAAGGAAGTCATTCTTGCGGCGGCACTTGATATTTTTTCAGCTTCGGGTTTTCGCGGCGCCACGGTGGACCAGATCGCCGCCAAGGCGGAGATGTCGAAACCCAACCTGCTGTACTATTTCCGCCGCAAGGAAGATATCTACGTGGCACTGCTTGAGCACACCCTGTCGGATTGGCTTGCACCGCTGCGCGCGCTCGATGCTGAAGGCGACCCTTTCGCAGAACTGACACGCTACATCACGCTGAAATTGGAAATGTCGGATGCCAATCCAAAGGCCTCACGTCTTTTCGCCAATGAAATTCTGCACGGCGCGCCAATGATTGAAAAATTCCTTAAAGGCCCGCTGAAGCAACTCGTCGCTGAGAAAGCCCAGGTCATCCAGTCGTGGATCGCCGCGGGAAAAGTGGCACCCGTCGATCCCTATCACCTGATTTTTGCGATCTGGTCTGTTACCCAGCATTATGCTGATTTCGCCGTGCAGGTTGATGCCGTTCTGGGCCGCCGCGAAGATTTGAAATCGGCGCAAAAAGCTGTTCTGGAAATCCTGTTGCGCGGCCTGAAACCCGCTTAGCCCGCCTTCAGCAATCGGGGCCACAACCATACCGGCTCCTTATTGCGGCGTTTGACAAAACTCACCTGCGGCGATTGGCCTGCGTCAAGATCATCAAGCACATTAACCGGGCGGGTGATCACCAGATTAAGCGCCTCATCGGCACCCACTGCCTCGCGCGCAAGTTCATAAGCTTCGGAAAGCACAGGTGGCCGTGACAGCATATTGTGCGCGTCAGTGGCAAGAATATGAACCATGCCTTCATTGAGAAGCCGCCCCGCCCAATATTTCGCATGGCGTCCGTAATGGCCCGTCAGTGAACCTGCGGTGAGCTGCAGCCAAACGCCATCTTCCACCAGCCGTTCAATGACTTCAGAATGAACGTCAATCCATTTCAACCTTTCCGGATGGGTGAGAATGGGTACATAGCCATCTTCCAATAAACTCAAGAGCATTTCTTCAAGCCGTGGCGGCGGCACCATGCAAGGCACATCAAACAACACATATCGGCTGCTGTTTATCGTCATGATCTGCTGCGACTGGAGCGCCTGAATGAAATCCGGCCGATGATGCGCCTCGCAACCCATCACCACATCCAGAGGAATGCCAGCGTCCGCTAGGCGATTCTGGAATTCTTCAAAGCATTCGGATATTTTCAAGGGAGATGGCTGATATATGCCCGGCATCACATGGGGCGTGCAGGCCATGACAATGATGCCGTCATTTGCGGCAATGCGCGCCATCTCCAGCGACGTTTCCATATCTGGAGAGCCGTCATCCAAACCCGGCAGGATATGCGAATGCAAATCGATCAATAGACGCCCCAGTTGCAACAAGTGGAGCAAGCAATCAAAATGGTTAATAGATTATTAACACCAGCCAAAACACCGTGAATTGCGACCACGCAAACCGGATTTGCATAAGTTTTCTTAAACTCCTTGCCCTAAAAACCCGGTCGGCAACAAATGTTTGAAATCACCTTGGGCACTGAAAAACCAAAACTCGTTCTACTCGGCGGCGAAAATCCAAGCACATGGATTATCTACAATCGGTTGGCGCAGGAATTTGGCCCCTTCCCCGCCCTTATCGAACCCCACGTCTCGCGTCTCGCACTTTTGCGCAGCCGGATACGCAAGCTGGGGTTATGGCCGGTGCTGAATCAGGTGGCTTTTGTCGCCCTGATTCGCCCCCTGCTCAATTTCCGAGGCAAGACCCGCATCAGGAGAATTTGCCGCTCCAATGGGCTTGAAACAACAAGACCCCTGTCGGCATGGATCAAAAACATCGACAATGCCAACAGTCCGGCCTGTGAAGAATTTCTTCGCAGCACCCCGGCTGACATCATCATTGTGAATGGGACGCGCATCTTGCGATCCCATATTCTCGCCGCCACACAGGCGGTGTTCATCAACACCCATCAAGGCATTACGCCACAATACCGTGGCGCCCATGGTGCCTACTGGGCGCTGCTTGAAAATGACCCAGCCCATTGCGGAGTAACCGTCCATCTCGTCGACGAAGGCATCGATACCGGCAACATTGTGGGCCAGGCCAAAATTGATCCGCAGGCGGATGACAATTTCCCGACCTATGCCTATCTGCAAACCGCCGCCGCCATTCCCCTGCTGCTCGCCGGCATCAGCGACATCATGGCTGGCACGCTCAAAACCTCGGCGATCTCCGGCACATCAAAAGTTTGGTATCACCCCGGATTCTTCACCTACCTTACGGGCAGGCGGCGCGGCGTCAAATGATCTTGATCGTCTTGGGATCCCAGCCATCAGCTCCGGGGTACTGCGGGTTCATCTCCTCCAGGGCCTCGCGCACAATCCGCGCAATGGCGGCATTGCGCACCCAGTTGCGGTCCGCCGGAATAATATGCCATGGCGCGTGTTCCGTCGAACAGCGCGCAACGGCCATCTCATAGGCCATCATATATTCATCCCACTTGGCGCGCGTCTCCAAATCGCTGGCCTTGAATTTCCATTGCTTGGCCGGATTATCAACCCGCTCCTGCAACCTTGCCGCCTGTTCCTGCTTCGAAACATTGAGCATGAATTTCAAAATGCGCGTGCCTGAATTGGCCACCAGCTTTTCGAACTGGTTGATCTCGTCATAGCGCCGCTCAATCGCATCAGGGCCTGCAAACTTTTCAACCTTCACCACCAGCACGTCTTCATAATGGGAGCGATTGAAAATGCCGATAATGCCCTTGGGCGGACAGGCATTGTGAACCCGCCACAAATAATCATGGTCGCGCTCCACTTCCGAAGGCACCCCATAGGATTTCACCGTCACGCCCAAGGGACCGCAGGTGTTGAACACCGCGCGCACCGTGCCATCCTTGCCGGAGCAGTCAATACCTTGCAGAATAACCAGCAGAGCGTGCTTGCCTTCAGCAAAAAGCCGGTCCTGCAAGCCGTCAATGGCCCCCGCATCCTTGGCCAATTGCTCCTTGGCTTTCTCTTTGTCTTCAAAGGCGCTGGCGTCGCGCGGGTCATGCTTTGCCAGTGAAAATTTCTTTCCCGCTTCGGCAATAAACTTTGATGCAAATGCGTTCTTTTCAGCCATAGCCCTGTCCTCTTCTATTCCCCCTCAATAGCAGCTACCCTTTGCAACAATCAAACAAGTTCGAGACCATGCCTTGAAAACCCACCCTTCCAACAAGCCGCAAATGGCAGCCCCCGCCTATCGCTTGCCCGCCCTCGACCAGGAATTTCTCTTGGGCAATTCAACCCGCGGCCTGCGCTTCCAGCTTGAATACCAAAAGGCTGAAGAACACTTGCGCGCCTGGGGTGTTGAATCAACTGTGGTGGTTTTTGGTTCCGCCCGCATAAAGGAGAATGATGGTTCCGGCTGGTATGAAGGCGCACGCAAATTCGCCGAAATCTGCTCACTGAAAGGCGGCGCGAAACTCGACCATAAGGCGCCCCGGCAAAATGTGATTGCAACGGGCGGCGGCCCCGGCATCATGGAAGCCGCAAACCGCGGTGCCCATGATGCGGATGCGCCATCCATTGGCTACAATATCACCCTGCCAATGGAGCAGGAACCAAATCCCTATTCCACACCCGACCTCACGTTCCGTTTCCATTATTTCGCCATGCGCAAAATGCACTTTGCCATGCGGGCTGCCGCCCTTGTTGTGTTTCCCGGTGGCTTTGGCACACTTGATGAATTATTCGAAATTCTGACTCTCAGGCAAACCGGAAAAATGACCAAGCCATTGCCCGTCATTCTCTATGATTCAAAATTCTGGAACACGGCCATCAATTTTGACATCTTTTTGAAGTCTGGCCTCATCAATCCGAAAGACTTCGCCCTCTTCGACTTTGCCGACACGCCAGATCAGGCTTGGAGCGAGCTGATCGCCCGTGGCCTTGACATCCCCGAGGAGCAATAATGTCCATCCGCCTTAAATTCTGTGGCGCCGCCAGAACTGTCACCGGTTCCTGCTATCTCCTGCAAACCGAAGAAGCAAAAGTGCTCATCGATTGCGGCATGTTCCAGGGCTCAAAAACCGAGCGCGAGCTGAACAACCGCAATTTCCCGTTTGATCCCGCAAGCATTGACGCCATGCTGCTCACTCACGGCCACATAGACCACATCGGTCTCATTCCGAAGCTGGTGAAAAAAGGCTTCACCAAAAAAATCCATTGCACCGCAGCCACGGTTGATCTCTGTGCTGTCATGTTGCCCGACTCTGGCTTCATTCAGGAGTCGGATGCCAAGTTCCAGAACAAGCGCAATCTTCAGCGCGGCCTTCCCGAGGTGGAACCGATTTACACGCTCGAAGACGCGATGAAGGCGCTGGAATATTTCGAGGGACTTGAGTATGAAACCTGGATCGAGCCTGCCAAGGGCATTCGTGCGCGCTGGTGGAACGCGGGCCATCTCCTGGGGTCGGCTTCAATCGAAGTTGAAGTAACACAGGCTGGCAAGCCTCCCACCCGCATTCTCTTCTCCGGTGACATCGGCCCCGATCATAAAATGCTGCAGCCAGACCCCGAAGCGCCAACCGGTTTTGATTACGTCATCTGTGAATCCACCTATGGTGGCAAGGATCGCTTCGAGCGCTCCGAAGAAAAGCGCCGTGAACTCATGGCCGAAGAAGTGAATGCCGCGGCGGCCCGCAGAGGTTCGCTTCTCATCCCGTCATTCGCAGTTGAGCGCACCCAGGAAGTGGTAACTGATCTTGTCTGGCTCATGGAGCATGGCAAGGTTCCAAAAACCACGATCTTCATTGACAGCCCGCTGGCCAACAAGGCGTCCGCCATCTTTAAAAAACACGCCAAGGAATTGCAGAATGGCGATGATCTTTTCCGCGCTTTCAGTTCACCCCTGATCAAGAGCACTGAAACTGTGGAGGACAGCAAAGCCATCGCAAGGTTCTCTGGCTTTCACATCGTCATAGCCGCCAGTGGCATGTGCGATGCAGGCCGCATAAGGCATCACTTGAGAAATCACCTATTTCAGGCCAGCACAACGGTGCTGCTCGTGGGCTTCCAGGCCACGGGTTCACTCGGTTACGTATTGCAAAGTGGTGCCGAGATGGTAAGAATCATGGGTGATGAAATCACCGTACGTGCCACCATCCGCCAGTTCGAGGATTATTCCGGCCATGCCGACGGCCCTGAACTGGTGCAGTGGCTGAAGGAACGCATGCCAATTGGCAAAACCGTATTCCTGACCCATGGCGAAGAAGAACCACAAGTAGCCCTCCAGGAAGCCATCAAGGGAACCATCGTCAAGGCTGATTGCATTGTCAGGCCCCATCTTGATGATGTCTATGATCTTAGTGGCGATGCATGCGCCCTCCTCGAAAGCGAAAGCCAGCCCCGCATCGATCCTTCCCTTGTTGCAAGACCCGATTGGAACAATGAACTCACCAGCCTGCATCTCGAGATAGAACAGGAAATCAGCAAGGCGGCCGATGCTAAATCAAAAGCCATCCTCATCCGCCGCCTGAAACGCGCGTTGGCTGGAGAAGCACCTGACAACACCAGACGCCGCCCCCCCATCTCCGGGGCTTCAAGAAGGGCGCGGGGTTACGAGGATAACTGACGGGCCCGTGAGCGTCCGCCGTCAACATCTCAAAGTGGTTCAACTTCGCCTTCATCAGCCAAAATCTTAAATCGC
Organism: uncultured Alphaproteobacteria bacterium; assembly: GCA_963763635.1. GTDB lineage: Bacteria > Pseudomonadota > Alphaproteobacteria > Rhizobiales > Aestuariivirgaceae > Aestuariivirga. The sequence continues at coordinate 112,146 of CAVXPO010000019.1, forward strand.
CTTGCCCGCAAAGCCCTCGTCCCTGCCCGCCAAATCTCAACCGCGATAAACCGCACACGCAAACAAAGTGTATCGCAATTCATGAACGGCCATCGCATTGCCGAGGCCTGCCGTCTCCTCACCGAGCCAGACTGGAACCAACCCCGTCGGCTGGCGCTAGGAGCATCCGGTCATGACTGTCAGCGATTTCAGAACAATTCTTTCTTCACTCAAATAACTTGGAACAAGCGTTCTATTTAACTTGGCAGGTGCGCGTCTATTGTGATTAGATCGCCAATAGAAAATTCGTGCAGGAGAATAATATCCGAGACCGTTGAGGCCCTGTTTGGGCAAAGCCATGTCGCCAAATGTCATGCTTCTTGCATGCTTTTTGACACCATTTTGATATTGTTTGGATACGAAAAGTGAGCCAAAAGTGACCGAGATTGACGCCACCCCCCGAGACTTTCAGAGCCTCAAAAACCGGATTATTGAGCGCGGCGCAAGCCTGCCGAAACGGCTGACTCAGGTTGCCACCTATGCGCTGGAGCACCCCGATGAGATCGCCTTTGGAACCGTTGCAAGCATCGCGGTGGAGGCTGATGTGCAACCTTCGACACTCGTCCGCTTCTCGCAGGCGATGGGCTACCAGGGATTTTCTGAACTGCAGGAAGTGTTCCGCTCCCGCTTGAGGGACCGGATTTTGAATTACGAAGAGCGCATTGAACAGTTGCGGCTGCATGCGATTTCGGCGTCGAAGCCAAGCATTATTTTTCAGGGCTTCACCGAGGCCGCAGAAAAATCCATCAATGCGTTGCAGGAAAAGCTTGAGCCGGAAAAACTTGATCGTGCCGTTGAAATTCTCGCCAAGGCGGAGACGATTTATCTGCTGGGCCTGCGCCGTTCATTTCCGATTGCAACCTATATGTCCTACGCCTTCGGAAAGCTCAATGTGCGGAATGTCATGATTGATGCCATTGGCGGCCTGGCCCAGGAAGAGCTCAGCTTTGCCACCAAGCGCGATTGCGTGCTTGCCATCAGCTTTACGCCCTATGCCAGCGAGACGGTCGCCCTCGCGCAGGCCGCAGCCGCCAAGAATGTGCCGATGGTTGCCATTACCGACTCAGGCTTTTCGCCCTTGGCACCCCTCTCGCAAATCTGGTTCGAAGTAGCCGAAGCAAATTTCGAGGGCTTTCGCTCCATGGCGGCAACCCTCTCGCTTGCGATGACGCTAACAGTTGCCGTGGCCGAAACGCGCGGCCGCAGAAGTTAAACGTCCGGCGGCTCGGCCGTTGAATTGCCAGCCCCCAGAACCTGCTGGTCAAAGTCAATGATCGCACCCGACATCAGGCCCGATTCATCGCTCGACAGATAGCCGCACGCCCGCGCCACTTCATCAGGCTTCAACAGCCGTCCGAAGGGGCGGCCCGCCTCTGCCTTCTTCAGCCAGCCCTCTTCGGCATCGTGATAGGTCTTCATGATGCGGTCTTCGCCCGGCGTATCCATCCAGCCAATGGTCAATCCGTTGACACGGATCTGGTGCTTCATCACCGAGTAGGCCGTGTTCTTGGTGAGCGTGATGAGGGCACCCTTGGAAATACAATAGGCCGAGATGAAACTCTGCCCGCCGTGGCCCGACATGGAAATGATGTTGACGATGGTGCCCTTGGTTTTCTCGCGCTTCATCACATGCAGTGCGTCCTGGATGATGAAGTAGGGTGCGCGCACATTCACATTTATCATGGCGTCGAACAGCTCAGGCTTGGTGTCCCAAATCGTGCCGCGATCGGTGATTCCCGCGGCATTGATAACGGCGTCAACGCGGCCAAAAGCCTTGTCCGTTGCGGTGATGACCTTGCGCGTGCCTTCCATGCTGGCGAGATCAGCGGCCACGAATTCAACCTTCACGCCCTTCTTTTCAAGGTCAGCCTTGACGCGTGCGCCGTTCTTTGCATTGCGGCCCGTGATGACGAGCCCCTTGCAGCCACGATCGGCAAAGAGATGGGCGATGGCTTCGCCCAAGCCTTGAGTCGAACCGGTGACCACGGCGATTTTGCCATCCATCGACAGCTTCGCGAGTGAGTCCATGTTCATTACGGCACCTTTACCGGTTTGCCGGTTGACCATGATTCCGTTGCCGCATCGGCAAGCTTCTGCGCCTGCAATCCGTCATGGCCATTGGGCCGTGCGGACACGCCCTTGGCAATGCCATCAATGAAGCTGCTCACTTCGTTGGCGTAGGCCGCACCATAGCGCTCAGTGAAGAAATTCAGGACGGGATCGCCCTTGAAGCCGTCGCCGTTGGCAAGTTCAACCGTTGTGTTGTGAACATTGCCGGCGCGCAACATGCCTTTGCTTCCATGCACTTCCATGCGTTGGTCGTAGCCGTAGGTGGCGCGGCGTGAGTTGGTGATGACGGCAATTTTGCCGGAAGCCGTTTGCATCTGGACGGACGCCGTATCAACATCGCCCGCTTGGCCGATAGCCTTGTCAACCAGTGCGGAGCCCAGCGCATGCACAACAACAAATTCCTCACCCACAAGAAAACGCGCCATGTCAAAATCATGGATCATCATGTCGCGGAACAAGCCGCCGGAGCTCTTCACATATTCGGCAGGCGGGGGGGACGGATCACGGCTGATGATGGTTGCCAGTTCCACATTGCCGATATCGCCATTGCGGATGCGTGCAGCGAGATTGGCAAAATTGGGATCGAAGCGCCGGTTGAAGCCGATCATCAAATTCGATTTGTTCTTCTCAACAACTTTCAGGCAGCTGATTATTCTGTCCACGGACAATGACACCGGCTTCTCGCAGAGAATGGCCTTGCCTGCATTTGATGCCGCTTCAATCAGGTCCGCATGGGTGCCTGTCGGCGTTGCAATGAGCACCGCATCAACATTTTTCGAGGCGATGATTTCCTCAACTGTTGAAACCTCGGCGCCAACGGAAGCCGCCAGATCAGCCGCAGCTTTTGGCATGGCGTCGGCGATAAAAGCCACCTTCGCATTTTTCGAGGCCGCGATTGTTGCCGCATGAACTTTGCCAATGCGACCCGCGCCCAGTATTCCAAACCTTATCATTTTCGTCTCCAAAATCATTACATCCCACATCAAAAATGCATCAAAAAGCGGTCAGAAAAGAATGGGGTTAGGCGCCTCAGCCATTCCCAGCATTGCTTTTTCTTACAGCCACTCAATCCAAAAAATAAAACGGAACAAACATTCCAACTTGACATCATTTTGGAATTGTTGTTTCGTCTTGTCAAGAAAACAAAATCTTCAGGGAGGAAAAAATGACGTCTGGAAACGGCAAAAATGCCGAACTCGACGTTATTACCGTGGGGCGAAGCTCGGTTGACCTCTATGGCCAGCAGATTGGTTCGCGCCTGGAGGATGTAACCTCCTTTGCCAAGTCGGTCGGCGGCTGCCCGTCGAATATCGCCATTGGAACCGCAAGGCTCGGCCTCAAATCAGGCCTCATCACGCGCGTGGGGGACGAGCAGATGGGCCACTATGTCCGCGAACAAATGGCGCGCGAAGGTGTCGCTACGAATGGCATCAAAACCGATCCGCAAAGGCTGACGTCCCTCGTTCTGCTTGCCGTTGAAAACGACAAGACCTTCCCGCTGATTTTTTACCGCGACAATTGCGCCGACAGCGCCCTTTGCGAAGACGACATTGACGAGAGCTTCATCAAATCCTCCCGCGCCCTGCTGGTAACGGGCACGCATTTTGCCAGGCCCCTGAATGACGCGGCGCAGCGCAAGGCAATGAAAATTGCCAAGGCGAATGGCGCCAAGATCTGCTTCGATATTGACTACCGCCCCAATCTATGGGGCCTTGCGGGCCATGGCGCGGGCGAGGAACGCTACATCAAGTCTGACAAGGTGTCCGAACATATCAAGACGGTTCTCCCTGACTGTGACCTGATCGTCGGCACGGAAGAAGAGGTTCACATTGCCGCTGGCAGTGAGGACACTTTGGAAGCGCTGAAAACGATCAGGTCGCTTTCTTTAGCAACAATTGTCTTAAAGCGCGGTCCCATGGGCTGTGTGGTTTACCCCGGTGCCATTCCAAATCGCCTTGAAGATGGCATCGTGGGCAAGGGTTTCCCGATTGAAGTTTATAACGTTCTGGGTGCCGGAGACGCTTTCTTTTCCGGCTTCCTGCGCGGCTGGCTGAAGGATGAGCCGCTGGAAACCTGTGCCACCTATGCAAATGCCTGCGGCGCCTTTGCTGTTTCAAGACTTCTCTGCTCACCTGAGATTCCAACCTGGGATGAGCTGCAATATTTCTTGAAGCATGGCAGCCCCCATAAAGCGCTGCGCCGGGATGAAGACATCAACCACATTCATTGGGCCACCACGCGCCGCGCCCAGCCCGAAAAACTCCTGGCGCTCGCCATTGACCATCGCATTCAGCTTGAGGCAATTGCCGACAAGGCTGGGGCACCTTACACGCGCATTTCCGATTTCAAGCGGCTGGCCATTGCAGCAATTGGACAGATTTCAAAAGGTGCTGCCGGTTACGGAACACTGCTGGATGACACCTACGGCCGCGATGCCATGTTCGATGCGGCCAAGCTTGGGCTATGGGTTGGCAGGCCGCTTGAACTTCCGGGATCACGCCCCTTGCGCTTTGAATTCACCCAGGATGTGGGCGCACGGCTGGTGGAATGGCCCATCAACCACACCATCAAGTGCCTGGCTTTCTATCATCCCGAAGACCCCGTTGAACTCAAAACCGAACAGGCGCAAAAATTCCGCACGCTTTATGAAGCGGCGCGAAAAGTCGGTCGTGAACTGCTGATTGAAATCATCGCGGGCAAGAATGGCCCCTTGCTTGATGATACGGTTTCACGCGCCATGCAGGAGCTTTATGACCTTGGCATCAAGCCTGACTGGTGGAAACTTGAACCGCAAACCAGCCACGCCGCCTGGAGCGGCATCGAAAAAACCATCGCGGCAAATGACCTCTATTGCCGCGGCATTGTCCTCTTGGGCCTTGATGCTCCGGAAGAAGAACTTGTTCGCGCCTTTGAATTGACCGAAGGCCACCAAACCATCAAGGGTTTTGCAGTGGGCCGCACAATTTTCAGCAGCGTGGCGGAAGCCTGGCTTGGCAACAGGATTGATGACAAAAATGCGACATTGCAGATGGCCGAGCGCTTTGGCAAATTGATTAATGTCTGGAATAGATCCCACGCCTGAGTGGCCGCGGATTTCAAGAGGAACCGACAGATGAGCAAAACAATTCGCCTGACTACGGCGCAGGCACTGATTAAATTCCTGTCGCGCCAAATGACGATTGTTGATGGCAAGAAACTGCCGGTCTTTGCGGGCGTCTGGGCGATTTTTGGCCATGGCAATGTGGCGGGCATTGGCGAGGCCCTGTTTGGCGCTCGACAAGAACTGCCCACCTACCGGGGCCATAATGAGCAAAGCATGTCCCATGCGGCCATTGCATTCGCCAAGGCCTCGCGCCGCCGCCGCATGATGGCGGTAACCTCATCAATCGGCCCCGGCGCCTTGAACATGGTAACGGCAGCAGCCGTAGCCCATGTGAACCGCCTGCCGGTGTTGTTCCTGCCAGGCGACGTGTTCGCCAACCGCCTGCCAGACCCGGTGTTGCAGCAGGCTGAGGATTTCGGTGACGGCACGATAACCGTGAATGACTGCTTCAAGCCCGTGTCACGTTATTTCGACAGGATTGCACGGCCCGAACAATTGATGCCTGCTCTCAACCGCGCCATGGTAGTACTGACTGATCCTGCCGATTGCGGTCCGGTAACCCTTTCCATGTGCCAGGACACCCAAGCCGAGGCTTATGACTATCCGCTGAATTTCTTTGACGAGAAGGTATGGACAACGCGGCGCGTGCGCCCCGATGAGGACGAACTCGCGGAAGCAATCCGTGTCCTGAAGAGTGCAAAGAAGCCGGTGATCATTGCAGGTGGTGGCGTTCTGTTTTCAGAAGCCTCCACCATCACTTTCCAATTTCGCGTCGGCCCACGGCATTCCCGTGGTTGAAACCCAGGGCGGAAAATCTTCCCTGCCCTTTACCCATGGCTTGAATATGGGTGGCGTGGGGGTGACAGGCACGGCCGCTTCCAACAAGGTGTGTGAGGAAGCCGATGTTATTCTGGCAGTGGGCACGAGGCTGCAGGATTTCACGACAGGCTCATGGACGGTCTTCAAGAATGTCAAAAAAACAATCATCGGTCTTAACACGCAAGTGTTTGATGCAACAAAACACAAATCCCTGCCGCTGATAGCGGATGCGCGCGTGGGGCTGGAAGAGCTTTCAGTAAATCTCGGCAAATGGACCGCACCCGCAGTCTGGACAAAAGCCGCGCAAAACGGATTGGCAGCCTGGACAAAGGTTGCCGCGAAATACACTGATGTGACTAACGCTGAACGCCCATCGGACGCACAGGTGATCGGCGCCGTGCAACGCTCCCTTGGCCGCGAAATTTCCATACTCTGTGCAGCGGGCGGTCTTCCCGGCGAATTGCACAAGCTGTGGCAGGCGGCTTATCCTTCATCTTACCACATGGAATATGGTTTCTCCTGCATGGGCTATGAAATTGCCGGCGGCATTGGCATGAAAATGGCGCAGCCCACACGCGACGCCGTGGTGATGGTGGGCGACGGCAGCTACATGATGATGAACTCAGAGCTCGCAACATCCGTGATGCTCGGCATCAAGCTCACCGTCATCCTGCTGGATAATCGCGGCTATGGCTGCATCAATCGATTGCAACATGCCTCTGGCGGCGAGCGCTTCAATAACCTGTTTGACTACAACACAGCTCAGGTCGTGTCTCCGAAAATTGATTTTGCGGCGCATGCAAAAAGCATGGGCGCCATCTCAGAAAGGGTAGCGTCGTTGGGCGATCTCGAAATCGCCCTGAAGAAATCGAAGAAGAATGACCGCACCACCGTGATCGTCATCGACACAGACGCGATGCAATCAACCGATGCGGGCGGCAATTGGTGGGACGTGGCGATCCCGGAAGTTTCAACCCGCAAACAGGTGCGCGCCGCCCACAAGAACTATGTGAAAGCCGTGGCCCGGCGGCGCAGTATAAATTAAATCCTGCTCTCCATGGTCGGGCTTGATGTTTAGACCGGCGATGGAGAGAGGGGAAGAACGATCTTTTTTTGAACGAGTTAGAGAGAAGCAAGATAATGACGATACGTATTGGCGCAAATCCCATTGGCTGGTCCAATGATGACATGCAGGAGATTGGCGGCTGGATTCCATTGGAACAATGCCTCAGCGAAGCCAAGGCCGCAGGTTTTGAGGGCATGGAACTTGGCAACAAGTTTCCACGTAATGCAACAAAGCTACGCCCCATCCTCGACGCCCACGGGCTTGTGCTCGTAGGTGGATGGTACTCTACATTCCTGCTGGAGCGCGATGCTGAAACTGAATTTACGGAATCTGCCGACCATCGCAAATTGTTGAAGGCCATGGGAACATCCGTATTCATTGTGGCGGAATGCACAAACACCATTCACGGCACCAAGACAGCCCCCCTTTCAACGCGCCCGGTAATGACAGATGCGCAGTGGGAAATATTTAACGCGCGTCTCACCAAATTCGCCGAGCTCTTGCATGCCGACGGCTTCCAATTGGTTTATCATCACCATATGGGTACCGTGGTTCAGACGCCCGCAGAAATTGACCGGATGATGCAGGAAACCGGCGATGCCGTAAATCTGTTGCTCGATACCGGCCACGCCACCTGGGGCGGCGATGATCCCGTTCGATTGGCACGGGTTTACAAAAAGCGTATTTCCCACGTGCATTGCAAGGATGTGCGGCTTGCCGTGAAGGCCGAATCAGACAAAAATGACTGGTCATTCCTCGACAGCGTTTTGGCAGGTGTTTATACCGTGCCGGGCGATGGCTCGATAGATTATGTCGCCGTGTTCAAGGAGCTTAAAGGCTATAGCGGCTGGGTGATTGTCGAGGCCGAGCAGGACCCGGAAAAAGCCCCGCCTGCCATTTACGCCAAGATGGGATGTGATAATCTCAAACAATTCTTGAAAGAAGGCGGCCTTACATAAATGTCAAAGCTTCTGGTCAAACCCCGCGACGGCGAAGGCCGCGTCATCCATGTAACGCCGAAAACGGCGGGCTGGACATATGTTGGTTTTGACCTTTGGAAACGTAAGCCCGGTGAGTTGGCAACCGGCACCGATACGCGCCGTGAAACCTGCCTTGTGTTTGTGAGCGGACGCGGCAGTGTGCGTGTGGGTTCAGAAGAGCTTGGCATTTTGGGCGGCAGGGCTTCACCTTTTGAGGGCAAGCCCTGGTCGGTTTTCATTCCACCCGGCCTCGTCTGGTCGGTGGAGGCGACGGAAGATCTGGTGCTGGCTGTTTGCACGGCGCCGAGCAAAAGCAAATTGCCACCCCGTGTCATTGCACCCGACGTGTTAGTAACCGAGACCCGCGGCAAGGGTTCCAACACCCGTCATGTCACCAACATCCTGCCCGAATGGGAAATGGCCGACAGCCTTCTTGTCGTTGAAGTGATAACACCCGCGGGCAACACGTCTTCGTATCCGCCCCACAAGCATGATGAAGATAATCTGCCGAACGAGTCACTGCTCGAAGAAACCTATTACCATCGCCTGAGCCCGCCTCAGGGCTTCGCTTTCCAGCGGGTTTACACCGATGACCGCGCGCTTGATGAGGCGATGGCGGTTGAGGATGGCGACGTGACGCTTGTTCCCAGGGGATATCACCCTTGCGCAACATGCCACGGATATGATCTGTACTACCTCAATGTTATGGCGGGGCCCCACCGGACCTGGAAATTCCATAACGCCGGGGAACACGAATGGCTTCTGAAAAAATAAACGTCCGGCCTGCCGCCTTTATCTTTATCTTTGTGACCGTGGCGCTGGACATGCTGGCCATCGGTATCATCATTCCCGTGCTGCCAAAGCTCATCGAACATTTTATGGACGGCAACACCGCGCGGGCCGCTGAAATTGTGGGCCTCTTCGGCACGGCGTGGGCCATCATGCAATTCCTGTTTTCGCCCGCATTGGGCTCGTTATCAGACCGCTTTGGCAGAAGACCGGTTATCCTGCTGTCGAACCTCGGACTGGGCGTTGATTACATCCTGATGGCGCTCGCTCCTGCACTATCCTGGCTGTTCGTGGGCCGTCTCATCTCGGGCATCACGTCGGCCAGCATCGCAACGGCGGGCGCTTACATTGCCGATGTTACCGCACCTGAAGAACGCGCCCAGAAATTCGGCATGCTCGGTGCGGCCTTCGGCATTGGCTTTATTTTGGGACCGGCGGTCGGCGGCATACTCGGCAGTTACAATGTGCATTATCCCTTCTGGGCCGCAGCGGCCATGAGCCTTGCCAATTTCGCTTACGGCTATTTCGTATTGCCAGAATCCCTGAAGCCCGAAAACCGCAGCAATTTTTCCTGGGCCAAGGCAAATCCCCTGGGATCGATCAAATTGCTCATGGGCCACCGCGAATTGTGGGGCTTGGGCGTCGTCACTTTCCTGTCGCAGCTCGCCCACACATCCCTCCCCTCGATCTATGTGCTTTATGCGGGCTATCGTTATGGCTGGGGTCCGGGGCAAGTTGGGATATTGCTTGCAGGCGTCGGCCTTGCTTCCATGATTGTGCAAGGCGGCCTTGTCCAGCCCATCATCAAGCTGATTGGTGAGCGCCGCGCACTATTGTTGGGATTACTGTGCGCCAGCTTCGGCATGGCGTGGTACGGCACCGCTTGGGTGGGCGCGCTCACATGGATTGGCGTTCCCATCGCCGCCTTCTGGGGATTGTTCAACGCCACCAGCCAATCCGTGATGTCGCAGCGCGTGTCCGCGTCCGAGCAGGGCCAGCTGCAGGGTGCCACATCAAGCATTACGGCTTTTGCCGGAATTCTTGGCCCCACACTTTTTGCGACCGTATTTGCCCGCGCCATTGATCCCGCTTTGGGCATTGATATGCCGGGCGCAGGTTTTTGGCTGGCTGGATCCTTCCTGATGATCGCTTTTATTCTGGCTGCCTATCTCACCAGGCAAACGCGTTCAAAAGAAAATCCGGCTGCGGGTGAAGCGTAGCGGCATCAAGGCCGGCTGATATTCCGGTCATGACCAGCAGTGTTGCAAGTCCCGCTGAGCGTCCGCCTGCCACATCATGCTCGGCACTGTCACCCACACAGAGAACACGCTTGGGATTACCCAACAGGTTGAGGGCATGCTGGTAGATTTCAGAATAGGGCTTGCCGATCCAGCGTACCTTGCCTCCCATGCTTTCATAAAGTGCTGCAATGGCTCCAGGTGCGGGCAGCAACCCGCTTGGTGTGAGCATGAGATTATCCGGATTGCAGCAGATCGCCGGCAGTGAAGTCGCCGCGAAAAAATCGCGGTATTGCTCCATCGATGTGTTGGGCACATCGGAACCCAGAATGAGAATGACTTCCGCATCCCCAACATCATCAACCAGCGGCACGCCGTCAAAGCCGTAATCCTCGTGAGATCTGCCAATGACATAGGCCTTCTTGCTGCCAATCGTCTGATAGGCAACTTCGCCAGAACTTACCGCATCGACAAACCATTCACGTGGAATTCCCATGCGCACCAGCCGATCGCGATTGGCCTGCGCGCGCTTGCCTGAATTGGTCATGACGCAAACAGGAATTCCCGCAAGATGCAATTGTTCCATAACGCCAAGTGTGCCGGGATAAAGCTTCTGGCCATCATGGATAACGCCAAACTGGTCAATCAGCATGGCGTCAAACTGCGACGCGATTTCAGAGAGAAATTTAATTTGCATGACCAATACCACGCCACGCCAGCCGCGCCGTTCCCATGGCCGCGTGCTCACTGGCAGGTTCGAGCGCTGGCACACCCAAGGCCTTCAAGCGAATTTTCGTCCACGGCTTGCTCGCAGCACCGCCGCCCACACTGCGAATGGATGTGAGTGGTGTTGCACCAAGTTCGGCCAATCGCTGATAACCCAACCGCTCAACCTCAGCGATGCCTTCCAGCAGTGCCTGAAAGAAAATGCGTTCATCATCCGGCCTTGGCGTCAAACGCGGTTCAAACTTGGCATCAGCGATGGGAAAGCGCTCTCCGGCCTGCGTCAGCGGATAATAATCGAGGCCCGTAGGCACATCAGGGTCGATGAGGCCCGTGAGACGTACGATGTCCTCAGCCAAAAAATACTTCTTCAGAACGCCGCCGCCAGAATTCGAAGCACCGCCCGCCAGCCACTGGTCGCCAATGCGGTGGCTATAGATTCCGTATTCAGGTGAAAACACCGGACGGTCGGACAATACTTTCAAGGTAAGCGTTGTGCCAAGTGAAGTAACCCCGTCGCCGGGCCCCGATGCGCCGCTGGCAAGGAATGCCGCACAGCCATCAGTCGTGCCGGTAACGATTGAAACAGTTTGGGGCAAGCCAAATTTTTGAGCCATTGCTGGCAATATCTTTCCAACTGCCGTACCAGCCGGAACGACCTCCGGAAACAATCTCACATTAAATCCCGTAGCGGAAATCCAGTTCGGCCAAGCCCGCGCAATGGGATCATAACCCGACTTCAAGGCATTATTCTCATCGCTCACATCAAAGCGGCCGGAGAATTTGCCCAGCAGCCAATCCGCCTGATGCAAAATGCGCGTAGCATCCTTTTGCATCGACAAGGCGCGGGCGAGCGGTGATGAACCGCCGCGCGCTGCCGTTTCCCTGGATGCTACTGCGGTAACCCGGTCAACATCGGCGCGTTCCGCGAGGTCGTTATACATGGAAGCAAGTCCAAGGGGCTTTCCCTCAGCATCAACCGAAACGATGGTTCCCGATGTGCCGTCAATGGCAAGTGCCAGAACATTCAGCCTCTTGAGATCAAGGTCAGCAAAGGCTTGTTCAACGGCACGCCACCAGATTTCAGGATCCTGCAAACTGCGCCCCGAATTCTGCAACGGAAGGTCCATGGCCGCCTTTGACATGCCGGCAGGCGCGCCATTCCGGTCAGCCGCCACAATACGCGCGCCCGAAGTGCCGACATCGATGCCTAGCACCACATCTGTCATCAGGCAGCAGGCGCATGAAAGCGAGGATCGGCATGATCGAGACGCTTGCGTATTTGCTTTACGATCAAGGCATCATCAGGCACGCAATTATCATAGGCACGATATTCACCGGCCTTCAACGCGCACATTGCAATCATGCCTTGTTCTTCTTCTTAATTTTCCTGGGCTTCCCGGCACTCGCCTGCGCCTTGAATTTTGGCGCGAACACCGCAGGATCAGATTGCTTCGCCATTTCTGTTGGCTGCTTGCCATAGGACTTGAAGCGCTTGAGCACGCTTGTCATCTGCGCGTCATCAAGCACCACAGGTTTTCCGGCCAAGCAGGCTGCCCAATATTGATGACACAGGGCTTCTATTTCACCAGCCAGCCACAGCGCCTTGTCGAGTGACGGGCCAAAACATATCTGCCCATGGTTGGCGAGCAGGCAGCCAGTCCGGCCCTCCATCGCCTTGAGCATCGTATTTGACAATTCCTGTGTTCCGAACTCGGCATAGTCCGACACACGCAGGCTCGTGCCGCCGGCAACGCCGATCATGTAGTGAAAGGCAGGCACCTCCTTACGCAAAACAGCGAGCGCCGTGGCATAGGTTGAATGCACATGGACAATCGCCTTTGCCTCCGGGCGCGCCTTGAAAATATCCATGTGCATGCGCCATTCCGTTGATGGCAGGTAATCGCCATGATAATTTCCGTCGAGATCCATTTCGACCACGTGGGATGGCTTCATTTTCTTGTAGGGAATGCCCGACGCGGTGATCAGGAAGCCTTCGTCGGTTCGCACGCTCACATTGCCGGACGTGCCTTGATTGATCCCCTCTTCATTCATTTGAAGGCAGGTCGCGATCACGTCGCGGCGCAAATCGAGAAATTTCAGTTTCTTCATTTCATTCCCAGTTTAAGGCTATATGTTTGACTTTGTTGGCCTGTTTATACAGTCTTGGGCCATCTTAGGAAGACGAAAATGGAATTGAACCTGCCACGGGGAATTGCCGTTGTTGACGCGGGCAAGACCAACACCAAGATTGTGTTGTTCGGCCCCGACGGCAGGCCCGTGGCCGAACGCAAGGTGGCAAGCCAAAATCACGAAGGCCCGCCCTATCGTTCAATAGACCCGGGGCCGCTGGTGGATTTTTGCCGCAAGGCGCTGCCGGAATTGGACGCAATCCTTCCCATCGATGTGGTGGTGCCCTGCGCCCACGGCGCAGCGCTTGCCTGCCTGGCGGCTGATGGCTCTCTGGCAATGCCCGTGATGGATTATACCAGCGAACCACCGGCGGAAATCATTGCGGCCTACCGCAAGGTTCAGCCGCCCTTTGAGGAAGTTTATAGCCCGCTCTTGCCCATGGCCTTGACTCACGCGCTGCAGCTCTACTGGCAGCAGCGCGCATTCGCTCATGATTTTGCACGGATTGAAACTGTTGTGCCCTGGATTCAGTATGTGGCCTTTCGCCTGAGCGGAAATCTGGTGACGGAAATTTCCGGCATGGCGTGCCAGACCCATTTGATGAATATCCGGGACGGCGGCTTTTCATCCCTCGTGCACAAGCAGGAGTGGGAGAAATTCTTTCCGCCCCTTGCGAAAGCGTGGGATGTTGTTGGAAGTTTGAAGCCTGAATTTCTCGCGGAGAATTTTCGGGGTAACGCGCAGGTTTTGGCCGGCGTACATGATTCAAATGCCAATTATTTGCGCTACCTCGCGGGCGGCCAGAAAAAATTCACGCTGCTGTCAACCGGCACCTGGATCATCGGCTTTGATACGGAAACCAGGCTAAGTTCCCTGGACGAGCATAAGGACACGGTTTCCAACACTGACGTGTTCGGCAACAAAGTTGCCTGCTGCCGTTTTTTTGGCGGCAAGGAATTTGAAATTCTCAGCGAAGGCGCATCAGGCGATGTTGCGAGCCTTGACGCCGTTCAACAGCTCATCGCAGATGAAGTTTTCGCGCTGCCGGGGTTTTCTGATGGCGGTGGCCCCATTCCAAATGTGGGCGGCAAGGGAAGGATAATCGGCAAAAAGCCGGCATCCCTTGAAGGCAAGGCATCGCTCGCCTCGCTCTACTGCGCCCTGATGGTTTCGGAATCGCTCGAGGCCATAGGCTCCGCCCATGACATTATCGTCGACGGGCCCTTTTCAAAAAACCTGGTTTTCCTGCAAGCCCTCGCGCAATTGCGCAACGGGCAAAAAGTGACGGCCTCCGACCTGCGCGACGGAACAACGGCGGGTGCGGCCTGTTTGGCGCTGATGCCCGAGGGCAAATTGCCCCACATTCCGCTGGCACTGTCAACATTTGACTCACCCGCACTGGTTGGCCTTGATGCCTATCTGCAAAATTGGAAAAAACGGGCCTGCAATTCAGGAGATGGAAAAGATGCTTGATCACATTGGTTACGCGGTCAGTGATTTGAAACTGGCAAAGATGTTCTATGAAATCGCCCTGAAGCCATTGGGCATAACGGCTCTCATGGAAATAACGCCTGAGATGACCGGCGGCGACGAAGCCCATATTGGCTTTGGCACCGATCGGCCCTTCTTCTGGATCAGCACTGGCAAAAATCTCGGCCCCGGCATTCACGTGGCCTTTGCCGCCAAGGACCGCAAAACCGTTGATGCATTTTATACCGCAGCCATCGCCGCGGGCGGCAGGGATAACGGCGCGCCCGGCCTCAGGCCCCATTACCACGAAAATTATTACAGCGCTTTCGTGCTGGATCTTGATGGCCAAAATATCGAGGCCGTCTGCCACGCACCCTCCTGAGGCGCGTGGTTAACCAAACAGCAACCATCGGCGTGCACACTCAATCATCTGTCAGAGGTGTGCCCATGCGTAGCGAAAACCAGAACCACAACCATCATTCAGCTTTCACGCTCACGTGCCCCGGCCTGGACCATGCCGACAAGCGCGTGCGGGATATTCAGGAGCGCGGCAATCTTCCCCTGTTGATCGGCACCGATGTGATTGCCGAAATAAATCACAGTGACCTTATTGAAAGCTGGGAAACCGCCATTGCCCTTCCCGCCAAGGACCTCGCCGCCATGACCACGCTGGCTGGCCAGCGCCTGAGTGATATGCTGGAAGACAATCTTGATGCGGAAGACCTCACCGAAATTGTCTCCGATGCCGCCGTGCTTTTCCTGCTGGCCATGCGCCGCTTTGGCGTGTCGGATGCAGAGCGGATTCCCGCCTGCACTGTAAAGTGGAATGGACAGGATACCGCCGAGAGTGTTTCAATGCTGGCATGAAAGCCAGTGAACCGCCTGTCTCCGCTCCTGATTATGGCCGCTCCCTCAGGGGGTTGGGCTTCAACCTGATTGTTAAGGACATAAAGCAGGCTGTGAAGTTTGCGGTGGATGTGCTTGGCGCCACGACTTTTTTTGCCAATGACGGGTTTGCGGCGATGAAGCTCAATGGTGCCGACTTCATGTTCCACCATGACAGCACGTATCATGACAACCCGCTGTCGGGGATTGTGAGAGGCGTTGAAGCCCGGGGTGTGGGTGTCGAGCTCAGGGTTTATGGCTGCGACCCCGATGTGGCGGAAGCCCATGCACGCAGGGGTGGCTGGACCGTGCTCGCGGGTTGTATAGACAAGCCCCATGGGCTGCGCGAATGCATGATACTGGACGACGAAGGCTATTGCTGGATTCCCTCGGCGCAGTTGAAATAGCTCACCGCTTAGCGAAGCCAAGGCGCATTCCACAGCGGCGGCCTTGGCTGCTCCTTAACTGCGCCAGCCCAGAACGGCTGTGATAAAGCCCTGCGCTTCGTGGAAGGTTTCTTCAAATAACGACGCGGGCGTTGCATAAGCGGGGTCGATCCGGCCGGTTATCTCGCCCGGTCTTATCTTGAGCCGCGCACCGAACTTTCCAGCCAGATGCTTCATGCGGTCATTGTCGCGCAGGCAGATCATGTAAAGTTGGCTGATGTGACGGTTCTGCGCAGCTCTGATAATGAGCTCCATCAATTGTGATCCCAAGCCGTTATCCTGAAAGGGTTTTTCAACGGTAATGGCGGCTTCTGCCGTGGTGCTGCCGGCAATTTCCAGCGGTCGCAGTTCGGCGGAAGCATGTATCTCGCCGCCAGAATAGGCCCCATAGATTACCGTTCCAAGCCGATAGGCCGTATCGCCATATGCGTCAAGAAACTGGTCATTCACCGGCGAGCCGAAGCGCGATTGCCGGGTGTCTGCGTCGAGTCGCCGGAGATGGCGGCGGAAGGCCGCGATATCATTGGGCCACAAATGGCGGATATGATGTTGGACAATAGCCTCATGGGTCATGGATCACCTTCACATGATTCTGGCTGCTAACGATGAAGTTTATGCTGCAACGCAGCAAAAGCAAGCAAATGCAGGGTTGTTGATATTGCATAGCAAAAATAGAATTTTTGTTCCAAATATAAAATTAAGAATAATTTTATTCCATTCTCGTCGTGGACCTGCTAGAAGAAAACGACTGTCACTTGCAGGCGTGGCAGACGATCACTAGGTTGCCGGCATATCAATCTTACAAGGGAGCGCAGCGGCCCCAAATCGGTGCCTGCGAAAGAGTCATGGTCAAGGAAATCGGGCATTTCATCGGTGGCAAGCATGTGAAGGGAACCTCCGGCCGCTTTGCCGACGTATTCAACCCCAATACCGGCGAAGTTCAGTCCAAGGTGGCGCTGGCTTCCACCGCCGAAATGCGTGGCGCCGTCGAAAATGCCAAGGCAGCTCAGCCCGCCTGGGCCGCCAAGAACCCGCAATTCCGCGCCCGCGTGATGATGAAATTCTTGGATCTTGCCGCCAGGCATAAGGAAGAATTGGCGACCCTGATTTCGATGGAACATGGCAAGACGGTGCCTGACGCGCTGGGCGATTTGCAGCGCGGCGTTGAAGTAGCCGAATTTGCCTGCGGCGTTCCCCACCTGCTGAAGGGTGAATACACCGATGGCGCTGGCCCCGGCATTGACATGTATTCCATGCGGCAAGCGCTGGGGGTCGTCGCGGGCATTACGCCGTTCAACTTCCCCGCCATGATCCCTTTGTGGAAGTGCGCACCCGCAATTGCTGTGGGCAACGCGTTTATCCTGAAGCCATCCGAGCGTGACCCTTCGTGCCCGATGCGCATTGCTGAACTATTCCTCGAAGCAGGCCTGCCACCCGGCATTTTGAACGTAGTGAACGGCGACAAGGAATCGGTTGATGCCATTTTGAATGATGCGGATATCAAGGCCGTGGGCTTTGTCGGTTCAACGGCGATCGCGCAATATGTTTACGCCGGAGCCACCGCCACCGGAAAGCGCGCCCAGTGCTTTGGCGGCGCCAAAAACCACATGGTGATCATGCCGGATGCCGACATGAACCAAGCCGTGGATGCACTGATCGGCGCGGGCTATGGCTCGGCCGGTGAACGCTGCATGGCCATTTCGGTGGCCGTGCCTGTCGGCGAGGCAACCGCAGACGCGCTGATGTCAAAGCTTATTCCGCGCGTTGAAAAATTGCGCATTGGCCTTTCGAGCGATCGTGAAGCCGACTACGGCCCGCTGGTGACCAAAATGGCGCTTGATCGCGTCAAGGGCTACATTGACATCGGCGTAAAGGAAGGCGCCACGTTGAAGGTGGATGGCCGTGGCTTCAAGATGCAGGGCTATGAGAACGGCTATTTCCTCGGTGGCTCGCTGTTCGACAATGTCACCAAGGACATGCGCATCTACAAGGAGGAAATTTTTGGACCCGTGCTCGGCGTTGTGCGCGCCAAGACCTATGAAGAAGCACTTGGGCTCTGCAACGACCATGAATACGGCAACGGTGTCGCGATCTATACCCGCGATGGCGATGCGGCGCGGGATTTTGCTTCCAAAGTGCAGGTCGGCATGATTGGCGTGAATGTACCCATCCCCGTGCCGCTGGCCTACCACACGTTCGGTGGCTGGAAATCATCGAGCTTTGGCGACCTGAACCAGCACGGGCCGGACTCAATCCGCTTCTACACGAAGACGAAGACGGTAACCTCGCGCTGGCCCTCGGGCACCAAGGAAGGCGCACAGTTCTCCATCCCAACGATGCGGTAACGACTTCGAAATTCCATGACTGGCAATCCGTCGGTCATGGCTTCGATATGAACTCATCGCAGGCGGAAATATTTTCCATTTCGGGCGGCAGGCTGAAGGATTCACCACTCCTCGCAATGCGCTTCACATAGATATCGGCAATGCCGTTGTTGTTTTCATAGGTGCCGATCAATCCATCTGGCACACCATAAATGATCGCGTCATTCACGAAGAAGAATAGTTCACCTGATGACTGGGCGGTAAAATCGCTGACAAGGCAATCCAGTCGCTGCCGCGATGTTTCAAATGTCGGGTTGAGGACGTATTCATCCTGGCCAGCACCCCCCGGCAGCAGATTTCGGATACGTGCCACCGGTTTCATGTAATTCTCCCAAACATATCGTTTGGTTGGCCAACCTAAAATCGCAACAACCGGATTGTGGCTTTCGCGGGTTCCAGCCAGATCGGCCTCACGTTCGTTGTCCTTCCAAGCCTGTGGGTTGGCCGCAATGTTGAGGATGATACGGTAGTTCGCGCCCTTCTTGACCGCCAGGCCCGATGACCAACACGAACTCTTGGGCACAAACTGCAGCACATTCGAATAGGAGTTGTCTTGAATCTCAGCGGGGGTTACAGCATCTGGCCTGCAAAAGACCCCTCTTGCATCAAACAGCGAGAAAGCTATCCGGCTCCCCGCAGAAACCCCGCCAAAGACAATGCCGAGCAATGCCGCCAACCCGAAGGCAAGCGGCAAAACCTGTTTCTTCATGGCACGAAGCACCCATTGATATGCCTTGCTCTCACGGAAGTTATGCAGTCTGCTGTAACTGGGGTCGATTGCTTGCGATGGATGCCAGAGCTTTTGCATGCGGTCATGGATTTTCACATCGAGGACAGTGCCCCAATACATCAGCACGAGGATGATGCTAAACAGGACGAGAAAGATTCCGGGATTGGCGCTAAAAGTTTTGACCCATGTTGCGGCGAAGGACGGCAGGAAGGCCCCAAAGAATTTTGGAATGCCGCCCACGAAACAGGCAATTGAATTAATGCATTTTTCGCCCTCCTCAACATCGATAAACGGCAGGGATTTTATCCACGGCAGCAGTGCCAGCACTGTTGTGAAAAGCAGCGTGCCGAAATAGGTGACGCGCCGCCACCAGACCATATCCCATACGCGTTCCTGCGCCTTGGCGCGGACAGCGGCAACGGCTGGCGTTTCAAACGTATTTTTTCCGAGATTCTCAATGCGGCCATCCGGCATGACAACAGCATATTTCGCTGGCAACACAACCGGTGAATAGTTTGAGCCCGTATTGGCGATGCGGTCAAACACGCTGTGATGGATTTTGGGTCGCTCGATCTTCACCATATTGGCGGTGAACGGCGTGGGCATTTTGCGGGTTGAAAAGCGCAAGGCCATGCGCCCTGTATCCAGAAGTTTTGCCAGCTTGCGCGGCAGATAGCGGTAATAGGCTTGCAGGCCCGCACGCGAGTCATGGATGAGGCTTCCCACCCGTTCGGCATCTCTGTATTCCTTGCGCTTGGTTGGATTGAAGGAAAGTTTCGGCGCCTGGTCGAGAACGAAATTCAAGGGAGTGAAAGACATGAAATCTTCCGGATAGCCGCCGCCCACGTCACTGTGCATGCCGGTGAACCAGACCTGTGACAGCCGTTCCTTCTTGATGTTTTTTGCCGTCGCATTCTGGCGCACCACATTGGGAAACCCGGGATTGCCCATTTCATTCCACAACAGGGGATGGAAGGAATTGCGCTCGTCATCAAGGCTGAGCGCGTGAACCGCCTTTACCACCTTGTCTGAAAGATCGCGGTTGCGCATGGAAAGCGGCCACACGAAACGGTCCCAGCCCGCCGTCATTTCATCAATGGGCAGTCCGTAGGCATCCACCGTATCCCAAAGCCCGAGGAATTCGATTGTAACGGTTTTGTCGAAGTTGTTTTCGTTGCTTATGCATTCCGTTACTTCCCTTGGGCGGAAACGGGCAATCAGCGGGCGGAAAATGCGGGCGAGGATAGGTTCATTGCCGGTGCCACTATGCTGCTTGCGGTAGGCC
Organism: uncultured Alphaproteobacteria bacterium; assembly: GCA_963763635.1. GTDB lineage: Bacteria > Pseudomonadota > Alphaproteobacteria > Rhizobiales > Aestuariivirgaceae > Aestuariivirga. The sequence goes on from CAVXPO010000019.1 coordinate 132,306, forward strand.
GTATAAATCCATCTCGCTTTCCGGGCGAGGTCGTTTTCGCCGGTGTAGGCTGAGCGGCGGAGCAAGCCGAATTTAACCACGACTCCTGCAAGAATCCTGATGGTGAAAGAACCGCGGCTAAAGCCAAAACCATAAATGCGGTCGCCTTCTTCATAGTTGCGGCAAAGAAAGGCATAGAGTTCACGCACATTGCGCGAGAGGCCGATGCCAATGGCCCCGCCCAATAAAGCCAAGGGCTTAAAGCCGGAGTTTCCGACACCATCATCATAGAAGGCAACCTGCTTTGCAGGGTCAGATAGGTCCAGCATTTCATATGTGCGCCAGACATTTGTTTTGTTGAATTTGGCTGAACTGTTTGCCGTTCCGTCAGAAAGCACGATAATATTCTTTGACATGGGATTCCCCTTGAACAAAAAATCACTTGGGCATTCGTGATAGGTATCGGCGATCGTCGAGCTAATGTCAGATCAATGTCTGAATTTCGTGCCGTGTCACAGCTTAAGTACATGGGCGAAAATCCGTCAACAGATTTCGGCATATGGTTTTCTGTGTCGTTCTGCGTTATTTCAATTGATACAAATCCTGTCGATCCCCGAAAGTCCGCAATTGATGGTTAAAACACTCGACCTGCCAAATGATTACTACGAGCTGCCGCCCGGCAAGCTTGCCAATGTGGTGACCTGCCTTGAAATGAAAACTAATCCACAAATAGAAACGAAAGCTTTGCCTAAGGGTTACTCATTGCGGCGTGTCGACGTGGACGACCTCAACAGCTACCGCAGCATTTTTCGTAAAGTTGGCGAAGACCTTATGTGGTTCTCACGGCTCATCATGCCGGATGAAAAACTGGCCGCCATTCTCGGCCACCCCGCGGTTGAATCCTTTGTGCTTGACCACAACGGCACGCTGGTTGGTATCCTCGAACTTGATTTCAAGGACCTTCCCAATTGCGAACTGGCCTTCTTCGGACTGGCAAAGGAAGCCATTGGTGGCGGCATAGGCCATGCACTGATGAATGTGGCAATCGCCAAGGCATGGGAGAAACCCATCAACCGTTTATGGGTTCACACCTGCCACTTCGACCATCCCAACGCGCTCGGGTTCTACAAACGGTCAGGATTTGTGCCTTACGGGCTGATGGTAGAAATCCACGATGATCCGCGCCTGAGTGGAAAGCTTCCACGCCACGCCAGCCCCCACGTGGCGCTGATTGACCCAGCATAGCTGTTAAAGACGAAATTGCCGTCGCCATGGCGTTTAAGCCGGACTTGCTATAAGAGCAGCCGAAATGGCGCAACCCGGATGTGATATCCCTGCTTGCCAGCCCCATAACTTCAAACGCAAAGCATTTAATCAATTGGCATTTCCATCAACTCCTGCACCTTTCGCGCGCGCCCTTACCGAACGCAAATATGAAGACCCGACGCCTGTTCAATTAGCCGTTCTGGAAACCAAGGCTGAAAACCGCGATCTCGTGGTTTCAGCGCAAACCGGTTCCGGCAAAACCGTGGCCTATGGCCTCGCAATTGCGGCCAATTTGTTGGGGGAGGCCGAAAGATTTTCCCAGGAAGCGTCGCCCGTCGCACTGATCGTGGCCCCTACGCGCGAGCTCGCACTTCAGGTCGAGCGCGAACTGGAATGGCTTTATCATTACACCGGAGCACGCATCCTTTCCTGTGTAGGCGGCATGGACCCCAAGCGCGAGCGGCGCAGGCTGAATGACGGCGCCCATATCATCGTGGGAACTCCAGGGCGTCTGCGTGACCATCTTGAGCGTGGTGTTTTGAATATCGCTGACCTCAAGGCTGTCGTTCTTGATGAAGCAGATGAAATGCTCGATTTGGGTTTTCGTGAAGACCTGGAATTCATTCTCGAAGCAACACCTGCCACACGCCGCACGCTCCTTTTCTCGGCCACCATGCCAAAAACCATTGCGAACATGGCCAAACGCTATCAGCGCAATTCGCTCCGCATTGAAGCATCGGGCGGCGAACGTGCCCACGCCGATATCGAGTACCGCGCCATCCGCGTGGCTCCCAATGAAGTTGAACATGCTGTCGTAAACGTATTGCGCTTTGTTGATGCAACAAGCACCATCGTGTTCTGCAATACGCGCGACCATGTGCGCCACTTGCACGCAACACTTTCCGAGCGGGGCTTTGCCACCGTAAATCTTTCAGGCGAACTCAGCCAGGGTGAACGCAACCATGCCCTGCAAGCCTTGCGGGATGGGCGCGCTCGTGTATGCGTGGCAACTGACGTTGCTGCCCGCGGCATTGATTTGCCAAACCTCGGCCTCGTCATTCACGCTGACCTGCCCAACGATGCGGAAACCCTGCAGCACCGAAGCGGGCGCACCGGTCGTGCTGGCAAGAAGGGCGTGAGCGTTGTGCTCATTCCGCTGTCGCGCCGCAGGAAGGCCGAACAGATGTTGTCGGCGGCCGGCGTGAACCCCGTGTGGAGCGGGCCGCCGCAAGCTGAAGATATCCGCAAGCTTGACCAACAGCGCATGTTGCAGGACCCGATTCTCACGCAAGTAAGTAGCGAAGAGGATTTGGAAATGGCGCGTTCGGTTCTGGCGTCGCGTTCTCCTGAAGAAATTGCAGCAGCCCTTGTGCGCATTTACCGCTCGAAACTGCCAGCCGCTGAAGATGTTTTTGATCCGGGCCCGGGCCGCGATTTCCGCGAGGCAAAACCTGCCCGCCGTGAACCCCGCGCCTCGACCTCGGACCCCCGTGAGTACACCTGGTTCCGCCTCGATATTGGCCGCAAGAACAATGCCGATCCAAAATGGCTGCTGCCGATGATCTGCCGCCGCGGCAAGGTGACAAAGGTCGATATCGGTGCCATTCGCATCACAGATAATGAAACCCGCTTTGAAATTGCCAATGCCGCCGTTGAACGCTTCACCATCGCAAGCCTTGTCGCCGATGATGAGGATGTAAAAATTGAACGGCTCAATGGTGCGCCGGAGATTGCGCGGCCTTCGCGCAACCCGAACCGCAAGCCGAACTATTTGCCAAAGCAGGAAGACGAACGGCCACGCTACGAAGACCGCAAACCCCATTCAGATGGCGACAAGCCAAAGTTTGGAAGCGGCGGCAAACCGCACGGTGAAGGATATAAGGGCAAGAAGCCATTTGCAGGCGGCGGCAAGCCACAGGGTGATGGTTTCAAACCAAAGTTTGAAGGCGCAGGAAAACCCATAGCTGAAGGCGACAAGCCTGCATTCAAGGAAAAAAAGGCCGCCTGGAAAAAGAAGAAGCGGTAAAATCCAAATCTCTCTTTGGCGAGGCTTGCTCCTGCCGTTCACATGCCAGGTTCAATTGGCTTTTCGACTGGCCCGCCACTCTCGGCCCAATCCTTGAAAGCTCCCAGATTATAGACCCGCTCATAGCCCATATCTTTAAGCAACTTGCCGCTCAGCGCCGAGCGCCCACCAGACGCGCAATAGACAATCAATGTCTTGTCCTTGGCAAAGTTCTTGTCAAAGTAGGGAGACTCGGGATCGGCTCGAAATTCCAGCATGCCGCGTGATACGTGCACGGCACCGGCAACCTTGCCGCTTTTTTCCACCTCCGGTGCATCACGCACGTCGACCACCAGCACATTGCCATTTGCGACCATTTCCTTGGCCTCGGCAGGCGTAACCCGCGGCACCACTGCATTTGCGTTTTCAATCATCTGTTTCACATTGGCGGCCATGAATTTCTCCTCATCTGCTTCAGCATTTGATCATGTTTATGATCGGCACCCAAGGCCACCAGGTGATTTATACGATCCGCCGGGAATGCCCACAATAGGCCATCAGGTAACAATGGAGTGTTGGGAATTACGCGCCAATCGGTTTCCGTTGTTTCCGTTTTTCAGCCAATTCAAATTGTTTCTGCCGTTCGCGGGCTGAAGCCTTGGATTTTTCGCTGAGCATCGCAAAACATTTGGGGCAGCTCACGCCTGCTTCATAATGGGGCGAGTTCTTGTCTTCCGCTGCCAGTGGCATGCGGCAGCCATGGCACATTTCAAGTTCTGTTGGCACCAGCCCCTGCCCCACGGCAACGCGGTGATCAAACACAAAGCACTCGCCCTGCCACCTGCTTTTTTCAGGCGGCACGACTTCAAGATATTTGAGAATGCCGCCTTTCAGATGATAGACTTCAGCAAACCCCAAGCCCTTCATGTAACTTGAGGCTTTTTCACAGCGGATGCCGCCCGTGCAGAACATCGCAACCTTCTGCCGCCTCGTGTTGTGCAGATTGCGCTCAACATAGGCGGGGAACTCGCCAAAACTTGTTGTCTTGGGATCAAGCGCGCCCTCAAAAGTGCCAAGTGCAACTTCATAGCCGTTGCGCGTGTCGATAAGCAGCACATCCGGATCGGCAATCAGCGCATTCCAGTCATGGGGTTCAACATAAGTGCCCACCGAACGGTTGGGATCAACACCTTCAACCCCAATCGTCACGATCTCTTTCTTGAGCTTTACCTTGCTGCGATAGAACGGATCCTCGTCACAGTAGGATTCCTTGTGATCAATGTCCGCAAGGCGGGCGTCCGATTTGAGATAGGCGAGAAAACGGCCAATTGCCGTTCGCGAACCGCTTATTGTTCCGTTGATGCCTTCCGGCGCCAGCAGCAGCGTTCCCTTAATGCCATGTTCTTTCATGGACTTAAGAAACGGGCCGCGAAGCTCGGTGAAATCCTCCAGCGGAACAAACTTGTAAAGAGCGACAACAACAATGGCTTGGGACATGAGCGCCTTTTATTGTTTCCCTAACACTTTTTCAATTGCTCCCATGCCAGTCTGCTGTGTAACGAGGGGGCAATATGCCAGATTTTATACTAAATGCCGGGTTGGAAGTACCCTTCATCCTTATCCTTTTGGCCCTCCTTGGGCTTCGTAAAACCGTAACGCCGCGCACGTCTCTGTTAGTGAATGCCCCCATTGGCAAGGTGTTTCAACTTCTTGACCTCTATGATGGCAAAGTACAGCAATGGAACCAGACGGCCGTCTCCACCCGGCTCATCGACGCCGCCCAACAAATTTTCCGCATGAGCTACACAACAACACTTTCAACCGGCACCCAGCAGACGTCCCATGCCGATTTTCGCGTGGGCGAACGGCGCGAACCCCATTATCTGGAGTTGCGGCGCGAAGGACTGGCGGGCAAATCAACCAACAATGAACTGTTGAAGATCGCCGTCGAAACGAAGGAAGAGGCGGCTGGAACGCGGCTCAATCTCACCTATTTCTGGGGGCCACGCCCGATCATCGCCCAATTGCTGGCACGCGCTGACCTGTGGGGCGGCGCTTACCGGCTGAAAGGTTTGGCCGAAACCGGAAAGCCCGACGAAACAACCCATGCGTGGATTTCCGCCGGTGTGGCCGCCGTAACCGGCCTTCTGAGCCTTTTGGCCTTTGGCCTCATGCTGGGCTGGATATTTGCTGCACTTCTGGTGGCCGCACTTTTTGTCCATGAATTCGGCCACCTCCTGGCTTTTCGCCTTATTGGCCAGCCTTGGGGAAAGCTGGTGTTCCTGCCCTTCCTCGGCGCCTTGGCGGTGCCGCGGCTTCCCTATGAAACCCAGGGGCAAGCCGTGTTCGCCGCTCTCATGGGCCCGGGCTTCAGCGTCCTGCTTGCAATTGCCGTTGTCGCCCCCATGGCACTGGGCATCAAAATTCCATTTTGGCTGATAAGCTTGGGAATTGTGGTGACGGGCCTTAACCTGTTCAATCTTCTGCCTGTGGAGCCACTGGATGGCGGTGTGGCCTTGCGATCCGTTCTGGGCAAGCTTATGGGCAAACATGCCCGCTTCGGCCTGATGGCTTTTGGGGTGCTGATTGTCGCTGCCGGCTTCCTGTTCCAGCAGATCATCCTGCTGGTATTCGGTGGCATTTCCATTTTGGCCAACATCAAGCCACGCCAGATTGATGCTGGCCTGAAGCCGCTTTCATCCCTGCAGGTGACCATTTCTGCCTTTGGTTTTTCCGCCATCGTTGCAGCCTATATTACCATTCTTGAATTTTTCCTCGGGGTTTTCAGATAAACGGGAAGTCATGCTGCGCGCGGCCTATGAGGAACGGGTGAAAACAGGAGATTTGCGCGCCGATGCCGCTCAGGCTTCCATCATCGGCCATTTGACAGCGCTCAGCACAGCTCTGGAAACCCGCGGTTCCCAAGGGTTTCTTGGCCAGCTCATCAATCCGCAGAAGCCGCCCCGGAGCCTTTACATCCATGGCGAAGTGGGCCGCGGCAAAACCATGCTGATGGATTTGTTTTTTGACCACGTACAAATCAATACCAAGCAGCGCGTGCATTTCCATGCCTTCATGCAGGATATTCACAAGCGCAGAAAAACGCTGAAAACCGGCGATCCCTTGGCACTGATCGCAAAGGATATTGCAGGCGGCACCAGACTTCTCTGCCTTGATGAAATGCAGATCAGCGATATAGCTGACGCCATGATCATCGGTCGGTTGTTTGAGGCGTTGCTCGATAATGGAACCGTCATTGTGACAACGTCAAACCTGCCGCCGAACCTGCTTTATAAAGATGGCCTCAACCGCCAGCTTTTTTTGCCCAGCATTGCGCTTATTAACACCCGTTTTGATGTCCTGTCACTCGCCAGCCCGACCGATTATCGCTTGGGGCGCGTCAAGGCCTGGGAAAGTTTTGTAACGCCTTTGGGCGCCAAGGCTGATGCGCATGTGCAGCAGGTTTGGGAGCGCCTGGCGGAAACACCTAAAGGTGAGCCATTGGATATCGCTGTTTTAGGCCGTCAATTGCATGTACCGGAAAGCGCCCACGGTTGTGCCCGCTTTTCCTTTGCGGAGCTCTGCGAGGCACCCCTGGGGCCTGCCGATTACCTGGCCTTGGCTGAAAACTTCCAGACAGTCTTTGTGGAAAACATCCCGGCCTTGAAAATCAGCCAGCGCAACGAAGCCAAACGCTTCGTGTTACTTATCGACACGCTTTACGACAGGCGTGTCCGCCTTGTGGCTTCCTCAGCCCGCAGCCCGGAGGAAATTTATCCCCAAGGTCATCACCGACTGGAGTTTGGCCGCACGATTTCCAGGCTGCAGGAGATGCAATCTGCCTCTTGGTGGGGCCAAAAAATCGTTGAAACTTGAAAAATCGCCACAAAAGGCAAATTAGCCATTAGTAGTTCTTGAAGCCTCTTTGTATCAGGCCTAGAAAACCAGCGCTTGTGCAATGCAACAGAACCTGCACCCCTGCGGGTTGAGAGGAAAAGCGTAAAATGGCTCGTAAGAAGATTGCAATGATTGGTGGCGGCATGATTGGTGGCACCCTGGCCCACCTCGCGGCACTCAAGGAACTTGGCGACGTGATTGTCTTCGATATCGCGGAAGGCATTCCCCAGGGAAAAACTCTCGACCTCTCCCAATCAGGCGCGGTTGAAGGCTTCAATTCAAATCTCTCCGGCACAAACAAATATGAAGGCATTGCAGGCGCTGATGTTTGCATCGTAACCGCCGGTGTTCCCCGCAAACCCGGCATGAGCCGTGACGATCTTCTCGAAATCAATTTGAAAGTCATGGCGCAAGTAGGCGCAGGCATTGCGAAATATGCGCCGGACGCCTTCGTTATCTGCATTACCAACCCGCTGGACGTTATGGTGTGGGCCTTGCAGAAGTATTCCGGCCTTCCCGCCCATAAGGTTGTCGGCATGGCAGGTGTTCTGGATAGCGCGCGATTGCGCCATTTCCTTGCGGATGAATTCAAGGTTTCGGTTGAAGACGTGACTGCCTTCGTGCTCGGCGGCCACGGCGACACCATGGTGCCGCTGGTGAAATACTCGACCGTTGCCGGCATTCCTGTGCCTGATCTGGTCGCCATGAAATGGACCTCGCAGCAGCGCATTGACGAAATTGTGCAACGCACCCGTGATGGCGGCGCCGAAATCGTCGGCCTGCTCAAAACTGGCTCCGCATACTACGCACCAGCTTCGGCTGGTATCGCCATGGCCGAAAGCTATTTGAAGGACAAAAAACGCGTGATGGCTTGTGCAGCCCACCTCACCGGACAGTATGGCGTGAACAACACCTATGTGGGTGTTCCCGTTGTGATCGGCGCAGGCGGGGTTGAACGCATTGTTGAAATCAAGCTTGATGGGGAAGAAAAAGCGGGCTTCAAGAAATCATTGGCGGCCGTTGAAGCGCTGATGGACGCCGCCAAAAAAATAGCACCTGATCTCGCATAAGGGCAAGCGCATGAACATTCACGAATACCAGGCCAAGGAAGTTTTGCGAAGCTTCGGTGTGCCGACCGGCAGGGGCATTGCAGCCTTCTCTGTTGATGAAGCAGTAAAGGCCGCTGAAAGCCAGCCCGGCCCCGTCTGGGTTGTGAAAGCGCAAATCCACGCGGGCGGGCGCGGCAAGGGCGGCGGCGTGAAGGTCGTAAAGTCTGTGGCCGATGTGAAAGCCGAAGCCACGCGCATGCTGGGCATGAATTTGGTAACCCATCAGACCGGGCCTCAGGGTAAACTCGTCCAGCGGCTTTATATCGAAGAAGGCACCGCGATTGCGAAAGAGCTTTACCTCTCCATTCTGGTGGATCGTGAAACCTCAAGCGTTGCCTTCATCGCGTCAACCGAAGGCGGTGTGAACATTGAAGAAGTGGCCGAGCATACACCCGAGAAGATCGCCACAATCCATGTGGACCCTGCATCGGGCTATTCGCCTTTCATTGGCCGCAAGATTGCAACCGCACTGAAACTCGAAGGCGACCTTGTCAGGCAATGCGTGAAAATGATGGGCCAGCTCTACAGGGCCTTCACCGAAAAGGACATGAGCCTCCTTGAAATCAATCCGCTGGTGATCACCAAAGACAATCAACTTGTGTGCCTTGACGCCAAAGTGAATTTTGACAGCAACGCATTGGATCGCCACCCCGATATTGTGGCACTGCGCGATTTAACCGAAGAAGACCCCAAGGAAATCGAAGCCTCGAGACATGATCTCTCCTATGTGGCCCTTGATGGCTCCATTGGCTGCATGGTGAATGGTGCCGGCCTTGCCATGGCCACCATGGACATCATCAAGCTTTATGGCTCGGAACCCGCCAACTTTCTCGACGTGGGCGGCGGCGCGACCAAGGAAAAAGTGACGGCCGCCTTCAAGATCATCACCGCTGACCCGAAAGTGAAAGGCATTCTCGTCAATATTTTCGGTGGCATCATGAAATGCGACATCATCGCCGAAGGGGTGATTGCAGCCGTGAAGGATGTGGGCCTACAGGTTCCCCTTGTGGTGCGCCTCGAAGGCACCAATGTTGATCTGGGCAAGAAGATCATCAAGGAGTCAGGCCTCAACGTGATCTCCGCCGACAACCTGGACGATGCAGCGAAGAAAATTGTCAAAGCAGTAAAGGAAGCAGCGTGATGGATACGTTTGGAGCAGGGTTGGTTCTCTACTATTTTCCTGCCTTAGTTTTCTTGGTGATTTTAGTTTCAATTTTTATACGCTTGGGGACAGTCTCCAAACAATTGAAACAGGCAAACGAAACAAGCTCAAAATCAGCTCAAGTTCTTGGTCAAATTCGAGAATCATTGGAAAACAGGAACGCCTGATGTCCATCCTCATCAACAAGAAAACCAAGGTCATCTGCCAGGGCATTACCGGCAATAACGGCACCTTCCACACCGAGCAGGCAATTGCCTATGGCACGCAGATGGTAGGCGGCGTTACGCCTGGCAAAGGCGGCACCACCCATGTGGGCGTTCCGGTGTTTGATACAGTGTTTGAAGCGGTGGAAAAAACCGGCGCTGACGCGTCAGTGATTTATGTGCCGCCGCCTTTTGCGGCGGATGCAATCCTTGAAGCCATTGATGCGGAAATTCCGCTTGTCGTGTGCATCACCGAGGGCATTCCGGTGCTCGATATGGTGCGGGTGAAGCGGGCCTTGGTGGGTTCCAAGACCCGCCTCATCGGGCCAAACTGCCCCGGCGTGCTGACCCCCAATGAATGCAAGATCGGCATCATGCCGGGAAATATTTTCAAGAAGGGCTCCGTCGGCATCGTCTCGCGCTCCGGCACGCTCACCTATGAAGCCGTCTTCCAGACCACCCAGGAAGGCTTGGGGCAAACCACGGCGGTGGGGATTGGCGGCGACCCGGTAAAAGGCACGGAGTTTATCGATATCCTCGAAATGTTCCTGGCGGACCCCAAGACGGAATCGATCATCATGATCGGCGAAATTGGCGGCACGGCGGAAGAAGATGCCGCCGAATTCATTCGTAAATCAAAGGTTAAAAAACCCATGGCGGGCTTCATCGCGGGCCGCACGGCACCACCAGGGCGCCGCATGGGCCATGCCGGCGCCATCATTTCCGGCGGCAAGGGCGGCGCTGAATCGAAGATTGATGCCATGAAACGGGCTGGAATTGCGGTCTCCGACTCCCCAGCTATGCTGGGCAGGACCTTGGTAAAAAAACTGAAACGTAAATAAGACATAAAACCTTTGATGATATAGTCTTAAGGCCGGACAGGGCGGCCGGCTTGTGGAAATGGCGACGATGAACAAGACAGATTTGGTAACGGCTTTCGAACAATCCTCTTTCCTCTATGGCGGCAACGCGCAATTCATCGAGGGGCTCTACGCCAAATATCTGGAAAACCCAGCCGCCGTGGACACCCATTGGCGGCAGTTTTTTGCCGGTCTGGATGACACCGCGGACACGAATGTTTCGGGCCCCTCATGGCAGCGCAAGGATTGGCCATTAGCCCCAACAGGTGAACTGGTTTCCGCCCTTGATGGCAATTGGCCCGTGGTCGAAAAAGTCATCGGCGCCAAACTCGAAGCCAAATCCAAAGATGTAGGCACCGGCCTTTCCGTCGAAGAAGTGCGTAAAGCCACCATGGATTCGGTACGCGCCCTGATGATGATCCGCGCCTTCCGCATGCGGGGCCATCTGGCGGCAAACCTTGATCCCCTGAAACTGACGGAACAGCCGCCGCAGCCCGAGCTTGAACCTGCTTCCTATGGCTTTGCCGAAACCGATTTGGACCGGCCCATTTTTCTCGACAGGGTGTTGGGCCTTGAGCAGGCCACCATTCGCCAGATCGTTGATATCCTCAAGCGCACCTATTGCAGCACGCTTGCCGTTGAATTCATGCACATCTCTGACCCCGTGCAGAAATCCTGGCTGCAGCAGCGCATTGAAGGTGCGGACAAGGAAATTTCATTCACACCCAAAGGCAAGATTGGCATCCTGAAAAAACTCATCGAGGCTGAAGGCTTCGAGAATTTCCTCAACGTGAAATACACGGGCACCAAGCGCTTCGGCCTTGATGGCGGCGAAAGCATGATTCCGGCCCTTGAGCAGATCATCAAGCGTGGCGGCAAACTGGGCGTGAAGGAAATCGTGCTCGGCATGGCCCACCGCGGCCGCCTGAACGTGCTGGCCAATGTAATGTCCAAACCCTTCTCCGCCATTTTCCATGAGTTCAAGGGCGGCTCTTCAACGCCTGACGAAGTGGAAGGCTCCGGCGATGTGAAATACCATCTGGGGTCATCATCGGACCGCGTGTTTGACGACAACACGGTTCATCTTTCGCTCACGGCAAATCCATCCCACTTGGAAATTGTTGATCCCGTCGTGCTGGGGAAGGCCCGCGCCAAGCAGGACCAGCGCGGCGACAAGGAGCGCACCAGCGTATTGCCCCTGCTTATCCATGGCGACGCGGCTTTCGCAGGCCAGGGTGTTGTGGCGGAATGCTTTGGCATTTCCGGCCTTCGCGGGCATCGTTCCGGCGGTTCCATCCATTTCATTGTCAACAATCAGATCGGCTTCACCACCAGCCCGCACTTTGCGCGCTCTTCGCCTTACCCCTCAGACGTGGCCAAGATGATTGAAGCGCCAATCTTCCACGCCAACGGCGATGATCCGGAAGCCGTGGTGTTTGCCGCCAAGATCGCCACCGAATTCCGCCAGAAATTCAAGAAGCCCGTTGTCATCGACATGTTCTGCTATCGCCGCTTCGGCCATAACGAAACCGATGAGCCATTTTTCACTCAGCCCTTGATGTACAAGGCGATTGCCACCCACGAAACCATTGTGAATATTTATTCCAAGCGGCTCATCGCCGAAGGTGTGATTTCCCAGGAACAATTCGAAGCAATGAAGGCGGAGTACCGCAAGAGCCTTGATGATGTGTTCTCGGCGTCCGAAGGCTACAAGGCCAACAAGGCGGACTGGCTTGATGGCCGCTGGGCGGGCCTCAAATCCGCCAAGGATGTGGACGACCCGCGCAAAGGCCTGACGGGCGTTGAAATCGGCAAGCTCAGGGACATTGGTGCAAAGATTACCAGGGTTCCGAAATCCTTCGCCGTCCATAAAACCATGCAGCGCGTTCTCGATGCGCGCCGCAAGATGATTGATGATGGCGCTGGGTTGGATTGGTCGATGGGTGAGCATTTGGGTTTTGCAACCTTGCTTGATGAAGGTTTCAAAATCCGCCTGTCGGGCCAGGATGTGCAGCGCGGCACTTTCTCGCAGCGCCATGCCGTGTTGATGGACCAGCAGACGGGCAAGCAATACACGCCGCTCAACCACATGATGAAAGACCAGCAGACCAAGATTGAAGTGATCAATTCAAATCTGTCTGAAGAAGCTGTGCTCGGGTTTGAGTATGGCTACTCACTCGCTGAACCAAATACCCTGACCTTGTGGGAAGCCCAGTTCGGCGATTTTGCCAATGGCGCACAGGTGGTGTTTGACCAGTTCATTTCGTCTGGTGAACGCAAATGGCTGCGCATGTCGGGCCTCGTCGTGCTGCTGCCCCATGGCTATGAGGGCCAGGGACCGGAACATTCGTCCGCAAGGCTCGAACGCTTCCTGCAGATGTGCGCCGAAGACAACATGCAGGTCGCCAATTGCACAACACCTGCCAATTACTTCCATATTCTGCGCCGGCAGCTTAAACGCGATATTCGCAAGCCCCTCATCATGATGACGCCCAAGTCGCTGTTGCGCAACAAACGCGCCACGTCACGGCTGGAAGAATTTGCGGAAGGCACTTCTTTCCACCGCATTTTGTGGGACGATGCCGAAGCGCTGAAAGACCAGCCCGTCAAGCTGGTGAAGGATGACAAGATCCGCCGCGTGGTGATGTGTTCAGGCAAGGTTTATTACGATCTCTATGAGGAGCGCGAAAAGCGTGGGCTGGATGATATCTATCTCCTTCGCGTGGAGCAGCTTTACCCGTGGCCCCACAAGGCGCTCATTCAGGAGCTCAGCCGCTTCAAGAAAGCCGAATTCGTCTGGTGCCAGGAAGAGCCCATGAACATGGGAGCCTGGACCTATGCCCAGGCAAATATCGAGCGGGTGCTTGAATACATGAAGGCGAAGAACACGCGGCCGCGCTATGCGGGACGCCATGCATCGGCCTCAACTGCAACCGGCCTGATGAGCAGGCATCTCAAGGAACTCGCTGGCTTCCTGCAGGAAGCATTGGGCTAACAGAACAGGAAAAGAATAAAAATGGCTAAGGAAATTCGTGTGCCCGCCCTCGGTGAATCTGTCACTGAAGCAACGATTGCAAAATGGTTCAAGAATGTGGGCGATGCGGTGAAGGCCGATGAGCCGATGGTGGAGCTTGAAACCGACAAGGTAACCGTTGAAGTGCCAGCGCCCGCATCCGGCAAGCTCACGTCAATTGCCGCTGCCGCTGGCGTTACCGTGAATGTGGGCGCACTGCTGGGCGCCATCGAAGAAGGCGTTGCCGGCGCTGCGCCGAAACCCGCTGCCGTCGCTGCGACTCCATCAAAGGCTGCAGAACCTTTAAAAACCGAAGCGCCGCTTTCGCCAGCGGTTCGCAAGATTGTCACAGAAAGCAAACTGGAGCCCGCGGGCATCCCAGCCACCGGCAAAGATGGTCGTCTCACCAAGGGTGATGTAATAGATCATCTTGATAAACCTCAAACCGCGCCCGCAACCATTGTAGCCCCTGCACCTGCTGCAGCAGGTGCCGAAGAGCGCGTGAAAATGTCGAGGTTGCGCCTCACCATTGCGCGCCGCCTGAAAGATGCGCAGAACACCGCCGCCATGCTCACCACTTTCAATGAAGTGGACATGACCGCGGTGATGACACTGCGCAATTCATTCAAGGACGTGTTTGAGAAAAAGCATGGCGTGAAGCTGGGCTTCATGAGCTTCTTTGCCAAGGCCGTCATCCAAGCGTTGAAAGATGTGCCCGCCGTCAATGCTGAAATTGATGGTGAAGACCTGGTTTACAAGAATTATTACCACTTGGGCGTGGCTGTGGGCACTGATAAGGGATTGGTGGTTCCCGTTATTCGCGATGCCGACCAGATGTCTTTTGCCACCATCGAAAAAACCATCGCGGCCTATGGCAAAAAAGCCCGCGACGGACAGCTGCAAATTTCCGATATGCAGGGTGGCACTTTTACCATTTCAAACGGCGGCGTCTATGGCTCGCTGATGTCTACACCCATTCTCAACGCGCCACAGTCGGGCATTCTGGGCATGCACAAAATCCAGGAGCGCCCCATGGCCATCAATGGCCAGGTGGTTATCCGGTCCATGATGTATCTGGCTCTTTCCTATGACCACCGCATTGTGGATGGCAAGGAAGCCGTGACATTCCTGGTGCGTGTCAAGGAAAGCCTTGAGGATCCACAGCGCGCGCTGTTGGATTTGTAAGGGCAACCGCGCGTGCATAACGTCGCCATTATAACTGGCGGAAGCCGGGGCATTGGCGCAGCTTCATGCCTATTGTTGGCGAAGGCAGGTTTTTTCGTAGTTGTAAATTACGTGTCCAACAAAAGCGCTGCAGGAAAGATAGTAGCCGAAATCGAGGCAGACGGCGGAAAGGCCGCAGCGGTCCAAGGCGACGTGGCAGTCGAGGAAGATATCATTAACCTGTTCAAGGCAGCCGATAAGTTCGGCCCATTGAAAGTGTTGGTCAATAATGCCGGCGTGGTCGATGTAGGTTCGCGTGTTGATGGAATTACAGCTGAACGATTGATGCGGATGTTCACGATCAATATCACCGGTTCTTTCCTGTGTGCGCGCGAGGCTGTTAAGCGCATGTCCACGCGCCATGGTGGCAGCGGTGGAGCGATTGTCAATCTATCTTCTGCGGCCGCAACATTGGGCGCACCCGGCTTATATGTGGATTACGCCGCAAGCAAAGGCGCCATCGATACTTTTACGATAGGCTTGGCACGTGAAGTTGCGGAAGAAGGCATTCGCGTCAACGCTGTTCGCCCCGGCATCATTGATACGGAAATTCACGCGTCCGGCGGCTTTCCGGATCGCGTTGCGCAGTTGCGCAACCAGATTCCGATGAAGCGCGAAGGCACGGCGGAAGAAGTTGCTGAAGCGATTGCCTGGCTGGCGTCCGACAAGGCATCGTATGTGACCGGCACGTTCCTGGGTGTTTCGGGTGGCAGAAGTGTTTGAAGTGTTGATGGTTGATAGGAATGACTATAATGGCTGAGAAATTCGACTTGACGGTAATCGGCACCGGCCCCGGCGGTTATGTTTGCGCCATTCGCGCAGCACAGCTTGGCATGAAGGTTTGCGTTGTCGAAAAGCGCGCGACCCACGGCGGCACCTGCCTGAATGTGGGCTGTATTCCTTCCAAGGCGCTTTTGCACGCTTCGGAACTCTTTGCCGAAGCCAATCATTCCTTCGCCAAAATGGGCATCAATGTTTCACCAACACTCGATCTTCCGAAGATGATGGGTTTCAAACAGGAAGCCATCGACGGCAATACCAAGGGCATCGATTTCCTGTTGAAGAAAAACAAGGTTGCCGTGGTTCGGGGCACCGGCAAAATTCTGGGATCGGGCAAAGTTGATGTCGCAGGCCAGGTAATTGAAACCAAAAACATCGTGATCGCCACGGGTTCGGATGTGGCCCGGCTCAAGGGCGTCGACATTGATGAAAAGCAGATCGTGTCATCAACTGGCGCGTTGGAGCTTGCAAAGGTTCCGACCCATCTTGCCATCATCGGCGCGGGCGTCATCGGTCTTGAACTGGGCTCTGTCTATGCGCGGCTGGGGGCGAAAATCACCGTCATTGAATATCTTGACCGCATCCTGCCCGGCATGGACCTGGATGTGGCGAAGAATTTCCAGCGTATGCTGCAAAAGCAGGGATTCAACTTCAAGCTCTCTTCCAAAGTGATGAGTGCGGCAAAATCCAAGGCTGGCGTCAGCCTCGGCATTGAAGCAGCCAGCGGCGGCGCGGCAGAAACACTGGAAGCCGACACGGTTCTTGTTGCCGTGGGCCGCACGCCCTTCACCGAGGGTTTGGGATGCGACGAAGCAGGCATCAAGCGCGATGCAAAGGGCCGCGTTGAAGTGGGGCCGCATTTTGAAACCAGCCTCAAGGGCGTGCATGCCATTGGCGACGTGATCCGGGGGCCTATGCTGGCCCACAAGGCGGAAGACGAGGGCGTTGCCTTGGCGGAAATTCTCAGCGGCCAGGCGGGCCACGTGAATTATGACGTGATCCCCGGCGTGGTCTACACGTCGCCCGAAGTGGCAGCCGTGGGAAAAACCGAAGAAGAACTGAAAACAGCCGGAACTGATTACAAAGTTGGTAAATTCCTGTTCCTGGCAAATGGCCGCGCCAAAGCTAACCAAACCACTGACGGCTTTGTTAAAATTCTAGCAGACAGCCATTCCGACAAGGTTCTGGGCGCCCATATCATTGGCCCCATGGCGGGCGAACTTGTCCATGAAATAGCGGTTTTAATGGAGTTTGGCGGCTCGGCCGAAGATTTGGCACGCACCTGCCACGCCCACCCCACGCTTTCCGAAGCCGTCAAGGAAGCCGCAATGGCTGTTGCCGGGCGATCCATTCACAGTTGATCGTAAACGTTTCGTCAACACTGGCCATTAGTTGTGCCTTAGCCATTTAGCAAATTGTAAAGCTTCTCGCCCATAGACTGCCTGCATAAGTTCTTCCGAGGCGGCAGCATGGCAAGCAAAGACAAACACGTAGATATTCTGGTTCTGGACGATGACCTCGACCTCTTGACGACCACTGCTGAACTGCTTGCCGAAATGGGTTACAAAGTGAAGGGTTTCGCTGATCCTGAATCAGCCCTCGAATTTGCCATGGGCCAGACCTTTTCTGTCGGCCTCTTTGACTTCAGGCTCGGCAGTTTGAAAAATGGCTTGGACGTTGTTGAAACCATGCAGGCCTTGGGCTGCAAATCAGTTTACGTCATGGCCTCTGCCGATGTTGAGAACTCAACGCAAGTGCGCGCCATCAATCTCAAGCTGTTTGAATTCATGCGCAAGCCCGTGGCGCCGGAAGCCTTGCTTGCAACGATTGAACGCGCAATCGTCCAGTCACAACTGCTCGCGGCATAATTCAAAGCCCCGTCGTGGGACGCGGCCTGCTGCCATCAAAATAACGGATATAGCGAAACGGTGCGGGATCAACACATGGCTTTTCGCCCACCACCAATTGCGCCATGAGCTTTCCAGCCCCCGGCCCCAGGCCGAAGCCATGGCCTGAAAATCCCGAAGCCAGATAAAGCCCCGGCAATTTTTCAAGCGGTGAGATAACCGGCACCGCGTCAGGCGTTGCATCAATAACACCGGCCCACCGTTCCGCAACCTTCATCGACGCAAAGGCAGGGTAGTAGTCCTTAAGGCTCGCCGCCGCCTCGTCAAGAATGGACTGAACCGGCTCAGGATCAAGCATGCGCATTTCTTCAAACGGCGAGCGCTCGTCAAGTTTCCAGCGCCTTTTCAACCGTGCCTCATCAATGAAGCCTTGCCCCAGCCGCAGGCGCAATCCGCTCCAGTCCAGTTTGAGCGCGGGCAGGAACCGGAAAAACAGGCGGAAACTGTCGGGCGTAATGTCAGCAACAGACATGTGCCGGTGGGTTATCGTAAAGCCGCCATCAAGACGCTTACGGAACGCAAACTTGCCGCCTGAACAAGCCTTTTCAACACCCGCATCAAGCGCCTCCGTCCGCATCACGGAATTTACGACACTGAGCTGCGGAAATTCAATGCCCAGATTATGCAGGAAGCGCCGCGACCAGGCACCCCCCGCCAGCACAACCTGCGCGCAGGCAACGGCGCCTTTTTCCGTGACGACTGAAGTGATCTTGCCGGCACTTGTTTCGAGCCCGCGCACGGCGCAATTCTGAATGATCTTTACACCCAGCTTTTGCGCATAACGCGCCATGGCGGGCACCGCGAGAAAGGGCTCGGCACGGCCATCGGCGGAGGTATAAAGCGCACCCTTCCATTTCCGCGTTGAGCCCGGCTGCAATCTGTCAGCTTCAACGCCGCTCACCAGCCGCGTATCAAGTCCATACGCCTTCATATTGTCGGCATGCCATTTTTCTTTCGTGGCAAACTCTGCATCCGTTTCTGCGAGATAGATGATGCCGGATTGGCGATAGCCGGTTTCCGCGCCGACCTTCGCATTCATGCCGCGCCAGAGATTGAGCGATTCAAGAATCAGCGGGATTTCGCGGGCGTCACGCCCCATCTGCCGGCACCAGCCCCAATTGCGCGACGATTGTTCCCCGGCAATGATGCCTTTCTCAAGCAAAACAACCGATACGCCACGCTCCGCCAGTTCAATCGCGGTGGAAACGCCAATGATGCCCCCGCCAATGACGGCAACGCCGTCTTTTTTGGGAAGTTCGCTATCGGATTGGACAAGGTCAATAACAGGCATGGGCTGGAAACTATGAAATGCTTGTCATCGCCGCAAGTCTCAACTCTGCGCGTGTGCCTTGCGATATTGTTCAAGCAGGTGGGCGCGGTCGACTTCCGTATAGATCTGGGTGGAAGACAGGCTGGCATGGCCGAGCAATTCCTGGATAACCCTAAGGTCGGCGCCATTGCCCAGCAAATGCGTGGCAAAGGAATGGCGCAATGCATGGGGCGTTGCCGTATCTGGCAGGTTCAAGGCACCGCGCATTCTTTCAATCAGCAACTGGATATTGCGTGCATTCAACGGGCCGCCGCGAACGCCCTTGAACAGGGGCTCGTTGGGTTTCAGCGGAAAGGGGCACAAGGCCAGATAGCCGTCGAGCACTTCGCGCACCCGCGGCAACACAGGCGCAATGCGGGCCTTGCCGCCCTTGCCGACAATCACCATCGGGCAAGCTTTTGATTGCGCAAGCGTGAGGCCTATGGCTTCGGAAATGCGGAGCCCACAGGCATAGAGCAGCGTGAGCACGGCGCGGTCACGGGCCTCAATCCATTTCGGCGTTTCATCCGTCGACAGCACATCGCCCAAAGTCACCTGTTTTGCCGCATCAATGCTCAAAGGCTTGGGAACCGAGTGGGGAAGCTTCGGCGCGCGCAGCGCCGAAAGTGCTGCATTCTTGAAATGGTTGTTGCGCTCGGCAAAGCGGAAGAAGGACCTGATTGCAGAGAGTTGCCGCGCCACCGTGCGGCTTTCAACCCCGCCCTTGCGACGCATTGCCATGAACGCGCGAAAATCCAGGGCCGTGAGGCCCGTGAGGTCTGCGACGCTTGCAGCCCCGCCCAAATGCTCAGCAAGGAATGTTGCAAACTGCGTGATGTCCCGCCCATAGGCTTCGAGGGTTTTCGCCGCCACACGGCGCTCGGACTTCAGGGATTGCAGCCAGCGCAACGCGATTTCTGCTGCGCCCCTTGCCAATCCAAATTGCAAGACTTCACTCATGGGGAAAAGCCTAGGCCCAAATGGTTGATGAGTCCTAACCGCTAACCACGGGGTCGCCGTAATGCTCCACCAAGGGAAACGGGCTGTAAAACCGGTGCAGCAAATTCTTCCATTCCTGATAACGGTCGGAGTTTCGAAAACCAACTGTGTGGTCATCAAGCGCGCGCCATTCAACCAGCAAGAGATAGCGCCCCGGCTTTTCCACGCAAGGGCGAATATCCAACTTGATGAATCCCGGCGTTGCCCTAATCAAGGGCAGCGCTTCTTTCAACGCCGCCTCATATTCAGCAGCTTCTCGCGGGTCCACATCCAATATGGCGTGCTCAAGGATCACAGGATTGTCTGCCCGGTCTTTTTCCAGTCCGCCAGGAACTGATCGATACCCTTGTCGGTAAGCGGATGCTTGGCCAGGGCTTTGAGAACCGCGGCAGGCGCCGTGACGACATCAGCGCCGATCAAGGCCGCCTCCTTCACATGGTTTGCGCTGCGTACCGATGCCACGAGGATTTCCGTGTCAAAGGCGTAATTGTCATAGATCTGGCGGATTTCAGAAATGAGCTCCATGCCATCAAGGTGGATATCGTCAAGCCGCCCCACAAATGGCGAAATGAATGTTGCCCCTGCCTTGGCCGCAAGCAGCGCCTGATTGGCACTGAAGCACAAAGTGACATTCACCATGGCGTCATCCGAACGCAGCGCCTTGCAAGCCTTGAGGCCATCAAGAGTAAGCGGCACTTTCACGGTGACGTTCTTGGCAATTTTCCGCAGGTCATTGCCCTCCTTGATCATGCCGGCAGCATCAAGGGCGGTCACTTCCGCGCTCACCGGACCGTTAACGATCTTGCAAATCTCCGCAATCACTTCCTTGAAGGCACGTCCGGATTTGCCAATCAGGGTTGGATTGGTCGTTACACCGTCAAGCAAACCGGCATCAGCCAACTCGCGGATTTCATTCACGTCTGCCGTATCAACAAAAAATTTCATGGTATCAGTCCTTTCATAAAAATTCTTTCGAGGTCATCCAGCGATTGCATTTTCAGCGTCATTTCATTCAATTGGCCCACGGGGCGAAGCGGCCTGAGACTGTTGCACAAGAATACGGCATCCGCACGTAACAGCTCTTCAAGCATGACGACGCGCTCAACCGGTTTGAGTAAAAATTGCGATGCCCTTTCAAGCCAAGCTTGCCGCGTGATGCCGGGAAGAATACCTTGGTTTAGTGATGGCGTTATCAACTCTTGGCCAACAATCAGGAATACGTTGGCAATGGTGGCAGAGGCGACATGGCCAGCCGTATTCAGCATCAGCGCTTCATCGGCTTGCCCCGCAATTTCACGGGCCGCCGCAATGCCATCAATATACGACAGTGTTTTCATTCGCGATGACGGCGCGAACTCATTGCGCCTGATGCTTGAAATCTTGAGATGGCAGGGCTGTGCAATTGCCGGTGCTGCAAATTCATTCAGGGTGATGAGCAGGCTGGGGCTGTGCCCGTCGCCGCCTAATCCCCGGCCGGTTTTTCCACGGCTGAGTGTGAAGCGGAGAACTTCGCTTGTGGTCTCACATCTTTGCAGAACTGCAGCTATGCCCGACAACAAAGCCGCTTTGTCAAAACCAATACCAAGTTCCGCTACCGCATTTTCCATTCGGGCGATATGCTCGTTTAACCAGATAGCTTTGCCATTCAAGACGGCCAGCGTTTCAAACACGCCATCACCCAAAAGGAATCCACGATCGGCAGGGTCAAGCGGCAGCATGTCTGCTTCAAACTTGCCGTTGAACCAGACAACGCTCAATTCACCACCTCCAGAAAATTCTTCAACATCGCATAGCCATGTTCGGTCAGAATGGACTCCGGGTGAAACTGTACGCCGTATGTGGGATGCGTCCGGTGCTGCAATCCCATGATCTCGCCCTCATCGCTGCGCGCCGTAATTTCCAGTTCGGCATTTTCCGGATCAGATTCCACGATCAGCGAGTGATAGCGCCCCGCATTCAATCGGTTGGGCAGGCCTTTGAAAATGCCCTTGCCCTGATGAATGATTTCCGAGGAGTCGCCATGCATCGGCCTCTTGGCGCGGGTTACCGTGCCGCCGAACACCTCGCCAATACATTGATGCCCGAGACATACGCCGAGGATGGGCAATGCGCCCGAATATTTTGCTATGATATCAAGCGAGGCACCAGCCTCGTGGGGCGTGCAGGGGCCGGGCGAGATCACAATGGCCTTCGCCTTGAGGTCAGCATCTGAAACCTCGTCATTGCGCTTCACCGAAACCTGCTCGCCCAGCTCCTCGAAGTATCGGGCAATATTGTAGACAAAGCTGTCATAGTTATCGACAATGAGGATCATGGCGCGAATGCCTCCATGATGCGCTTCACCTTGGTGAGCGTCTCTTCATACTCCGCCGCGGGTTCAGATCGCGCCGTGATGCCGCCGCCACCCTGAAAGCGCGCCACGCCTTGGCTGAATATCGCTGTGCGGATGGCAATGTTCAAATCAACCCGCCCATTGAAGCCGAAATAGCCGATGGAGCCGCAATAGACGCCCCGCGCCTGCCCTTCGATTTCGGCAATAATTTCCATGGCGCGGATTTTGGGGGCGCCTGTGATGGAGCCGCCGGGAAAGGTTGCCGCAATCAGATCGCCGACCGATTTTTCCGCGCGCAACTCACCCGTGACCACAGAAGTGAGATGATGCACCGAAGCATAGCTTTCCAACCCGCACAGCACCGGCACACGCACCGTTCCCGGCGCGCACACGCGGCTCAAATCATTGCGCAGAAGGTCAACGATCATCACATTTTCAGCCCGGTCCTTGCGGCTCGAAACCAGTTCGGCAATGAGTGCTGCGTCCTTCGCAGGCTCAGGATCGCGCCGCCGCGTTCCCTTGATGGGGCGCGCTTCGACGGTTTTGCCATCAAAACTCAACAGCCGCTCTGGCGAACTTGAAGCGATCTGAACTTCGCCATAGTCGAGGAAGGCAGAAAATGTTGCAGGATTGAGCCCGCGCAGTTTTTTGTAGAAGGCCAGTGCATCAAAACCTTGCGGAACAGTAGCGCTGAAACACTGGGAGATATTGGCCTGAAAAATATCGCCTGCAAGAATATACTCAACCGTGCGGGCAACCGCAGCTTCATATTCATCGCGGGTAAAATTCGATGTCCAGCCTTCAATGACGGACGAGCTCGAGGAAGCCGGTTTCTGCTTCAGCAAATCTTCCAACTCATCGGCGCGGGCTTCACCCGTGGTTGAGATGATCCAGGCGCGCTCCTGCAGATGATCAAAGGCGATGCCCGCATCATAGACATGCAGCATCAGTTCGGGGCAAAGCCCTGCAAATTTTGGCAGTTTTGTTTGCGCCTCAAGGCTGCGGCCAAAATCATAGGCAATATAGCCGCCAAGCCCGCCTTGAAACGGCGGCAGGCCCGCCATCAGCGGCTGATGGTTTTCGCGCAAAATGCGGTCAATCAGCGCCAATGGCTTTTCATTCTGCTCAACGTCATCAAGCGTAAGTGCGCCCATTCTCAACCTTCAGCGTTGCAGCGGGATTGCAGGCCAGAAATGAATAGCGCCCCAGCCTTTCCGACCGCATGGTGCTTTCAAACAGCGTGAGATATTTCTGCCCGCGCAGGCGCATGGCAAGCTGGATGGGCTCCCAGTAAACGATCTCTCGGGCATGCATCGCGGCGGCCTGAATGGTGGCATGTTTCATGG
Organism: uncultured Alphaproteobacteria bacterium; assembly: GCA_963763635.1. GTDB lineage: Bacteria > Pseudomonadota > Alphaproteobacteria > Rhizobiales > Aestuariivirgaceae > Aestuariivirga. The sequence goes on from CAVXPO010000019.1 coordinate 155,697, forward strand.
CAGCCGTGATATAGAACTGGCAAGGCTTCCCGTCCAAGACTATTGCAGGATTATGACCTCCGATTCCCCGAAAATTGCTGATGTGTTGTTGCCGCTGGCCTTGGAGGGCCCCTATTCCTATCGCATTCCGGCAGGCATGGAACTGGTGGCGGGCAGCTATGTGAATGTGCCGTTGGGCCCCCGCAGCTTGATCGGCGTTGTGTGGGCCTTGAAAACCCTGGCGCCCGAAGGCACCAAATTGCGCGATGTCGCCGCCCGCTACGACATGCCACCCATGAGCGAAACCCACCGCAAATTTGTCGATTGGCTCGCCGATTATTACGTCGAGCCCAAAGGCAATGTGTTGCGCATGGTGTTGCGTTGCCCTGGCGCTTTTGAGGAGCCCAAAGGCCAGCTGGCCTTCCGCACTTCAGGCCAGCCCGCAAAGCGCATGACGGCCCAGCGCCAGCGGGTTCTGGACGTGGCGAGCGAAGGCTTTGCCATGCGGCTCTCGGAACTGGCACAAGCAGCAGGCGTGGGAACATCCGTGGTGAAAGCCCTGGCGAAAGACGGCGCGCTGGAAACTGTGGCCTTGCCCGCCCTTAAACCTTTCGCAACACCCGATTTGAATGCGCGGGGCTTTGCCCTCTCAAAACTTCAGGAAGAGGCAGCGCAAGAGCTGCGCGCTACGGTTACCTCACGCTCGGCAAAAGTCACGCTGTTTGATGGTGTCACCGGCTCCGGCAAAACCGAGGTTTATTTTGAGGCGATGGCGGCGGCCCTGGCAGCGGGCCATCAGGTGCTGCTGCTGCTCCCTGAAATTGCCCTTACCGCCGGATTCATTTCCCGCGTCGAAACCCGCTTCAATTGCGAACCCGCCCAGTGGCATTCCGACATGCGGCCCCGCGAGCGCGAGCGTGTGTGGCGCGGCATCGCCAGCGGTGACGCACGGATTGTTGTGGGCGCCCGCTCAGCGCTTTTCCTGCCGTGGAAAAAACTCGGTCTCATCATCGTCGATGAAGAGCATGAAAGCGCCTACAAGCAGGATGAAGGCGTTCCCTACCACGCGCGCGACATGGCCGTGCTCTATGGCACCATCGGAAAATTCCCCGTAATCCTTTCATCGGCAACACCATCACTCGAATCCCTCGTCAATGCGGACCGCGGCCGTTATGGCCATGTGAAACTGGTTGACCGCCATGGCCGCGCCGAACTGCCGGAAATAAAACTGCTCGACATGCGCGTAACGCCACTCGAAACCGGCGCGTGGCTTTCCGGCCCCGTCATTGAAAATGTTGAAACGACATTGGCTGCGGGCGACCAGGCGCTGCTGTTTCTCAATCGCCGCGGCTATGCACCGGTTACCGTGTGCCGTGCCTGTGGCCACCGCATGGATTGCCCGAATTGCGCCGCCTCGCTTGTGGAACACCGTTTCCGCCGCCAGTTGATGTGCCATCACTGCGGCCACCACGAGCCCATTCCCAAGGCCTGCCCCAAATGCGGCGTTGAAGACAAACTCGCCCCCTGCGGCCCCGGCATAGAACGCTTGGCGGAGGAAGCAACGCGAAGGTTTCCAACGGCCCGCATGGCAATTTTATCGAGCGATCTTTCACGCGGTGTTTTCTTGCGTGACATCATCCGCGACGTGGCGCGGGGCGACTACGATCTCATCATCGGAACACAGCTTGTGGCCAAGGGCCACCACTTCCCTCAATCTCACATTCGTCGGCGTTGTCGACGCCGATTTGGCACTTAAATCATCGGATCCCCGTGGCGGGGAGCGCACCTGGGCACTGATGGCGCAAGTTGCAGGCCGGGCTGGCCGCGGTGAAAAACCGGGCCATGCGCTGGTGCAAACCCATGTGCCCGAACACCCCCTGATGCAGGCGCTGAAGAAGGGTGACCGCGAAGGCTATCTCTCCCAGGAAAAGCTCATCCGCGAACATGTGGGCCTCCCGCCCTATGGAAGATTGGCTGCCGTGATTGTTTCCGGGCCTGACCCCCACGAAACCGAACGCTTCGTGCGCAGTATCGCCAAACTGGCGCCCTTCGGTGAAGGCGTCAAAATTCTCGGCCCCGCGCAGGCACCCATCCATATTGTGCGCGGAAGGCACCGCTGGCGGTTTTTGGTGAAGGCCCAACGCGAGGTGAATATCCAGGCCTTCCTGCGGCAATGGCTGAAGGACGTGAAGCCAAAGGGCTCACTCAACCTCGCGATTGATGTTGATCCCTATAATTTTTTGTAACGCAGCGGTTTACAGGAACCGCCACTCAATGCGGTGGCGGTAGATTTCACCGGGGCGTAGGATGGAACTGGGGAAGTTCTTGTGGTTCGGTGCATCAGGATAATTCTGCGGTTCAATCGCAATGGAATTATGCTGAGCCTGCGGACCGTATTTGCCGGGCATCGCGGGGCCGAAATGATCGGCCGTGTAAAATTGGATGGAGGTGTCCGTGGTATAAACTTCCATGACGCGGCCCGACTTGGGGTCGCGCAAGGTTAGGCCTTTGCGCAGGGTGCCGCGCTCGCCGTCCAGGCAAAAGCAGGTATCATAGGGCTGGCCCACTTTGCGCAGCTTGCGGAAATCAAATTCGGTTCCCGTCACATCCCTGATCTCGCCGGTTGGCAGCTTGGGACCATGCAGGGGCAGGTAATGGCCGGCCGGCATTTCCACCTCCTGGTCAAGCCCGGATCCGGAGCCCGCCAAATTCCAGTAGGCGTGATTGGTGAGGTTGATCACGGTTGGCTTGGTGGTTGTCGCTTCAAAATCCAGCGACAAAACATTATCGATCAGGCGATAGGTGGCGCTTACATCCATCGCCCCGGGAAAACCTTGATCGCCGTCTGGGGAATGCAGCGTGAATTTGATACCGTTTTCAACTGCGGCAGATTTCCAGACGGTGTTGCAGAAATTTGCTGGCCCGCCATGCAACTGGTCATCATCAACATTGGGGACAAGCTTGACGAGCTTGCCATCCAGTTCAAACCGCGCCTTGGTAATGCGGCCTGCATGCCGGCCGGTGACAGACCCGGTATAGGCATCATGGGCCAGTGCTTCCGCATCATTGCCCGGCCCCACGACAACATCAACGCCATCCACATGAACGGAAACAAGTTTTGCGCCAAGATTGGAAAAAGTTGCGGTGAGTTTTTTTGATTTCAGTTCCAACACTTTTACTCCTCCTCACCCTGAGGCGCGCCGCTAATGCGGTGCCTCGAAGGGCCTTTGGCTGTGAGACAGTAGTTTATGCTTCGAGGCTTCGCTGATGGCGAAGCACCTCAGCATGAGGATAACGGATCAGTGGTTATCCCTCGGGATTCCCTTGGTTTTGGCGATGCGTTGGAATTTGACAGCGCCTTTCAGCACCATGCCCTGCGCCAATTGGCCGGTATGCTCACGGAAAATTTCCTGCCAGGGCGTTTGGCTTTCGGGAATTTTGTAGCCGCCAGCGGCAGCCAATGCCGCACGGCGCTTTGCAAGTTCGGCCTCTGGCACAAGCATGTTCATGGTGCCCTTGCTCACGTCAATGCGAACCCTGTCGCCATTCTTCAAAATGGCGAGGCCGCCGCCAGCAGCTGCCTCCGGCGACGCATTCAGGATGGAGGGCGAACCCGATGTGCCGGATTGCCTGCCATCGCCCACGCAAGGCAATGACCGCACGCCTTTTTCCAGAAGATAAGACGGTGACCGCATGTTCACCACTTCAGCAGCGCCCGGATAGCCCAGCGGCCCGGTGCCGCGCATGAAAAGGATGGTATTCTCGTCAATCGCCAGTTTGGGATTGTCAATCGTTGCGTGATAATCCTCCGGACCGTCAAACACGATGGCCTTGGCTTCAAAGGCGTTGGGATCCTTCGGGTTCGACAAATAACGCTGGCGGAATTCCTCTGAAATCACCGATGTCTTCATGATGGCGCTATCGAAAAGATTGCCGGAAAACATTTTGAAGCCCGCATTGGCTTTCAGCGGCTTGCCATACTCCTTGATAACGGCGCGATCCCACGAGAATTTGCCTTTACAATTCTCGCCCATGGTTTTGCCGTTGGCGGTCATCGCATTCTCATGGATTTTGCCCTCGGCAATGAGTTCGGCGACAACCGAGGGAACACCGCCTGCCCGATGGAAATCTTCGCCGAGATATTCGCCGGCAGGCTGCAGGTTGACCAGCAAAGGAATTTCAAGGCCGTAGGTTTCCCAATCCTTCACTTCCAGCTCCACGCCAATGTGGCGCGCGATGGCATTAAGATGGTTGGGGCAATTCGTTGATCCCCCGATGGCGGAATTGACAACAATGGCATTTTCAAATGCTTCACGCGTCATGATCTTGGATGGCGTTAGATCTTCGTGCACCATCTCCACAATACGCAGGCCCGTGGCATAGGCCATTTGGCCGCGCTCGCGGTAAGGGGCCGGAATTGCAGCGTTGCCGGGCAGCGTCATGCCCAACGCTTCCGCCAGCGAATTCATCGACGTGGCCGTGCCCATGGTGTTGCAGAAGCCAGTGGAGGGCGCAGATGTGGCGACAAGTTCCACAAAGCCTTCATAGTCCAACTCGCCTGTCGCCAGTTTTTCGCGCGCCATCCATACTATCGTGCCGGAACCGGTGCGCTGGCCCTGATACCAGCCGTTGAGCATGGGGCCCGACGAAAGTGCAATGGCAGGAATATCAACGGTGGCAGCCGCCATCAGGCAGGCAGGCGTTGTCTTGTCACAGCCAACTGTGAGCACGACGCCATCAATGGGGTAACCATAGAGAACTTCAACCAATGAGAGATAAGCCAGGTTGCGGTCCAGCGAAGCGGTTGGCCGCTTGCCGGTTTCCTGAATGGGATGCACCGGAAATTCCAGCGGCACGCCGCCGGAAGCAATGATGCCATCGCGTACGCGTTTTACAAGGTCAATGTGGGCGCGGTTGCAGGGAGATAGATCAGAGCCCGTTTGCGCGATGCCAATAATGGGTTTTCCGCCCTGCAGTTCACCGCGCGTAAAGCCGTAATTGAGATAGCGTTCGAGATAAAGCGCCGTCATGTCGGCGTTGGCCGGATTATCAAACCAATTTTGTGAACGCAGTTTTAGTTTCTTGTTATCCACCGACATCAGACGCCTCACGTTATTTGTCATACAATAGAACGGATCATGCGCGGCGTCCATCACATTGCACGAAAATTCAGAAATTTGACCATTTGAACAAATTCTGTCATCTTGTCCAAACACAAAAAACATGGCTTCTTGCGGAGAAAGTGTAATGGCAGTCAAAGCAGACGGTATTGCCGTCAAGCGTCTCAGCAAGGCGCAATATGCCGAAAACTTTGCCGATTTGCATCCGCGCTTCGACCATCACGAAGCGCTGGTCGAATCCGATCGCTGTTATTTCTGCCATGACGCGCCCTGCATGACAGCCTGCCCCACCTCCATCAATATTCCCTTGTTCATCCGCCAGATTTCGACGGGCAATCCCAAGAATGCTGCCAAGACAATTTTCGACCAGAATATCCTGGGCGGCACATGTGCGCGTGTTTGCCCCACCGAAACTCTTTGCGAAGAAGTATGCGTGCGCGAAGTGGCGGAAGGCAAGCCCGTAAAAATCGGCATGCTGCAACGCTATGCCACCGATGAACTGATGGCGGAGAAAACACATCCCTTCACCCGCGCCAAAGCCAACAGGGAAAAAAAGTTGCTGTCGTAGGCGGCGGGCCTGCAGGGCTTGCCTGCGCCCACCGGCTTTCCATGCATGGCCATGAGGTGACGATATTCGAAGCCCGCAAGAAATCCGGCGGCCTTAATGAGTATGGTATCGCCGCCTACAAGGTCGTCGGATGATTTTGCCGCCAGGGAAGTCGATTTTATTCTGTCCATCGGCGGCATCACGGTGAAACATGGCAAGTCTTTCGGCAAGGGTTTGAAGCTGAAGGATTTGCAGACGCGACTATGACGCGGTATTCCTCGGCATGGGCTTGCAAGGCGTGAATGCGCTCGGCGCCAAGAACGAGGATGCTGATGGCATTGAAGACGCCGTGAACTACATCGCCGAATTGCGCCAGGCCAGGGATTTGGGCAAGCTTCCCGTGGGCCGTCGCGTGCTTGTGATCGGCGGCGGCATGACGGCGATTGATATCGCCATCCAGTCAAAGCTGCTGGGCGCCGAAGACGTGACCATTCTTTATCGCCGTGGGCCCGATCAGATGAAAGCGTCGGCCTATGAACAGGAGTTGGCGCAAACCAAGGGCGTCAAGATCAAGCATTGGGTGCAACCCAAAAAAGTTTTGACCAAAGGCAAAAAAGCCATTGGCCTCAAATGCGATTATATGAAGGATGAGAAAGGCAAACTGGTGCCCACCGGCGAGAGCATCAGCTTCGACGCCGACATGATTTTCAAGGCCATCGGCCAGACCGCCATTGATGTCTCAGGCGGCGCTCTTGCGCTCAACGGCGATCGGATTAAAATTGACGGTGAAAAGCGCACCAGCGTGAAAGGCATTTGGGCCGGCGGCGACTGTGCCGCAGGCGGCAAGGACTTAACCGTCGCCGCCGTTGATGATGGCCGCAGGGCCGCTGAATCAATTCACGCATTTCTGATGGGCTAAGGAGAAAAACCATGGCTGACCTTCGCACCAACTTTGTGGGCATCAAGTCTCCCAACCCCTTCTGGCTCGCATCAGCGCCGCCCACCGACAAGGAATACAATGTGGTACGCGCTTTCAAGGCAGGCTGGGGCGGTGTCGTTTGGAAAACCCTGGGCGAAGAAGGCCCGCCGATAGTGAACGTCAACGGCCCGCGTTACGGCGCAATTCATGGCGCGGATCGCAGGCTTCTCGGCCTCAACAACATTGAACTCATCACCGACCGCCCTTTGCAAATGAACCTGCAGGAAATCAAAAAGGTGAAACGCGAATGGCCGGACCGCGCCATGGTGGTCTCCCTCATGGTGCCGTGCGAGGAACTGCCGTGGAAAAATATTCTGGCAGCCGTCGATGAAACCGAGGCCGATGCGGTGGAGCTTAATTTCGGCTGCCCCCACGGCATGTCAGAGCGCGGCATGGGCGCTTCCGTGGGTCAGGTTCCTGAGTATATTGAAATGGTGGCGCGCTGGTGCAAGCAGCACACCCGCATGCCGGTGATCGTGAAACTCACCCCGAACATTACCGACATCCGCAAGCCTGCCCGCGCCGCAATGGCTGGCGGTGCCGATGCGGTGTCACTCATCAACACCATAAGCTCCATCATCTCGGTTGATCTCGACAGCTTCTCGCCGCAGCCATCAATCGATGGCAAAGGCAGCCACGGCGGCTATTGCGGGCCAGCGGTCAAACCCATCGCCCTCAACATGGTGGCGGAGATCGCCCGCGACAGGGAAACCGCGGGCCTGCCCATTTCCGGCATTGGCGGCATTACAACCTGGCGCGATGCGGCGGAATATATCGCCCTCTCCTGCGGTTCCGTTCAGGTCTGCACGGCGGCCATGACCTATGGCTTCAAGATCGTCGACGAAATGACCACCGGCCTTTCCCGCTGGATGGATGAAAAGGGCTTCGCGACGATTGAGGATTTCCGCGGCCGCGCCGTGGGCAATGTCACCGACTGGCAATATCTCAATTTGAACTACATCGCCAAAGCCAAGATCGACCAGGACCTCTGCATCAAGTGTGGCCGCTGTTATGCGGCGTGTGAAGATACATCGCATCAGGCCATCAGCCAAACCGAAAAACGGCAAGCGCCATTTTGAGGTGATGGACAATGAATGCGTGGCCTGCAACCTGTGCGTTGAAGTCTGCCCGGTGGAAAACTGCATCACCATGGTGGAACAGGTCTCCGGCACCGACGAACGCACAGGCCGCCGGATTGAACGGAATTACGCCAACTGGACAACCCACCCCAATAATCCCATGAGCGTGAAGGCCGCCGAATAAGTCGGGTCTTGCACTAATCGCCCGAGGCGGCTACCCATCCCCGCGAAAACTCCAATCTCGCGCAACGGATTTCCCATGACAACCCACAATCTCTTCCTCCTCCCCGGCGATGGCATCGGCCCTGAAGTCATGGCCCAGGTTGAAACCATCATTGCCTGGATGAATGAGGCAGAGCATTGCCCAGTTCAAGACCGATCGCGGGCTGGTCGGCGGCAGCGCTTACGACGCCCATGGCAAAGCGATTTCGGAAGAGGATATGGCAAAGGCGCAAAACGCTGATGCCGTTTTATTTGGCGCTGTTGGCGGCCCCCTGTGGGACAAGGTGCCTTACGCCCATCGCCCCGAAGCGGGCCTGCTGCGGCTGCGCAAAGACCTGGGGCTTTTCGCCAATTTGCGCCCCGCCATTTGCTACCCCGCTCTTGCTGAGGCCTCATCCCTCAAACGCGAACTCGTTGACGGCCTTGATATCCTCATCGTGCGCGAGCTTACCGGCGGCGTTTATTTCGGCGAGCCCAAAACCATCACCGATCTCGGCAACGGCCAGAAGCGCGCCATTGATACGCAGATTTACGACACCTATGAAATTGAGCGCATTTCCCGTGTGGCCTTTGAACTGGCGCGCACCCGCAAAAACCGCGTGGCATCAGCAGAAAAACGCAACGTCATGAAGACGGGCGTCTTGTGGAATGAAGTGGTCACCCGGATTCAGCAAGAGAGCTATCCCGACGTGGGCCTCGAACACGTACTCGCCGACAATTGCGCCATGCAGCTCGTGCGTTGGCCGAAGCAATATGATGTGATCGTGACCGATAATCTGTTCGGCGATATCCTGTCGGACGTTGCCGCCATGCTGACGGGCTCGCTCGGCATGTTGCCGTCCGCTTCGCTCGGCGCTGAGGACCCCAAGACCAAGCGCCGCAAGGCGCTGTATGAACCCGTGCATGGTTCGGCACCAGACATCGCGGGCAAGGAACTGGCCAATCCCATCGCCATGATCGCGAGCTTCGGCATGTGCCTGCGCTATTCGTTCGGCATGGGCGATTGGGCAGATAACATAGACACTGCAATCGCCAATGTCCTGGCCAAGGGCCTCCGCACCAAAGACATCGCACGCGAAGGACGAGAAGACCGTCACGACGAAAGCCATGGGTGCGGCGATTTTGGAAGAGCTTAAGGCGCTGGCTTAACTGTTGCGCTTCCTCGCCGCCAGCGTCCGCAGCCTCAATGCGTTGAGGCGGATAAAGCCTGCCGCATCCTTCTGGTCATAGGCCCCGCGATCATCTTCAAACGTCACCAGTGCATCTTAGTAAAGCGACTTCGGCGACTTGCGGCCAACCACGATGACATTGCCCTTATAGAGCTTGAGGCGGACAACGCCTTCCACATGCTCCTGGGATTTATCCACCATCGCCTGCAGCATTTCGCGCTCTGGCGAATACCAGAAACCATAATAAACCAGCTCCGCATAGCGCGGCATGAAACTGTCCTTGAGGTGGGCCGCTTCGCGGTCCAGCGTCAGGCTTTCCATCGCGCGATGGGCAACGCTCAAGATTGTACCGCCCGGTGTTTCATAAACACCGCGCGACTTCATGCCAACGAAACGGTTTTCCACAAGATCAAGCCTTCCGATGCCATTGTCATGGCCGAGCTCATTGAGCTGGGTGAAAAGCGTTGCAGGCGACATGGCCTCGCCATCAATGCCAACGGGATCACCCTTCTTGAATTCCAACTTCAATGTAGGTCGCCTTGTCCGGCGCATCCTCCGGCGCGATAGTGCGTTGATAAACGTAAGGCGGTGCCTCCACCCACGGGTCCTCCAGCACTTTGCCTTCCGATGAGGAATGCAGCAGATTAGCATCCACTGAAAATGGCGCTTCGCCGCGCTTGTCCTTTGAAACCGGGAATCTGATGCTTCTCGGCGAAATTGATCAGGTCCGTACGGCTCTTGAAGTCCCATTCGCGCCACGGCGCAATGATCTTGATATCGGGGTTCAGCGCATAGGCCGTGAGCTCAAACCGCACCTGGTCGTTGCCCTTGCCAGTGGCGCCATGGGCGATGGCATCAGCCCCGGTTTCCGTGGCAATCTCGATCAAGCGCTTTGAAATGAGCGGCCGCGCGATGGATGTGCCCAAGAGATACACGCCTTCATAAAGCGCATTACAGCGGAACATGGGGAACACAAAATCGCGAATGAATTCCTCACGCACGTCTTCCACATAGATTTGCTTAATGCCCATCAGCTCGGCTTTTTTACGCGCTGGCTCCAACTCGCCGCCCTGGCCCAAATCAGCCGTAAAGGTCACCACTTCCGCCCCATACTCGGTTTGCAGCCATTTCAGGATGATGGACGTATCAAGCCCGCCCGAATAGGCGAGAACAACTTTTTTAACTTGGCCGCGTTTGGACATGGGATACTTCTTTCAACCATTCATTTTTTGTTGTCATCCCGACGAAAGTCGGGACCCAGCCTTCTAATGCACAACTTTTTGAAAGTGTGTCGCCTACCCTGGTTCCCGACTTTCGTCGGGATGACGGATGTTGGATTATACCGCAGGAACTATCACTGTGTTTTATGCTGCCGCAAGCCCCTAACCGCGCGAGCAGCATCACGGCAAAATTCATGAACTCATAAAATGCGAAAAGTATAATCAATGAAAGTGTAAAAACAAAAGCTATGCCCACTCTGGAGAAAGACAGCTGTATTTCCGAAACAAAGCCCCGGAATAGACCGCCGCCTTGAGGAAAGAAACGGTTTTCATTTTCTTGCTGGGAATTATCAGTTTCAGGTTGCAAGTTTGATACCTTGCGCACTCGCCCGAACTTTCTGGCTTTCACTTTTCAACTGCCCGCAGGCTGCCATGATATCGCGCCCTCGCGGCGTGCGCACCGGCGAGGCGTAACCTGCCTTGTTCAGGATTTCGGCAAAGACCTCAATCACATCCCAGTCGGAGCATTCATACTGCGTGCCGGGCCAGGGGTTGAAAGGAATGAGATTGACTTTGGCGGGCATGCCTTCCAGCAATTTCACCAGGCGCTTGGCGTCGGCCACGCTGTCGTTCACGCCCTTCAGCATCACATATTCAAACGTGATGCGCTTGGCGTTGGAGGCGCCGGGATAGGCCCGGCACGCCGCCAGCAATTCCGCGATGGGATATTTCTTGTTGAGCGGCACCAGCTTGTTGCGGATTTCATCGGTGGTGCCATGCAGCGAAATGGCGAGGCCGGTTCCGATTTCTTCGCCAGCACGGATGATTTCAGGTACCACGCCGGAGGTCGACAATGTAATGCGGCGTTTGGAGAGCGAAATTCCTTCACCATCTGCCACGATATCCATGGCGGTTTTCACATTGTCAAAATTATAAAGCGGCTCGCCCATCCCCATGAGCACCACGTTGGTGAGGTAGCGGCCGCTTTCAGGTGCATCGGGATTGGCCTCAATCTGGTGCGGCCATTCCTCCAGCTTGTCCCTGGCCAGCATGACCTGGCCGACAATCTCATTGGCCGTCAGATTGCGCACCAGCTTTTGCGTTCCCGTGTGGCAGAATGAACAGGTGAGTGTGCAGCCCACCTGGCTGGAGATGCACAGCGTGCCGCGGTCTTCTTCCGGGATATATACCATTTCAATTTCGTGGGCGTGGCCCCGTTCATCGGGTGCCAGCTTAAGCAGCCACTTGCGCGTGCCGTCATTGGATTTCTGCTCGGTCACCACATCAGGCCGCCCGATGGAAAACGCCTCTTCCAGCTGCCGCCGCAGGCCTTGCGAAATATCGGTCATCGCGTCAAAGCTCAGTGCGCCCCGGTGATAAATCCAGTGCCAGATCTGCCGCATGCGCATGCGCCGGTGCTTTTCGGGAACGCCGATGCGGCCCAGGATTTCCGCCAGCTCCGCGCGCGAAAGCCCCATCAGCGATGGGCGCAAATCATTCGGCAAATACACCGGGGGCGCGTGGGAGTGGGATTGCAAGACCGTAACCATGGCGGCCTCTTAACGCAATTTTACCGCGCCGACCATAGGCCCCAGGGGCACCAGTTCGTCGCGGCGCAAAAGTTCGGGGCTATAGAGGCTGGAAACCGTGCCATCAAAAAACAAGGCATTGGCGCAGCGCAATTCATCCCTGAACAGCTTGGCAAAATCATAAAAATTCACCGCATTGTCGGAAATCACAAAAATCGCCGTATGGTCATCCACCATGCCCACGCCATTGCGAACCTTGAAAGAGGTTCCCGCTTGCGAAAACTGCGGATGGATGTTGCCGTCAATCACCAGCATGGGGCCAGACTGGGTGGCAAAATCCGGTTTCTCCCGAAGCTTCACATAGGCATCTGTCGAAACCACCGCCAGCCGGTCGCCCTTGATATAAAACACGCCATTGGGCTTCAGGTGGAAGTTGCCGGGGCCATTCCGCATATTCAGTTTTTTGGCCTGCACGCCATTTTCAACATAGAGCCCGATGGGCTTGAGGTTCTTGTCGAACATGCCGGCATTCATGGCAAAATCCAGAACCTTGCCTTCTTTCATCAGGGCATCTTGCAATGCAGAGAATGTCGCTAGCGGAACACCCTGTTCATCAAGATTAAAAAGCTCCAGCCTGTTTTCGAGCAAATCAATCCGGCATACCGTGTATGAATTGCTTTCGTAGGCTTGGCTGACGCACAGCGGCGCTGCGACAACCACACATGGTTGCAGGCACAGAAACACAACAACTGTGAGGATTCGCCGCATGAATACTATTTGCAGGCAGCGTCGATCTTGTCCATGGCTGCCGACAATCCGATGAGGGAGTAATTGTCGATCGTCTCGGTGCCCTTCCATGAGGTGCCCTTGACTGAAAGTTTCTGGCCGGTTTTCATGGCCGCAACAATCTTCTTTTCCTTGTCGGTGGTATCCGCCCAGGCGCCGTCGCCATTGGTGAAAAGCTCAAATTCAGCGTTATCCACTTTCACCTGAACCGTGGTGGATTCCTTGAAGGGGTAACCAATGATGGTTGAAACCTCGCCCTTGATCTTCCGGCCCGGCATGTTGGTGACGATAAAGAAGATCGGATCGCGCTTCACCTTTTTGGCGGCCTCGCTGGATTTTGGCTGCGACACAACATAGCAGACCTTGGTATCCGACGCCTTGTAGGTGTGCGCCGTCCAGTCATTGAAGGTGCCAAGCGGCGTGGGTTCCGCGCTGAAAGCGCTGCCCGCAGCCACAAGGCAACAGCCCAGTGAGAAAAGCCCAACACCCGTCATTCGCCTTAGAGGAATCATGGTAAACTTCATAGCCTCAAGTGATGAAAAAATCTATGCCCAAGCCTTTGCTGGAAAATTTCGGCCCAATTGCGGCATTGGCCTTAAGCCCGATGTTGCAATGCACAAATAGCTGCGATAGCTTCTGAATACAATGAATAGAGGTCTTTCTTGGTGATCGAACAAATCAACGCGGCATGGACGGCCACTGACCGCATTTTTAACGAAGCGAAAGCGGTGTTGAGCGATAAGGTTCGTAAAGGTGGCGCGTTATCGCCGGCTGCCCTCGATCAGAACCAGCATGAAACCCACGGGCTAAGCTGGCTTGCCACCTACCGTGATACGCTGAGGGCGCTGGCTGCCTATGCCACGCAACTGGAAGCTTCTGGAAAATTCGGGCGTCTTGAGCAACTGCTCGCCCAAATTGCCTGCGGCGAATATCTGAACCAGATCGCCGGCGGCATTCCGATGAACCAGACGGAATTTTTCCGTGTCGGCAGCCTCGGGGTTAGCCTTCAATCCCTGCAGGAATGCAAACTCTTCACCACAGGCAACACTGCTGAAAACCGATCTGCGTTGATTGGCCTGATGCAGGAACAGCAAGGCGAATTGACCACGGGCAGCTGCGGCCTGGATGACACCATCAATGACATGCGCGCCACCATGCAACGCTTCGTGGCGGGCAGAATTGCACCCCACGCCCACCAATGGCATCGCAACAATGAATATGTTCCGCTTGAAGTTATTTCTGAGTTGGCGGAGCTCGGCGTGTTCGCCCTTACACTGCCGGAAGAATTCGGCGGACTGGGCATGCCCAAGGAAGCCATGTGTGTGGTTTCCGAGGAGCTTTCGCGCGGCTGGATTGCCGTGGGCTCGCTTGGCACCCGCGCCGAAATTGCCTGCGAGCTCATTCTGTGTGGCGGCACGCAAGAGCAGAAAGCCAAGTGGCTTCCCAAAATTGCATCGGGTGAAATCCTCCCCGCCGCCGTATTCACCGAGCCGGATACGGGATCGGATCTCGGCTCGCTCCGCACCCGTGCCGTGAAGGAAGGCGACGTCTACAAGGTGACCGGCAACAAGACCTGGATAACGCACCCCGTGCGCGCCGATGTGATGACACTGCTGGTGCGCACCAACCCAAATGAAAATGGCTACAAGGGACTTTCCATATTCCTCGCGGAAAAGCCGCGCGGTTCCGATGAAAACCCGTTCCCGGCAAAGGGCATGAGCGGTGGCGAAATTGAGGTGCTGGGTTATCGCGGCATGAAGGAATTTGAAATCCGCTTTGAGGATTTTGAGGTGAAGGCCGAAAATCTGTTGGGCGGCGTCGAGGGCCAGGGCTTCAAGCAGCTCATGCAGACCTTTGAGAGTGCCCGCATCCAGACCGCAGCCCGCGCCATTGGCGTTGCCCAAAACGCGCTTGATCTCGGCTTGCAATACGCAAGCGACCGCAAGCAGTTCGGCAAGGCAATCATCAATTTTCCCCGCATCGCTGACAAGCTGGCGCTGATGGCCGCTGAAATCATGGCCGCCCGCCAGCTCTGCTATTACGCGGCGCGGGAAAAAGATGCGGGCCGCAGGTGTGATGTGGAGGCCGGCATGGCAAAGCTTCTGGCGGCGCGCGTTGCCTGGTCCGCCGCCGACAATGCGCTGCAGATTCATGGCGGCAATGGTTTTGCACTGGAATATCAGATCAGCCGCCTATTGTGCGATGCGCGCATTCTGAACATTTTTGAAGGCGCGGCAGAAATCCAGGCGCAAGTCATCGCCCGCAGGATTCTGGAAGACAAGAACTAGCGCGCCATTATTTTCAGTCCGGCAATCGCACCCGCCTGAAACAGGCCGGCAACGGTCCCGTAGAAGTCATCAAGCCCGTTAACAACTTCCGCGCCATGAACTTCAATATTGTGGGGCCGCGCATGGCGGAACATTGCGAGTCTTGACGCCGTAAAATCTTTCCAGTTCTGCGTCGCATCATCCATGATGATTTCGTTGAAGCCTGCATCCAGCAAATGGGTTTCGTATTCCGAAGGCCGCGGCACATAGGGGCATTGCACCTTGACGGCAAGTGCCTCGCGCTCTGCCTCACTCAAGGCACGCGGCCTTCCGTAATCTTCGATATACATGACACCTGCTGGCTTCAAAGCCGCACGGCACGCGGCAAACAGCGCAGCGCGGTCGGGGATATGCAGGAAGCACAGAAACGAAATGATGGCGTCATAATCGTCGGCCAAGCCGCCATCCAGGATGTTGCCGCACACATGGTCAACCCGCGATGAAAGCCCGCAGCGCGAGGTGAGGCCGCGTGCCACCTCATTAAGATCGGGCTGCAATTCAAGTGCTGTGATGTGCGCACCCGTCTTAGCTGCAATATAACGCGCAGGGCCACCAAGACCTGAGCCGATATCAAGAACCCGCGACCCGGGCTGAAGCTCCAAAACCTCCAGCGCCTCATCCACCGCATCCGTCCCGAAATAATGATACTGGTCAAAGGGGGTAAGCTGGTCCACCCGCAGCGCCGCATCGGGTGCAATGCCGAGTGCCGCCAATTCATTATGAATGCGTTGCACCTCTGCATATAGCTTCATGGATTTCATATCGACATTTGCTCCCAAATACGATTATCCCCATACTTTGCGGGCAAGAGCAACAGGACAGTTTGCATGACGGATAAAACCATTCTTATCACTGGCTGTTCCTCCGGCATCGGCCTGATTTGCGCCGTGGGTCTGAAAGCCAGGGGCTGGCGCGTATTTGCCACGGCCAGAAAGCCCGAAGACATTGCGCGGCTGGAGGCCCTGGGACTGGAAAGTTTCTATCTTGACTACACGGAACCAAAATCCGTTGAGGCTTGCGCCAATGAAGTTTCAAGGCGCACGGGAGGCAAGCTTTACGCGCTGTTTAACAACGGCGCCTACGGACAACCCGGTGCCGTGGAAGATTTGACCCGCGAGGTGCTGGACAAACAATTTCAAACCAATGTGCTGGGCTGGCACCAGTTGACAAGGGCCTGCCTTCCCCTGCTCAGGGCAAATGGCGAAGGCCGCATTGTACAGAATTCCTCAGTGCTGGGCCTTGTCGCCATGAAATGGCGGGGTGCCTATAACGCCAGCAAATTTGCCATTGAAGCCTTGACTGACACCCTGCGGCTGGAACTCCGTGATACGAAAATCAGGATTGTGCTCATTGAGCCCGGCCCCATTGCCAGCCGTTTCACCCAGAACGCGCTCGAAGCCTTCAACCGGAATATTGACACCGTGAACACCCATTACCGGAAAGACTATGAGGCGCAGGTTGCAAGGCTGGGCGGCGGCCGCAGCAACCGTTTCAAGCTGCCACCCGAAGCGGTGCTCGAAAAACTCATTCTGGCGCTGGAGTCGCAGCGACCAAAAGCCCGTTACTACGTTACCATTCCCACCCATATAATGGCCTGGTGCCGCAGGCTTCTGCCCCAGCGGCTTCTTGATTTTGTCCTCAACAAGGCGTCTGACCAATGAATATTTTCAGTTACCTCGTTCCCCTGGCCGTTGGCGCCGTGGCCGTTGTCCTGCTTTTGGGATTATGGAACATGATGCGGGGCGGTTCCGCCAACCGCTCGCAAACCCTGATGCGCTGGCGGGTTCTGTTGCAGTTTGCCGCCATTATCATCATGATGGCAGGCCTGTGGTTCGCTAACAGATAACTATTGAACGAAGCCCGCCATGATCCCATATCAGCGCAAACCTACAGGGGAACACCATGGCTTCCAATGAAAACACCGTTACCCGGGAATTCTGGCCCAAGCTGAAAAAGTCACTGGCCCAGGTGCCCTTTGCTGAAGACGTTGTTGCCGCCTATTACTGCGCTTTTGATTCCGCCACGCCCATCCGGGTGAAAGGCATTCTGCTGGCAGCCCTCGCCTATTTCATCATGCCCTTCGATGTGATCCCTGATGTGATCCTGGGCCTCGGCTTCACCGATGACATGGCCGTGCTTTACGCCGCCATCACCGCCATCCGCAGTCACATGACGCAATCCCACCGTGACAAGGCGAGGGAGACGTTGGAAAAAATGAAAGCGGAAACCGTTTAGGCCTTTCGGGTGACGATGAACACCGCGCCCGCACACACTGCCATGCCAAGAAGTTGCAGCGGCACCAGCGTTTCATCAAACACGATATAGGCCATGAAAGCCGCAACTGCCGGCACCAGGTAGATAAGGCCCGAAACTCTGGAAACTTCACCATGCCGAATCAGCAGCATGAGCAGTGTGATGGCAACGAGTGAAAGCACGATCACCGACCAGCCCAGCGCGAACCATGCATTGAAGCTGCCGTCGAAATGAAGATCTTCCGTCAGCAACGCCACCACCAGCACGACCAGAAAAGCCCCGACATATTGCCAGGCCCCGCCGCTCGATAGGTTGAGGCCCGTGGCAAAGCGCTTCTGGTAAACCGTGCCGAGCGAAACGCTGAAGGCGCCAAAAATATTAAGCGCCACAGTGAACGGCGTAATGCCAGCGATACCGGCCATTGATATCTTGGGCCACACTACAAGGCCGACGCCAAGGATGCCGACAAGCAAGCCAATCCAATGTCGCCGCCCAATGGATTCACCGACGAGGTAAGCCGCAAGGATTGTCGTCATCAGCGGTTGCAGGCTGACGATCAATGCCGAAATGCCAGCGGGCATGCCATGCGCTACAGCCCAATAGACCGGCCCAAGATAGCCGCCATGCAACAGCGCCCCCGCCACAGCCGCATGGAAAGCAAGTTTGACGCCTGGCCATCGGACACGTTGCAGAAGCGCGATTACCACGAGCAGGGCGCAGGCAATGGGAAAACGGATGCTGAGAAAAGTGAGTGGGTCCACATGCCCCGCTGAAAGTTTTGCGACCACAAATCCTGTCGCCCATAAAATAATGAACAATGCAGGTGCAGCGGCGATCCAGACGGGGGCAGTCTTATGATGATGCATGCCAGTCCCATGCCAAGCTTTGGCATTATTTGCGAGTGCTATCTTGAGAAATCTTGCGCATATCGACTATGCTGAAACCCATGGACGCAGAACAGCCCACCATCCTGAAACTCGGACTGCAAGCGCTGCGCCGGTTATTTGCCGATGAAGCCGTGCCGCTTGCTGGCAACATTGCGTTTCGAACGCTGTTTTCCATTTTTCCTTTCCTGATTTTTCTCACGGCGCTGGCAGGTTTTTTCGGCAATGAAAATCTGGCCGAACAGGTTGTGACGTTTCTGTTAAGTGTGGCGCCTGAGCAGCTCGTGCATCCCCTCGCGGCTGAAATCCGTTCCATTCTCACTGTGCCCCGAACCGGCCTCTTGAGCCTTGCTGCCCTTGTGACAATCTGGAGCGCAACTGCCGGTGTTGACAGCATCCGCGTGGCGCTGAACCGGGCCTATGATATCAAGGAGGACCGCAACATGTTTTGGCTTTACGGCCAAAGCATATTGTTTGTTATCGGTTCGGCAGGTGTTCTGCTCATCATCGCCGTGCTGCTGATTATTGCGCCAGTTTTCATGGCCGGTCTTCAGCGTTACGCGCCCGCCCTCGTACAGAATTTCGAGCCACTGAATAATGTGCGCTACCCGGTGGCGATAGCGCTCCTCACCGGCGGCCTGCAACTCGGTCACCGCATTCTGCCAGCCAAAAAACTGCGAAGCCTCGAGGTCCTGCCTGGTGTTGCGGTAACGGTGCTGGTGTGGATACTGCTGACCAGCGTGTTTTCCTATTACCTCGTCAATTTCAATAGTTTTGCGTCGACCTATTCTTCACTGTCAGGGCTTTTTGCAGCAATGTTTTTTCTCTATCTCGCCGCATTGGTGCTGATCTTCGGCGGCGAGTTTAACCGTGTGCTGCAAATTCACCGCGCCATGAAATCAGCGGCGCAATTGGCGGACCTCAGCGAGCAGTAAGGCTTTTTCCTCAGCCGAAACTTCCTGCCAGCTGCGCCCATCAAGTCCAGCCGCCATCGACCAAAGGAAATTAACCGATGCGCCGCGGGTATGAATTTCTCTTACGCGCAAAAAAGCTTTTACAGCTCCAATTTCACGAAGCTCGCCTATGGTGCGGATACCTGCCTCGGCCAACATCATTGCTGATTTAGGCCCAAGGTTGCGAAGTTCCACAACTGGTAATTCATTTTGCGGCTTCGATGACATCATCAAAAGTTTTTAATCCCGTGCGCGGTGCCGATACAAGCACCGCCATGTTGCCCGGCCGGTGTTCGTTCTTCCACATCTTCATGTGCGCCTTGGGAATATCATGCCAGCCATAAACTTCCGACATGCAAGGATCAATGCGTTGCGCCTGCACCAGCCGGTTGGCATTAGAGGCTTGCATGAGATTTGCAAAATGCGAACCCTGCACGCGCTTCTGGTGCATCCACAGATAGCGCGCATCAAGCGTCAGGTTATAGCCCGTGGTGCCCGCACAGATCACAATCATGCCGCCGCGCTTGGCAATCAAAACCGAAACCGGAAACGTGGATTCGCCCGGATGCTCAAAAACGATATCCGGATTATTGCCCTTGCCGGTGAACTGCCAGATGGCCTTGCCAAATTCCCGCGCCGATTTGAGCCAGTCATTATAGGCGGGCGTGCCAACCTTTGGCATTTGCCCCCAGCAGTGGAAGTTCTTGCGGTTGATAACCCCGCGTGCGCCAAGCTGCATGACGAAGTCGCGTTTGTCATCTTCGGAGATCACGCCAATGGCATTGCCTCCCGCTGTGGCGATGAGCTGCACCGCCATGGAACCCAAGCCGCCGGAAGCGCCCCATACAAGAACATTCTGGCCGGGCTTTAACGTGTGAGGCCGGTGGCCGAACAGCATGCGGTAGGCGGTGGCAAGCGTCAGCGTGTAACAGGCGGATGCCTCCCACGAAAGATGCTGCGGGCGCGGCAGGAGCTGCCTCGCCTGGACGCGTGCAAACTGCGCGAATGATCCATCCGGTGTTTCATAACCCCAGATGCGCTGGGAGTTGGAGAACATCGGGTCGCCGCCGTTGCATTCTTCGTCATCGCCATCATCCTGATTGCAATGAACCACAACCTCATCGCCGACTTTCCAGCGCTTCACCTTGCTGCCCACCGCATAGACAACCCCCGCCGCGTCGGAGCCCGCCACATGGAACGGGTTCTTATGGCCATCAATGGGGGAAATCGGCGTGCCTAGCGCTGCCCACACGCCGTTATAGTTAACACCCGCCGCCATCACCAGGATGAGCACCTCGTCCTGGCCAATTTCCCAGGTCGGAACCACTTCAATCTGCATGGCGCTTTCCGGTGCCCCGTGGCGATCCTGCCTGATGCACCAAGCGTACATGTTTTTTGGAACATGGCCCAAGGGCGGAATTTCACCAATTTCATAAAGGTCTCTCAGCGGCACGGCGGTCATGGGCAGGCTCCAGTTTTGACCCTTCACCTTAAGCATTTTATTTTGCAGTGCAACAATAGGAAAAAGGGATGAAATTTGTCGGATTAATTGAGCTAATTTGCATGATGCAAAGCAAGGGGTTCTTTACTGCGCCCGCAACCGTAACTTGGATTAACCGGCCATTCGAGTCATAATCGGTTAACCTTCGCTATGTCGGGAGAGATCGGCAATGGTACAGAACTTAACGAATTTCAGTCTGGCAGATTTGTACAGCTATCTGGCGAACGTCGAGCTGTCCAATGAGGCATTCATGATGTCCGTTATGTTCAGCGTTGCGGGTGCCGTTATTCTTGCCAAATTTACTGGCAATATTGGCAATCTCACTGTGCCATTGAACTTCTCTGCCCTGTTCGTGGGTGCCTTTGTAGCCAACTGGGTTCTGAGCGGCGTCGACATCCCAACCATCATCAACCAGCAGGAAGTGCTGCTTTATACGGTGGCGGGCATGATCTCCGGCTCCTTCACCATGCTGTGGTTCACCGGCCCCGGCGGCAGCTGGTAGAAACTTTAGCAGGGTTGCGCCGCCAAAATAACCGTGCTTCCATGCTGCAATGCAACCTGAAAAACCTGACAAGCCCTGGCTGATCCGCACGTACGCTGGCCATTCCACCGCAGTTGAAAGCAACCGGCTGTTTCGCGCCAACCTTGCCAAGGGCCAGACCGGCCTTTCCGTGGCCTTCGATCTTCCAACCCAAACCGGCTACGACCCGGATCACGTTCTGGCCCGCGGCGAGGTGGGAAAAGTTGGCGTTCCCGTCTCCCATATCGGCGACATGCGGACACTGTTTGAGGCCATTCCGCTCGATACCATGAATACCTCGATGACGATCAATGCCACCGCCCCTTGGCTGCTGGCGCTTTATGTGGCGGTGGCCGATGAACAGGGAATCCCCCGCAACGCGCTTTCCGGCACCACGCAAAACGACATTATCAAGGAATACCTGTCGCGCGGCACCCATGTGTTCCCGCCTAAACCGTCATTGCAGCTGACGATTGATACCATCGCCTTTTGTGCAACGGACATGCCGAAATGGAACCCCATGAATGTGTGTTCCTACCACTTGCAGGAGGCAGGCGCCACGCCGGTGCAGGAATTGGGCTTTGCGCTGGCAACGGCGGTGGCAGTGCTGGATTCTGCTAGACAGGCCGTAAGTTCCGAAGCTTTTCCCGAAGTTGTCGGCCGCATGTCTTTCTTTGTGAATGCCGGCATCCGCTTCGTGACCGAAATGTGCAAGATGCGGGCCTTCACCGAGCTGTGGGATGAAATCTGCCGCGATCGCTATAACATCAAAGACGAAAAATTCCGCCGCTTCCGCTATGGCGTGCAGGTGAACTCCCTGGGCCTTACGGAACAGCAGCCGGAAAACAACGTTTACCGCATTCTCATTGAAATGCTGGCTGTGGTGCTGTCCAAAAACGCCCGCGCCCGCGCCGTGCAGCTGCCCGCGTGGAATGAGGCGCTCGGCCTTCCCCGCGCCTGGGACCAGCAATGGTCGCTCCGCATGCAGCAGATCG
The DNA here is from genome assembly GCA_963763635.1 of uncultured Alphaproteobacteria bacterium. Taxonomy (GTDB): domain Bacteria; phylum Pseudomonadota; class Alphaproteobacteria; order Rhizobiales; family Aestuariivirgaceae; genus Aestuariivirga. Next base: position 177,760 of record CAVXPO010000019.1, read on the forward strand.
TAGCCTATGAAACGGACCTCTTGGACTATGCCGATATTTTTGAAGGCTCGAAGGAAATTGAGGCCAAGGTTGAAAGCCTGAAAGCGCAGGCGCGCCTGGAACTGAAAACCATCCTGGATCAGGGCGGCGCCATTCCGGCCATTGAAAGTGGCTTCATGAAACAGGCCTTGGTGCGCTCCAACAGCGAGCGGCTGAAGGCCATTGAAAGCGGCGAAACGAAAGTGGTGGGCGTCAACATCTTCACCACCAGCGAAATCTCACCCCTGTCAACCGGCGAAGGGGAAATGGTGTTGACCGTTTCGGAGAATGTTGAATACGAGCAGGTTGAAAAGCTCAAACTCTGGCGCAGCACGCGCGACAGCAAAGCTGTATATACAGCTCTGGCAGACCTGAAAACCGCAGCAATTGCCGGCCAGAACATCATGGAACCCTCCATCGCCTGCGCCAAGGCGGGGGTCACCACTGGCGAATGGGGCGAAACCCTGCGTGCGGTTTTCGGTGAATACCGCGCCCCCACGGGCGTGCTTTTAGTCATGGATGACCAACCGGAATCATCGCTTGAAATCCTCCGCTCACGTGTGAGAAATCTTGCCCAAACGCTTGGAAAAACACCCAAATTCCTAATGGCAAAGCCCGGCCTCGATGGCCATTCCAACGGCGCCGAGCAGATCGCCGTGCGCGCCGCCGACTGCGGGCTTGATGTAACCTATGAAGGAATTCGCCTGACACCTGAAGAGATTGTGGCGACCGCCGGGGCCAAAAAAATCCAGCTCCTCGGCCTCTCTATTCTTTCCGGCAGCCACGTGCCCCTCATCCGCGACGTCATGCAGCGCCTGCGCGCGGCGGGCCTCGAGCATATTCCGGTTGTGGTGGGCGGCATCATTCCAACGGAAGATTCCCATGTGTTGAAACAGTTGGGAGTTGCCCGCGTTTACACGCCAAAGGATTTTGACCTCAACACCATCATGAACGATCTTGTGGATTTGATGGAAACCCGCGTCTCAAACTGAGGTTTTGAGGCGTTCGCTGCAGGTTTTCAGAATTCCGTCGACTGGCTTCTTCCACCAGTTCTGGCTGCTGAATATCTCGACTTCAATAAGACCCTGATAGCCCGCCCTTTCGGCCATCGCGCGGATTGCAGGAATATCAATCACTCCATCGCCCATCATGCCGCGGTCATTCAGCACATCGCGCGTGGGCACCAGCCAATCGCAGACATGGAAACCGAAGATGCGTTTCTCATTTCCAGCGCGCCCGATGTCACGCCGCAAATTGGGATCCCACCACACGTGATAAACATCGAGGCAGACACCAAGCATCGGGTTCATCACAGGCCCTTCGATGGCTTCACACATATCCAGCGCTTCGCCCAGGAGGGAGAGGCAACTGCGATCCGCCGCATAAACCGGATGCAAGGGTTCCAGCGCAATCCTGACGCCAAGTTTTTTGCCATGTTCCAGCAGCGCCGTCGTTCCTTCGGCCACTTGCGCCCGCGCAACGGCAATGTCTTTTGAACCCTCCGGCAACCCGCCCACCACCATGACGAACGAATCCGCGCCGAGCATTGCGGCATCTTCCAGCGCCCGCCTGTTGCTTTCAATGTTGGCAAGCAGGCCTTGGTGCGTATTTGCCGGCAGATAGGTGCTGCGGCAATAGCCCGTCACTTTCAATCCCGCATCCCTTATCTGTTTGGACAAAGCCTTGACATCGCGGTCTTCAACCTCACGCCGCCAGGGCCCAATGCCGCCAAAGCCCTTGGCCGCAATGGCCTCAATCGATTGCTCAAGCGGGCATTGAAACCCCAGCGTGGCCGTATTGATGGCAAAATGCTGCATCACTGGCCGTGGAGTGCGAGCAAGGTTTTCATGCGCTTCACCGCAAGTTCGGGATCACGCAACAACCCCGCCTGATCCGCGAGTTTGAACACCTCGATGAAATGCGAAAGCGAACGCTGGGACTGCGCGCCATTCACCATGATGAAATGGTCTTGTTGGCCATTGAGCCAGCTCAGGAACACAATGCCGGTTTTATAATTCTGCGTTGGCGCCTGGAAGATAACCCGTGAAAGCGGCACCGTGGGCGCCAGCAGTTTGTGAAATTTCTTGGCGTCGCCCTTGGCAAGCGCCGTCAGGGCGCGCGATGCGGCGGGCGCAATCGCCGCGAAGATTCCGAGCAGTGCATGGGAGAACCCCTGCGCATCGCCCGCAATCAGTTCCGCATAATTGAAATCATCGCCGGTGTACATTTTTACGCCCGTCGGTAATTGCCGGCGGAAGATGATTTCCTTCTGTGCGTCCAGCAGCGAAATCTTGATGCCATCAACCCGCGCAACATTGTCTTTGATCACGTCAAGACAGGTATTGGTCGCATCAGGGAAATCATCCGCCCCCCAATAGCCTTTGAGCGCCGGATCAAACATCTCGCCCAGCCAATGCAGGATGACAGGATGGTTCGCCTCCTGCAAAACCCGCGAATAGACGGCCACATAGTCTTCCGGCGTTTTTGCCACGCGCACCAGCGCCCGGCTCGCCATCAGGATCACGCGGCCGCCAAGTTTCTGGATGGCTTTGAGTTGCTCGAGATAGGCGCGAATGACATCATCAAGGCTGCGGGCATCCGCCGCCGCGAGATGGTCCGTGCCGCAGCCCGAATAGATGCGCACCGCATCGCCACCAGCATCGGCAAGCGACCGTTCAATCAATTCCAACGCTTGGCGCCAATCCAGCCCCATGCCGCGCTGGGACGTATCCATGGCCTCCGCAATGCCGAAACCTTGCGCCAGCAACTCCCGCCGGTAAGCCAGTGTACGTTCCCAATCCAGCGCACCCGCTATACTCATCGGATCAACAATCACCGGTGCCGCTGCAAATGCCACACGGTTGAAGGCAGCTTTGGGTTTTCGGACAGCAAGCGGCTCGCCCATGAGATGGTAGGTCTCGCGTTTTCCACCGCTTCCGGGAAACTGGATTCTCATGGTTAATATCTCACCGTCAAAAGCCCGCCATCGGCCTGGATGGCCTGACCTGATGTATAGGGCAGAAGCCCCTGCGCCAGGGTCAGTGCGATCTGCGCCACGTCTTCCGGCGTTCCAAATCGCTTGATCACGGTCAGGCCTTCCTCAATCAGCTTGTCATAGCGCGCCCTTGAGGGCGCTGTCATATCGGTTTCAATAAAGCCGGGCTGGATTTCATAAACGCCAACGCCTTCATTGCCGAGGCGCGCGGCAAAAAGTTTTGATACCATGGAAACTCCGGCCTTCGAAATGCAGTATTCGCCCCGCGTCACCGAAACACCCGTCGCATTGGCTGAAGAGATCGTCACGATGCTGCGGTGGTGCGCGGAAGGCTTTAGCCGTTTGGCAAAGGCTTGCGTCAGAAAAAACGTGCCCCGCGTATTGATGTCAAGGCAGCGGTCATAGCTCTCGGGCGTCACATCAAGAAGGTCGCCGCGGCTCGCCACTGAAACGCCCGCATTGTTGATGAGCGTGGTGAGCGGCCCCTTTTTTTCCGCCTCATCCAGCATGCTTTGATGGCACGCAAGATCGGAAATATCGCCGATGACGGCGAGGGCCGCAACGCCAAGTGCTGCGCATTCTGCCACGGTGCCCCGCAGTTCCTCACTGTCAGCCACATCATTGATGGCTACGTCGAATCCAGCACCTGCCAGCTTCAGGCAGATCGCCTTGCCGATGCCGCGGCGTCCGCCGGTGACCAAGGCTTTCATGCCGCTATCCTCTTCAGGGTTTCAGGGGTGCAAACCAGCCGCAGGATGGTTTGCGTGTTGAAAGCAAGCCGCGCGTCCAGCGCTGGCAGTGACATGAGATCGCGCTCAAAAACGATGGCGCCGGTAAAACGGTTGGTAAGATAGTGATAGCCCACCCCGGCAATCGTGATGTTCACCTGCACGGGATCAAGCCCCTCGCGGAACAGGCCGGTTTTCGCGCCGCGTTCCAGCAGATGCTGCATGCGGCCCACGAAGGAGCGGCTCATCTCCTGCATGCTTTTCGATGATTTGATGTGCCGCGCCTTGTGCAGGTTTTCGCTGTTCACCAGCGTAATGAACTCGGGATTCTCCAAAAAGTATTTCCAGTTGAATGCCAGCAGGGCGGTGATTGCCGCGATGGGGTCAAGGCTGTCCAAATCCAGCTCGGCTTCGCGCTGGCGGAAATCGCCGTAGGCTTCCTCAAGCACATGGCGGAACAGCTCATCCTTGTTGCCGAAGTAATGATACATCATGCGTTTGTTGGCTTTCGCCCGTGCCGCAATGTCATCAACCCGCGCGCCCCCCAAGCCCTTCTTGGCAAACTCAACCTTCGCCGCCGCCAGGATGCGCCGCCTGGTTTCGTCAGGATTTCGCGGAATTGCCTTGGGTTTCGCCACGTTTCAATCCATATCCCTTGAAATAACTAAATAGTTATTTATAACGGGGGATGGATTTTGGCAAGTTCCGGATTTTGGCATGTATGATTACATCATTGTAGGCGGCGGCTCGGCGGGATGTGTGCTGGCGGCGCGCCTGTCTGAAATGCCAGATGCGAAAGTGCTGCTCATCGAAGCCGGCCCAAAGGACACGGATCCCTTCATCCATATGCCCGTGGGCTTCTTCAAGATGACGGCAGGCCCGCTCACCTGGGGCTATCAAACCGCCCCCCTCGCCCATGCCAACAACCGCACCGCCGTTTACCCGCAGGCCCGCGTGCTGGGGGGTGGCAGTTCCATCAACGCAGAAATCTATACCAGGGGCTGCCCGGAAGATTTCGACGGCTGGGAAAGCGAATTGAATTGCAAGGGCTGGGGCTGGAAAACCCTCAAGCCCTATTTCATCAAGTCGGAAGGCAACAGCCGTTTGGGCGGCAGCGAGCATGGCGTCGAGGGCCCGCTGGGCGTTTCCGACCTGGCAAGCCCCAACAAAACGTCGATGGCCTTTGTGCAGGGCTGCATGGATTTTGGCATGCCCTACAACCCCGACTTCAATTCGGGAAAACAGGAAGGAACGGGCCTCTATCAAACCACCACGCGCGACGGGAAAAGATGCAGCGCCGCCGTGGCCTATTTAAACCCGGCAAAGAAGCGCGCCAATCTCACCGTGCGGACCGGCCTTTTTGTAAACCGGATCCTGATTGAGAAGGGTCGCGCCGTCGGTCTCGAAGTCATTGACGGCAACCGCACCCAGCGCATTGAGGCCGCCAGCGAAGTGATTGTGACAGCAGGCGCCATCGGTTCGCCGAAACTTCTCATGCTCTCGGGCATCGGTCCCGCCAAACATCTCAGGGAAAAAGATGTAGCCGTTGTCCATGACCTCAAGGGCGTCGGCCAGAATCTCCATGATCATTTTTCCACCGATGTAACCTGGGTGCTGAACGGCGCGCACTCCTATGACAAATACAAGAAGAAACACTGGCAGGTTTGGGCCGGCCTGCAATATCTGATGTTCAAGTCCGGCCCCGTGGCGTCCAACATTGTGGAGGCCGGCGCTTTCTGGTGGAGCGACCGCAAGGAGAAGACGCCGGATCTGCAATTCCATTTCCTCGCGGGCGCAGGTGTGGAGGAAGGCGTTGGAACCGTACCCGGCGGCAATGGTACCACCTGCAATTCATACTTCATGCGGCCACGGTCGCGCGGGCAGGTAACGCTGCGCTCCAACAGCCCGCTGGATGCGCCAATCATTGACCCCAATTCATTTGCCGATCCCTATGACCTTGAACGCCACATCGACGCCATGAAAATCACGCAAGCCATCGGCCAGACCCGTTCCATGCGCCGCTTCGTCGGCCATGAACATTTTCCCGGCGCGGCCTGCAAGTCCAAGAAGGATTACATCGACGTCGCCCGCGCCAGCGCGCGCTCAAGCTATCATCCCGTCGGCACCTGCAAGATGGGAACCGATGACAGGGCCGTTGTCGATCCCAAAATGCGCGTGCATGGCATTGACGGCCTTCGCGTCTGCGACAGTTCAACCATGCCCCGCATCGTATCCTCCAACACCAACGCGCCAACCATCGCCATGGCGGAAAGGGCCGCGGATCTCATTCGCGGAAACAGGTAATGCCAAGAATTGTAACCGCCGCCGAAGCCGTGAAAGCCATTGCCGATGGCGCAACCGTCACCGTCAATTCATCGTCCGGCCTGTGCTGCCCCGATGCCATACTGAAAGCCTTGGGCGAACGCTTTGACCGCGAGCAGCATCCGCAAAACCTCACCATGCTGCACCCCATCGCAGCGGGTGACATGTCCGGCATCAAGGGCGTGGATCATATTGCAAAGCCCGGGCTGATTGCGCGCGTCATCGGCGGCTCCTATCCGTCAGGCCCCTCAACGTCTGAACCGCCCCTGATTTGGCAATTGCTGGGCGCCAATGAAATCGCCGCCTACAACGTGCCTTCGGGCATCATGCTCGACATGCACCGTGAGGCCGCCGCCAAGCGTCCCGGCGTGCTTACCAAGATCGGCCTTGATACATTTGTTGATCCCGCCCACGGCGGCTGCGCCATGAATGCCAAGGCGGCGGCAGCGCCAATCGTGAAGAAAATGAATTTTGAGGGCGAGGAGTACCTCTATTTTCCGGCCATCATTCCAAACGTCGCCATCATCCGCGCCACCTCGTCGGATGAACGTGGAAACCTCACCTTCGAACAGGAAGGCGCCTATATCGGCGCCATGGACCTGGCCATGGCCGCCCACAACAATGGCGGCATTGTCATCGCCCAGGTGAAGCGCATAATCAGGGACAAGCCATTCAATCCCCATCACGTGCAAGTGCCGGGCATTCTCATTGATTTCATCGTGGAAGCGCCGGACCAATGGCAAACCACGCAGACCGTTTATGACCCCGCCATCTCAGGCGAAGAGTTCCGCGCACTGGATAGCTTCGCCCATATGGAATTTGGTGCGGCCAAGGCCATCGCGCGCCGCGTGGCGCAGGAATTGAAAGCGGGCTGGGCCGTCAATCTCGGCTTCGGCGTTTCGGCAAACGTGCCGCGTGTGTTTCTGGAAGAGGGCCTGCATGGCAAAACCACCTGGGTGATCGAACAGGGTGCGGTGGGCGGCATTCCCCTGCTCGAGTTTCAGTTCGGCTGCTCATCGAATGCCGAGGCCATCGTGCCGTCGTCCCACCAGTTCACCTATTTTCAGGCGGCGGGCTTTGATTGCGCATTGCTCTCCTTCCTGCAGATCGATGCGCACGGCAGCGTCAATGTCTCAAAGCTCGGCGCAAAGCCCCACGTCACGGCGGGCGCCGGCGGCTTTGTCGACATCACCTCGCGCGCCAGAAAAATCGTTTATTCCGGCTTCTTCAATGCCGGCGCCAAAATGGAAATCCGGGATGGCAGGCTGCATATCGAAAAAGAGGGAAAAGTGAAAAAGCTGGTGCGCGACGTGGAGCAGATCACCTTTTCAGGCCCCCGCGCCGTGAAACAGAATCAGGATGTGACCTATGTGACGGAGCGCTGCGTGATGAAGCTGACCGGCGAAGGCATTGTGGTCACCGAAGTGGCGCCGGGGGTGGATCTACAAACCCACATTCTCGGCCAGTCGGAATTTCCACTGCGCGTAGCACCCGATGTAAAGCCGATGGATACAAGATTGTTCACCCCAGGAAAGATGGGATTGAAACTCCATGATTGAGATTGGCGACAAGCGCATCCATCTGGATGTTGAAGATCAGCTGGCTGTCATTACCATCGCGCGGCCGGAAAAACTGAATGCGCTGGATTACGACATGGTGCTGGCGCTGGAACGCGCCGCCCACATCGTCGACGCCCTGCCAGACATCCGCTGCGCGATTCTGACAGGTGAAGGCGAAAAATCCTTCTGCGCCGGCGGCGATATCGAAGCCTGGAGCGCCTGGTCGCCGGAAAATTTCAGCCTCGCCTGGGTGCGCCATGGCCACCGCGCCTTTGATGCCCTGGCACGGTTGCGCATGCCGCTTATCGCCGCACTCAATGGCCACACGCTGGGCGGCGGATTGGAATTGGCCGCCATCGCCGATTTCCGCGTGAGCGAACCCCATGTGAAATTCGGCCTGCCGGAAACCGGCTTGGGGATAATCCCCGGCTGGTCCGGCACCCAGCGCACCGTCCGCCGCTTTGGCCCGCAAACCGTCCGCCGCATGGCGCTGCTGGGTGAAATCTTTGACGCCGGACAGGCCCTGGCGTTGGGCCTCGTCGATCAAGTCGCCGTCAAAGGCGAAAGCCTGAGCGCCGCCCGCGAAATGGCAATCAAACTTTCCGCCCGCGGCCCGCTCGCCACCAGCATCACAAAAATGCTCATCAACGCCGCCGAAGGCGAAGAGGTTGAACGCCCCCTCGAAGCACTCGCTGGATTGGCTGTTGCGGGTGGAGCGGAGTTAAAAACTGGCGTTGCCGCCTTTCGGGAAAAACACAAACCGGAGTTTAAGTGAAGGCAACCTCACCCCCTTCCTTGACAATTCCCGGCCCTTTCCGTAAGACCCGCCCATCGCTTTCGGGGGCAACCCTGTTAAGCGTCCATGCGCTGCCTCCGGCAACTCGAAAAAGCTTGTAATATCAAGCACTAAAGCCCGCTGTTTAATGAGTTCGCAGCGGCGCCAAAGGGCGCGAGGAATGAAAAAGGTAATGAAATGTACGCAGTTATAAAGACTGGCGGCAAGCAATATCGCGTTGCGGCCAATGACAAGATCCTCATCGAAAAGCTTGAAGGCGCCGCGGGCGACCGCGTGAGCTTCACCGACGTGCTCATGGTTTCCAATGGCGGAACCGTTGATATCGGAGCACCCTTGGTGGCAGGCGCCACGGTGGTGGGCGAAATCGAAAAGCAGGCCCGTGGGCCCCATATCATCATTTTCAAGAAGCGCCGCCGCAAGCACTACCGCCGGCGCAATGGCCACCGTCAGGATTTGACGAGTGTCACCATCACTGAAATCCTGACCGGCGGCGCCAAGCCTTCGGCCAAGGCAGCGGCGCCCAAGCAGCGCCAAAGAAGGCAGCCGTTTCCGAAGCAGCCCCGTTGGCCGCCCCCGCCGCTTCCAGCGCTGACGACATTTCGCTGATCGCCGGCATTGGCCCGAAGATACTAAAAGGTTTGACCGATCTCGGCGTTACCACTTTCGCCCAGATCGCCAGCTGGACGGGCGCTGATGTTGAGCGTATTGAAACTGAATTGAAGCAGAAGGGCCGGGTTGCCCGCGAGGAATGGATTGAGCAGGCCAAGGAATTGATGGCCGGCAAACCACCCCGCGCCAAAACCGATAAAGCCCGCAGCAAGGAATAAGGAGCACACGATATGGCCCATAAAAAAGCAGGCGGCTCGTCCCGCAACGGCCGCGATACCGCAGGCCGCCGTCTTGGCGTGAAGTGCTTCGGCGGCGAAAATGTTATCGCCGGCAACATCATCATCCGCCAGCGCGGCACCACCTGGCACCCCGGCACCGGCGTTGGCATCGGCAAGGATCACACGATTTTTGCGACCATCCCCGGCACCGTGAATTTCCGCGGCACCAAGAAAAACCGCCAGGTTGTTTCCGTGCTGCCCATGAAAGCCGCTGAATAAGCCGCTTTCGCAAGAGCTGAATAAAAAAGGAGAGATGCGACCATCTCTCCTTTTTTCGTTTGCGCAGTACAACTCCCCTAAAAAACCATGGCTACATAGCGGGGCACCAGCTTCTTGCGGCCCAAGGCCGCCATTGTGCTTGGAGGCAGCCATCTTGAGGTTGCCCCTGCTCATGCGAACGGCAGCCGACAGATGCTTCAGGCCATACTGGACATTGGTTGATGCGTTAAGCAAACCGGCGCAATTGCCCTTGAAGCCAACGCCGCGCGCGGTAGCGCACTTCATCTGGAAAACGCCATATTCGCCAGCAGCGCCGCGAACATTTGGATTGTAATTGGATTCAACCTTGGCAATGCGCAGCGCAAACCAGGTGGGAACGCCATAGCGCGGGGCCTGCCGCTTGATGATGGCGATAACGTTGTTGCGGGTTCCCTCGGAAACTTTTGAACGGCGGGCAACATGGACCTTCTTGTGCTTCGCGTGCTTCACAAGCTTCGCATGAGTCGTCGTAAGATGTTTACGATGGCGCGTGCCTGCATCAGCGGTGCCCGAGAATATAGTTACAGCAAATACGGCTGCAGCCATTCCTGCAATGAGTCTATTCTTCATTTTTATCCTTTCAATTAGCGCTAGAAATGACGAAATAGCCTCACTTAGACTAAAACAACTGTTGATATTACATACGGTGTCTAGCGTTGGCTGGCGATAAACTAGGCAAATGTGACCGTTATGTGGCGCTGCACCAAAAATGCTGCACTGCGATAAATCTAGGAATAAAACGCGTGGCAGGTTAGAAGGCCCCATGAAATTTCTTGATGAAGCAAAAATCTATGTGCGGTCCGGTGATGGCGGCGCTGGCGCCGTGTCTTTCCGGCGCGAAAAATTCATCGAGATGGGCGGTCCCGATGGCGGTGATGGCGGCAACGGCGGCGATGTCTGGGTGGAAGCCGTCGATGGTCTCAATACGCTGATTGATTATCGCTACCAGCAACACTTCAAGGCAAAAACCGCTGGCCACGGCATGGGCCGCCTGCGCGCCGGTGCCAATTCCGATGACATCACGCTGAAGGTTCCGGTCGGCACGGAAGTTTATGAAGCCGACAATGAAACCCTGATCGCCGATCTGGCCAAGCTGGGTGACCGCGTGCGCATTGCGCGCGGCGGCAACGGCGGCTTCGGCAACGCCTATTTCAAATCTGCTACCAATCGCGCCCCCCGCCACGCCAATCCCGGCATTGAGGGTGAAGAGCGCTGGATCTGGCTGCGCCTCAAGCTCATTGCTGACGCAGGCCTGTTGGGCTTGCCCAATGCTGGCAAATCAACCCTGCTGGCGGCGGTTTCAGCGGCCAAGCCAAAGATTGCGGATTATCCTTTTACCACCCTGCACCCCCAGCTTGGCGTAGTGAAAGCGGCTGGCAACAGTTTTGTGCTGGCTGATATTCCAGGCCTCATTGAAGGCGCCAACGAAGGCGTGGGGCTGGGCACGAAGTTTTTGGGCCATGTCGAACGCTGCGCCATTCTCTTGCATCTCATCGATGTGACGGGTGATGACCCCGTAAAAGCCTACCGCGTCATCCGCAAGGAAGTGAAGGACTACGGCCCAGAGATTTCTGAAAAGCCTGAGATCATCGCCTTCAACAAGATTGATGCCATCGGCGAGAAGGAACTGGAAAAGAAGCTCGCCGATTTCAAAAAGAAATTGAAGAAAACCCCGATCCTCTTGTCAGGTGCCACCGGCAAGAATGTCGACGACACCATGAAGCGCCTGCTCACGGCCATCCAGAAGGACCGCAAGGCGTCGCGGGATGCGGATGGTGAAGGGATCAAGGTTGAGGACTGGCGGCCATGACCTCGCTTCTTGATTCCGCCCGGCGCATCGTTGTCAAAATCGGCTCCGCCCTTCTGGTTGATGCAAAAACCGGAACGGTGAAATCCCAATGGCTCGCAAGCCTCATCGCCGACCTTGAAAAAGCAAAGGCAAGAGGCGCTGATATCATCATCGTATCGTCAGGCGCCATAGCCCTTGGCCGCCGCGCACTGGGCCTGCCGCAAGGGCAAACTTAAACTGGAAGAGAGCCAGGCCGCCGCCGCCGTGGGCCAGATCGCCCTGGCGCAAAGCTGGTCGGAAGCCTTGGCCGCTAAACGCATTGTCGCCGCGCAGGTGCTGGTGACTTTGGCGGACACCGAAGAGCGCCGCCGCTATCTCAATGCGCGCGCCACGCTCACAACGCTGCTTGCCCAAGGAGCGGTTCCCGTGATCAACGAGAACGACACGGTTGCCACCTCGGAAATCCGCTACGGCGACAACGACCGGCTGGCCGCCCGCGTCGCCTCCATGATGTCCGCCGATTGCCTTGTGCTGCTGTCGGATGTCGACGGGCTTTATACCGCGCCTCCCGGCAAGGCAGGATCGACCTTCATTCCGCTGGTCAATGAAATCACACCCGAGATTGAGGCCATGGCGGGAAAGCCCGTGTCAGGCGTGGGCTCCGGCGGCATGATTACAAAAATTGAAGCCGGAAAAATTGCACTGGGCGCCGGCTGCAACATGGTGATTGCCTCCGGCCATGAAACTCATCCGCTTCATCGCATCACCAGTGGCGAACGCTGCACCTGGTTCCTCGCACCGCTCTCAGCCATGCAATCCCGTAAGCGCTGGATCGCCGGAACCCTGCAACCCGTGGGCCGCCTGGTGGTGGACGAAGGTGCGCGAACCGCCTTGGGCAAAGGCAAAAGCCTTCTTCCTGCTGGGGTGAAACAGGTAACCGGCAGTTTTTCACGCGGCGACACGGTGAGTGTTGTTGATCTTGACGGCGCTGAAATTGCCCGCGGCCTCGTCGCCTATGATTCAAGCGATGCAATTCGTATTGCCGGATTGAAATCTTCTGCCATAGAAGAGGCCATAGGCTTTCGCGGCCGCGATGAAATCATTCATCGCGACGATCTGGTGATGAAAAATGGCGAGCGATAAATCCATGCTGGAACTGGGCAAAAATGCCCGTGCAGCAGCGCGCAAATTGGCGCTGGCTTCAACGCTGCAAAAAAACGCGGCTCTCCGCGCCATGGCCAGGGCAGTTCGTTCTTCTTCCGAAAAAATCATTGCTGCAAATGAAGGTGAAGTGAGTGCCGCCAAGGCGAGGGACCTGAAAGAGTCATTTATCGACCGCCTCACCCTTACGCCAGCCCGCATTGAAGCCATGGCCAAGGGCCTGAGGAAATTGCGGAGCTGCCCGATCCCGTGGGCCACATTTTAAGCGAATGGGCGCGGCCCAATGGCATGGTGATTTCGCGGGTGCGGGTTCCCATTGGCGTCATCGGCATTATCTTTGAAAGCAGGCCCAACGTAACAGCTGATGCAGGCGCGCTGTGCATGAAATCCGGCAACGCGGCCATCCTGCGCGGCGGCTCCGATGCGTTTCAATCCTCGTCTCTCATCGTTGCCGCCTTGCAGGATGGATTGGCAGAAGCGGGCCTGCCCCGCGAAGCCATTCAAATGGTGCCCACAACGGACCGTGAAAGTGTCGGCGAGATGCTGTCGGGCCTTGGCGGCACCCTTGACCTGATTGTTCCCCGCGGCGGCAAGAATCTGGTGGCCCGCGTGCAATCCGAAGCGCGGGTTCCCGTGTTCAGCCATCTCGAAGGCATTTGCCATGTCTATGTTGATGCCCGCGCCAACCTGAACATGGCGCGCGAGATTGTGCTCAATGCCAAGATGCGCCGCACTGGCGTGTGCGGGTCCGCGGAAACAATCCTCATTGACCGCGCCGCCGCAAGCGAGAACCTGAAGCCAGTCATCCGTACACTGATCGATGCGGGCTGCGAGGTGCGCGGCGATGCGGAAGCGATGGCGGCTGACGCCCACGTAAAACCCGCCAGCGAAGAAGACTGGTCAACCGAATACCTCGATTCAATCGTGTCGCTCCGCGTCGTGAACGGCGTCGACGAAGCCATGGCGCACATTGCAAAATATGGCTCCCAGCACACCGATGCAATCATCACGGATGATGCTGCCACGGCACAGCGCTTCCTCACCGAAGTTGATAGCGCCATCGTGTTGCATAACGCGTCAACCCAGTTTGCCGATGGCGGCGAGTTTGGTTTCGGCGCTGAAATTGGCATCGCCACCGGCAAGCTGCATGCGCGGGGCCCCGTTGGCCTCGAACAGCTCACCACGTTCAAATACCAGGTGCGCGGGTCGGGGCAAATCCGCCCATGATGAAACCGCCGCCGTTTGGAAAAGGCCAGCGCATCGGTCTCTTCGGTGGCTCATTCAACCCGGCCCATTACGGGCATTACATGGTGGCGCTTTATGCCATGAAGCGCTTGCAGCTTGATTGGGTCTGGTGGCTGCTGTCGCCGCAAAACCCTTTGAAAGACCCCGGCGAAACCGGCGAATATTCCGGGCGTTTGGCCTTCACCAGAAAAATCGCCAGGCACCCGCGCTTTATCGTCACCGATCTGGAGCATCAGATAAATTCGCCCAACACGGCAGCAACTTTGCTCGCCCTGTCAGGCACCCTCAAGCAGGCAAACTTCATCTGGATCATGGGGGGTGATAGTTTTGCCAATCTGCACAAGTGGCATAACTGGACCGATATTCCTGAAGCGCTGCCCTTGGCCTTTCTGGCGCGGCCCGGGTACTCGGTTCGTGCCCTCAGCGGCAGGGCCGCACTTCGCTATGCCGCCCAACGCGTGAGCACAGATCACGCCGCAAGGCTGGTGAACCACAAAACGCCTGCCTGGGTATTCCTGCCCATGCCGCTGCGGCCTGAAAGTTCCACTGCAATTCGAAACTTGAACCTCGGCCCCCGAAGTTCTAAACATCCCCCCGGAAATCGATAAAGGACCAGTCCTCTGAAAAAACCTGTGAAGAAAGCTGCCGCCAAAAAGGCGAAGCCCGTTAAAGCATCATCATCAAAGCGCCCGCCCAAGACCGCTGCCGAACTCAAAACCATCATGATGGCCAAGGTGCGCTTTGCCGAAAAGGCCAAGAAGGGCCTGCGTGGCAAAACCACTTCTAAGGTGAAGGCAAAGGGCAAAGCGAAACCTGCCGCCAAGAAGCCAAAACCACCAACCCGGAAAAAGCCCGTTGTAAAGGCCAAGGCGGTGGCAAAGCCCGCCGTCGCCGCCAAGCCCAAAACTGTTGCCAAACCAAAAGTGGCAGCACCGCCCAAGGTCAAGGCGCCGAAGCCTGCAGCCGTTGCCGATCAATCGCTTCTCAAAATTATTCTGTCCCAGCTTGAAGATGCCAAGGCCGAAGATATCGTTTCAATCAGCCTCGATGGCAAGACGGCGATTGCCGATAACATGGTTGTGGCAACCGGCCGGTCAAACCGCCATGTCGGCGCCATTGCCGATCAACTGGTGGACAAGCTGAAAGCAGCCGGCCATCGCCACATCCGGGTTGAAGGCATGGATACCTGCGACTGGGTTCTGGTGGATGCGGTTGATGTGATCATCCATCTCTTCCGGCCCGAAGTGAGGAGCTTTTATAATCTTGAAAAGCTCTGGTCCGAACATTCGCCGCAAGAGCCCCACGCTGAATAACCATGCGGCTGCAGGTCCTCGCCATCGGCAAATTGAAAGCCGGGCCTGAAAAGACCATTGCCGATGACTACCAGTTGCGGCTCGAAGGCTTGGGCCGCAAGGCGGGGATTACCAAACTCACGGTTACGGATTTTGCCGAATCCCAGGCCCAAACCGCTGCCCAGCGCCAAAACGACGAAGCCAGGCATCTGGCCACATCAGCTTTCACGCTGGTTCTCGATGAACGCGGGCAACCGATGGGCAGTGAAGACTTCTCAAAACTGCTGCAACGCCACCTCGACCGGGGCACCCAGGATCTGGCCTT
The DNA here is from genome assembly GCA_963763635.1 of uncultured Alphaproteobacteria bacterium. Taxonomy (GTDB): domain Bacteria; phylum Pseudomonadota; class Alphaproteobacteria; order Rhizobiales; family Aestuariivirgaceae; genus Aestuariivirga. Next base: position 193,135 of record CAVXPO010000019.1, read on the forward strand.
CCTCATCGGCGGCCCCGATGGCCACACGGCGGAAACCCGCCAGAAAGCCGGGCAACTCATTTCCCTTGGCCCCATGACTTGGCCGCACCGGCTGCTGCGCGTCATGTTATTTGAACAAATTTACCGGGCGGTCACCATTATGGTTAATCATCCCTATCATCGGCCCTGAGTCGATCATTCCAAGGTCGTAATTTAGACAATTGCGCCCTCTATTAGAACCCGAGATGATTTTGATGCGCACGTTGGCATGGATGGTTTGTGTGGGCTTGGTCCGCAGCTTACGCCGCCATGTCGCCGCTCCGCGCCGAAACGCCCCTTCCCCCGCAAAATGAGCTTGGCACAGTCGAGCAGGAATTGACCTCGTCCACTGAAGCCCAGGCCAAAATCAAAAGCGATATGGCGGCAGCCATCAGGGATCAGGAAGAAATCTCTGAGAAACTCGTCAATGTTGCCAAGGTTATCCAATCCCAGGAAACCGCCATTACTGCCGTTGAGGCAAGAATACTCAAGCTCCGGAAAGAAGAAATCATTATCCGCGCCGAACTTGCTGAAAAGCAGGATGTCCTGTCCGAACTTCTGGCAGGCCTGCAAAGGCTTGAACAGAACCCGCCCCCGGCCCTGGTTGTAGAGCCCAATGACGTGCTCGCGGCCCTCAGAGGGGCCATGATGTTTGGCACCATCGTGCCTGAACTTCGCGCCGAAGCCGAACTGCTGACCTCAAAGCTCGCCCGCCTCGATCACATTCGCGCCAGCGTTGAATCTGAAAAAGCGGTCCACGATGAAAATATTGCGAGCCTCAAGACCTCGCAGATCGCCATGAACGAACTCGTTGCCCACAAGAAGCAGCTTGTGTTTGATGGCACGGGAAAGCTCGAAAACGAAAAGAAGCGCAGTCTTGAGCTTGCCAAGAAGGCCAAGTCCCTCAAGCAGCTCATCGCCGAACTGGCCGCAGCAAAACGCGAAGAAGAAGCAAAGAAAACCGCCGAATTGAAGGTTTTGGAAGCCGAAAGACAGCGGCAGGAAGCGGCTCTTTTGAAGCCCCGCATCAATCTTTCACAAAACCGCGGGCGCCTGGAATTTCCAGCCCAAGGGCAAATCCTCAAAAAATTTGGCGATGATGATGGCTTGGGCAGCACGTTGCGGGGTTTGGCCATTGCAACCCGCAGCGAGGCCCAGGTGACGGCCCCGGTTGACAGTAAAGTTGAATTTGCCGGACCTTTCCGCTCCTATGGCCAGCTCTTGATTTTGGATGCTGGGGAGGGTTACCTTGTGCTGATGGCTGGCATGCACGAAATATCTGCCGGGATCGGGCAATCCATCAGGGCAGGTGAACCCGTAGGAATTATGGGTAATGGCCCTTCTTCCGTCACTTTGTTGGGAGATCAGGTGGCAGAGCCCAGGCCGGTGCTCTATATAGAGTTCAGAAAGAGCGGAGAGGCTGTTGATTCGGCCCCGTGGTGGATTGGCGGAATGAAAGAGGCGCGTAAATGAAAGTAAATACGACAGTTAAAACCTATGGCTTGATTTTGGTTGGCGCCGTTTCAGCCACCGTTATGTGGCACGTGTTCGGAAGCGCCATTGCTGCCTCTAAGGCTGATTACTACAAGCAGCTCAATCTCTTCGGCGACGTGTTCGACCGTGTGCGTGCTGACTATGTGGAATCGCCCGACGAGTCCAAAATGGTTGAAGCTGCCATCAACGGCATGCTGGCGTCGCTTGACCCCCACTCCAGCTTCATGAACGCCAAGCAGTTTGAAGACATGAGCGTTCAGACCAAGGGCGAATTTGGCGGCCTTGGCATTGAAGTGACCATGGAAAACGGTGTTGTGAAAGTTGTAACGCCGATTGATGAAACGCCCGCTGCCAAGGCTGGCATCATGTCAAACGATCTCATTACCAAGATCGATGGCACGGAAATTCAGGGCATGACACTGAATGAAGCAGTGGACAAAATGCGCGGCGGCATCAACACGCCAATCGTGCTGACGATCCAGCGCAAGGACCAGGCACCCTTTGACGTGAAACTGGTGCGTGACCGCATCCGCGTGCAGTCCGTCAAATCCCAGGTCGAAAGCGGGGATATCGGCTACCTCCGCATCAGCTCCTTCAGCGAGCAGACGCAGGAAGGCATGGAGAAGGCCATCAACAAGATGAAAACTGAGCTGGGCGCCAAGGCCAAGGGTTATATCCTTGATCTCCGCAACAATCCCGGCGGCCTTCTGGATCAATCCATCTCGGTGTCGGATACGTTCCTCGACCAGGGCGAGGTTGTTTCAACCCGTGGCCGCCACGCTGAGGAAACCCAGCGGTTCAGCGCCCAGAAAGGCGACCTTACGGACCAAAAGCCATTGGTTATCCTGATCAATGGCGGCTCGGCTTCAGCTTCTGAAATCGTCGCGGGCGCTCTTCAGGATCACAAACGGGCCACGGTTATCGGCACGCGCTCTTTCGGTAAGGGTTCGGTGCAAACCATTATCCCATTGGGCAGCCAGGGTGCATTGCGCCTGACCACGGCGCGCTATTATACGCCGGCTGGCCGCTCCATTCAGGCCAAGGGCATCGATGCTGATATCATCATCGAACAACCTCTGCCGCCTGAACTTCAGGGTAAGAATGTTTCAACCGAAGGCGAAGCCAGTCTCAAAGGCCACTTGACCAATGAAGGCGGCGGCGATGAGGGTGGTGGTTCTTCTGCCTATGTACCGGAAGACCGTACAAAAGACGTGCAGCTCAAGGCCGCCGTTGATTTCCTCCACGGCGTCAAGGTGGTATCCAACGTGAAGCCGCCCGAGACAAAGCCCGCTGGCACGGCGGAAACCAAGTCGAACTAACGACGGGTTCAACGGAATGGGAAGCAGGGCATTACAAGGCCCTGCTTTTATTTTTAGGGTTAATGAGACGTTAACGGTTGCCTCGCCAAACTTGGGCCCAAACGAATCGATGGGAAGCCTGGATTTTCAATGAGCCGTGATGAACTGCGCCAACCGCTGCGAAAGCGCAGCCTGCGGGAACGCCTGTGGGCGCGCCGGCCCAGCCTTCTGCTGGCGACAACAGTTCTGTGCATAACCGGCATGGTGGGCCTTTCAGCCTGGGCCATGCGTGTGCCCTATCCCTTTGCGGGCGAACCTATCATAACGGCAGCCATTCCGGTCCCTGAAGAAATCAGCACGGCCTCCACAACGCCAGCCCCTGACGAGCAGCTCGCAGAAGAAACCGAAGAGGCTTCAAAAGAAGTCATCGTTGAGGACGATGTAAAAATACAGGTCGAGCAACCCGTCCAGCAGGACGTGTACATGACCGAAACCTCGATTGAAGTTTCGCCGCGCCGGCCGCTGCGCGCCGCACCCGTGGCCGAGCTTGTAGAAACCAGCAATATCGGGCAGATGCTGCCGCGCATCAGTGCCGGCAACAAAAAGCCGTCCGACGTTTATGCCCGCAACACACCGATGGGCGTTATCCATTCAGAACGGCCAAAGATTGCCATTCTTTTGGGCGGCATGGGGCTTAATCCAAAGCTTACCCAACGCGCCGTGCGGGAATTGCCGGGTGACGTGACATTTGCCTTCGCGCCCTATGGCGAGGATTTGCAATCCCAGGTGAACAAGGCGCGCGCCAGCGGCCACGAAGTGCTGCTTCAGCTTCCCATGGAGCCCATGGGCTACCCCAACAACAACCCCGGCCCCAAAACCCTGCTGGCCGATGCGGATGCCAAGGCAAATCTTGAATCGCTGCATTGGCACATGAGCCGTTTTTCAGGTTACGTCGGCATTACGAATTACATGGGGGGCCGCTTGCTTTCCACGCCGCTGGCCCTGAAACCCGTCTTGGCGGAAATGAGAAAACGCGGGCTGGTCTATCTTGAGGACGCCTCAACATCGCTCACCGCTTCCGAAGATATGGCGCGCGAAACCAATTTGCCTCTGCGCCGCGCCCAGATCGTGATTGACAGTGACCCAACGCCCCAAAGCATCGCAACAGCGCTTGAAATGCTTGAAAGCGAAGCCAAGGCCAACGGCTATGCCATCGGCACAGGCTCTGGCCTTGAGGTGACGGTTGACGCCGTAAAGCAATGGGCGGAGCAATTGCGCGAAAAGGGCATCCTGCTGGTGCCGGTGAGCGCGACATTCAAGGGCCGTCTCGGCTGATGAAAGATCCGAAACTAATTACCACCTACAGGCCGTGCGTTGGCGTGATGTTGCTGAACAGGGATGGCCTCGTATGGATCGGCCGGCGTTTTCAAAAACAGAATGATGATGGTGTTGGCAAATGGTGGCAAATGCCGCAAGGTGGCATTGATGAAGGCGAAGACATCGCGCTGGCCGCCAGGCGCGAGCTGGCCGAGGAAACCGCCGTCACCTCTGCGGAAATCATTGCCGAAGCGCCAGACTGGTACAAATATGACCTGCCCGAACACCTGATTGGCATTTCGTGGAAGGGGAAATACCGCGGCCAAACCCAGAAGTGGTTTGCCATGCGTTTTACCGGAGACGACAGCGAAATTGATCTGGCCCCGCCCGGACACAAACAGGAATTTGACGCCTGGCGCTGGGCCCGCATGGACGAGATGATCGATATTATCGTTCCCTTCAAGAAGCCTGTCTATGAGCAGGTCATTAAAGCCTTCAGGCATCTCGGCGCAGAAACAAAGTCAGGTAGCAATGAAACTTCTGCGCGCTGCTATTGCTGCAATCCTGGTGTCTCTGCTTTGCTTCGCATATGTGGAATACTCTGACGACACATACGCGGAAACCGCGCGATCGTTTCTGGCAACAAAACTTCCAGAAGTCTTTGGCAGGTTCCGGAAACTTAATGAACGCCCTATCAAAGACCGTATTGCCGAAGCAGGATTTCAGCCTGGCCAACCCGTACTCATTCGCATCTTCAAGCAAGAAAATACTCTTGAACTTTGGATGAACAGAAGTGGTCAGTTTGAGCTCGCAATGAGCTATCCAATCTGTACATGGTCGGGGAATCTCGGCCCCAAGCTTAGAGAAGGCGACAGACAGTCGCCAGAAGGTTATTACTTGGTTTCCGCGAACAATCTGAATCCAAATTCAAGTTACCATCGCGCCATCAACATTGGGTTTCCAAATTCCTATGACATCGCCCTCAATCGAACCGGCACTTTCTTGATGATACACGGCTCTTGTGTTTCAATTGGCTGCTACGCAATGACAGATTCGGTCATCGATGATGTTTACAATCTCGTTGCAAGTGCGTTGGCGCATGGGCAAACCGATATTCCAATTCACATCTTTCCGTTTAGGTTTACCGACGAAAATCTTTCCCATCATGATAGAAGTCCTTGGATTGATTTCTGGAAAAATCTTGCCGAAGGCGATCGCATTTTTTTGGCTACAAAACTTCCGCCGGAAGTGTCGGTGTGTAGCAACAGGTACTTTTTTGGTTCTGCGAACAAAAACTGCACAAAGGTTATATCGGTGATCTCCCACGTCATTTTTGATTGCGATGGTGTGCTGATCGACAGCGAAAAGATTTCGATGGATGTTGACCTGGCATTGCTCGCCCAAAACGGCATTGATTTCACCGAAGCGGAAATGCACCACCGCTTTGTCGGCACCACCTTCGAAGCCATGATCGCCGCGATGGAACTGGAGTTTGGCAAAAGCCTGCCGAAGGATTTAAGCGCCCGCAAGGATGACCTCATGCTTGAACTCTACCGGCGCGATCTTAAGACCGTGCCCGGCGTCATTCCCCTGTTGCAACAGCTCAACCTGCCCAAAAGCATCGGCACCAATGGCCCCCGCCACCGCGCGATTGAAGCGCTGCGCATGACGGGGCTTGAACCCTTCTTTGGCGACAGGTTGACAACATTTGAAGATGTGAAATACGGCAAGCCCGCGCCGGACATCTACCAGCTCGCCGCTTTCCGCGCCGGATTTGCGCCCAACAAATGCCTGGTGGTGGAAGATAGTGCGACGGGTGTCATGGCCGCACGGGCTGCCGGATGCCATGTCATTGGCTTCACCGGCGTTGCCCATGATCCGGTTTCCAAGGCCAAAGCCCTGGAAGAACTGGGCGTTTTACAGGTCGTTAACAGCATGGAGGATCTGCTTCCCGCCATCTCGGCGCTTGGAGCTTGACTTATTGCACTGCGGCGTCCATATGCTGCGTTATCGACCTCGGTCATATAAGAATAACGTGAGGTAACCCCCAGGGTTGCTGTTCCGGCCGAAACCGAAATAATCCGAACACTCCTTTCACGTGGGATCTGTTTAAGCACAGAGCCAGTATCATTTTGCGATTCCCGCGAAATGGTCGCTCGGACATGTTCTGCGCTTTCCCCACATCTGTCCGAAACAGAAAGATATTTATAAAGTGAATTCATTTTCAGAACTCAACCTTTCAGCGCCCCTTCTCAAAGCGATTGCTGCTGAAGGCTACGACAAGCCAACCCCCATTCAGGCCCGCGCCATTCCCGAACTCATGAAGGGCCGCGATCTCCTAGGGATAGCCCAAACCGGCACCGGCAAAACCGCCGCCTTCGCATTGCCAATCCTCGAGCGGCTTTCGATGTCCACCGAGCGCGTGGCCAAGAACTCTTGCAAGGTTTTGGTTCTCTCGCCAACCCGCGAGCTCGCCTCGCAAATCGGCGAAAGCTTCAAAACCTATGGCCGCAATTTGAAGGTGACACGCGCCGTTGTTTTCGGCGGCGTGTCCATCGGCAAGCAGATTGATATCCTGCGCGGCGGCGTTGATGTTGTTGTCGCCACTCCGGGCCGCCTCGTTGATCTCATTGAACGCCGGGCGCTCACCCTCGCAAACGTCGAAGTGCTGGTGCTTGATGAAGTTGACCAGATGCTGGACTTGGGCTTCATCCATGCCATCCGCAAGATCACCGGCATGTTGCCGAAGGTGCGCCAGAATCTTTTCTTCTCGGCCACCATGCCGAAGGAAATTTCCAACCTCGCAAGCGGGCTCTTGACCAACCCCGTGCGTGTTGAAGTGGCGCCTGTGGCAACCACGGTTGACCGCGTGAACCAGAGTGTCATTCATGTTGATCAGGCCAATAAGCTCAAGCTGCTGGTTGAAATTCTCAAAGACAACAACATGACCCGCACACTTGTTTTCAGCCGCACCAAGCACGGCGCCGACAAGATCATGAAGGGCCTGATTGCCGGCGGCTACACGGCCTCCGCCATTCACGGCAACAAATCCCAGGCCAACCGCGAGAAGGCGCTTGCCGGATTCAAGGCGGGCAAGATTCTGGTGCTGGTGGCAACCGATATCGCCGCCCGCGGCATTGACGTTGACGGCGTCAGCCATGTGATCAACTATGATCTCCCCCACGTGCCGGAATCCTACGTCCACCGCATCGGCCGCACCGCAAGCGCAGGCGCTGAAGGTGTGGCGATTGCATTCTGTGCCGGTGATGAACGCTCATTGCTGAAAGACATCGAACGCACCATCCGCCAGAGTGTTCCCGTGGTGCACCACGCGCTCGGCAAGGCAACCCTGCCACCTGCAGAGCAGGAAGCCAAACGCCCCAATGGCCGCAGCACCAGGCCCCAAGGCCAAAAACCCCAAGGCCAGAAGAAGCAATGGAATCCCGTTGGCCGCGAAGGCAACCGCAACCACGGCGGCGGTGCCAACGCACCCAAGCGCGCTGGCGGCGGCGGCAAGCCAAGCTGGATGAAAGAAATCAGCAGCGCCAAAAGCGACCGCAGGCCAGTACGGGTTGGTGAATAACAACCCCTCATGCTGAGGGGCCCTGCGCAGCAGGGCCTCGAAGCACCTGTTTCCCCATCCACCAGCCCTTCGAGGCATGGCTCACACCATGCACCTCAGGGTGAGGATGAGATAGGTTCCTCTCAATTCTCATCATGCCCGCGCATGTCGCGGACATTTTCTTTGTGAATAATCTATCTACCAAACTCTCCATGGTCGGGCTTCGACCCGACCAGCCAGACTTCAGCAGCGTGTGCATACAATCTGGTTCATCACTCACAGGCGCAATGATTCGCAGAGTTGGAGTGGTGCGATAAAATTTGTCATGTCGCCACGACAAAATATCCTGTAATGTAATCCAATGGACAGCGAGGCTTTGACCGCAAGGCATTGCAAACTGCCGAAATTGCTCGAGTAGCGCAATTGCTATCCGCATGCTCGAGAAAGTTTCATTGCGACGCATGGATTGTTGACAGGATCAACACGACAGTACAGTGGCCGGAAAGATTTGACATACGTAATGACGACAAAGAAAGATCGAAGTTGCCTGAACTTCACATCAGCGAACTCCTGATTACTTCAGGATTTTCCATGTTCTTTGAGCTGGATAGGAAACTATGAGAGAGTGGCTGAAGTGTCCTGCCGATACACCGCAATCTCAAAGGCAGTATCGGGGTATCCCAAGTCATGCTTTCATTCTGCCCAAAAAATGACATAGTGCTCTAACGTCGGCGTAGCAACAATGGGACTTGCCAAGCGCTTGTACTTTTACGGAAGGCCTAGGAAAACTCAACTAACCAGTCTGCGGCTTAACAAGATAATCAAGGACGAGCTTGCCATATACTCTTGCCATCGCAATATTTAAATTGCCGCCATAGCCAACGACTCGAATGGAACGGATTGCAACTGTTCATGGGAGTGCTGGATTGGAACATGGGCCTAGATTACAAAATACGATCTACCTTGGAACAAACGCGGTGCAGGATAACCAATAAAATGAAAAAACCCCGCGATCATCTCGCGGGCTTTTTCAAATTCATCCGTGTATACAAAGATATCTTACAGCGCGCTCTGCACCGACTTCAAGTGGTCCAAGATTCTCCTGCGCCTTGCGCTTGGACTCATTATCCGCCGCATCGGCCAAATCTTCCTCGGCGTCCTTGACCTGTTGGGCAATCGCGCCAGCATCAAGTTCAGCCAACGGAATTGCCGTCTCGGCCAGCAGCGTCAGCCCTTGGCTGTTCACCTCGGCAAAGCCGCTGCGCACGAAAATGCGGTCGGTTGCGCCGCCCTCTTTGGTCACCACCACCACGCCGGGGCGCAGTGTTGACAGCACCGGCGCATGGCCAGCGAAGATGCCCATATCACCCTCGGTTCCGGGCAGCGTGACCGATGTCACTTCGCCTGAAAACAGCAGCCGTGCGGGCGAGACCAGTTCAAAGTGAAGGCCAGCCATGGTACTTACGCCGCTTCCGCGGCAAGGCGCTGGGCCTTTTCGACGGCCTCTTCAATGGTGCCCACCATGTAGAAGGCTGACTCCGGCAAGTGGTCGTAAGCGCCGTCACACAGGCCCTTGAAGCCCTTGATGGTATCAGCCAATGGCACGAGCTTGCCGGGGGAGCCGGTGAACACTTCGGCCACGAAGAACGGCTGCGACATGAAGCGCTCGATCTTGCGGGCGCGCGCCACGGCGATCTTGTCGTCTTCCGAAAGTTCGTCCATGCCGAGAATGGCGATAATGTCCTGCAGGGCCTTGTAGCGCTGCAGAACCTGCTGCACGCGACGCGCCGTTTGATAATGCTCTTCACCGATGATGCGGGCATCCATCATGCGCGAGGTTGAATCCAGGGGATCCACAGCGGGATAAATGCCCTTTTCGGCAATGCCGCGCGACAGCGTTGTGGTGGCGTCCAAATGGGCGAAGGATGTGGCGGGGGCCGGATCGGTCAAATCGTCGGCAGGCACGTAAATGGCCTGCACCGAGGTGATCGAACCCTTTTGCGTCGTGGTGATGCGCTCCTGCATGGTGCCCATGTCGGTGGCCAGCGTTGGCTGATAACCCACGGCCGATGGAATGCGTCCCAGGAGGGCCGACACTTCGGAACCGGCCTGCGTGAAGCGGAAGATGTTGTCCACGAAGAACAGCACGTCCTGGCCTTCATCGCGGAAATGCTCGGCGACCGTGAGGCCGGAGAGGGCCACACGCGCGCGAGCTCCCGGTGGCTCGTTCATTTGGCCATACACAAGCGCTGCCTTGGAGCCTTCGCCGCCGCCCTTCTTGTTCACGCCGGATTCGATCATTTCATGGTAGAGATCGTTGCCCTCGCGGGTGCGCTCGCCGACACCGGCGAACACCGAGTAGCCGCCGTGGGCTTTGGCCACGTTGTTGATGAGTTCCATGATGAGAACGGTTTTGCCAACGCCGGCGCCGCCGAACAGGCCGATTTTGCCGCCCTTGGCGTAAGGTGCCAAGAGGTCAACAACCTTGATGCCGGTGACCAGGATTTCGGCTTCGGTTGATTGCTCGACAAAGCTCGGAGCGTCCTGGTGAATGGCGCGGGTGAGCTTGGTTTTCATCGGGCCCGCTTCATCCACGGGCTCGCCGATCACGTTCATGATGCGGCCCAATGTTTCGGGGCCAACCGGCATCATGATCGGGGTTCCGGTATCATAGACTTCCTGGCCGCGCACCAAACCTTCAGATGAATCCATGGCGATGGTGCGCACGGTTTTTTCACCCAAATGCTGCGCCACTTCGAGCACCAGGCGGTTGCCGCCATTGGTGGTTTCAAGCGCGTTCAGGATTTGCGGCAGCTCACCCTCAAACTGAACGTCGATAACGGCACCCGTCACCTGCGTGATGCGGCCAACAAGTTGGCCCTTGGATTTTGTTGATGCGGCGCTCTTTGCCATGTGATGTGTCCTTCTCTTCGTCTCTTAGAGCGCTTCTGCGCCTGAAATGATTTCAATGAGTTCTTTGGTAATCTGGGCCTGGCGCTGGCGGTTATACTTGATCGACAGCTTGTTGATCATGTCGCCGGCGTTGCGGGTGGCGTTGTCCATGGCGCTCATGCGGGCACCCTGTTCGGAAGCGGCATTCTCCAGCAGGCCACGGAACACCTGAATGGAAATATTGCGCGGCAGGAGGTCGCTGAGGATTTCGCCCTCATCCGGTTCCGCATCATAAATCGCCCCGCCGAGATCGGGCGCCTTGCCGCCGGAGACGGCCGCCGGAATAAGCTGCAAGGCGGTTGGCTTCTGCGACATCACCGATTTGAACTCGGCAAAAAACAGGGTTGCAACATCAAATTCGCCGGCATTGAACAGGCTGATGATTTTGGCGCCGACGGGCTGCGCATTGCCAAAGCCAATTTGCTTAAGGCCGCGGAAATCAACGGCATCCACAATGTATTTGCCATAAACGCGCTTGAGCGAGTCATTGCCCTTCTTGCCAACCGTCATGATTTTGACGGTCTTGCCCTGGGCCATCAGCTTTTCAGCGTGATCTCTCGCCAGGCGAACGATGGAAGAATTGAAGCCGCCGCAAAGGCCGCGTTCAGCGGTTGCCACAACCAGCAAGTGAACTTGGTCACGACCCGTTCCAGCCAATAATTGGGGTGCACCGTCTTGACCGGAAACAGCGCTAGCCAAATTCGCCAGCACCACAGCCATCCGCTCCGAATAGGGGCGCGCGGCAACCGCTGCTTCCTGCGCGCGGCGTAATTTCGCCGCCGCCACCATTTGCATGGCCTTGGTGATTTTGCGTGTCGCCTTGACCGAGGCGATGCGGTTCCGGAGGTCTTTAAGACTGGCCATCAGGAACCTTTATGCGAAAGCCTTGGTGAAACCATCCACTGCAGCCTTGAGCTTGGGAGCCATGGCATCAGTAATTTGCTTTTCCGTGCGAATTGAATCCAGGATGTCCATGTGCTTGTCGCGCATCATGCGCAGCAATCCATCTTCGAAGTCGCGGATGCGGTCAACTGCAAATCCGTCGAGATAACCATTCACGCCCGCATAGATGGCCACAACCTGTTCTTCCGTTTTGAGCGGCGAGAACTGGGGTTGCTTGAGCAATTCGGTGAGACGTGCGCCACGGTTCAACAGCTTTTGCGTTGCCGCATCAAGATCGGAACCGAACTGGGCGAAGGCCGCCATTTCGCGGTACTGGGCAAGCTCACCCTTGATCTTGCCGGCAACCTGCTTCATCGCCTTGATCTGGGCGGCGGAACCCACGCGCGACACCGAGAGGCCCACGTTCACCGCCGGGCGGATGCCTTGGTAGAACAAATCGGTTTCAAGGAAGATCTGGCCATCGGTGATCGAGATCACGTTGGTTGGAATATAGGCCGACACGTCGTTGGCCTGGGTTTCAATAACCGGAAGTGCGGTGAGCGAACCGCCGCCCAACGCATCATTCAGCTTGGCTGAACGCTCCAGCAAACGGGAGTGGAGATAGAACACGTCGCCGGGATAGGCTTCGCGGCCTGGCGGGCGGCGTAGCAACAGCGACATCTGGCGGTAGGCCACGGCCTGCTTGGAAAGATCATCGTAAGCAATCAGCGCATGCATGCCGTTATCGCGGAAATATTCGCCCATGGTGCAACCCGTGAACGGTGCGAGATATTGCATGGGGGCGGATTCAGAAGCGGTTGCCGCCACGATGATGGAATATTCCAGCGCACCTGCGTCCTCGAGAATTTTCACAAACTGCGCAACGGTCGAACGTTTCTGGCCGCAAGCGACATACACGCAATACAGCTTTTCTTTTTCCGGGCCTGATTGGTGAATGGCCTTCTGGTTCAAAATCGCATCGAGAATAATGGCAGTCTTGCCGGTCTGCCGGTCACCAATGATAAGCTCGCGCTGGCCGCGGCCAACAGGGATCAAGGCATCAACAGCTTTCAAACCAGTGGACATCGGTTCATGCACGGATTTGCGCGGAATAATGCCGGGGGCCTTAACGTCAACGCGCGAGCGCAGCTTGGTCTTGATCGGGCCTTTGCCATCGATTGGATTGCCGAGCGCGTCAACCACGCGGCCCAGCAATTCCTTGCCGATGGGAACTTCCACGATGGCGCCGGTGCGCTTGACCGTGTCGCCTTCCTTGATGTCGCGGTCGTTGCCGAAAATAACCACGCCCACATTGTCGGTTTCAAGGTTAAGCGCCATGCCGCGAATGCCGCCGGGGAATTCCACCATTTCACCCGCCTGGACATTGTCCAGGCCGTAAACGCGAGCAATGCCATCACCGACGGAAAGCACCTGGCCGATTTCGGAAACTTCAGCATCATTGCCGAAATCCTTGATCTGCTTTTTAAGAATTGTCGAAATCTCAGCGGCGCGAATATCCATCAGCCGTTCCCCTTCATGGCAACTTTAAGGTTTTGAAGTTTTGTCTTGAGCGAGTTGTCCATCATCTTGGAACCCACTTTAACGATGAGGCCGCCGAGGATGGATTTATCCACCTTGGCAGTCAGCAATACATCGCGCCCGGTCGACGCCTTGAGCGCGGCTTTGATGTCGGTGATATGTTTGGCGTTAAGCTTTTCAGCCGAGGTGACTTCAGCAGCGACTTCGCCCTTTGATTCAGCCACCAGCGCATTGAATGCTGTGATCGCATCGGACAAAGCAGGAAGCCTGCGGTTTTTGGCAACCAGCTTGATGAAATTGAGCGCAATGCCCGAAATGCCGGCCCTGGCACACAGGGCGTCCAAAGCGCTGAGCTGGTTTTCTGCAGATGACACCGGCGAACGTAGCATGCGCTGCAAATCTGGTGAACCGCCCAGCATGGTTTGGAATGAAGACAGGTCGTCCGCGACCTCATCAACGGAATTGGTTTCTGCGGTCAGCTCAAAAAGTGCTGCTGCGTATCTGCCGGGAACGCCGGAAATGGCCTGGTCTGTGGCTGCCACGATATCTCTTTCGAAACAGAACAGCGTTTTGGCTTGAAATGCAGCCCCAACACTTGAATTTTTGAACAATCCCCCACCCAAGGCAAAGGTGCGGAGCAAGGCGAGGGGCCTGCCGCGGCGTCTGGGTATCACAGTGGATTAAGACTCGCAACCAGCTTAATCGGGCGGATTG
>CAVXPO010000020.1:0-71873 GCA_963763635.1 uncultured Alphaproteobacteria bacterium
ATTCGCCCACTTCCTCCCCCATGAGGAACACGTCCTTGTCGCGGCGCATTTCTTCCGACATGGCGGCGCGGATGGCTTCGCGCACGGTCATGGTCACCATCTCTGTGCCTTCGGGGATTTCGGAGTCGCGGAGCTCAGGGCCCTTCGAGGGTGGCTGCGCCACCACCTCAGGGTGAGGGACTGTTTTAGCCTCGGCTTGCGGAGCCTTCGGCACGGGCGCGGCATCGGCCTCGCCGATCACCGCAATCGCCGTGTTCACTTTCACATTCTCGGTTCCCTCAGGAACCATGATCGCCGTGAGAATTCCCTCATCGACGGCTTCCACTTCCATGGTGGCCTTGTCGGTCTCGATCTCGGCCAGCACATCGCCAGACTTGATATTGTCGCCAACCTTTTTCAGCCATTTGGCTAGTTTGCCCTCTTCCATGGTGGGCGACAGGGCGGGCATCAGAATATTCGGCATGGCGGGCTCCCGTCCTCAAGCTGTCTTGTAAATATCGGTGTAGAGTTCAGAGGCGTCGGGCTCCGGATTGCCCACGGCAAAATCGGCGGCTTCGGTCACCACCACGCGGATATCGGCGTCGATCTTTTTCAGCTCATCTTCGCTAGCGAAGTTAGACTTCAGGATGCGGGCTTTCACCTGCTCGATGGGGTCGCGTTCCTCGCGCATTTTCTGCACCTCTTCCTTGGCGCGGTATTTCGCCGGGTCGGACATGGAATGGCCGCGATAACGGTAGGTCATCATTTCCAGGATGTAGGGGCCCTCGCCTGCGCGGCAATGCTCCACGGCGCGGTCGCCCGCTTCCTTCACCGCGCGCACATCCATGCCGTCCACCTGCTCGGAGGGAATGCCGAAGGCTTCGCCGCGGGCGCCGAGGTGATCGGATTTGGCCGTCGAGCGCGGCGCGGACGTTCCCATGGCGTAGCGGTTGTTTTCGATCACGAAGATGACGGGGAGTTTCCACACCGAAGCGATGTTGAAGGTTTCATAGACCTGGCCCTGGTTGGCGGCGCCGTCGCCGTAATAGGTGAGCGCCACATGGTCGTTGCCGCGGTATTTGTTGGCAAAGGCGAGCCCTGCCCCCAGCGGCACCTGGGCGCCGACGATGCCGTGGCCGCCGAAGAACTGTTTTTCGCGGCTGAACATGTGCATGGAGCCGCCCTTGCCGTGGGAATAGCCATCCCGCCTGCCCGTAAGCTCGGCCATGACGCCCTTGGGGTCCATGCCGGCGGCCAGCATGTGGCCGTGATCGCGGTAGGAGGTGATGAGCTGGTCGCCGTCCTTCACCGCCATCTGCATGCCGATGACCACGGCTTCCTGGCCGATGTAGAGATGGCAGAAACCGCCGATGGAGCCCATGCCATAGAGCTGGCCGGCCTTTTCCTCGAAACGGCGGATGAGCAGCATGTCCTTGTAAGCGCGGAGTTCTTCCCCAGAGGAAAAGCCGCTGTTCTTCAGCGCCGCCTTGTCAGCCTTGGATGGTTTTGTTTCTTTGCGTGCGATATAGGCTGATTTAACCGCCATAGTGACCCTCCCGCTGTGCTTTTTGTTTTGTTATATAACACTAAGCAGTTGAGATTGCTTGCAAATAGTTGAGTTAACTGGATTTTGGTTTACGCCTCGGAATTCATTGGAGAATTACGGCTTGTCGAGAATGATCAGCTCGTTTGGCAATGCAACATCAAGGGTGGTGCGGGCCAGTTCATCCAAGAGATCGGGATCCACGGATTCCGGGCGCAGCAAGGCGACGCGCTGCTCGAATTTGGTGCGTTTTTCTGTTGTTGCAGCCAGATCACCGGTTAGTTGATCGGATTGGAGGGCCAATTTGTCACGATATTTTAAGCCGCGCGGCCCCTCAAAAGCATGCCAGGCGAAATAACCCAGCAGGGTGAGGCAGGTGAGCGTTACAACACTGTCAAACTTGTGGATGCGCATGCCGGTTCCGATTTCCTCGATGGACAGGTTTCGCTGGAGTGGATTAACGTTCGGTAAACACAAGCACTATGTTAACCTTGTATTTTGGGCTAAATGCTATGATCTAGGGGGAAGAGGTTTAGTCAGATGTTGTCCAGCAGCCGATTTGTTGTCGCCATACATGCGCTCAGTGTGCTCGCCCGCAATGCGGACAAGGGACCCATATGCTCGACCATGATTGCCAGCAGCGTGGATACCAACCCTGTGGTTATCCGCCGCTTGATGGCGGAACTTGAAAAAGCCAAGCTGGTGCGGGCAACGGCCGGCCGCTCCGGCGGCTTTCAGCTTGAGCGCAATGCAGTTGGAATTACACTTGCCGATATCTATCAGGCGGTGGAAGACGAATCGATGTTCCGCATGCACAGGACCGATCCCAACTCCATGTGCCCCATCGCGACGCAGATGAAGAGGATTCTTTGCGGCCCGTTCAAGAACGCCGAAACAGCGCTTTCCGTCTCGCTGGCCAAGACCACGCTGCAGGATGTTGCTGAGGCGATCGCCTAAACTATTATTTCAAAATTTTGAAATCACCCACAGCGATGTTTGTGGCATCGGCGGGGCCCGCTATTCGCAGCCAGATGGCCTTGCCTGCCGCTTGCCCCGGAATTGCAAAGGTTTGCTTGCCAGGCGCGGTTTGCAGCGTGAAGCTTTGGATGGGATGACCCGCGGTTTCCAGTTTGGCTTCGGGCAGCACCATCACGTCCAGCACGGTTGCGGCAGCAACTGACCCGCCGGGCGGCGGCAGATATTCAATTGCCGTCACAGGCTGGGCCGCATCGCCAGCAAAGCTTACAAGCACATTGAGCTCACGATCCGGGGTAGCAATTTCGAGGCTGGTATCCGGCCTTCCGTCAAAAAGCTCAATGAAATGATAGCGCTGCTCCGAGCCATCCTTAAGGGCTGCAGAAAACTGTGCACCTGAATTCAAATCAAAGGGGCCTGCCTGCACTGCATCGACTTTGGCAGCGGCTGGAATTTCAGCGGTCAACACGGGTGATTGAACGACAGTCACCTGCAGGGGTTGCTGGGTTGGCGCAGCACCGGGCATGAGCGTCTGGTAGGCGGCAATGGCCACGCCGGCCACCGCCGCAAAACTCGTGGCCACCATGTGGGCGCTGGAAAACTTGCCCGGCTTAGGATTTGAGGATTGATTCCCCTGCATATTGTGCCTGTGTTCCTAGTTTTTTCGTCAATACGCAGCAACTGGATGTTCTTCGACCGTCGGCCAAAACGGCCAGTCAACCTGACCTGATCTGGCTGCTGTTTGTGGCAACAGCAAGGACGGAAATCGTAGAATCCCCTGTTTCGCCCGAACGGCGGTGTAGGACGCCTTGTGGGGTATTTCAAGTGCCAAAGCCATCATCCCGAGCGCATCTGGACTGCGACCGCGCCGTCGGTTAATTGTCAGCTTTGTCCTGTATAATCGTTGCATTGAACCAATCCGGTATCTAATTGAACCAGCGTAGTTGCGCCCCAGACAAACAGAAATTATGATTGAAGATATTCTCAGCCGCCGTAAATTGATGTTTGCACTGGTCAGTCTTTGCATCTGCAAGACGGCTACGCCTGTGTTGGCTGACGGAGGCGGCAACAGCGGAAGTGGCAGCGGTGGCAGTGGCAGTGGCAGCAACAGCGGAAGTGGCAGCGGTAATGATGGACATGGTGGCGGTGATGATGATGACGGCGCTGACAATAGTGGCAAGGGCAACCGACATAACCACGAGCAGGACGACGTACGCCAAGCCGTGCTTGACGGCAAAGCCGTTTCGCTGAAGCGGCTCCTCTCACATATCGCCAATAACTATCCTGGCCGGGTTCTGGACATTAACTTAAGGCAGTCATCCGATCATTTTGTTTACCGTGTTAAAATGCTCACGCCCCGGAAAAAGCTGATGACGATTAAGCTGAATGCAATCAGTCTTGCGGAGGATACCTAGTGCGCGTCCTGGTTATCGAGGATGAAGCCAAG
The DNA here is from genome assembly GCA_963763635.1 of uncultured Alphaproteobacteria bacterium. Taxonomy (GTDB): domain Bacteria; phylum Pseudomonadota; class Alphaproteobacteria; order Rhizobiales; family Aestuariivirgaceae; genus Aestuariivirga. Next base: position 3,945 of record CAVXPO010000020.1, read on the forward strand.
GTCGCACAGGCAATCGCAGGTGCCCTTTCTGCGAAGAACTATTTTCCCGATGTAGCCAGCAATGGGGAAGATGGCTGGTTCAAGGGTTCCACGGAGCAATACGCAGCGATTGTGCTTGATTTGGGATTGCCAAACCTGGATGGCCTGACAATTCTCAAGCGGTGGCGCGCAGAAGGAATCAAGACACCTGTTATCGTGCTGTCTGCCCGCGGCACGTGGGCCGAGCGCGTGGACGGCATTGATAATGGTGCCGACGATTATTTGCCAAAACCTTTTGAAATGACCGAATTGCTGGCGCGGGTTCGCGCCCTGCTCAGAAGGGCTGGCGGGTTGGCGTCATCGTTGATTGAAGCGGGCGCTTTGCGAATTGACGTGCGCGCGAGTGAGGCCTTTCTGGATGGCCAGCCTCTTATGCTTACCCCGCTTGAATTTCGATTATTGTATCTTCTGGCTTTAAATCAGGATCGGCAGGTGCCGAAAGAAGAACTTGCGGAACAGCTTTACGCTATCAATCACGAGCGCGAAGGAGGCGCCGTTGAAGCCCTCGTCAGCCGCGTCCGGCGAAAAATTGGCAAGGAAATGATCGAAAGCAAGCGTGGCTATGGTTACAAGCTGAGCGCCACCCCATCGTGAACAGCGGGTCCTTACGCGTAAGACTTACGATACTTGCCGCAACGACAATCAGCATTTCCCTGATTATTGCAGGCGTGGGGTTCTATTACCTTTTCAAGAAACATGTCGAACAATTCGTTCTTGCCGAACTCAACACCTATTTCGAGCAGTTGGTTTCGGGCGTCTCAATCAACAAGGAAGGGGCGCTGCAAACCGAAGTGACGCCAAGCGATCCCCGTTTTGACCAGCCATTGGGCGGACTCTATTGGCAAATTGACCTGAAGGGCAGTGAATCCCTTCGTTCGCGGTCCATGTGGGATGAAAAATTTGATGTGCCGACGCCGCCTGAAACAGCTGAAGAGAACCACATTCATGTCATGGCAGGGCCAGGTGACAAAGAGATATTTGCGCTTGAACGCCTGCTCACCGTGCCAGTGGAAGGCGGTGGCGAAAAGAAAATTGTCGTGACCATCGGCCTGGACAGGGACAGGGTCCAAAATGCGGTCTCCAGCTTTTCACGCGAAATCACATTTGGCCTTGGCGCTCTGTACGCAGCCCTGCTTGCCTCCTCGATAGGTGTAATCCTGCGCGGACTTAAACCACTGGCAGCCCTGCAACAGCAAGTGGAAAAACTTCGCACAGGTGCGAGCGTGCGCATTGAGGATGCCCATCCAGCAGAAGTCTCCTCATTGGTGCAAGAAGTGAATGCCCTCGTGGAAGGACGCGAAAGACAGCTTGACCACGCGAGGCATCGGGCAGGCAATTTGGCCCATGGATTGAAAACCCCCTTAACAGTGCTTTCAACCATCGCAAGTGATGTGGAGGCTGCCGGCCTTTCCGAATCGGCGCGAGACATCCGTTTCAGTTCCAGCCAAATGCGCGACCTGGTTGACCGCGAGCTGGCCCGCAGCCGCATGGCAACTTTTCACGCCCACCACCGCAGCGCATTGCTGCCAGCGCTGGAACGCGTCGTTGCCGTTTCGCGCAAAGCCCCAAGGGGCGACGCTGTGCAATGGAAAATAGACGTTCCTCCTGATGTTGTCGTTTCCATTGATCCAATTGATTTTTTCGAAATTTTGGGAAACCTGCTGGACAACGCGCGCAAGCATGGAAACACTTTGGTCAACGTGACGTATGCAACCGGTGTTCTGATAATTGAGGATGATGGCAAAGGCGTTGAGTCGGGTAAACTCGACATCATCGCAAAGCGGGGGGTTAAACTTGACGAACGCAGGGTCGGGAGCGGATTGGGACTGTCCATCGTGAAGGATCTGGCTGACGTTTACGGCCTCGACCTCGAATTCAGCCGCTCTTCCCTGGGCGGCTTACAGGTGAAGCTGGGGCTGCCGGTTATTAACTGACAATTCACCGACGCTCACTGCCGATTTACTGCAAGCATTTCTGTGTGATTTCTCGCGAAGGCTGCGGCCGAGGTGGTTTGCGGCCCAACCCGTGAGGAGACATCATATGAAGATGAAGATACAGACTATCATTTGCGCTATCGCGCTTATGGCAACATCCAGCATGACGGCCAGCGCCGAAGAACTGTGTGCGAATGTTTCAGAAATGAAGCCTGTTGAAGATGCCAAAGCGGCCGCAATCAAGGCCGGCTACGCGGACATCACCAAAATGGACCAGGAAGATGGCTGTTATGAAGCCAAAGGCCTGAACGCTGATGGTTCAAAGTTTGAAGTGTATATCCATCCCACCACTCTTGAAATCGTGAAAGTCAAGAAAGAGGATTGATTGTGACTGGCACTGGCCAGATAACCAAGCGCGAGCGGGTCTGGGACCCGCTTGTGCGTTTGTTTCACTGGTCGCTTGTTGGGGCCTTTGTTACGGCATGGTTCGGCCGCGGAGAGGCGATCATTCATGAGACAGCTGGGGAAATCGTCCTTGCACTGATTGTTCTCCGCGTGGTGTGGGGTTTCATCGGGCCTGGGTCTGCCCGATTTGAGATGTTCATCCGCGGCCCCAAAGAAACGTTCAACTATCTGCTTGCGATTCTGCGGGGGAAACCAGAGCATTTTGCAGGCCACAATCCCGCAGGCGCTGCGATGATTGTTCTCATGCTCGCCACTTTGGCGCTCACCACAGTGAGCGGCATTCTCATGTCGACGACGGCGCTGTGGGGCAATTCCAGCATTGAGCGGATTCACGGCACTTCTGCCTATCTCATGCTGATATTGATTGCCGGGCACCTTTGCGGCGTAATCCTAGCCTCATTGCAGCACCGGGAAAACTTGCCTCTCGCCATGGTGACGGGCCGGAAAAAAGTGCCGGTCTCAGTCCCCCCCTATTTGGGCAAGGCGCACTTTGGCATTAGGCGAATGGCATATGCGTTTGTTTTTTCCGGACTGATGGTTGGGGGATTGCTCTCAGGCACAAAGATACTGGAGGCCGGCTATTGGCGAATGGAAAAAATTCTTCACGCCAGCGGAAAAAAAATCGGCTGCGAAGTCCATACAGTTCATGGACCGTACATCGAAATTTTTCCGCGCGTTGCCGTCCGCTACCAAGTTGCGTTTGAGGATCGTGATGTTGCGGTTGATACTTGGGTGCCTGCAAGTGTGGCGCTGCAAAAGAAGCCTGACCTTGATCTTTCCAAAGTCAGGGACGCGTGCGACGCTGTCCTGGCAGCCAACAAATTGGACGATATTGCCCGCAGCCTGACACTTGCAAGCAAGGCGGCAGTGCCTGTTGCAGCGCCCAGCTTAATTCAAACCATGTTGACAGCGGAAAAAGCGGTCGATGTTGGAGGCCTTGCGGCAACCAGCGTCAGTGACACTGCCCGTGCGTTGGAGTTAGCCCATAAGTTGGCTTTGGCGATTACTGCTGTCCGGCAGAACGTACACCAGGACGTTGCGAAGATTTCCCATGTGACGACAAGCCCTGTAATATCGAGTCACGTCAAAACCGTTCCAGCCGGCAAACCAGAAGCATTGTCGATTAAAAATGCGCGCTCCCCAACATTGTCGCCCAAGAAAAAGAAAACGGTCAAACTGAAACGCAAGCGCTTGCGCGGGCAGTATCGTCCCTATGAAAGGGCCGACCGCATAGCCCATGGTGATCGCGACGGCGACGGGCATGAAAATGATGGCCGCAACCGCGGTTCTGGCGGCGGCAACAAGGGTTCAGGCAACAGCGGACACGGTGGCGGTGATTAGCTCCTAGCCGCGCAGAATGGATGCCCCGGCATATTGCGCCTGGGTTCCCAATTCTTCTTCGATGCGCAGCAACTGGTTATATTTCGCCAACCGGTCGGACCGCGCCAGCGACCCCGTCTTGATCTGACCGCAGTTTGTGGCAACCGCCAGGTCGGCAATGGTTGAATCTTCGGTTTCGCCCGAACGGTGGCTCATCACAGCGGTGTAGCCCGCCTTGTGGGCCATCTCGACCGCTTCCAGGGTTTCCGTGAGCGAGCCGATCTGGTTTACCTTCACCAAAATGGAATTGGCGATGTGCTCGGTGATGCCGCGCTTCAGGCGCGTGGTGTTAGTGACGAACAAATCATCCCCCACCAGCTGGTGGGTTTTGCCGATCAAATCGGTGATCTGCTTCCAGCCATCCCAATCATCTTCCGACATGCCGTCTTCAATGGAAATGATAGGGAAGTCCTTGGCGAGTTTGGCGAGGTATTTGGCCTGCTCGGCGATGGAGCGCTTCTTGCCTTCGCCGGTGTAATCATAAACGCCGTTCTTGAAGAACTCGGTGGCGGCGCAATCTAGCCCTAAGTAAATTTCCTTGCCGGGCTTGTAGCCAGCTTGTTCGATTGCCTTGTAGGCAAATTCGAGGGCGGCTTCAGCTGATGGCAGGTTTGGCGCAAAGCCGCCTTCATCGCCCACGTTGGTGTTGTGGCCAGCTTTTTTCAGAGCGCCCTTCAAGGTGTGGAACACTTCAGCGCCCATGCGCAAGGCTTCGCGGAAGGAGGATGCGCCCACGGGCAGGATCATGAATTCCTGAAAGTCGATGGGGTTATCGGCATGCATGCCGCCGTTGATGATGTTCATCATGGGAACCGGCAAAATTCGCGCCGAGGCGCCGCCAACGTAACGGTACAGCGGCTGGCCACAGGTTTCAGCCGCAGCCTTGGCCACCGCGAGAGACACGCCGAGAATAGCATTGGCGCCAAGCCGCGCCTTGTTCGGCGTGCCGTCAAGCGCGATCATGGCGCGGTCAACCGCGATCTGGTCTTCCGCGTCCATGTCGATGAGCGTATCAAAAATCTCGCCGTTCACCGCGGCCACGGCATTGAGAACGCCCTTGCCGCCATAACGCTTCTTGTCGCCATCGCGCAGCTCCACCGCCTCATGCGCACCCGTCGATGCGCCGGAAGGAACCGCCGCGCGGCCAAAAGCGCCATCCTCAAGGATCACATCCACCTCAACTGTCGGGTTTCCCCGGCTATCCAGAATTTCGCGGGCGGTGATATCGAGAATGGCGGTCATGGGAGTTCTCCAACAGGGTTTCGGTGGCGCTTATGGCGCGGAGTTATGCTGATTGCAAGGTGATTGAGGAGCGTACATCAGAAAGTGCAAAGCCCGTTCTATTTTGGGCGAAAGTAGGAGAAAAAGGGACCAACCTTTGTTTCTGTCGACCGAAGATTAGCTTTCTATGCTTTCCCCAATCGTTCATTCATCAATGATATATGCTCATGTGAAAATGCCTCATTCAAAAAGTGGCAGTCATTTCCACGAAGCGCGAATTCATAGCTATATCGAGTTTCGTCACTTGGATTGATCACGTAAAGACACCTCCCTTCTATAGGAAGGCAGTTTTGAAAAAACTTCGAATGAAATGGTCATCCTGGGCTAAACATCAGCCCAATGACATATATATCGCGTGAGGCTACGAAGGCAAAACCAGGTCGGTACCAAAGCGTAGCGTTGAACCGGACGTCAAACGCTTTGCCGTACCCGGGCAAAACCAAAAAGGGTTGAACTTCGCCTAAAGGCGAATATCGTTCCCATGTTCTCATTCAACGTCCATCAGAAGCGAATTCGTTTGTCCAAATCTCTTGCTAACAGGCAATCCTCAATTGAAAGAGATCACAACCATCTCGATCATTCAACTGCTGAGCAAACTCAAGGTACAAACTGGGGATTTTTTGGGATGGGGGTGTGGACTTGGCGATACATTTCGCGAGCATAAAACTTTAGAGCTAATTTTTCCCTTGATCCCATCATCTGACCAACGCTCGCCACCTGCATATTCACTCAGCTCTACATATTCAAGGTGGGTGCATAATTCGGAAAAACTTATACGCGAATAATCAATTTCTCCTGCAGTGCGCCATTCAAAATCTTTAACATAGCCATCGACGCGTTGAAAAATCCCGTCACACTCTTCAGCAAATATTGACATTGAATTTTTTAACAAGACAGAAGTGAGTGGCACCCCCGCTGCAACTGAAAACCCGGCACCAAGAATAAAAACTCTGCTGCCTCGCATATATTCATCAAATCCACTATCGCTAGAAAGGGCCAAGTTGAATGGTACCTTCGATAAAGAACAACTACCCCGCCGGGCTTAACTGCCTCAGCATCAAAACCATGTTCGCCTGGGCATCGGCCTCGCCCACATTTCTGATCTTGTGTGGAACATCGGCGCGGTAGCGGATGGCTTCGCCTTGTTTGGCGATTTTTACTTCTTCGCCAACCGTAATCTCGATTTCGCCCTTGATCATGTAGATGTGTTCGACGGTGCCCGGCGGATGCGGGTCCGATTCAAGCACGCCGCCGGCCTTGGCCTGGAAGTCGTACCATTGGGTCAAGTCGATGAGGTTCAGCGGGCCGGTGATGGCCAAGCGGCAGAGGCCGTCCTGGCTTTCGAGAATGGGGATGGCGGATTTGGACTGGTGCTGCAGAAAGGCAGTGCCATTATCAGCTTTCAGCACTTCGTCGATACTCGTATCCAGCGCCCGCGACAGGCGGAAAACGGTGGAGAGCGTGGGGTTGGTTTCGTTGCGCTCGATTTGCGAGATGATGGACTTTGCAACCCCTGATTGCTCCGAAAGCTCGCCCAGCGACATGTTATAGGCCTTGCGCAGGCGCTGGATGGTTTTGCCCAGCGCCGGGGTTGGGTCAACGTTGTTCTGACCATTGTTCTTTTTGGCGGGCGGCGTTGACATTTTGTTGTCCTTTATTTAGAACTAGTGTTCGTAATAACGAACGAATCCATTATATAGGTTGTTCGGAATAAAGAACTAGCGCGTTTTTTGTCGTAAAATCAAATGAATTCGCTGGTTTGCCGGAAGAACAGATGGACAAAATAAACGTCCTTAGAAGCGAACAGGAGCCAATTGTGGGCGTGATTCAGGTCATCGACACCAATAATGTGAGCCACATCCTGGAGGCCGTTGAGGGCTGGCGGGTGATGGAGATCATCCGTGAGCACGGCTTTGAAGTGGGCGGACTGTGCGGGGGCGCCTGCGCCTGTGCGACCTGTCACGTCGAAATTCATGCCGAATGGGCGGATAAGCTGCATCCCGCCAATGACGACGAGGAAGCGATGCTGGATGAGGTTCCGGCCCTGTCGGCCACCTCCAGGCTTTCCTGCCAGATTATTTACAGTGAGGAATTAGACGGGTTGGCTGTGAAACTCGTGGCGAACGGATAGGAAAAAGACATGCGCTATTTCCCCATATTCTTTGATCTCGAAGGCCGCAAAGTTATCGTGGTTGGCGGCGGCGAGGAAGCTTTGCGCAAAGTTCGCCTGCTATTGAAAACCAACGCGAAGATTTCTGTGGTTGCCCCCGCTCTGCATGAAGAGCTGGCGGCTGAACCTCGCGTTGAATGGTTGGCCACAGGCTTTGAAGCGGCGCAGCTTGATGGTGCGGCGCTGGTTTACGCGGCGGAACCCGATCTTAACGAACTGGTGAGTGCGGCGGCTCGCGCCCGCGGCATCCCGGTGAACGTGATTGATGTGGCTGAGATTTCCACGTTTTTGACACCATCCATTGTGGATCGTGACCCGGTTGTGGTGGCCATCGGCACGGAAGGCACGGCACCGGTTCTGGGCCAGGGCCTTCGCGGCCAAATTGACGCCATGCTGCCGATTTCGCTTGGTGAGTTGGCCAATAAGGCGAATGCCTTGCGGCCCCGGGTTGCGGAAGTGGTGCCCCATGGAAACCGCCGCCGCTCTTTCTGGCAGAAGTTCTTCTTCGGCCCCATTCGTGATGCGGCGGTTGCCGGTGATGAAAAATCCTACGCCCATGAATTGACCGCCGCTTTGATGGAAGAGTCGGCCCCTGCCCTTGGCCGTGTTTCAATTGTTGGCGCAGGCCCTGGCGACCCTGAACTGCTCACGCTCAAGGCCCAGCGCAAATTGCTGGAAGCGGATGTGATTGTTTATGACCGCCGCGTTCCACCCGCCATTCTGGAATTGGCAAGGCGTGATGCGGAGCGTGTGGCCGTCACCCGTTTGCAGTTCGACACCTGCTCGCTTCTCATGCGCGAAGCGCAAGCCGGACGGCATGTCGTGTTTCTGCTTCAAGGCGATGTTGAACCGGGTTGTGACGAACAATCGGTTTTGGAAAGCCAAGGCTTTGCCGTTGAAATCGTTCCCGGCATTGCCACATCGCAGTCAAAAGAATTCCCCTTCATGTCGCGTGACGATATCGCCACGGAAATTTTGAGAGCCGCATCATGACCACAATTGAAAAAGGCCAGGTGATGACCGCAAACCGCCTGCGCGACGGGGAAGTTGTTTTCCTCACGCGGAGCGGCGTTTGGAACGAGAGGATTGACGAGGCCGTGCTGGCGCTGGAGCCACAGGCCACCGCTGCACTGGAGCTACGCGCGGCGGAGGACGTGAAATCCACGCTGGTGACCGGCACTTATCTGTTTGATGCCGAGCGTGTTGAAGGCCGCATCCGCGCGACCCACATGCGCGAACGCATTCGCACCCTTGGCCCTACCGTTCGCATCGACTTGGGCAAACAGGCTGAAGGCACTTCCGGCGCCTTCGCATTCAAGGACGCATAGTCATGTATCGTTATGATGAGTTTGACCACCAGTTCGTGCGTGAGCGCACCGCCCAGTTCCGCGACCAGGCCGCGCGCCGCCTGAGTGGTGAACTGACGGAGGAGGAATTCCGCCCGTTGCGTTTGATGAACGGCCTCTATTTCAGCTTCATGCCTACATGCTGCGCGTGGCCATTCCCTACGGCACGCTGTCATCCCGGCAGATGCGGAAGCTCGCTTACATCGCCGAGAAATGGGATCGCGGCTACGGCCATTTCACCACGCGGCAGAACATTCAATATAACTGGATCAAGCTGGAAGACACGGCGGATATTCTAAGCGCCCTGGCCGAAGTTGAAATGCACGCCATTCAAACCTCGGGCAATTGCATTCGCAATGTGACCACCGACCATTGGGCCGGTGCGGCGGCGGATGAAATCGCTGATCCCCGCCCCGTGGGTGAATTGCTGCGGCAATGGTCCTCGCTGCATCCAGAATTTTCCTACCTGCCGCGCAAGTTCAAAATCGCGGTGACGGGCGCGCCGAATGACCGGGCTGCTGTCAAGGTTCACGATATTGGTTTCGCCTGCACAGGAATGATGCAGGCGCCATTGGCTGGGAAGTTATGGTTGGCGGCGGCCAGGGCCGCACGCCGATGATTGCCGTGACGGTTCGTGATTTCCTGCCCGAGAAAGAACTGGTGGCTTATCTCGAAGCCATCATGCGGGTTTATAATTTGTTCGGTCGCCGTGATAACAAGTACAAGGCGCGCATCAAAATCCTTGTGCATGAAATTGGCGCCGAGAAATTCAAGGCTGAAGTTGAAGCTGAATATGCCAAACGGCCCCAGCAGACAACGGAAGTTGAAGAGAAGGAGCTGGAGCGCATTGCGGCTTACTTCGCAGCCCCCCAGTTTGAGAAACTCTCCCGTTTTGTGCCTGCCTTTGAAGATGCAAAAATCATGCACCCGGAATTTGGCCGCTGGGTGCGCAATAATTTGGCGACGCACCGGGTTGATGGCTACACCATCGTCAATATTTCACTGAAGCCCGAAGGCGGCATTCCGGGCGACGCAACGGCCGAGCAAATGCGCGTCATGGCGGATTTGGCCGAGCGTTATTCCTACGACGAACTCCGCGTCAGCCATCCGCAAAATATCATTCTTCCCCATGTGAAGAAAGACGATGCGTTCGCCTTATGGCAGGCGCTGGTTCCTGTTGGCTTCGCCACGGCGAATTACGGCCTTGCCGGTGACATTATCGCCTGCCCCGGCATGGATTATTGCTCACTCGCCACGGCGCGCTCCATTCCAATCAGCCAAGCCATCTCGCGCAAGTTTGCCGATCTGGATGTGCAGGAAAAGATTGGGCCGGTGAAGATCAATATTTCGGGCTGCATCAATGCCTGCGGCCACCATCATGTGGGCCACATCGGCATTCTCGGCCTCGACAAGAAGGGTGAAGAATTTTACCAGATCACGCTGGGTGGCTCTTCCACCGAAAGCGCCTCCATTGGTTCCATTCTTGGCCCCGGCTTTGCTGGCCATGAAGTGCCGGACGCCATTGAAAAAATTCTCAACACTTACGTGAAGCTTCGCCAGCCTGGTGAAGAGTTCCTCTACACTTATCGCAGGCTCGGGCCCAATCCATTCAAGGAGGCACTCTATGCCGCTGCTTAAAAACAATGCGTTCGTGGTTGATACCTGGGTTCAACTCGGAGTCGATGATGCGTTTCCGGAGGGTGGCAATGTTGCAATTCCCTATTCGCGGCTGAAAGCGGAATGGGAAAACCTTGCAAAGTTTCCAGGCCAACTCGGTGTAGTGCTGAACAATAACGACGACGCTGATGAACTCGCACACTTCTTGCCGCATCTCGCGCTTGTGGTTTTGCCTTTCCCGGCTTTTGGCGACGGGCGTTCATACTCCATCGCCGCACAAATTCGCGCACTTGGATTCCGTGGAGAATTGCGCGCCACTGGCGATGTGTTGCCCGATCAAATTCAATACATGAACCAAGTCGGTTTCAGCACCTTTGAGGTGTCGGATCGTTTCCCCCTGCAATCCTGGCAAGCGGCGTCAAAACAAATGTCATTGGCCTATCAGCGCGGGCTCTATCGCCGCGCCGGGGAAGCCGAAGTTTGGACTGAGCGCCACATGGAATCCGCCCCTTGGGAGGAGCAGCCCCATGCTGGATAGTTTCGCCAGCAATTCGGTTGTGGAAGCCTACGCGGGGATTGAAGGCCGTGACCTGATAAAATCCGTGCTGCGGGATTTTCCTGGTCGCGCAGCATTGGTTTCATCCTTTGGCGCTGAATCTTCTGTCCTGCTGCACATGGTTTCAGAAGTAGATCGCAACTTGCCCGTCATTTTTCTGAATACCCAGAAACTGTTCCAGGAGACTCTGGATTACCGCGATCATCTGGTTGCGGAACTGGGACTGACCAACGTTCGCACGATCAAGCCTGACTTGCGTGATTTGCAGATGCATGATGCCACGGGCCGTCTGCATGAAACCAGCACGGATGCCTGCTGCAACATTCGCAAAACCATTCCGCTGGCGAAAGCGCTTGAAGGTTTTGATGTCATGATTTCCGGCCGCAAGCGCTTTCATGGTGCCGCGCGCTCCGACCTTGAATTTGTGAGTGTTGCTGACGATAGATTGAAAGTCGAACCATTGGCGGGCTACTCGGCACTTGATTTGCAGTCCTACATGGTCAGTCATCATTTGCCCTCGCATCCGTTGCGCCTGCAGGGTTTTCGCTCCATTGGCTGCGAACCCTGCACTTCTCGCGGCGGCACCGATGACGATCCACGCGCCGGCCGCTGGGCGGGATCTGAAAAGACCGAATGCGGCATTCATTTCTCGGCAAATGGACAAATTATCCGCACAGTTCAGCGGCAAACCGTGAACGCATAATAAATTCATACCTGAGGGGACTTCCGGATGCATGATTTTATTGCTTTCGCAATTGTGGGGTTCTGCGCGCAAATTGTTGACGGCGCCTTGGGCATGGGGTTTGGGATCATCTCGGCCTCCGTGCTCCTTGCGCAAGGTATCTCTCCCGCCCTTGTTTCAGCGAGCGTCAACGCCGCGAAATTGCCAACCACGGGAACTGCGGCGCTTTCGCATTTTTGGCACAAGAACCTGAACTGGCCAATCGTGACTGCGCTTTGCATTTTTGGGGCGCTTGGTGGAATTCTCGGTGCATCAGCCCTCACCAATCTCAAAGGCCCCATGTTGCAGATCATGATCAATATCTATCTCGTGTTTATCGGCTCGCTGATTGCCTATAGGGGCTTGCTTGAGATTGCGCCCCGCCTTTTTCCCAAGGGTTTTACAAAATTGATCGGCTTTTCAGGGGGGGTGATCGAAGGCATTGGCGGAAGCTGGGGGCCAATTGTTACAACGAGTTTGCTGGGCACCGGAACCGAGTCCCGCTATGCGATTGGTTCCAGCAATTTTTCCGAATTCGCCGTGAGTGTTGCCGTGTTTTCAACCTTTGTCGGCGCCTTTGCCATGGGTAATTGGGAGGGCGGCGCCGATTGGCGAAGCATGGCGCTGCCAATTTCCGGCCTCGTGGTCGGGGGGTTTCCGGCAGCTATTTTCGGCGGGTATCTTTCCAAAATTGCACCCAAGCGCGCGCTCTCCATTGCCGTTGGCCTGTTTGCCATCAGCATCGGAATCTACCGGTTTGCCACTATGTGATTTAGCGGGCGATGGCCTGTTTCAAATCACCAATGAGATCGGCTACATCCTCCAGGCCAACTGACAAGCGCAGGGTGCCATCGGAAATCCCCATCATGGCGCGAGCTTCCGCACCGATGTTGCGATGGGTTGTGGTGGCGGGATGGGTGATCAAGGATTTGGCGTCACCGAGATTATTTGAAATATCAATGATGCCTAGATTTCTCAGCACATCAAACGCCTTTTCCTTTCCGCCCTGAACATCAAACGAAACCATGGTGCCACCCAGCTTCATCTGTTTGCGGGCGAGTTTTGCCTGGGCGTGGCTGTCATGATGCGGATAATAAACCCGTTGAATTGAGTTTACCGAACTCAATGCGTCAGCAATGGTCGCGGCTGAATGGCTCTGCGCTTCGACGCGCAGCTTCATGGTTTCAAGGCCCTTGAGCAGCACCCAGGCATTGAAAGGTGACAGGGTTGGCCCCGTGTGGCGCAGGAACGGCTTGAGCTGTTCTTCCTTGAATTTCTTGCTGCACAAAATTGTGCCGCCAAACACCCTGCCCTGACCATCCGTGTGTTTCGTGTTGGAATAGAACACGATGTCAGCGCCGAGTTCCATTGGCTTCTGCAGAATGGGTGTTGCGAAAACGTTGTCGACGATGACCACGGCGCCTGCCTTGTGGGCAATCTCGCAGATCATTTGAATATCGAGAACTTCCAGCAAAGGATTTGAAGGCGTTTCCAGAAACACGCATTTTGTCTCAGGCTTTATTGCCTGCTTCCAGGCCCTGGCATCGGTACCGTCAACCAGGTCGTAAGCAATGCCGAACTTGGGCAATATTGCCGTAACGATCTGGTAATTGGAACCGAAGAGCGAGCGCGAGGCGACAATGTGATCGCCAACTTTCAGCTGGCACGCGAGCGTCCCGAAGGCGGCAGACATGCCGGACGCTACGGCATAACAGGCTTCAGCGCCCTCCAACAGGCGAAAGCGCTCTTCGAGCATTGTAACTGTCGGGTTGCCATAGCGGCCATAGACATAGCCCTCTTCTTCACCGGCAAAGCGGCGCTCCGCCGTTTCCGGATCGTCATAGACATAGCCGGAGGTAAGATAGATGGCTTCCGAGGTTTCACCGTGACTGGAACGATCAAGTCCGCCGCGCACAAGTTTGGTTGCGTCGCCCCAGCCTGCGGGGTTCTGCTTCTTCGTATACTTGGCCATTAGCTTTGAACCCAGGGAAGTCCAGAGGCTTTCCAGCCGTTGGTTGTGCCGCGATGCCCGTTGGCATCCTTGTCACCCTCAAAGCCCTGTGCCACGTTCCAGCAATTGGTGAAGCCAGCGTCGGTGAGCGCGGTTGCGGCGGATGAAGAACGCGCGCCGGAACGGCAGATGCACAGGATTTCCGTATCTTTCGGCAGGCCCATCTGCTCAACTTCTTCGACGAAATTCGCATTCACCTGCATCGCGGGGAAAACTTGCCACGCCAGCCGCACCAAGCGTTCAACAGCGGGAACACCAACAAATGTCCATTCCGGCTGGGTGCGCACGTCAACCAGCACGGCGGAAGAATTTCCCTGCAAGCGCTGATGGGCTTCGGTTGGTGAAATATTGCCTTTATGCATAACTGGCCCTGTTGTTCAAATCTTTGGCAAGTCTAGTCGAAACGGGACAGGGCCGCAAAGGAAAATGGTGAGCTTTGGCCCGGGCACGTGAGGCCAACTGGCGCTTTCGACTTTCAGGTCAGCCATGTTAAGTCATTTCACATTCCCCATCTGGAGTCCTGTTATATGTCAAAGCCCCTGCCCGCCCATGCCGATGTTGTGATTATTGGAGGCGGCATTGTGGGTGCTTCCATTGCCTATCACCTGGGCAAGATTGGCATCACCAACACGGTCGTTCTTGAACGCAAGCAGCTGACCTCCGGCACCACCTGGCATGCGGCAGGCCTCGTGGGCCAGTTGCGGGCTTCGAAGAATCTTACCGAGCTTGCAAAATATACGGCCAATCTTTTTGAAGGCTTGGAAAAGGAAACCGGGCAGGCCACTGGCTTCAAGCAAAATGGCTCCATTTCGATTGCGCTTACCGATGGCCGCATGGAGGAGCTTTTGCGCGGCGCTTCGATGGCGAAAAATTTTGGCCTGGCTGTTGATGTGATCAGCGCCAGCGAAATCAAGGAGCGCGTGCCGCATTACAATATGGAGGGCGTCAAGGGCGGTGTCTTCCTGCCCAAGGATGGTCAGGTTAATCCCATCGACGTGACACAGGCCTTGGCTGCCGGTGCGCGCTCGCGGGGGGCCAAGATTTTTGAGAATACCAGGGTCACCCGCATTCTTGTCGAGAAGGGCAAGGCTGTTGGCGTTGAGACGGCTGACGGCGCGATCATGGCGGACAAGGTTGTGATCGCATCCGGCATGTGGTCGCGCGAGCTGGGCCGTAGCATTGGCGTAAACATTCCGCTGCATGCCTGTGAACATTTCTACATCGTGTCAGAGCCCATTTCTGAGTTGCCGCGCAATATGCCGGTGGTGCGGGTGCCGGATGAATGGACCTACTACAAGGAAGATGCGGGCAAGCTGATGGTGGGGGCGTTTGAACCCAAGGCCAAGGCCTGGGGCGGCGGCGGCATTGATGATGAACATGCGTTCGTGACGCTGCCGGAGGACATGGATCATTTTGAGCCGATCTTGACCAGCGCCATAAACCGCGTTCCCCTGCTTGAAACGGCGGGCATCCAATTGTTTTTCAATGGGCCCGAAAGTTTCACGCCAGACAACCGCTACTATCTGGGTGAAGCGCCGGAGGTGAAGGACCTGTTCGTGGCTACGGGATTTAATTCCATCGGCATTCAATCCTCGGGCGGCGCGGGGTTGGTTCTCTCGCAGTGGATCAAGAACGGCCATCCGCCGATGGATGTGAACGGCATGGATATCCGCCGTATTCATCCTTTCCAATCGGTCCGCAATTATGTGGGCGAGCGGGTTACCGAAACGCTCGGCCTGCTTTACGCCATGCATTGGCCTTACCGGCAGGCGGAGACGGCGCGCGGCGCGCGGCGCTCGCCAATTTACGAGCAGACCAAGAAATTGGGGGCGGTTTTCGGCGAGGTGAACGGCTGGGAGCGGCCCAACTGGTATGCGCGTGGCGGCATCAAGCCGGAATATGAGTATTCCTACGGGCGGCAGAACTGGTTTGCCTGTGCAGACCATGAAGCCAAGCAGTTGATGACGCATTGCGCCTTCTTTGACCAATCATCCTTTGCCAAATATCTGGTTGAGGGCCGTGATGCCCGCAAGGTGTTGAACAACATCAGTGCCAATAATGTTGATGTGGAACCGGGCCGCATTGTTTACACGCAATGGTGCAATGAGCGCGGCGGCATTGAGGCCGATCTTACCGTTACACGGCTGGAAGAAAACAAGTTCATGGTGGTGACCGGGGCCGTGCCGCAAACCCGCGACATGGCTTGGCTGAAGCGCCACACGCCCGATGATGCGCATTGCATTTCAACCGACATAACGTCGGGACTGCCGATGATTGCAATCATGGGTCCAAACTCGCGCGCCCTGCTGCAGAAATTATCTGGCGCTGATTTGTCAAACGCGGCATTTCCCTTTGGCACATCCAGGGAAATAGAAATCGGCTATGCGCGGGTGCGGGCGTCACGCATTACCTATGTGGGTGAATTGGGTTGGGAGCTTTATATCCCCACGGAATTTGCGGCGCACGTGTTCGAGCGCTTGCAGGGCGTCGGCGCGGAGTTTGGCTTGACGCCTGCCGGCATGCACACGATGAACAATTGCCGCACCGAAAAGGCCTATCGGCATTGGGGCCATGATATTTCGGATGAGGAAACACCGATCGAAGCGGGCCTTGGCTTTGCCGTGGCGTGGGACAAGAGGGGTGGCTTCATCGGGCGCGAGGCTTTGTTGAAGCAGAAGGCCCTGCCCGTACTGCCCAAGCGCATGGTGTGTTTGGCGCTTGATGATAACAGTGCGGCGGCTCCGATGATGTATCACGAAGAGCCGATTTACCGGAATGGCGTAATTGTGGGTTCGACAACATCCGGCGCCTGGGGTCATCGCGTGAACCTGTCACTGGGCTTGGGCTATGTGAACAGCGAGGAAGGTGTGACGAAGGATTGGATTGAATCTGGAAAATGGGAAGTTGAGTTGGCGTGGAAACGCTACGGTGCAAAAGTTCAGTTGCAGGGTTTCTATGATCCCAAGGGCGAAAGGATAAAAAGATAAAAGATCACATATTGCGTATGTCTTTTGGACCGCCATCGTTCATCATTTCTGGCTCAGTGAATAGTTTATAGAGAAAAATCATACTCCCCAATCCAAATCCGAATATTGCAAAAAACTTCGAACCTGCCGCAATTATTATGGTCAAGTCATTGTTAATGTAACAGGGGGCGTGCAAGAAGCAGAACTGAGGCGCTGTAGGCGGAACGAACTCGCCCCAACCTAAATACGCACTCGAGGCGCAGTAGATTCCAAAAATTATTGCAAAAAACATGAATATCTTTGAACGCGACCCTTGGTATTTTTCCGCCTGTCGCGCCGCGCTTTTCCGCTCAGCTTTGGGCATAAATCCAAAATAGATGCTGTAGCTTGTCGCAACGATACAGCCAAAGATGAATGATAATGACATTATCGCTTCAACTTTGATGGCCTGAATGCTATTCGGTGATAATACATAAGCATGTCGAAATCGCTGGATCCAAGGAAATATTGGATCAACAATAGTTGGCAAGAGTTTCGCGGTTGAGCCCAGCCAACCGGAACTATCCTTTAAATTTGCGAATGCAACTAACAGCGCAATTGTTATGGAAAACAAACTTAAAAGTACTGTTCCCCACAGCTTGAAATGTCGGCGCGCATACGCACCTGAATAACTGTCCATCACTCTTCCGGTTGCGTAATAGTGTGCTAGTCCTTTTCCACCTGCCACTACTACAAGAGTAAACAAAAAGCCTAACCAAGCTATGCGGCTAGACTGGGTTGTTTGCTCGACAAAAATTGGTGGAAAAGCGCACAGGAGAACGACGGCGATAGAAATCAAAATGCCGGGTATTCCAAATTTCATTTGGCCCAAAAGTCCTGGTTAGTTCATGGTGCTCGTAAACAATGCTGAACACTTAAGGCATAGTTGATTTTAGTTCAACGTGGTAGAGCCATTTCGTTCGCCCGCAACAATGTTTGCGATCACATGGAGAGGAACCTCGAGCAGTCGTGCCCCGTTTTCTGACAGGAGGGTTGCGAAGGCTCTCGCGGCTTTGATCACATCTTCAGTTTCGCCGCCGACTAGTGCTTCCGCGCACATGATGGCGCTGTCTTCGTCACTATGCTGGAGGGCTGCAATCATGCCAACGCACAGAAATTCCTCGCGGCAGAGATATCGGTATTGGCAGGTCAAGCACTTAACGGGCTCGCAGGCCCGTTCGCGGATGGCTTTGACCCAAAAATGCAATTGGGTGACCAAGGCGCTGCCGCTGATGGCGCCGGTTTCCTCCGTGAACAATGACCAGGCTTGCGACCATCAATCGACATCGCCAAATTCAAACCCTGAAAGCCAGTGGCGAAAGCCCTGCACGACCCGCCGCTCGCCCTTGCGATCCAAATATGTGAGACGGTCCATGGTCTTACCTAATAGCTGAGTTAATTACTCGGCTATAATATTGACCGCCCGCCATCAATCAAATTCGTGTCATTTCATCAAATTAATCTTGGCCTTTATCGGTTGTTAAGCAGGCCGGGCGCTAATTCTCTCCGAATTTTACTTGTTGGGGACTGCGATGGCAGACAATCAGGAATTAGCCGTGTTGCCAAGGGGCGAGGTTCGCCTGGCCGAACTCCTAAGTGCCTTGAGCCATGCTCTCGACATGACGGAAGGCCAGCCCGTTGGCCATTGCGTGCGCTGCTGCTGGATTGGCATGCAGATTGCCGATGAATTGAAGCTTGACCAAACCCAGACCTGGGAACTCTATTACACCATCCTGCTCAAGGACCTGGGATGCAGCAGCAACGCGGCGCGCATTTGTGAGCTTTATCTGGTGAATGACCTTTCCTTCAAGCAGGACTTCAAGCTGATTGATGGCAGCCTGCCCCAGGCCCTGCGGTTTGTGCTTTCGCATACGGGTTTGAAAGCAGGCCTTGCCGAACGCTTCCGCGCCATCATCAACATTTTCCAGAATGGCGGCGAGATTTCGCGCGACCTCATTGAAACCCGCTGCCAGCGCGGCGCAGACATTGCACGCAAGATGCGGTTTGGCGAACCGGTTGCCCTTGGCATCAAGAACCTTGACGAGCATTGGGATGGCAGCGGCAAGCCTGAGGGCCTGAAGGGAACCGGCATTCCCCTGTATTCACGCATCTCCTTGCTGGCACAGGTCGTTGACGTTTTCCAGATGGCGGACAATGAGGAAGCAGCGCGTAAGGAAATCAAGAACCGTTCTGGCACATGGTTTGATCCGGAGCTGACCCAGATATTCGAGAGAATTTCGGCGCGACCCTCCTTCTGGGACTCTCTCAATGGCGAAGACATACAAGAAATCATTTTTGAGCTGGAGCCGCAAGCCAGTACCGTTGCTGTTGACGAGGATTATCTGGATGACATCGCTGCCGGTTTTGCCGAAGTGGTTGACTCCAAGAGCCCCTTCACCAAGGGACACAGCGAGCGGGTAACGCTATTCACGGATCTGATTGCGGAAGAACTCGGGTTCACCGCTGAGCGCCGCCGCTGGCTTAAACGCGCCGCCCTGCTCCATGACATCGGCAAGCTGGGTGTGAGCAATACAATTCTTGACAAGCCGGGCAAACTTGATGCGGAAGAATGGGTGGCCATGAAGCTCCACGCCGCCCACACCGAAACCATCCTCTCACGGATTTCGGCGTTCAAGGAGTTGGCCTCCATCGCCAGTGCCCACCATGAACGTCTGGATGGCAACGGCTATCCCAAGGGTTTGAAGGGCGATGAAATTACCCTTGAATCACGCATTTTGGCGGTTGCAGATATTTTTGACGCGTTGACGGCTGATCGCCCGTACCGGGCTGCGATGCCGGTCAGCAAAGCGCTTTCCATCTTGGCTGAGGACGCTGGCACGGCGGTAGATCCCATTTGCCTTGCGGCCCTCCGGCAGGCCTTGACCCGAATTAACGGGAGCCTTGCGGCTTAACGGCAATTTTGGGCGCGAACTGCTTTACCGCATTGGCGCGGACTTCCAATTCATCGCGTGTCGTCAAGCGTCGCGCCTGGGCATTGCTGATCAATTCAAAATGGGGGCTGGCATCTATCTCGTGTGACATGGCCCAGCAATCCTGCTGTGAGGTGAACCAGTATTCCGGATCATACTTTCCGATATCGAAAGGCTTCGATACACGCCGCAGGGATTTTTTATTGTCCTTCACATATTCATGGAAATAACTCATGGCGAGTTCGCGGGGTGTTGCATAAACGGGGTCGCGCCAGCGGAGCCAGATGGAATTGCTTTTTGAAATGGCTCCCCAATGCCTGCCGCGCCTGAACAAAACCGCGACATGATCATCATCGCCATTGGCCTGAAAATCCATGAGCAATGCGGGCTGGCCCTGCAGCAGCAACGCCGACGCAGCGATAAACGCCGCTTCGATGCAATGACAACAATTGGCCTTCAATGCTTCACGGGTTGACCGGCAGGTATCACCTTCCGGTTCGAAGTTGATTGGCATTGCCTTGATGAAGTTCTGGATTTTCTCAGGCGTATTCAGCTTGCGGAAAAGTGAAATTTCTTCGCGTGTCAGGCCAATTGATTTTGCAAGATCGTGATTGAAGGCCATGCCTCAGAGTCCGCCACCATCATTATGGCTGACGGAATAATCGCGCCTCGCGGAAAGAATTGAAACGGTGAAGCCGGCAACGACATCGATGAGCGCCATGATCATGAGAAAAAAGAACGTTGCTGTTCCACAGAAGGGAACAAGCAGGAATTCAACCAGTGCCACGATGAAGGTTGCGGTGGAAAGCATGTGATCAACAATGGTACCAGTGCCCAGCCTTGCGGCCTTGATGATTTCAAAGAACAGGGCAATCAGCCCGGCCAGTATGAAGAGATCGCCAAACTTCAGGTAAAATTCCGCGGTGGAAGGCAGCACGGCTTCCAAATAAAGCGACTCGGCGTCAATCATGCCGCCTGTAAAGCCCAGCAAATTGAAGACAATAATAACAAGGGCGAGTGCTGGAAAAGACAGAATGTAACGCATTTTGGGCCTCCAATTACCTTGTCATTACTCCAAGCGATGCGATTCCCGCAAAGCTGGTTTGCAAGCATTCTCGATCAGATTGTTCTTTATATAGAACGAAAAATAGCCTATACAGAACGTATAATAACGGAATGAGGCTAATATGACCCTTCAGCTTGGCGATATCGCCCCCGATTTTGAAGCCGAAACCACGGAAGGCAAAATCAAGTTCCATGAATATATTGAGGGTTCGTGGGTGGTTTTCGTCTCCCACCCCAAGGATTTTACGCCGGTGTGCACCACGGAGCTCGGCTCCATGGCGAAGCTCAGCCACGAGTTTACCAAGCGCGGCGTGAAGCTGATTGGCATTTCGGTGGACTCGGTTGAGGACCATCAGCGCTGGAAGCAGGACATCAAGGATGTGACAGGGGCCAATGTGACCTACCCCATGATTGGCGACAGCGACCTGACGGTGGCCAAGCTCTACGGCATGATCCACCCCAACGCTTCTGGCGATGCCAAGGGCCGCACCGCAGCTGACAATGCGACGGTTCGCAACGTGCTGATCATCGGGCCTGACAAGAAAATCAAGCTGATCCTCACCTATCCCATGAGCACGGGGCGCAACTTCAATGAAATTCTCCGCGTGGTGGATTCACTGCAATTGACGGCGACCAAGTCCGTGGCAACACCCGCCGATTGGAAACAAGGCGAAGATGTTATCATTCTGGCCTCAGTTTCAGATGACGCCGCCAAGGAAAAGTTCCCGGCGGGCTGGAAAACATTGAAGCCCTATCTGCGCCTCGTTCCGCAACCCGGCAAGTAATTCTCCGAAATCTTCTCCCTGACAAACTCCCCCGGTCTTATCGCCGGGGGTTTTTTCTATGAAGGGCGCGCCGCCGATCTTGGCGCTGGCTGCAACATGCTCAAACGGTTGCCTTCGGTGTCGAAGAACGCAACGTACAATCCAACACCGGGAATTTCCATGGGCTCGCCCAGCACCTTGCCGCCAGCCTTGGTCACGGCCTTCATCGACTGTTTTATGTCGTCCACTGAAATGACCACGGATGGATACTGCGCCGGCATTTCATCCGTCTTTGTATAAAAACCGCCATTGATGGCACCCGGATTCTTTGGCCCGTTTTCATCGAACTCGGTCGTCATCGCAATGACGTAGTTTCCCATCTCCGGACCGAGCATTTTTGTCTCCCAGCCAAAAGCGGATGTGTAGAATTCAGACATGCGAACGCGATCATCCGCTGGAAGTTCGAAATGCACGACGGGATTGGCTTTAGCCATGACAAGCTCCTATCCGCCCCCGTGGTATTATTTACCGCTGGAAACAAAGCCCGAGTTTGATGGCGATTGTTTGACAAGCGCTACCCAGTTCAGCGGATTGCCGCGGGACTGGCGCTTGAGGAATTTGTATTTGGTGTCATTCCAGCGCACCACATCATTGTTGCGGTTATCAAGCACGTAATCGCCCGCGTCCGTCGCCACCGTGAGGACGGCGTGGCCTTCGTTCTTCTCATCGAGCACGACAGTGATCAAAAGCGCCGTTGAGGCAAAGCCGAGATTTTGCAAGTAGCGCTTTTTCAACAGCACGTAATCTTCGCAATCGCCAGCGTCGGTGGGGTAAACCCAGCGCTCTGATTCGCCATAAAGATCCTGATCGCTGACGGGGGCTATTTTGCCGTTGACGAAAGCGTTCACCTCGTAAACCAAATTCCAACTTTCCGGTGACATGGCAAGCTTGGCGCGGCTACGGCTTGGTGATTCACAATCTTCCGGATTTGATGCGCAGAATTTCACGAAGCCAACGGGCGGCAAGGTTTTGCCGAATTCCGGTGTCCCATACTTTGAAGAATCTGCAGCATTTGCGCTGCCCAATAGGCTCATTGTGATGACCGCGGCGGCTGCCAAAGTTGCTTTCAAACCCATCAAACGCATTAATTGATTCCTGCATTGTGCCTCGGATTCACCATAATTGAATCCGGGGGACGCGTGGAAATATAATTAACAGATAGTTAATGAGATTAATAAAGTGTTAAATTTACCACCATTTCGGCGCGCTGTAGCCGCCCGCCACCTGTTCGATGACCGCCGCCGTCTGGAACAGGGTTTCCTCGTCAAAGGGCTTGCCGATGAGTTGCAAGCCAAGAGGCAAGCCGTCTTTTGACAGGCCTGCTGGCACGGCAATGCCAGGAAGGCCCGCCATGTTCACCGTTACCGTAAAAATGTCGTTCAGATACATTTGCACGGGATCGCTGATTTCACCGGGGGCGAAAGCGGGGCTTGGGGTTGCAGGGGTGAGCACCACATCCACCTTGCCCCAGGCCTCGTCAAAGTCGCGCTTTGATCAGTGTACGGATTTTCTGGGCGCGTACATAGTAAGCATCATAGTAACCAGCGGACAGAACGTACGTACCAATCATGATGCGGCGCTGCACCTCGGAGCCGAAACCGGCGGCGCGCGAGTTTTCATACATGTCCACAATGTCATCGCCCGGAACCCGCAGGCCATAACGCACACCATCGTAGCGCGCGAGATTTGAGGAGGCTTCGGCAGGCGCCACAATGTAATAGGCGGGCAACGCGTATTTTGTGTGCGGCAGCGAGATTTCAACAATCTCCGCGCCCTGCTCTTTCAGCCACTGGGCACCTTGATTCCATAGCGCTTCGATTTCCAATGACATGCCGTCAGCACGGTATTCCTTCGGAATGCCAACACGGAGGCCCTTGATGGATTTGCCAATGGCGGCTTCATAATCGGGTACGGGCAAATCGATAGAGGTTGTGTCTTTGGGATCAACGCTCGCCATGGATTTCAGCATGATTGCCGCATCCCTCACATCGCGGGCGATGGGGCCTGCCTGATCAAGGCTTGAAGCGAAGGCGACCACGCCCCAGCGCGAACAACGGCCATAGGTGGGCTTGATGCCAACGGTGCCAGTGAAGGCTGCGGGCTGGCGGATGGAGCCGCCGGTATCAGTTGCAGTCGCGGCAGCACAAATGTGGGCAGCGACTGCCGAGGCAGAACCGCCCGATGAACCGCCAGGGACCAGGGCTGCATTCGAATTGCTACGCCGCCAAGGATTGATGACGTTGCCATAGTAACTGGTTTCGTTGGATGAACCCATGGCGAACTCATCCATATTGAGCTTGCCCAGCATCACCGCGCCATCCCGCCAGAGGTTTTCGGTGATGGTTGATTCATAGGTTGGCTTGAAGCCATCAAGAATATGGCTGCAGGCCTGCGTGTGCACGCCCTTGGTTGCGAAAAGGTCTTTGATGCCGAGCGGAATGCCTTCGAGGGGGCCGCCCTCGCCCTTTGCCAGTTTTGCATCCGAAGCTTTCGCCATGTCGCGAGCCTTGTCTGGCGTTTCGACGATATAGGCGTTGAGAATGCGGGCCTTTTCAATCGCGGTGATATAGCTCTCGGTGAGTTCAAGTGCAGTGAACTGTTTCTTGCGCAGGCCATCGCGCGCTGATGCGATGGTGAGTGAGGTGAGGTCGCTCATTCAATCACCTTCGGAACCAAAAAATAATCATCTTCGGTGGCGGGCGCATTGGCGACAATAGAAGCTGGCTTGTTGCCATCGGTGACAATATCCTTGCGTTTTTTCATCTTGGCCGTGACCACAGATGTCAAGGGCTCGACGCCTTCGACATTCACCTCGTTCAACTGCTCGATCCAATGCAGGATGGAATTCAGCTCGCCTGCGAGACGCTCGACATTTTCTTCTTTCACCTTGATGCGGGCGAGTTTTGCAACCCTGCGCACGGTGGCCTGATCAACTGACATTTAATCTCACGTCCTGTTAGAATTCTGCGGGAGGGGATAGCAGCCTAGCCGCGAACCCGCAACTTGGCTTTCTGCTGGCCTGCGGCATCAAAGTTATCCTCCCGCAGCCATGCCTCGAAAGCGGCGTGCGCTTGCGGCCATTCCATGTCCAGCATGGAATACCAGGCGGTATCCCGGTTGCGGCCCTTGATGATGTAATGCTGCCTGAAAATGCCTTCAAAGGTGAAGCCAAAACGCTCTGCCGCCTTGCGCGAGGGGGCATTCAGCGAGTCGCATTTCCATTCCAGACGCCTCACGGCCAAATCCTCAAAACAGTGGCGCATCATCAGGTAAATGGCTTCGGTGGCTTCGCGGGTTTGCTGCAACGCAGGCGACATCCAGATATGGCCAATTTCGATAACCCCATTCGCCGCGTCGTTGCGCATGAAGGCGGCCATGCCGACGGCCTTGCCGGAATCGCGGCGCACGAAAGCGTAAAACCACGGGTCGCGGGAAGCTTCGCGCTGCTTCAGCCATTCGGTGAATATTTCCAGCGATTCGAAGGGACCGTAGCCCATATAGGTCCAGATGTGGCCTTGCGGGTCTTTTCCGTCAAAGGACGCATATAAATCCGTAGCGTGTTTGACGGCTGAGACATGAACCAGCCGCATCCAGCGGCCATGGAGCGGGCGCATATCCGGCACATTGCCAACCGGCAGGGGATCAACGATTTGGCCCACGGGGCGGTCTGGTTTCTTTGCCATTTCTCAACTTTCTGCAACTGGTCGGGGGATATGCAATAACGCCACTTTACCTGGTTGCCAAATGGTCTAGTGAAGGGCCATGTCCACCCACCTGCTTGCGCTCCAGTCCGCTTTGAAAGACCTGCCGAAAGAGCAGCGTCTCATGGGGCTTGATCTGGGAACGACGACCATCGGCATTGCCACCAGCGATTTGACCCGCCAAATCGCAACGCCTGTCACCACTATCAACCGCACCAAGTTCACGCCTGACGCAACAGAACTACTGCATATTGCGAAGCGCGAAAATGTTGGTGTTCTGGTGTTGGGGCTACCCATCAACATGGATGGAACGGAAGGGCCCAGGGCTCAGGCCACGCGGGCCTTTGCGCGCAACCTGGCCAAGCTGACGTCGATTGCAATCGTGTTCTGGGATGAGCGGCTTTCAACGGCTGCGGTGGAGCGCATGCTGATTGAAGCGGATACATCACGCGCCAAGCGTGACAAGGTGGTGGACAAGCTGGCGGCAGCCTACATCCTGCAGGCGGCGCTTGATGCGCTCCGGCAAGCATGAACGCGTCGTTTGAAACGCTGGTGCCGATCTTCCTGCTCATTGGCTTGGGTCTTGCGCTACGCTGGCGCGGCGTTGTGCCGGAAGACATGTGGCGCGGGCTTGAGCTGCTGGGCTATTGGGTTTTCTTTCCGGCACTTCTCTCGGAGACCCTCATCCGCTCCGACATCGGCAACCTGCCGCTGACCGGCATTGCCGTCACCATGATCGCCAGTTTTCTGACGATGGCTGTTGGCCTGCTGTTGTGCCGAAAAATCATCATGAATGTGCTGCAGCTTTCCGGCCCTTCCTATTCCTCGGTGTTCCAATCTTCCACGCGGTGGAATGGTTTTATTGCGCTGCCGGTTTTGGCAAAGCTTTATGGCGACCAAGGCGTGGCTCTCGTAGCTGTCATCATCGGTGCGCTGGTTCCCATCGCGAATATCATGGCGGTTTATGTTGTGGCGCAAAATGCAGGAGCTAAAAAATTGACGTTGGGCGAAACAGCTTACGTGGTTTTTCGCAATCCCTTTATTTGGGCAACGGCACTTGGCCTGTTCATCAACTTTCTCCATATTCCCATCTATGCACCTGTAATGACTAGTCTTTCGATGCTTGGCGGGGCGGCTATCGGCTCCGGACTTCTCATGGTTGGTTCAGGCTTGAATTTGAGGGATGCGACGCGGCCTTCAACGGCAGTTTGGCTGGGCACCGGATTGAAACTCTTGGGCACACCTGTTTTGGTTACGCTCTGGAGCCTGCTTACGGGCGTTAACGGCACAGCTTACATCGCCTGCATGATTTGCGCAGCAGTTCCCACTGCCATGAGCGCCTATGTTTTGGCGCGGCAAATGGGCGGCGATGCGCCTCTCGTTGCCACGACTGTTACGGTGCAGACCGCAGTTTCATTTTTTACCATTCCCCTTGTCATCGTGCTGGCGCAATATTTCCAATGATCCAATCCTTCATCGCTCTCCTTCCGGTGTTCATTGTCATTCTTGTGGGATTTGGCCTGCGGCGCAGCGGCCTTATCGCTGAAGCCCATTGGAGCGCTGTTGACCATGTTTGCTACTACGTCCTGTTTCCGGCAATCATTTTCAAGGAAATCGCGGTCGCGGATTTTTCAAATGTTCCCGTGTGGTCCATGGCTTTTGCCATGATGCTGGCCATCTCGACAATGTTCGCGCTTTTGCTGGCTTTTCAGCGGCCGCTGTTTGCTGTTTTGAGTTTGAACGGCCCACAGTTTTCCAGTCTGTTTCAGGGGGCCACGCGCTGGCATACGTTCATCGCCCTTGCCATCATTCCCATCTATTTTGGACAGTCTGCGCTTGGCACTTGGTGGCTTGAGTGCGGCGGCCATGACGCCTTTGCTTAACATCGTGAATGTCGGCGTGATCTCTGTTCATGGCTCCGGTGCAAAAATGGACAGACGAACGATTGCCCTTTCCATTTTGAAGAACCCCTTTGTTTTATCGTCACTGGGCGGCGTGTTGTGGAAGCTGTTGCACTTTCCCCTGCCTGCCATGGGGGTTCAAGTTCTGGACATGATTGGCAAGGGGGCGCTGGGCTTGGCGCTCCTGGCAGTAGGGGCAGGTTTGCGGATTGACGAGGCGCTTTCAACCAAGGGTCCCGTTGTTCTGGCCACATTTCTGAAACTCCTGGTCATGCCGGTTTTCATGGCTGTCTGGCTCAAGCTATTGGGGGTTTCGGGTGAGGCGGCGGCGGTCGCCATCCTCTGCGGCGCGGTTCCCACGGGATCCGGGGCCTTTGTTCTGGCCAAGCAAATGGGCGGTGATGCGCCGATGGTGGCCAGCATATTAACCTTACAGATTATCTGTGCCGCGGTAACAATCCCGCTGGTGTTAAGCTTTCTCGCATAGTTTCCCACAATTAGCGCCAGTCGGCCCTTGCGGAGGCCGGGATTCGCCCCTACACACCCACTTTTAATGAACACTGTTCCGCACCGACCGCCGCTGCTGGCCAGCCAACACCTCCTGGCTGTTGATGACATTTCCGCCACCGAGACAGCCGCCCTGCTTGATCTTGCCCAAACCTATGTGGTGGAAGAAAATGCCACCCGCCAGCGCAGCCCCATTTTGCAGGGGCAAACCCAGGTCAACCTGTTTTTTGAGGCTTCCACCCGCACCCAAAGCTCGTTTGAAATCGCCGGCAAGCGCCTGGGCGCTGATGTCATGAACATGGCGGTTTCAACTTCGGCCATGTCGAAGGGTGAGACGGTGCTGGATACAGCGATGACAATAAACGCCATGCGCCCGAATTTTCTGGTGGTGAGGCACCCCTCCTCCGGCGCTGTTGAGCTGCTGGCGCAAAAAGTTTCCTGTGCCGTGATCAATGCAGGTGATGGCCAGCATGAACACCCCACGCAAGCGTTGCTCGATGCGCTCACGATCAAGCGCCGCAAGGGTGGCATTGAAGGATTGACCGTGGCGATCTGCGGCGACGTTTTGCATAGCCGGGTGGCGCGCTCCAATATTCACATGTTGAACAAGCTGGGTGCGCGGGTTCGCGTTGTCGCCCCTTCAACATTATTGCCAACCGGCATCGCAAATTTTGGCGTGGAAGTGTTTCGTGAAATGCACCACGGCCTTGCAGGCGCTGACGTTGTGATGATGTTGCGGCTCCAGCTTGAGCGGATGAGCGGTGCGTTTGTTCCTTCGCAGCGGGAGTATTACCGTTTCTTCGGATTGAATGACGAGAAATTGCGTTATGCGAAGCCTGACGCGCTGGTGATGCATCCCGGCCCCATGAACCGCGGTGTTGAAATTGATTCCAATGTGGCTGATGGAGCTCAATCGGTTATTCGGGAACAGGTGGAGATGGGTGTGGCGGTTCGCATGGCGGTGCTCGACGCGCTTTCACGCAATTGGCTGGGAGGGAAACCGAGATGATCTCCCCCGGAGGCAGTTCTTCTTCACAGCGCAAAGCCTATGTGAATGCCCATATTGTAGCGCCTGCACAAGACATCAATGGAATGGGTGGCATCCTGATTGAAGGGGGTTGGATCCTTGCCGTCGGTGAAAAGGTCACCAAGGAAAGCCAAGGCGTTGGCACCAATGTATTCGACTGCGGAGGCATGACGCTTATTCCCGGCCTTATCGACATGCGGGTGTTTACCGGCGAGCCGGGGACAGAATACCGCGAAACGCTCGCCACAGCATCGGAAGCAGCGGCGGCGGGGGGTGTTACCACCATGATCGTGATGCCCAATACGCAGCCGGTCATTGATGATGCGGCGATCGTGGATTTCATTCTGCGTCGCGCGCGGGATACGGCGATGGTAAGGGTTGCTCCCATGGCCGCAATCACCAAAGGCCTGAACGGCGAATTGATGAGCGAGATCGGCGGGCTCAAGGAAGCGGGCGCTGTCGCCGTGACTGACGGCACCCACGCGGTTGCAAATGCCAACCTGTTCCGGCGGGCACTCACCTATGCCAAGGACTTTGACATGCTGGTGGTGCAGCATGTGGAAGAACCAACACTTTCAACCGGCGTCATGAACTCATCGGAGTCCGCATCACGGCTTGGGCTTTCGGGCAACCCCTCCATGTCGGAAGTCATCATGCTTGAGCGCGATATCCGGCTCGTTGAAATGACGGGCGCGCGGTATCACGCAGCGCAGATTTCCTGTGCGCAATCGCTGGAAGTAATCAAGGCCGCAAAAGCCAAAGGCCTGCCGGTGACCTGCGGTGTTTCCATTCACCATCTCACGCTCAACGAAAATGACATCGGGGCTTACCGCACGTTTTTCAAGTTATCACCGCCCCTGCGGTCTGAATCCGACCGCCGTGCGCTGGTGGGCGGATTGCGCGATGGCACCATTGACGTGATCGTTTCTTCCCACAATCCGCAAAGTGCCGATACCAAACGACTGCCTTTCGCTGAGGCTGCGTTTGGGGCCATCGGATTGGAAACCATGTTGTCAGCGGCACTCGGCATTTTTCACAGTGGCAATGTGCCTCTCAGCCGATTGGTCGAGGCGATGTGTTCAAAGCCCGCCGAAATATTGGGATCTGGAAACCGGGCGATTGGCGCCGGGGGCACCTGCTGACTTCGCGCTGGTGGACCTTAACCTGAACTGGACAGTGCAGGAGCAAAATCTGCGGTCGCGATCAAAGAACTCGCCGCTTGAGGACTGCACGCTGGAAGGCCGCGTGGTTGAGACGGTTATTGCGGGGCGCACGGTTTACGCATACGCTCGTTAAACCATGACGGAACTTTTCGCGGCATTTTTTGGCTATCTCTGTGGCAGCATTCCCTTCGGGCTTATTCTGGCCAAGGCCGCAGGCTTGGGGGATGTGCGCAAGATTGGTTCTGGCAATATTGGCGCCACCAATGTTTTGCGCACGGGCAACCGGAAAATCGCCGCGCTCACTTTGCTTTTGGACGTTTTCAAGGGAGCTGTTCCTGTATTATTGATGAATTATGCCGGTGGTGAAAACGCCGCCGTCGCTGCTGGATTGAGCGCAATCGCAGGCCATATTTTTCCAATCTGGTTAAAGTTCAAAGGTGGAAAAGGTGTGGCGACCAGCTTGGGCGTGCTGTTCGGCCTCTACTGGCCGCTTGGCTTGACATTTATCGGCGTGTGGCTGGCGCTTGCCTTCCTGTTTCGCATTTCATCGCTTGCTGCCCTCATTGCGAGCGCGCTTACGCCGTTTTTTGCCTTCGTGTTTAATCGCTATGACCTGCTTTGGTGTACGGGAATTATTGCTGCCGTCATCTGGTTCATGCACCGCACAAACATCGTGCGGCTTTGGAAGCGGGAGGAGCCGCTGATTGACCTGCGCAAAAAAGCATGACCATGCAGTTGCTTGATTTTGCGCAGCGGCGCGACTGGATCCGGCTCAGTCAAAGCGAGAATGTCGGCCCTGCAACTTTTCGGCAATTGATTGCCAAGTACAGCAGTGCGTCTGCGGCATTAGAAGCGTTACCGGAACTATCGCTCAAAGGTGGTTTGAAACGCCCCTTGCGCATCTATTCAAGAGAAGCGGCCGAAGCGGATCTTGAGCGCGCCCACGAATTGGGAGCGAGCTTTGTGGTGCCAGGCGAAGCGGGCTATCCGCCCCTGCTCTACCATATTTCCGGCGCGCCACCGCTGCTGTGCGCCAAAGGCAAACTGGCCCTTTCGGAATTGGAACCGGTTGCCATTGTGGGCGCGCGCAACGCATCCGCTGGCGGGCGGAAATTTGCGCGGCAATTGGCGGCCGAACTCAGCGAGGCTGGTTTTCTCGTTACCTCTGGCCTGGCCCGCGGCATTGATACGGCGGCTCATGAAGCGGCCCCGCAAGGCCGCACTGCCGCCGTCATTGCGGGCGGCATTGATAATTTTTATCCGCCGGAAAATGCCGGCTTGCAAAAGCTGATTGGCGAGAATGGCCTGCTCATTTCAGAAATGATGCCGGGCGCCGTGCCGCGGGCTGAGCATTTTCCCCGCCGCAACCGGATCATCTCCGGCATGTCGCGTGCCATTATTGTGGTTGAGGCAGCCCTTCGCTCCGGCTCGCTGATTACCGCAAGACTGGCGGGCGAGCAGGGCCGCGAGGTTTTTGCCGTTCCCGGGTCGCCGCTGGATCCACGTTCGGAAGGCACAAACAAGCTCATCCGCGAAGGGGCAACGCTGCTCACGCGGGCATCGGATGTCATTGAGAGCCTGCAAGCACAATATTCCGGCGTTCGCCTGAAATTTTCTGAACCGGAAAGCCCGCCCGCTGAAAACATTGAAATCCGGGACACTGAACGCCAGCGCTTATTGTCATTGCTTTCCCCCTCGCCAGTAGATGTTGATGACGTCATCCGCGAAAGCAATCTTCCAGCTTCGACCGTATTGGGCATTCTGCTTGAACTTGAACTTGCCGGAGCTGTTTCACGCTCAGCGCAGCAGAAAGTAAGCCTTGTCTAATCCATTTGACAATTTGTGGGGTCAACCGCATTGTAACCTTAGATTGTTGGTCAAAGGGCGTAAATTATGAAGAAACTAATGCTTGCAGCACTCGTGCTTTCAATTGCATCTATCCCGCTACTGGATGTGGAGGCGGCTGCAAAGAAGACATCCAGCCGATCAGATTACTCCAAAGCGCAACAAGAAAAGTTTTTCAAAGAAGCCTTAGCCCTTTGCCGGAAAAAATTTCCGGGTCTTGCGAAAGCGAAGGTAGATTACAGACGTAAAAGATTTGTATGCTATTATCGGTAGCGGCAAGTGATCAATCAACCTCGTCTTCAGCAACGATCCATGGCTCCTTGATGCCTGCCGCCTTCCACGCCTGAAATGCCTTTGTACCCATGACCGCATCCATGTAGGCGCGCGTGTCTTTGGCGACGGGAATGGCATAGGTTTCAAAGCGCGTTGCGACGGGCGCAAACATGGCATCGGCATTGCCGAATCTTCCGAACAGGAATTTTCCACCCTTGCCATGGGCTTTCCGGCATTGGCGCCATAGGCTTTCAATTCTTGCAACGTCTGCAGTGATGGCACCGCTCATGGCAACCGGCCTTACCGGCCTTGCCAAATTCATTGGGCATGCTTTGCGCAAGGCGGAGAACCCGCTGTGCATTTCATTGCAAACTGATCGTGCCATAGCCCGAGCAGTTTTGGATTTTGGCCACAGGTTTTTTTCTGGATAACATTCATGCAAGTATTCGAGTATGGCGAGTAAATCCCAAATCGTTTGCCTGCCATCGAGCAACACGGGAACCCTCCCGGCACCGCTGATTTTCCGGATTTCCAGGCCAAAGCGTGGTTCGCCAAACCTTATTAATATTTCCTCGAATGGAATGCCGGCCATGGTGAGCGCCATCCAAGGCCGCAACGACCAAGACGAATATTTCTTGTTTGCGATAACCAGTTTCAGTTTTGCCATGCGCAGGTGTTCCGTGCTGTCAGAGTGATTTTGGAAGATAGAGATATGAGATGATTCCCATAACAGCCAAGCTAGCGCCGAGAATCATAAAAACAATGCCGATGTCGAAGAATGACAGCGCCACGGCAAACACCATGGCGGGAATGAGCTCCGAAAAATCAATGAAGGTGCGGTAGACCGCAGCCATGCGTTGCCGCTCATGGGAACGCACCGCGCGCAGGAAGGGGATGCCGCCAACCCCGTCGAGGCCTGATGCAGAAAGAGATCCAAGCAGCAGGAACGCCATGGCTAGATAAGGCATTTCCTTGCCGGCGAGCCCCGCAGCGACGGAGGCAGCCGTCATGATCATGAAACAGGCACTGATCACGAAACGGACGCCAAAACGACGGGCCAGGCTTCCCGACGCGTAGGCGAAGAGGAGAAGCACCTGGCTGGCCGAAATCATCAGGCCACCGATCTGTTTGCTAACACCACCTTCGACGACGAGAAGTGGTCCATAGACAAAAAATGTTGCCCAAAAGCAGGACCGGCCAAAGGCAATCATCCAGGCCAAACGCAATCGCGGCTGGCGCACAAAGCGCATGACATTGGCGAGTGGATTGAAGGGTTGCAAGGTGCCCGACGGCATGGTCACGCGGTCTGATAATCGCAAAATCCAGAATACAGCGAAGAGGACGACTGCCGCCAGGATGCTTGCCAGCTGCGGTCCCCACGAGCCGTAGGCGGTATAGAGCCACACACCGCTTGCCGGGCCAATCATCCAGGAAAAAGTCGATAGGCTCAGCCGCATAGGTTCGCTGCGGGCGAGATCGCTCCGCTTGATGTGGTCGAGAATATAAAGCGAGAGCGTTACATTCATGATCGCCGCAGCGCAGTTGCGGAAATACATGCCGGCGATTTGGCCAGGCACGGTAAAGCTCGCCAAAAGCAGGCTGGCGACAACCATTCCCAGGATGCCGAGCGAATAGGCCCAGCGGCGCCTGAGGCTTCCAAGAAAATAAGGCAGCATCAGCGTCGTCAAAAGCGCGGTTATTGAAACCAGGGTTGAAAGCTCGCTGATTTTCTGGCTGCTTCCCAACAGGTCATAGGCTTGCAGCGTGATGACCGTTGAATTCAGGGACCGGACGAGCGACTCCAGCGAAAATATGAGTCCGAAGGTCAAGGCACCTGCCTTGCGACCGGACAAAAAATTGGGGGAAATCGATTCGGATGACATGTTTATAACCTACGCGGTTACCAAACCACCTGAAATGAATTAGCTCAAGTTGGCCAAACGCAAACGCTGCCATGCGTGGTTTGTATAACTGGCAATCGTGCGGTAATGAAGCCTGATGTCATCTTCTGAAAAACAGCGCGTGGTGGTCTATTCCGTTTTGGCGAGCTTGGGGCTGACGATTACCAAGTTTGCGGCCGGCATTTTTACGGGGTCGCTCGGTATTCTTTCCGAAGCCTTTCATAGCCTGGTTGATTTGGGCGCTACCATCGTAACCTGGTTTGCGGTGCGGTGGAGTGACCAGCCACCCGATGAAGAACACCACTATGGCCACGCAAAAGCCGAAAGCGTTGCGGCGCTGGTTGAAACCGGCCTGCTTTTCCTGATTACGGGTTGGATTGTTTTCGAAGGCATCAAACGCCTGCTGGGTGAGCCGCAGGAGATCGAGGTTACGTGGTGGGCGATTGCCATTATCATTGGTTCAATAATCATCGACTATAATCGCTCGCGCAGCCTCAGCCGGGTTGCAACGGAAACTTCAAGCGAAGCCCTTGAAGCAGACGCGCTGCATTTCAGTTCAGACATGTGGAGTTCGGCCTTTGTGCTGATCGGACTTATTGGGGTGTGGTTCGGATTTCCACTTGCAGATGCGATAGCCGCGTTGGTTGTTTCATTTTTTGTGGGCCTTGCCGGATTGCGGCTGGGCAAGCGCACTTTGGCGACGTTGCTGGATACGGCCCCTGCTGGAGCGACGTCCGACATTCGCGCCATGATTGAAAGCAATCCAGGTGTGCTTAATCTCAAAACCTTGCGGCTCCGGCCGGCTGGCCCTACCCTTTTTACAAGTGTGGTCATGGAGATCCGGCGCACCATGCCGGTTGATGATATTGTGAAGCTGAAAGAAAACATCTCCGAAGCCATTATTGCCAAGTATCCAACGGCAGATGTAACCATTGCAGCAGACCCAATTGCGCTCGACGATGAAACGGTTTTTCAGCGCGTCATGTTGATCGCATCGCGGCGAAATCTGGCTATTCACCACCTAACTGTTCAAGAGATCAACGCGCGCCTGGCCGTGAGTTTTGACCTTGAAGTCGATGGGCTCATGCCACTCGTTGAAGCCCACGAACTGGCAACCCAACTTGAGGATGCCATTGGCGAGGAGTTGGGCGCTGATGTTGAAGTGGAAAGCCATATTGAGCCACAGCCGGAACGGTTGCTGGCAGGCTCAGATGCCCCCGCCAAAACAATTAAGGCTGTCACAGCTTTGCTGCTTACACAGGCAAAAAAAGAACGCAGCTTGAGTGATGTCCACAATATTCGCGTGCGCGAAAACGACCAGGGCTTGTTCGTCCACTATCATTGCAGGTTCGCGGCCCGCGAAACCATTGATCATGTCCACACGGTGGTGGATCACATTGAAAATGTGCTGCAAGCCAAGTTTCCCACCATTCGGCGGGTTATTGCCCACGCCGAACCCATCGGTCGGGCGCGGCACAGGCACTGATGCGCATCATCCCGAAATCAGAATATTCCGGAATGCCATGGAAGAATGGTGGCGGCACAACCACCGAAGTATTTGCGGATTACGTCAGGCCCGGCGTATTCAATTGGCGTGTCAGCATCGCCGACGTAAACTCGAGTGGTCCATTTTCGAACTTCGCGGGTTACGAACGCCACATCATGCTTTTAACAGGCAGGGGAATGGACCTGGATTTTGGCGGCGGCAAGAGAATTGAACTTGAGCGCCTAAGGCCAGTGACATTTTCGGGTGACAGTTCGGTTGTGGGCGTTCTGAAGGATGGACCGGTGCGGGACTTCAACCTGATGGTGCGACGCGATTTTGGCGCCGGCCGCTTGGTTGTTCGAAGCCTGACCCAACCTTCGACCTTCGCTTCAGAAGATGAGACACATTTGATTTATGTCCTCGCCAGCCGCGGCGGAGCAACGCAGGATGGGTTGGCTGCAGGCGACAGTCTGCTGATCGCCCCCGGTGAAATTTGCACCGTGGGTGCCGGACATGACTTGGCGGTTTGCAGTATCAAGGCTCATTAGCTGCCTTGGCCAGCAGCTTTAATTTCTCCAGTTCGCCATCTGGGATCGGCACTTTATTGGCGATTGAATAGGCTTCGCAAAAGCTCAGCTCCAAGAGACCTATCAGCGTGGGCAATCGCGAGGACTTTGCCATATTTCGCAATTCCAGCAGCATATCGGCGATGTATTGCGCGGTTTCCTGCTGGTGAGCCTCTTTGCTTCTTGAGTTTACCATTAAGACAACCATGTCCCTTTTAACTACAAATCGAAACGCTCCCGAGCCTGAATAAACTATATGCGTGCATTATTTTATTAAAAGTAATCAAAGGTTGTATTTACGCTATCTTTGCTAAACCGAGTGAGATTTGCGCGGAACTTGCAGTTACGAGAAGATGCCTATATGAGGCCCTCCGTTTGAGAGTCAGGAAAAAGAATGACCGTTGTCGTCGTTGAATCACCCGCCAAGGCCAAAACCATCAACAAATACCTTGGCAACGGCTTTGTTGTGCTGGCTTCCTATGGCCATGTGCGCGACCTGCCACCCAAAGATGGCTCCGTGCGGCCTGACGAAGATTTCGCCATGGATTGGGAAGTTGATAGCAAATCCTCCAAGCGGCTGGCGGACATTGCCGATGCCCTGAAAGGCGATGACCGGCTGGTTCTGGCAACCGACCCTGACCGCGAAGGTGAAGCCATTTCCTGGCATGTGCTCGAAGTTCTCAAAAAGAAGGGCGCTCTCAAGAATGTAAAAGTCCAGCGTGTGGTGTTCAACGCCATTACCAAGCAATCGGTTCTTGAAGCGATGCAGCATCCGCGCGATGTGGATGCGCCGCTGGTTGATGCCTATCTTGCGCGCCGGGCGCTTGACTATCTCGTCGGCTTTACGCTCTCGCCGGTGCTGTGGCGCAAGCTTCCGGGCTCGCGCTCGGCAGGCCGCGTGCAATCGGTGGCGCTTCGCATCATTTGCGACCGCGAACTGGAAATCGAGGCCTTCAGGTCGCAGGAATACTGGACCATTGAAGGCACCTTCACCACGCCGCAGGGGCAGGAGTTTGCTGCCTCATTGCAGTCCATTGCGGGTCAAAGGATCGGCAAGCTTGATATCAAGGATGAGGCTTCGGCCCGAGCAATTGAACAAACGCTGAAAAATGCGCGCGTTGCTGTGGACAGCATTGAAAGCAAGCCGGCCAAGCGCCACCCCTACGCGCCGTTCCGCACATCCACATTGCAGCAGGAGGCATCGCGCAAGCTGGGATTCTCATCGGCCAAAACCATGCAGGTGGCTCAGCGGCTTTATGAAGGCGTTGATATTGACGGCGATACGGTGGGCCTGATCACCTATATGCGAACCGACGGTGTTGATATTGCGCCTGAAGGCATTGCGGCGGCCCGCAATGCGATCCTGAAAAACTTTGGCGAGCCGTATTTGCCGTCGGCTCCGCGCCAATACACAACCAAGGCCAAGAACGCGCAGGAAGCCCATGAAGCCATTCGCCCGACAGAATTGGGCCGCCTGCCCGCTTCAGTACGCTCAGCGCTCGATGGCGAGCAGTTTGCCCTTTATGAACTGATCTGGAAGCGCACCATTGCCAGCCAGATGGAAAGCGCGGAGTTTGAGCGCACATCGGTTGACCTTGGCGCCACGGGCCAGGACGGCAAGCACTACACGTTCCGCGCCACAGGATCTGTCGTGAAGTTTGATGGCTTCCTCAAGGTTTATAATGAAGACCTTGATGATGGCGAGGATGAAGATGCGCGCCGTTTGCCTGCCATGGCGCGGGGCGATGGCATTGGCGTCCGCAAGGTTTCAGCCGAGCAGCATTTCACCGAGCCGCCACCCCGCTATTCGGAAGCCTCCATCATCAAGAAAATGGAAGAGCTCGGTATTGGCCGCCCTTCCACCTATGTTTCCGTCCTTTCCACCATCCGTGATCGCGGCTATGTGCGCCTCGACAAGAAGCGGCTCATTCCAGAAGACAAGGGCCGCATTGTCACGGCTTTCCTCGAATCTTTTTTCAGCAAGTGGGTGGAGTATGACTTTACCGCCAATCTGGAAGAGCAGCTTGACCGGGTTTCCAACGGCGAAATCAATTGGCGCGATGTATTGCGGGATTTCTGGAAAGATTTTTCCGCCCATGTGGGCGAGATCAAGGAGCTGCGGGTTACCAATGTGCTGGATGCGCTGAATGAAATCCTTGCACCGCATATTTTCCCGCCGCTGGCCGATGGCGGCGACCCGCGCAAATGCCCTTCCTGCGCTGACGGGCAACTGTCGCTCAAGCTTGGCAAGTTCGGCTCATTCGTGGGCTGCACCAACTATCCCGAATGCAAATATACCCGTCAGATGACTCAAGGCGGCGATGCGGCGTCGGCCATTCCGCCGGAAGGCATTGAGCTTGGCGTTCATCCGGATACGGGCGAGAAAGTAACGCGGCGCATGGGGCGCTTTGGACCCTACCTGCAACTGGGCGAAGTTCCCGAAGGCAGCAAGGAAAAGCCGAAACGGGCTTCCATCCCCCGCACGTTTGATCCCGTCGATATCGATCTCGACATGGCATTGAAATTTTTGTCGCTGCCGCGCGAAGTTGGGATTCATCCGGAAAACCAGACGCCCATTCTGGCAAACTTTGGCCGCTTCGGGCCCTTCATTTTGAATGATGGCACCTATGTGAATTTGGAATCGGCGGAAGAAGTATTCACCATCGGCATCAACCGCGCGGTGGACATGATTGCCGAGAAGAAGGCCAAGGGCTTTACGCGCCGCGGCGCTGCTGCCGCCTTAAAGGATTTGGGCGCGCATCCGGATGGCACTGGAAACGTGCAAGTTTTCAACGGCAAGTATGGCGCCTATGTGAAGCATGGCAAGATCAACGCGACATTGCCCAAGGACAAGACGCCGGAAACCGTGACGCTGGATGAGGCGGTGGCGCTTATCGCCGAGCGTGAAATGAACGGTGGCGGAAAGAAGAAGAAACCAGCCCGCAAAGCCGCCCCCAAGAAGGCCCCGGCAAAGAAAGTTGCTGCCAAGAAGGCGCCTGCAAAAAAAGCTGCGGTGAAGAAGGCCGTCAAGAAGGCAGCTGCTTAATTCCTTTATAGGACTATAGGCTGATCATAGGCTTTTAAACGCATTTTAAGCGTGCTGGAGGGGCATTGCGGCTGGTGGTGCTGGGGGGGTGATAGCCCGCAGCCCCTGATTCCCGCCTGCGAGCCTCACAGATGCCTTAGAATTAAATTCTAACATAGGTTGTAATTCCTTATATTTCTCGCCTTCCGGAATCTAGCCATTGCGGCTATCCCTTGCTCCATGACCAAGAAACCCAAGCCTGCAAAGAGTGGGCTTCCCAGCGCGGCGGCACTCCTCGAATTCATCCAGACGTCACCTTCAGTTGTGGGTAAACGCGAAATTGCCCGTGCCTTCGGCCTTACCGGGGCAGCCAAGGTCGGGCTGAAAACCATGCTGCGCCAGTTGGAACAGGACGGAAAACTGGCGCGCAGCCGCCGCAAGCTGGTGGACACGTCTACACTACCCCCGGTTACTGTCATCGAGATCACCGGCATTGACCGCCAGGGCGAAGCCTACGGCGAACCGGTGGAGTGGGACGAGCGGGCGGCAGGCAAGGCGCCACAGGTTCTCGTAGAAGTGCGGCCCGGCGAAGGCACTCGCCCACCTGCCAAGGGCGACCGTGTGCTGGCCAAGATCGAGTCTACGCCGGATGATGAATACAAGTTTACTGCGCGGGTTATTCGCTTGCTGTCGGACCGCTCGAAGCGCGTGCTGGGGGTTTTGCGGCTGGTCAAGGGCCATGGCGCGCGGCTTATTCCGGTCGACAAGAAGGCGCGCAACGAGCTGCAGGTGCGCTCCGGCGATGAGAACGGCGCGGTTGACGGCGAACTCGTGGAAGCCGAAATCCTCAAGGACCACGGTCGCGGGCTTCCGCTCGCACGGGTGCGCGAACGCCTGGGCGACATGAACGACCAGCGCAATATTTCGCTGATCGCCATTCATCACCATGCCATTCCCAACCAGTTTTCTGAACGTGTGCTGGCGGAAAGCGAAGGCTTGAAAAATTTCGATCACACAGGGCGCGTTGACCTTCGCAAGATTCCCCTCATCACGATTGATCCGCCCGATGCCCGCGACCATGATGACGCCGTATGGGCAGCACCCGATGATGACCCGACAAATGTTGGTGGCTTCCAAACAATTGTCGCCATTGCCGATGTGGCAACCTATGTGAAGCCCGGTTCAACGCTCGACAAGGAAGCGCGCTTCCGCGGCAATTCAGTTTATTTTCCGGATCGCGTTGTTCCCATGCTGCCGGAACGCATTTCGAATAATTTGTGTTCTCTCAGGGAAAAAGAAGATCGGCCAGCGCTCGCCTGCTTCATGGTTTTCGACAAATCAGGCACCAAGAAGTCTCACCGCTTTGCACGGGTGATCATGCGTTCGGCGGCGAAGCTCTCCTACGAAGAGGCGCAGGCCGCCATTGATGGCCGCCCAAGCGCAAAGGCCGAAACGCTGGTTGAAGGCGTGCTGAAGCCCCTGTGGACCGCCTACGCCGCACTTATGAAGGCACGCTCCAAACGCGATCCGCTTGAGCTGGATTTGCCGGAGCGCAAACTCATTCTTGATGAAAAGGGCCATGTGCTGCGGGTCAACACACCGCTGCGGCTGGATGCCCACAAGCTCATCGAAGAGTTCATGATCCAGGCCAACGTGGCGGCGGCGGAAGAGCTGGAAACCAGGAAAACGCCTTTGCTGTTTCGCGTGCATGAACCGCCGTCGGAAGAAAAAGTGCGGGCCCTTGCCCAGTTCCTCAAGACGGTTGATTTGTCCCTGCCGCTTGGACAGGTGATGAAGCCCAAGCATTTCAACACGCTGCTCAATGAGGTAAAGGGCAAGGATTACCAGAATCTGGTCAACGATATTGTGCTGCGCACGCAAGCGCAGGCGGTTTACTCCCCCGACAACAAGGGGCATTTCGGCTTGGCCCTCCGGCGTTATGCCCATTTCACCTCGCCCATCCGCCGCTATGCCGATTTGATTGTGCACCGCGCGCTTGTCAGTGCGTTGGGCTTTGGTGGCGATGGCTTGTCGGCGGATGATATTTCGCGGCTGGCTGAAACCGCCGATATGATCTCCGATGCCGAGCGCCGCGCCATGGCGGCGGAACGTGAAACCACCGACCGGCTGATTGCATCCCATCTTGCAGGCCAAACGGGTGCCCTGTTCAGGGGGCGCATTGGCGGCGTTGTAGGCGCAGGCCTGTTTATCAAACTCAATGACACAGGCGCGGATGGTTTCGTTCCGGTTTCCAGCCTGGGTTCGGATTACTTTGTCTATTCGGATGTGGAACACAGTCTTGTGGGACAGCGTACGGGCGAAACCTACCAAATGGGCGATCAGGTGGAAGTGAAGCTTCTTGAAGTGACGCCTGTATCGGGTGGCTTGCGGTTTGAAATGGTATCGGAAGGTCGGCAGGGCAAACCGCCAACGCAAAAGCGCGGGCGACCTTTTCGTTCAAGCAAGCAAACGCCAAAATCCCGCCGCAAGAAATAAGCCCTTGCGGCAAGCCGCCGCGCGGCGCAGGTGCACCTTCATATTTGCAGTTGGGCAGCCCAGTTTACCTTAATGGATTACCCCACAATCACCGTCGCAGAAAGATCATGGCAGAGCGCCATGTGGCGTGGTGCCTGTGGAAAGTGCCCGGCCTGCGGCAAGGGAAAAATGTTTTCCGGTTTTCTCAAGGTAGCTGAATCCTGCAACAATTGCGGGCAAGCCCTGCATCATCACCGGGCCGATGATGCACCGTCCTATTTCACCATTTTTATTGTTGGCCACCTCGTCATTCCGCTGGTGTTCATCGTGGAGCGCATCTGGCAGCCGCCCTATCTCATCCATCTGCTGCTATGGCTGCCGCTTACCATTGGCTTGACATTGGGCCTCATGCCTATCGTAAAAGGAGCCATCATTGGCCTGCAGTGGGCCTTGGGGATGCATGGTTTTGGAATTGAGCATATTGAAGGCGCAGGCCCCGCCGCGTGATGCGGCAACCTTGATTCTGGTCCGTTTCGATGGCCCCGCGCCTCGCATTCTCATGGGCCAGCGCCACACGGGCCATACTTTCATGCCGAATAAGTTTGTTTTCCCTGGCGGCGGGTTCGATGCTGCAGACAGTACGCAGCCTGTTGCTGTCAAGGGCGAGTCCGTGACGATTGAAAAACTGAAACTCCGGATGCGCCCCAAGCCCAGCAGCAGGCGCGCCCGCGGGTTATTGGTTACGGCATTGCGTGAAACCTATGAGGAAACTGGATTTCAAGCGGGCGGCTCGCCCTTCGATCTTACGGGTCTCGTTTATTTTGCCCGCGCCATAACGCCTCCAGGGCGCAGCCGCCGGTTTGATTCCCGGTTTTTCGTCGCTGATGCGTCGATCGTGACGAATCTGGAAAGTCCCCATCCGTTACCGTCGGAAGAGCTTTTGGAACTGAATTGGGTCACCATGCCGGAGGCACTCGACCTCAATCTGCCTTCGATAACCCGTGATGTTTTGGGCCTGTTGGCACCCTTTCTGGCTGAAAAGTGCCTGCCGCCCCAGGATTGCCCGGTTTCCTTCCATTTCAACCGGGGCAAGACATGGCGGGTTGAAATGCTGTCGCCCCGCAAAACTTGACTTTCACCGTTGGATAGGGTCTATCCCCGTTCAAATCCCGTTCGGAGACGATTATGGCCAAAGGCAATGTTATCAAGATCAAGTTGGCGTCAACCGCCGACACCGGTTATTTCTATGTAACCAAGAAAAATTCACGCACCAAGACCGAGAAGTTCTCTTTCAAGAAGTACGATCCAGTGGCGCGCAAGCATGTGGAATTCAAGGAAACCAAGATCAAGTAATCCTGGTTAAATTGCAAATACAAGGGCACTGCTTCGGCGGTGCTTTTTTGCCGTGAACTCATAAACCTGCAGAATATCCCTTGGGCCTATTGACTTCCGTTTTCAGCAGCGTACCGGCCATATCTTTGATCCAGCTTTAGTTCCAGGAAAGGGCCGATACTGACATTCAACAAGATCTTGATTTGACATTCAACCGACAGCCAATCAAATTTTCCCGAGCTCCATGCGCTCAACGGTGATGTTTCCATGATCCTATAGCTGACTGACGTTATTGTGCAAGAGCTAAACTCAATCCCAAGCGACTTCGCGCAGCTAACCTGAGGGCCATCGAATCGAGTTTGAGTTAGTCTGCAATGGATGGTTGCGTTCCTGCCAAGCAGGCAATTTGTCCGGACTTTCTCCATGTCATGGAGTTCCCACTTTTGCCACAATATGGCGCACCAACTTGAAATCGCGGAACGCGATCTGGTGAATTGCACTCAGGATTCCCAATATATCGGCTGCTCGCGCGACAAGGATTTTCCGACCGTAACGGCATAACGGCTTACGCCGTTTTCGATTTGTGACAGGTGACCAAGGAATCTATTTAGATATGCAAGACCGGTCCTTACAGAACAAGCGGGCACTGACTTGTTAACGACATGGGCTGGTGTGTGCGCCACGCCACGGGACGACGTGCGCTGGCCTTGCACCAGCAGCAGTCGATGAAATGCACTCCTTCATGAACCCAGTCTTGAATAGCCTAATGGCGCATTGAAACCTTCCCAAGGTAGATCATAGCTCATATACTATATGAATACCTCGGACTGAGATCGATCGTGTGCCCATTCTCGATTTTGTGCCCATCAGAGTAATCTGGTCAGGGTTTGCAATTACTCCAGGCCATCGTCTGGCTCATGGCTTCGGCGACATCCACCATGTCAGAGAGAAAGAGGATGAGTAAATCGACCATGAATGGCATATGCGTAACCGGATCAGGACGCGCCCAAGGTTTTGGTCAAGCCGGCCAACATGGCGGCTTGACAATCGCCAGGTGCTGAGCTTCCCAGTCCCTCGTTTTCAGTGTCAAGGCATGGCCATTTTAACGCGCTTTGAGATGTCCCATTTGTGCAAGAGTTTGTTTCTCGACTGCATTTCCTCGTGTCGTGCCACCGATCTCCCAGCCCTTGTCATAGAAACCGTGGTATCTTGGCATCTCCTCTTCCTTGGCGTCAGCGGCCAGTGCAGTAGCATGATGAGCGAGTACATGAAAAATGGTTGGTTTGCAGCGACGCTTTCGTCAATCATCTTGAGCGCATTGTCAGTGATTGCGTCAGTGAGGTAGAACTCACTCGGTGAGACCTCGACGCGGCTGTCATCTTCCATCATGTAGTGGGGCGAAAAGAAACTCATAACGCCATCGACAAAACCAAAGAATCTGTCGAAGCCACGTTGACGCGGAGTGGGATGCTCAGCATCACCTACGCGCCAGCTGTCAACCAGCCTTGCCATGTAGTCGCCCCCTACATGCCATTTCCCCGACATTAGGGTGCGGTAACCGCCAAGCCGCATGGCTTCTGCGATTGTTGCGCTGTCATTGCGCAGGAAGCCTTGATAGGGGACCGACCCAAGGTTCGATCCCATATGGCCAATGCCAGCATTGTGTG
This sequence comes from uncultured Alphaproteobacteria bacterium, assembly GCA_963763635.1. GTDB lineage: Bacteria > Pseudomonadota > Alphaproteobacteria > Rhizobiales > Aestuariivirgaceae > Aestuariivirga. The sequence goes on from CAVXPO010000020.1 coordinate 48,158, forward strand.
GATAAAGACTGGTCAACAACGAAGCGCGTGTCGGACAACAGCGCGCGCAGTTATACATTGCCGACAGCAGACTCGTTCCGGCGATGCTGTCGATGTTGGTGTTCGAATTTCCGAATCGGTGAGATTGAGATCTGAAAAACCCTAGGCCGTGAAACCGTAGATTGCAATAGGAGCTGCCGCTACCGATGTCAATCTTGATTGCTCTATGCGGTTAAACTTGCGTATTCACACTCGTTCCGGATCATCGTGTCTGCGACATCGGTCAAAGGTCTTGATCGGGCAATCTGAGCTGACTTTGCGCCGCAATTGCGCAGGAGCATGTCCGCCATGGGTCAATCGCGTCGATTTGGCAGCTCCTGCCTATGTCCGGTTGGCAGGCAATTCCTGAAGTAAGGATTTGATCTTGATGAGGGTGTGTTGGCTGTGATTCAAGCTCCCAAACTGGAGCCGCGAATCATGCGTTATGAACTCAGTGACTGTGAATGGAACGCCATCAAGCCGATGCCCCTGAATAACCAAGCGTGCCGCGTGTGAACGACCGGCGGGTCCTCAACGTCATCTTCTGGGTGAAACGATGTCAGCCGCGTCCACAAGATGGCGCGCGCACTGAAGGCCGGAACGATTGCGGTGAATTCTGTTTGGGGCAGCGATATCACCACCCCGTTTGGCGGCTACAAGCAGTCCGGCATCGGACGCGATAAATCCCTGCATACAATGGACAAATATCAGCAGGTAAAACACACCTTCATTCAGCTTTAAGAGTAGAACCGGCCCGGGTTTTACTCGGATCGAGGAGGCCACTCAAAACCGCCCCGGACCGGCCTTTTGCCCCGCGTTTTCAGGTGATGCGGTATGCCTGATCCCGTGGGGAAACTTGGAAAGTGCTGACGGGGTGGTGGAAGTGTGCGATTTCCATCACCCCGCTTAGAGTGCCACCCAGGCCATTGGAGATGTTTCCGGGTGGTAATTATTTCCATTAAATGTTTACAGGAATGGCCGTGCGCATTCCAGCGTAACCTATGGTAAACGCTGGTTAATCATGCAGACGGTAAATCGTTAGGGTAAACTGGTGAGGTTAATTGCCGGGGGTTTCCTCAGGGCCTTCGACGGCCTCCGGCAAATGCATTTCGAGCGGCATTTGTTCATCGCCATCCAGCGGATCTTCATCGCTGGCCAAGTCATCACTGCCACGCGGCGATGGCATTTCGAAATCAGGCGGCAGGTTTGCATCCAGCAGCCCTGCCCCCTTAAGTTCATGCAGGCCAGGCAGATCCAACACTTCATTCAGGCCAAAATGGCCGAGGAATGCGTCAGTCGTGCCATAAGTCACGGGCCTTCCCGGTGTGCGCCGGCGGCCCCGCATACGCACCCAGCCAATCTCCATCAAAATATCAAGCGTGCCTTTTGAGATGGCAACACCACGGATTTCTTCGATATCGGCGCGGGTCACTGGCTGGTGATAAGCGACAATTGCCAGAGTTTCGAGAGCGGCTTTCGACAGACGCTTCTGTTCAAAGGTTTCGCGGCGCAAAACGAAGCTCAAATCCTCGGCGGTGCGCAGTGTCCAATTGCCGGCGACCTGCACAAGGTTCACGCCGCGGTTTTCATAATTCTCCTGCAGGTCTGACAGCAAAGCCATCACGTCTGTGCCTTCGGGGAAAAAGCCCTGAAGCTTTTCGGTTGCCACAGGCGCCTCGGCTGCAAACAGGACGGCTTCCAGGATGCGGAGATGCTGGCTGCGATCAGCGCGGGGGTGCATGGTGACCACAGCGGATGCGGCTTCCACATCTTCTGCATCGTTGGGGTTATCTGCTTCAACGCTCATGTTTGCTTGTACCATGTTCTTATCCTGAAAACATTAGGCGCGGCGGCGCATATAAATGGGACGGAAGGCATCTTCCTGGCGGAGCTCCATACGCCCCTCACGCACCAGTTCAAGGCTTGCCGTGAAGCTTGAAGCGCGCATGGAACGGCGCATATCCGGCGCTACCAGGTATTCGATAAGCCAAGCATCAAACGATCCCCAATCATGCATGCCGCCCACAAGGCGCTCCAAAGTGATGCGGGCTTCCTTGATTGAGAATGTTGCATGGCGCTTAAGTACATAATTCTGGTGACGCGCCTTGCGCTGGCGGCGCTCGGCATAGGCCTTGAGCAAATCGATCAGGTTGTCAGCATATTCGCGCTGGGTTTCAACAATGAGGGGTTCTGGATTTCCCCGGCCAAAGACATCGCGGCCGAAGAGATTGCGCGCCATGAGCTTGGCTGCCGCATCGCGCATGGCCTGCAGGCGCTGCAGCCGGAAGGCCAACCGCGCAGCCAAATCTTCAGGCGGGGGTTCCTCTGATCCGGGAACCTGCGGAATAAGCATGCGCGACTTGAGATAGGCCAGCCAGGCCGCCATCACCAAATAGTCCGCGGCCACCTCAAGGCGCATTTTGCGGGCGTTGTCGATATAGGCCAAATATTGCTCTGCCAGTGCGAGAATGGAAATCTGCGCAAGGTCAACCTTATGGTGGCGGGCGAGCTCCAATAACAAATCGAGCGGGCCTTCAAAGCCGCCAACATCGACAATAAGGGTTTCATCCTCTGGCGCCGCCGCTTCCTTGCGCAAGGGGCCCTCGCCATCGGGCCACAATTCCTCCACGTTGTTTGTCGGTGTTTCAGACACGGTTAACGAGTGCTCCAAAATATTTGCAACGGCAGTCTCCCAAATTGGCTGCTGATTCGCTCGAAGGACCTCACTTTATCCCCAATTTCAAGCGGAAAGGATCGTTTCGAGGTCCCTGAGTGCTGCCTTCTTATCATAAATTTGCGGCTTGCGGGCAGACTTCAGGGCGGCTCTGGCCCGGCGCAGCGCCTTGCCTTTCAAGTCACCAGCCGCTGCGGCAACTTCTTGCATTTCATCCAATTTGCCGTTGCAATGAAGCAGCATGTCACAGCCTGCCGCCAATGCCTGTTCGCATTTTTCGGCAAAGGTTCCGGCAAGTGCTTTCATGGAAAGATCATCGGTCATCAACAATCCACGGAATCCAATTTTCTCACGGATGATTTTCTTAATGATCTTTTTTGAAAGGGTCGCGGGTGCTGCCTTATCCAAGCTGGTGTAAACTACGTGGGCCGTCATCGCCATGGGCGCGTCTGCAAAGGCCGCGAAGGGCGGGAAGTCCACACGCTCCAAATCTTCACGGCTCGCATTCACGACAGGCAACTCATAATGGCTGTCGACTTCGGCGCGACCATGGCCTGGAATATGTTTTACAACGGGCATCACACCACCGTCCATGATGCCAGCGGTGTGCGCGCGGGCCAAGGCCATAACCTGCTCTATGTTCATGCTGTAGGCGCGGTTGCCGATAACGTCATGGGCACCCGCTTGCGGCACATCCAGCACGGGCAGGCAATCAGCCGTGATTCCAAGCGCGATAAGATCCTCTGCCATCAATCGTCCCACATGGCGCGCGGTGCGCAGCGCGGCAAGCGGGTCTTTGGCATAAAGATCGCCGTAGCTTCTGGCATTAGGATATCTGCGCCAGTAGTTCGACGGCGGACCCAATCGCTGAACCCTGCCACCCTCCTGATCAATGAAAACCGGTGCATCTTTTCTGCCGACCGCGGCGCGAAACGCGGCTGTGAGCTTCTTGATTTGCTCAGGCGTTTCACAATTGCGCTTGAAGAGGATCAATCCCCAAGGATTTATTTTTTGAAAGAACGAAATTTCCGCAGTCGACAATACCGTGCCTTCACAGCCGCTTATAAAGCTTTTGATTTTCATTATTGAAATTTGCCCGGATTAATTTACTGGCGGCGAACGAGACAGTCACGTTCGCCGGCGGCAACCAATGAACTGCAAATATTTGCGGCCTGTTCACGCGACGACAGCGGGCCTACGGCCAAGCGGTACCGGGTGCTGCCTCCCACGCTTGCAGGATTTATGACCGAGGGCAGATCTCCAATAATGCTGGCATGCTTTGATTTCATGCGGCCAAATTCGGATGAAGCCTCGGCCTGAGATTTGAATGAGGCGAGTTGGACATAGTAACCCGCACCGCCGCTTGCGGATTGCGCTGCAGCTGCTTTCTTTTCTGGAGCGGCCTCGGGAACCGGCTCTGGCAATGACGCAACCTCCTGCGCCGGAGCGGCAGGTGTCACTGTTTGCGCTTCAGGCACATCATCGTTGGTGCCGTTAAAAAGGCCCAGAAGCGTTTTCTTCTTTTTTACGACAGGAGCGGGCTGGGTCACGACAGGCTGCGTAGTGGCAGTTTGGCTGGCCGCATTTTCTCCAGGTTCAAGTGAATCTGATGGAGGAACGAGGATAACAGGTTCGGCTCCCAAGGCTTCGGTATTGGTTTTTGCTTTGGCCTTGCTGGCTACTTTTTTCTTTACCACAGGCGCTTCGGTAACGATTTCTTCCTTGGCAGGCGCAACATCGGAAGGCGGCGTGGCCTGCGAAGAATTCGCCGCGCCCTCATTTTCACCAGGAGTCGGCACAACTTTGGTATTGTTTGATGCGGCGGTTATTTCCGTTGTGTTTGATTTCGCGTCAGGCGTTGCCGCAGCAACCGTTTGGTTGCTGATGGGCGCTGGAATCGCACCTTGTGTATCATTGGTCGACCCGGGCGGCGGTGGCATCGGCAATGGCAAGGCTTCTTCGCCCGAGTTTTGAGCGCCGGAAACGCCTGCGGGCTGTGGAATTTGCTGGCTGTTGCCTTGCTGGGCTTCTGGCTGAACAGGAACCTCTTCAGTCGGTAAAACCTGGCCGCCGAGAATTTCCTTGTCGCCAATGATGCGATCATAAATCTGCTTCTTGGACGGACTGGTTGCTTCACCTGCAGCCGGATCAGTCACTAAAGCCTGCTCTGGGGCAACCTTCGCTGATTGCTCAGGCGCTGGCACCACGGGGGCCTTTTCAGTTGATGTCACCGTGGACACGGGTTTGATATATTTCTGGTAGTACCACATGCCACCGAAAGCAAAGAGTGCAGCTATGAGCAGCAACCCTAGAAGGAATGGCCAAGGACCGCTGGAGCGGCGGTGGCCATCATCATAGGCGTCCTCGTTCTCGCGATAGGCCTGATTATAATCCGTTGCGCTGGCGCGGCGCGAGGATCGCGGCGGCGGTGCATCCTCGAATATCTCATCGCCATAGTCTTCTTCGTGAAACTGCGGCTGGGCGCGCAAGGCTGGCTGGCGCGGCAAAACACGGGATGGGTTTTCGTAACCCGCTCCAGCATAACCTTGGTCGTCTTGCAGCGGCCTGCGGTAAACATCGGGCGAAGGCCGCGATGATTGCAGCCGTGGATCACCCAAAGATGGCGGTTGCGCGCCATTGGCATGCTGGCCATTTGGAATTCGCATCGACGGTGGCGGTACATAGCCCGTCGCAGGATCAATTGGCCGGTAGCCCGTGGGGGGGCTGAGGCCGGAATGTGGGCTGATAACCGGCAGGCGGCGGCATTTGCTGCCGTGGTGGCTGCGGCGCAACGGGACGCTCACCACCAAGGGGTGGCCGCGGTGGTGTTAGTTGCGGTTGGAGTGGCGACGGTTGCAAAGGCCGCTGGGCCGGCCTTCCAAGTGGCAAGGAACGGTTATCACGATTAAATTCAGGTTTGGTTTCTTCCTCAGCAAAACTGAATTTTGGCCGGTTTGCCGAACTCCGGTTAGGCGGTGGCTGGTACGGTCGGACCGGATTCACGGGCGACTGGCTTATAGCCTTGGGCTGGCCTGCTGGATTAGCATTTTCTGCCCGTTCGCGCGCAGTAGAAACTCTTTGTTCAGCCAATTTCTCTGCCGCAGCCCGTTGGCTGCGCAGCTTTTCAGCCAAAGCCTGAGGGGCCTGGGGTGAGGAAGGCTGCATGGGCTTTGCAGCTTGGGATGGATGCTGGCGCTCTATCTGCGGGTCAGGGGTGGGCGTTGCACGCGAAGGGGCGCGCGGTGCCATCGGCGCAGGTTTTGCAATTACGACGGGCTGAACGTCACGAACAGCGGGCTTCAGTTCTGGCAAAGGTACTGCTGGCGCCTTGTTAAATTCCCCCGAAATGCGCGGCATCTCTTTGTTTCCAATGCCTAAACGCTCGCGCCAATTCCGTTTGTCCGTATCGTTTGTGGAGTTCTGATCCATTAGCAGTCTTTTCCGCTGTTACATCTCTTCAACTGGGTTAACCCCTAAGACTCGGAGACCGTTCGCCAAAACATAGCGAATTGTGGTTAAAAAAGCGAGCCGCGTATTTGTTATTAACAAGTCATCTTTGACAATAAATCGCAATTGCGGCAACTCTTTGCCTTTGTTCCATAAAGAATGAAAATCACTGGCAAGATCATATAGATAAAAGGAAATTCTGTGTGGCTCGTGGGCGAGCGCTGCCGCTTCCAGCATCTTTGGATATTCGGCCAAGCGGCGGACCAAACTTCTCTCCGCCTCATCTGTTAAGAGTGAAAAGTCAGGCGGTCCCAACACTCTGCCGTCTTCAATACCGTGGCGCAGCACAGAACACAAACGAGCGTGGGCGTACTGTACATAGAATACGGGGTTTTCCTTGGACTGTTCTGTAACCTTGGCAAAGTCGAAATCGAGTGGCGCTTCATTCTTGCGATAAAGCATTATAAAGCGCAAGACATCAGCGCCCACTTCGTCCACCACTTCACGCAGTGTCACAAACTCGCCGGCGCGCTTTGACATCCGTACTGGCTCGCCATTGCGGAAAAGCTTTACCAATTGGCAAAGCCTGACGATGACGTTGACCTTGCCGGGACCGGCAATGGCTGACGCAACGGCCTCAAGCCGTTTCACATAGCCACCGTGGTCGGCACCCAACACATAAATCAGTTCGTTAAAGCCACGGCGAATTTTATTGCGGCTGTAGGCAACATCCGATGCAAAATAGGTGAAGTCTCCATTGGATTTGAGCAGTGGCCTGTCGATGTCATCGCCAAAGGCAGTGGCACGGAACAGGGTTTGTTCGCGGTCTTCCCAATCTTCCGGCACTTCACCTTTGGGTGGCGGCAAGCGGCCTTCATAAACATGGCCTGCGGCGCGCAGATCGGCAACCGTGTCACGCACTTCACCCGAATCATGCAGGGATTTTTCCGAGAAAAACACTTCCTGCCGAATGTTGAGGCTGGCAAGGTCATCCCTGATCAAAGCCATCATCATGGCAATCGCCTTGGAGCGCGCAATGGGAAGCCACTCATCTTCACTCATATTTTGCAGCCGCTGACCATGTTCCGCGGCCAGGGCCTTCCCCACTGGCTTCAGATAATCACCGGGGTACAGTCCCGCAGGAATTTCACCGATCTCTTCACCGAGTGCTTCCTTGTAGCGGAGGTATGCGGATCGCGCGACGGTATCTACCTGGGCGCCCGCGTCATTGATATAATATTCCTTGCTGACGTCGTGACCCGTGACTTTGAGCAGTGCCGCCAGGGCATCACCGAACACAGCGCCACGGCAATGCCCAACATGCAAGGGTCCCGTTGGGTTTGCCGATATATATTCAACGTTGGTTTTGACATTTTTTCCGAGGTCCGAATGACCATAGTTGTCGCCTTGCGCCAAAATCGCAGTTAGAATTTTTGGCCAAAAGGATTCCTTGAGACGCAAGTTTATAAATCCGGGTCCAGCAACCGAAGCAGCTAAAACATCTTCTTGGGCAGTCAGTCGCTTAGACAAATTTTCTGCCAAGGCTTTTGGCGGGATGCCCGCTGCTTTCGCGAGAACCATCGCTGCATTGGTTGCGACATCACCGTGGCTGGCATCGCGTGGCGGTTCGGCAGTCACCCGCGAGAGGTCAAGGCCAGCCGGCAATTCACCTGCTGCCATCATCACCGCAAGTTCGTTTTTAACAGCCGTTTGAAAGTATCCAAAAAGGTTCATATCATCATTCTAAGCTATTGAAATCAGGTGATTTGGTGACTACCGGAAAAGCGGGTCGAGGTCAAACAATCGCTTGTGCTGGTCCAGCGCAAAACGGTCGGTCATGCCCGACAGGAAATCACAAACCTGACGTGCATGGTGTATCCGATCATCCGTTGACGGATCATCTCGCCAGTCGGCTGGCAAAAGCGATGCGTCATTCATATAGGCGTCGAAGAGATCGCGGATGACACGCTGTGCCCGCTCCATGATTTCCAGAACGCGTTCGTGGCGATACATGCGGGTGCTGAGAAAGGCCTGCAAAATTCTATTGTTCTCGGCCATCTGGGAACTGAATTGCACAATCGAAGCGGGCAAGCCGCGCACATCATCACTGGTTTTTACATGGGTTGCGACCGTATTTCTGCGAATTTGCGCCACGACGTCATTCACCATTGCTGATATGACACGGCGCACTGTTTCATGAATAATGCGCTGTCTTTCTAGCCCAGGATAAAGTTTGAGGACTTCGGCCAAGGCATCACCCACTAATGGAATATCGCCCAAGTCGATGATGTCAAAAAGCTTGGCGCGAAGGCCATCGTCAATGTCATGAGCATTATAGGCTATGTCATCGGCAATTGCAGCGACCTGGGCTTCTGCCGATGGAAAAGTTGCGAGTTTCAGATCATGGCTTTCGGAGTATTCGATTATGGCTTGCGGCAAGCCGCGCTCTTTAAAATGCTTAATCGCATTGCCTTGTGCATCGATTAATGGACCATTGTGTTTTACGAGGCCCTCCAGTGCTTCCCATGTCAAGTTCAGGCCATCGAAATTTGCGTATTTTTTTTCAAGTCTGGTGACAATGCGCAGTGATTGGGCGTTATGGTCAAAGCCGCCAAAGGGCAGCATAAGTTTATCGAGCTCGCGCTCGCCTGCATGGCCGAAGGGTGTGTGCCCGAGATCGTGGGCCAAGGCCAATGCCTCCGTCAAATCCTCATCAAGCCCAAGGATTCGCGAGATTGAACGGGCAATTTGGGCGACCTCAATGGAGTGCGTAAGCCGCGTTCTATAATGATCCCCCTCGTGATAAACAAAAACCTGGGTTTTGTGTTTAAGGCGACGAAAAGCTGAGGCATGAATTACCCGGTCGCGGTCACGCTCATACACGCTGCGGGGCGGGCTCTCGCTTTCAGCAAACAGCCTGCCCCTGCTCTCTTCCGGCTTTGCGGCATAGCTGGCATTAACCCGTTTCATTCATTCCACCATTGACAATCCAGCGATCAGGACCGACATAAACAGCCATGGAGAGCACTGTAAACATTACTGCCCGTGCCGCAAACCGCATTGTTGAAATTACGCCGGGCGAACATGAAAAACACTGCCTGCGGGTTTCTGTCAACGGCGGCGGCTGTTCCGGCTTCCAATATGAATTTGCGGTTTCCGCCGATCAAACCGATGAGGATATTGCGATTGAAAAAGATGGCGCCACGGTTTTGATCGACAAGGTTTCACTGGTTTACATGTCAGGTTCGACAATTGATTTCGTCGATGACCTTATCGGCCAATCCTTCAAAGTTAAAAACCCGCTCGCAACGGCATCATGTGGATGCGGAACCAGTTTCAGCATCTAAACCAAGGCATTTTATGCGCATTGCAACGTGGAATGTGAATTCAGTCAAGGCGCATTTGGAAGCCGTCACGCGCTGGCTGGCGGAGGCCAAACCCGATGTTGTGTGCCTGCAGGAAATCAAATGCGAGGATCACAACTTTCCAACGGCCATATTTGAAGAGCTGAACTACAACTGCGCAGTGCTCGGCCAAAAGACCTATAATGGTGTTGCGCTGCTCTCAAAGTTGCCATTGGAAAATGTGGTACGCGGCATGCCGGGTGATGACAGCGATGAACAGTCCCGTTATATTCAGGCAACTGTGGTTGAAGGCTCGCGCAGCGTTACAGTGGCCTGCATCTATTTGCCAAACGGCAACCCAGCCGATTCGCCAAAGTATGATTACAAGCTTGCCTGGATGGATCGGCTGATCGCCCATGCGAGGGGCCTGCTCAAGCTCGAAGAGCCATTTGCCTTGTTAGGCGACTATAATGTCATTCCCAAAGCCATGGATGCCAAGACGCCAGCGCAGTGGGTGAACGATGCGCTGTTCCTGCCCGCCACCCGTGCAAAATTCCAAGAGCTGACGGCAATGGGACTGACTGACGCGTTTCGCAGCCTGCATCCCACAGCACTGAACCAGTACACATTTTTTGATTATCAGGCCGGGGCATGGCAGCGCGGAAACGGCATTCGCATTGACCACGCATTGCTTTCACCGCAAGCGGCGGACATGCTCAAAGCAGCCCATATTGAGCAGCATGTCAGAGGTTGGGAGAAGCCCTCCGACCATGTGCCACTGGTAATGGAGATGTAAAAAAACCCGCCGGCAAGCCGACGGGTTTCAATGTTACCGGTTGGATAATTACTGAGGATTCTTAACGCCGAAAGCAGCCAAGCTGGCTTCAAATGGCTTGTAAGCTTCCTTGGCAGTTGCAACATAAAGTTCATTCATCTTGGCTGCCTGGGCAACGAAAGCTTCGTAAGCTTCCTTGGCATAGCCCTGCTGGACTTCAAGCGCCTTTTCAAAAGACTTGGTTGCCGTTGCTTTTTCAACAACTTCCGTGCCTTTTTCAAAGGATTTACGTGAAAAATCAGTAGCTTCCTGGGCAATTGCCTGGAAACCCTTGGTCAAGGCTGTGGTTGAAGCGACAAGTGCTTCATAACCATCTTTGCTCATCGTCTGGAAATCTTCAAAAGGCTTGTTCATGTGGTGCTCCATTGGGTATTGGTTTCGGTTACGAGCCGTTGGAGCTATATATGTGCAGTGCACAATAATTGTCAAGATTATTTTGCGTTGCAGCATAAAAATTATTCAGGGCGTGCGATTCACAAGTTTAGCCTTTAGTAAGGCTAGGATCGTTAAAATGTTCAGCTAAATGTTATGGAAGCATAAGGTATCGGGGGCACTTAAACGATATTATCCGCTGTCAAATTGCGCTAAACAGATTAGCGCCTGAAAACGAGTTTAGAATGTTTCATGTAGCACCACCGCAGATGCGTTTAGGTTTTAAAACGACTCGGTTGTTTTCCCTGATCGTCAGTTTGCTTGTTGCGGGGCTTCTTGTTGTCGCAACCTTTGAGGCTGCCGATGCAAAACCTAAATTCTCCGCCATTTCTGTTGACGCCCGTACAGGCAAGATTTTGTTTGCCAATGATATCGATGGCCAGCGCCACCCTGCATCGCTTACCAAGGTTATGACACTCTATCTCCTGTTCCAGGATCTCAAGGCGGAACGCATCAAGCTTTCTACCAACTTGCAGGTATCACGCCGGGCGGCCTCAATGGCACCCTCCAAACTTGGAATGAAACCTGGGTCCACCATTTCAGTTGAAAATGCCATTAAGGCACTTGTTACCAAGTCTGCCAATGACGTTGCGGCAACAATTGGCGAAAACCTCGGCGGCAGTGAAGCAAATTTTGCAGCGCGCATGACGCGCACAGCGCGCGCGATCGGCATGTCGCGCACCACATTCAAGAATGCCTCTGGTTTGCCAAACCCGTCTCAAACTACCACAGCTCGTGACATGGCAACGCTGAGCTTGCGCGTGCAACGCGATTTCCCGCAATATTATCCCTACTTCCGAATTACTTCTTTCACCTACAATGGCAAAACTATTCGCACCCACAATCGCCTGCTCGGCCGCTACCAGGGAACAGATGGCATAAAGACCGGGTACATTGCCGCTTCGGGATTCAATCTAACGACGTCAGCGAAGCGCGGTGATAAACGCATTGTGGGCGTTGTGATGGGCTCCAGCTCGGGCGGCGCACGCAACAAATACATGATGAACATGCTCGACAAAACATTTGCCAAATGTGTTGACGGAAAAACAATTGCAACGGCTGCAGGTTCATCAAAAGGTGCTGACGACCCATTGGCAGGCGAGAAAAAAACTGCTGATGCGAAAGCTAAGCTGAAACCGTTGCTTGGCAATAAAGCGGAAGAGCCAGTTGTGACGGAAGCACCGGCTGAAACACCGGTTACCGAAAGCGTGGGAACGACTTTTCAAACTGTAACAGCACCGGGCGATGCGCCTGGTGCCGACGATACGAAGGTTCTTGAGGCAAAAATCGAGGATATGGCCGAAGAACCTGATGAAGAGTCAAAATCAGATGTCGCAAATATGGCTCCTGAAACATCGACACTTCCGTCCAAACTTCCCTTCGCCGTGAAGAAAAACGCAGACACAACTTCTGTGGCAACTGTTGATCCTACCTGGAACATTCAGATTGGCGCATACCCCAAAAAAGAGGAAGCCCGCCAAAAGCTTCAGCAAGTCAAGGCTTCCAATTCTGGCCTGCTGGAAGGAAAGTCGGCCTTCACGGTGGAGGTTCAAAAAGGTGATGAAACGGTTTATCGTGCACGTTTCTCTGGATTCACGCAAAAAACTGCCAAGGCTGCCTGCTCAAAGCTAGCCAGAAAGGGCTTGCAATGCATGACTCTTTCACCTCAATCCTGAGCAAGCAAATCTTTGGCCTGATTGATTTTGGCAGCAAGATAATCTGACCCGCCGCGATCGGGATGGAATTCCTTCATCAAACGGCGATGGGCATTCTTGATATCATCCTGCGTTGCATCGGGCTTCAACCCAAGGACAGCAAACGCCTCGTCGCGTGACATTGTTGCGGTGCCCGAAGATTGCGTTTTACGCTCGCCTTGCCAGGTTTCCCGCCAAGCTGGCCTGCTGCGATCAAGCCATGCCTGAAGCAGTGACAGGCTCTGGTCTGGTGAAGTGGCGCAAAAATCATAAAGTGACTGCAAACTCTGGTCAGTCATTTCCGCGAGATTTTCGCCCTTGAACGATCCCAGCAAAACCTTGCCGGACATGGCACCCGTGTCATGGTCGAGCTCCATGGAGAGAATGGATGTTGCCACGCGGGATTTTTGCCCCTCTGTTTTCCGGCCCCACGGAAAACCATTGGGAAACTGAGCGGAATAGCCAACCAAGCCAAGGCCCACCGCAAACAGCGGTGCCGCAAATTGCATTCTGCCTGCAAGTGCTAATACACCGGAAACTGCGATGAGCGCGCCGCCTGCCATCTTCTTGGAAAAGCCACGCGCCTGCACTGGTGTTGATTTGGCAAATTTTTTGATCAACCAAAGCCCACCAAAAACAATGATAAGCGCGATAATGAAATTGGGCACTGCGGGCTTACTTCAATTGCTGCAGCAGCAGGGTAGAGCTGCCGCCATGTGATTTGGCATGGGTGACGAGCGCTGCCTTGCCACCCGCCGCATAGACCGCTACGGCAGAAAGCAACTCACGCAGCATCTGGGCAGAAGACTCGTTGAGTTTGAAATAGGCCCCACGCGTAAGTTTGGCCATTTCCCGAAAGGCGCGCTCGGCATTGCTGTCATCACCTTCCTGGAAGGTGAATATCGGCGTTCCCAGCATGCCGATTTCGCCAGCCGCCTGGCACAGGGCGTCAATATTTTCTTCCATCGCATCGCCCACGTAGATAACCGCATTTACCTTGGTGGCGGCAATTTCCTTTTTGATGTGCGCGAGGGCGCGACCGATTTGCGTGTTGCCGCCGCGGCAATCAACCGTTGTCATCAGCTTTGCCAATGCCTTTGGCTCGCTCACCCATTTTGAGGCACGGCATTCATTGAAGCCGCGGAAATAAACCAGCTGAACATCAAGCCCGCCGATCCGGCTGGTTTCGGCAAACATTTCCGATTGGATTGACAGGGCGCGGTCCCAGCTTGCCTGGCGGCTCATCGTTGCATCCATGGCGAAGATGAGTTTGCCACGATCACCACCCTTGGCGACAGCGGGCATGGCACGCACCTTCTCAAGGAAAGCTGAAACATCACCCTCGCTTTGAGATGCTAACGAATTTATCGATTTGGCCATTGCCTGCCCCCTGTAATCACAGCGGCGCTATAGATAGTGCTGATTTGCAGAATTCAAAGGCTTTTGTGGCGCTTACTTGCATGTCTCCGGCTTCAGCAATTCAAGGTTCGAGAGTTTGCCACGCAACGCGAACTTGCCATAATCCATGACGAGCCCGGTTGAAACACCATTTTCATACATGTCAAAACTGATCTGGTAGATTGGCGTTTCCGCATTTGCCTCCAGCGGGTCATAATAACCGATTGTCACTGGCCAGGATGTCAAGGTTTTCAGCGGAGCGGCTACCGGATTTGCATTGTCATCCTTGCTGGCGCCCGGATCCACCTTCTTGCCAATCGTGCTAATGGCGCGGACTGTTTTCTCCTCATCCGAACCATCGAATACCAAAGCAGTGTCACGGTTTTCACCCCGTTCTGCAGCCTGCATGAGGCGCAACTGGTGGCGCATTGGAAAAACTGTTTCTGCCGCTATCGAGAATTTCTTTTCGGCGGGCGATGTGATGACGCCTTCACCTGCCGCGTTCCTGTCGCTGCGTGTGACACTCAGGCGCTTGTCGCCCTCGGGCTTGTTATCCACAAACTCCTGTTGGTTATAGTTCATTTCGCGGCCATCACCGGTTTCCCATGATGAGGAGCGTGTATCGATAAGGCGGGAATTTCCCTCCTTGTAGTCAAACTGGTTGACGATACGGAAATTCACGGTCCAGCCATCGCATTCACTGCCGGAAACTTCGTAAGCCAGGCGACCTGACACACTGCCAATTGCAGCGCCGCTACTGGCGTGGAGGAGTTCCAGGTCATAAATTGCCCGATGAGGCGCAATAGCCGCAGCCATTGCCGACGACGCGACCGACAGGAACAAACCTGCCCATAAAACTTTGCTCAACACCCTTGAAACTCCGCCATTGTGGTGGTCCATTGATCTTCCCGTCCTAGTGATTTGCATATTACCAAGGTTAAGGCAAAGAAAACATGAGAACAATGGCCAAACCAAGAATTATGGTAACCCGCAAACTTCCCCCTGAAGTTGAGATCCGGCTTGTTAGCGACTTTTCGGCTTCCCTCAATCTTGACGACGCTCCCATGACCTCCGCCGAGATTATTAAACGTGCCAAGGATTTTGATGGATTGCTAATCACGTCGATGGATAAATTTCGCAGTGACGTCATTGATGCCCTGCCCGCTTCCATCCGCATGATTGCCACATTCTCGGTTGGCACTGATCATCTTGATATTTCCGCCGCTACGAAGCGTGGAATTGCGGTTTCCAATACGCCTGATGTGCTCACCGACGCCACCGCCGATATTGCGTTGCTGCTGATGCTGGGAGCCGCCCGCGGTGCCATTTGGGGTGATAAAATGGTAAGGGAGAACAAATGGCTGCCTCCCTCGATCATTTTTCCTCTCGGCCATGACGTGAGTGGCAGGCGGCTCGGCATTTATGGGATGGGCCGCATCGGCCAAGCTGTCGCGAAACGGGCAGCAGCCTTCGGCATGTCATTGCACTACCACAACCGTAAGCCCGTGGCGGCGGAATTGGATTTTGGAGCAACGTATCACGCAACGCTGGATGCCATGCTGCCTCATTGTGATTTTCTTTCGATCAATTGCGCGTCCACGGCGGAAACCCGGGACAGCATCAATGCCAGCGCAATTGGCCTGCTGCCGACAGGTGCCATTGTTGTGAATTCGGCACGGGGTGACATCATCAATGACGAGGCGCTGATTGCGGCGCTCAAATCCGGCAAGCTGGCGGCGGCAGGCCTTGATGTGTTCAAAGGTGAACCCAACATCGACCCGCGCTACCGGGAGCTCGACAATATTTTCATGTTGCCGCATTTAGGAAGCGCCACCAAAAATACGCGCATTGCCATGGGCATGAAAGCGGTGGATAATTTGCAGGATTTTTTTGACGGCAAGAGGCCGCGTGATCTCTTAACAGGAGCGTGACATGGGAATGATCGACAAGAAACTGGCCGAACTCGGCATTGCTTTGCCAACACCCATGAAGCCCGTGGCAAATTATGTTCCCTGGGTTCAGACCGGAAATCTTGTTTTTGTCTCCGGCCAGGGGGCCGTAAGGGACGGCAAGATTGAGTATCAAGGCAAACTTGGTGGCACTCTCACGCTTGAAGACGGCGTTGCCTCCGCGCGGCTTACGGCCATCAATGTGCTGGCACAGGTGCGAGAAGCCTGCGGCGGCAATTTGGATAGGGTTAAACGTGTTGTAAAGCTATTAGGGTTTGTAAACTGCACTGCCGATTTTGGAGACCAGCCAAAGGTGATCAATGGCGCTTCGGATTTGATGGTGGAAGTATTCGGCGAAAAGGGCCGGCATGCGCGCTCCGCTGTGGGTGCGCCCGCCCTGCCATTCAACCTGTCAGTGGAAGTTGAAGCCATTTTCGAAATTGAATAGGTACATGCGTTTCAGCCCGCAGTTGCGTGAGTTGGGTTGGCTGGTGGCGCGGCCCATCGCGCATCGCGGCCTGCACGATAAGAAATCCGTTATCGAAAATACGGAGAGTGCTTTTGCATTGGCGATGGCTGCCGATTATGCCATCGAATGCGATGTGCAGCTCTCGGCCGATGGCGAGGCTATGGTTTTCCATGATGATGACCTGGACCGATTGACCAGCTCAAAAGGTGCGGTGCGCGCGTTGAGCGCCAGGGAGTTGCGGGGGGTGAAATTCAACAGCACCAAAGACCGAATGCAAACCTTGGGCGAATTGCTTGAACAGGTTGATGGACGCGTCACCCTTGTTGTCGAGCTCAAGTCGTTATGGGATGGAAATATTGCTTTGGCCAAGCGGACTTTGGAAGTTTTGGGTGGCTATGGCGGCCCCGCTTGCCTCATGTCTTTCGATCCCAATTTGATTTCCTGTTTACGGGAACGCTCGCCTCACACGGTTCGCGGCATCACGGCAGGCCGCACCACGCATGCCGATTATCTCACTCTGCCCGTGGGACAACGCGTTGCCATGCGGAATTTTGCCCACCTCGATAAAACCCAACCGCATTTTGTGTCTTATTATTGGCGTGATTTGCCGTTTGAACCGGTAACGGAAATCCGAAATGCCGGACATCCCGTAATTACCTGGACATTGCGTTCAAAAGAGGAAGCCTCCCAAGCCATGCGCTACTCCGACCAGGTTACTTTTGAGGGTTACACGGCTTGAGGCTTTACACCGTCAGCAGCGTTTTTGATGTTGCGGCTGATGTATGGAATGCCTGCGCAAATTACGATGGCTACAATCCCTTTGTCGCGCACGAGTTCTTCGCCGCGCTGGAAAAGAGCGGATCGGCTGTGGTCAAAACGGGCTGGGCGGGCCAACACCTCATCTATGAAAATGATCAAGGCACAATCGAAGGCATTGCTCCGTGTTATTTAAAGTCACACAGCCAAGGCGAATATGTTTTCGATCATGGCTGGGCGGAGGCTTTTCATCGGGCTGGTGGGCATTATTACCCCAAGCTGCAATGTTCGGTTCCTTTTACACCGGTGAAGGGCCCCCGATTGCTGGCAGCCAAACCTCAGGCGCGCGCGCTACTGGCCAAGGGGTTGGTGGCGCTTTGCAAGGAAATCAACGCTTCTTCCGCCCACATCACATTCTTACCGGAGGTGGACTGGCTGAATGCCGATCAGAAAAACTGGCTGCTGCGGCAGGACATCCAGTTTCACTGGCACAACAATGGCTATACGACTTTTGCCGATTTCCTGGCCAGCCTCTCCTCTTCAAAGCGCAAGAATATTCGCAAGGAGCGGCAATCCGTGATTGACGCTGGCATCACGTTTGATCTCGTTACCGGCAAGGCATTGAAGGAACATCACTGGGACGCGTTCTTCGAATTCTATACGGATACGGGTTCGCGCAAATGGGGTTCGCCCTACCTCACCCGGAAGTTTTTCAGCCTTATCAATAAAAGCATGGCGAATTCAATCCTTCTCGTGTTAGCCAAGCGCAATGACCGGATCATTGCCGGTGCCCTTAATTTTATCGGTTCCGACGCGCTCTATGGTCGGAACTGGGGAGCCAGCGAACATCATCCCAATTTGCATTTTGAAGCCTGCTATTATCAGGCGATTGAATTTGCCATTGCGTGCAAGTTGAAGCGGGTTGAAGCTGGCGCACAGGGCCAGCACAAGCTGGCGCGCGGCTATCTGCCGGAGAAGACCTACAGCCTGCACCATCTGGCGCATCCCGGCCTGGCGCGCGCGGTGAAGCAATACCTCGAGCAGGAACGCGCTTCCATTGACCAAGATCAGGTCCTGCTTGCAGAACATTCGCCATTTCGGCATGAACGGGAAGAGTAACCGGAGGCCAACCATGAGTTATGATCCCAACAATATTTTTGCCAAGATTCTTGCTGGTGAGATTCCGTGTCACAAGATCTATGAGGACGAGCATACGCTGGCTTTCATGGATGTGATGCCGCAGGTGGACGGGCATTGTCTGGTTATTCCCAAACATGGTTCACGCGGCCTGCTGGACGCCGAAGTTTCCACCCTCGCGCCACTCATGGCCATCGTGCAAAAAGTGGCCCGTGCCGCGAAGGCGGCGTTCAACGCGGATGGCGTGCAGATCCGGCAATACAACGAACCGGCTGCGGGGCAGACGGTGTTTCATCTGCATTTTCATATCCTGCCCATGAATGAGGGGCAGTCATTACGACCTCACACGGGCAAGATGGCAGATCACGCGATGTTGGCGAAGCAGGCAGAAAAAATAAAAATGGCGCTGTAATTGGCCGGTTAAGCGTTCTTCGATTTGCTCTTCTCGAAGATGACCATCGCGATTCCGCACAGTATTGCCAGCGAGGCAAGCACGAACCGCAGGGTTAAGGTTTCTCCGAGAAGAATAATGCCGCCAAGGGCTGCAATGACAGGAACGCTGAGCTGAACCGTTGCCGCATGGGTTGCTTTCAGCGCCGGCAAAGCCTTGTACCAGATTGCATATCCAATTCCGGAAGTTACCGCTCCGGACAGGATCGCATAGAAAATGCCCAGTGAATCCAATGAAAGATGCCTGAACATCAAAAGGCTGAGCACAAGTGTGATTGGAACTGTACGCAGGAAATTTCCGGCTGTTACAATGGTTGGATCGCCGGAACCCCGACCGCGCAGGGAATAGGCGCCCCAGGCGATGCCTGCCCCTATCATGAGAAGGGAGCTGACAAGCGGCGGTGCCGCAAGACCCGGCAACAGGAGGCCTATCAATCCGCCCAAAGCCAGCACCAGGCCCAATAACTGCAACCCCAGCAATCTCTCGCCTTTCGCAATTCCATAGCTAATCATGGTGACTTGCACGGAGCCAAACAGCAGCAACGCGCCCGTCGCTGCGGTCAAGATTTATGTAGGCAAAGGAGAACCCGGCGGCATAGGCGAACAGGGCCAGTGCCGACAGCCAGTTCCCGCCCGCCAAACCGGATTTTCTGCCCGCCCGCACCAGCAGCCAGAGTGTAATGGCGGCCGCGATGAGCCTTATCGACGTGAAACTTGCCGCATCAATTGACGTGTTCTTGAGCGCCAAGCGGCAGAGCAGCGAATTTCCGGCAAATGCCAGCATGGCGAGCAACGTCAGCAGGGCGATGTGCGCGCGTGACGCTGCGGCCATCGCCACCTCGCGGACTACTTCTTCTTCGCCAAAACCTTCTTTTTCGCCGCAGGCTTCGCCTCGACCTTCTTGTTCCTTGGCAATGACTTGCGCTCGGGCGGTTTGGGCAAGGACTTTTCCTCATCCCTTCCGAGATACTGGAACGCCAGTTCATCGCCCTTCAGCAGGATGCGGACCGTTCCGCCCTTCGTCAATTTGCCAAACAGCACTTCTTCGGCCAGCGGCTTTTTGATGTGCTCCTGGATGACCCTTGCGAGTGGCCGGGCGCCCATTTGCTGGTCGTAGCCTTTCTTGGCCAGCCAATCAGCGGCTTCGGTTGAAAGCTCGATGTTGATCTGGCGTTCAGACAGTTGCGCCTCGAGTTGCAACACGAATTTCTCCACGACCTTGCGCACGATGTCGGGCGGCAGGTGGCCGAAGGCGATGACCGCGTCCAGACGGTTCCTGAATTCCGGCGTGAACATGCGGGTGATGGCTTCGTTGTCGTCGCTGTCCTTCACCGAGCTGCCAAAACCGATTGTGGCGCGGGCCATGTCAGCCGCACCGGCGTTGGTGGTCATCACCAGGATCACGTTGCGGAAATCAACGGACTTTGCCGTTGTGGTCCGTGAGCTTGCCGTGGTCCATGACCTGCAACAGGATGTTGAACAAATCGGGATGGGCTTTTTCGATTTCGTCGAGCAGCAGGACACAATGCGGATGCTGGTCAATGCCGTCGGTGAGCAAGCCGCCCTGGTCAAAGCCAACATAGCCCGGAGGGGCACCGATGAGGCGCGACACGCTGTGGCGCTCCATATATTCCGACATGTCAAAACGCAGCATGTGCACGCCCAAGACTTCGGCCAAGCGTTTGGCCACTTCGGTTTTGCCGACGCCGGTGGGGCCGCTAAAGAGATAGCTGCCGATGGGCTTTTCAGGTTCACGGAGGCCGGCGCGGGCGAGCTTGATGGCCGACGTCAGGGCTTCGATGGCCTTGTCCTGTCCGAACACGAGGCGCTTCAATTCAGTGCTGAGATTTTTCAAGACTGTGGCATCGTCCTTCGACACGGTTTTGGCGGGGATGCGCGCCATGGTGGCGATGGTGGCTTCGATATCCGCCACATCGATCACCTTCTTGCGCTTCTTCTCGTCCAGCAGCATGAGGGAGGCACCGGTTTCATCAATCACGTCGATGGCCTTGTCCGGCAGCTTGCGGTCGCTTATGTAGCGGGCCGACAATTGCACCGCGCTTTCAATGGCCTCGTTGGTGTAGGTGACCTTGTGGAATTCCTCATAGTAAGGCTTGAGGCCCTTGAGGATGGCGATGGCATCGGGCAGCGAAGGCTCGTTCACGTCGATTTTCTGGAAGCGGCGCACCAGCGCCCTGTCCTTCTCGAAATGCTGGCGATATTCCTTGTAAGTGGTTGATCCCATGCACCTTAAATTGCCGCCAGCCAACGCGGGCTTGAGCAGGTTCGAGGCATCCATGGCGCCGCCGGAGGTGGCGCCGGCGCCGATCACCGTGTGAATTTCATCGATGAACATGATGGCGCCGGGGCGGGCTTCGATTTCCTTGATGACAGCCTTCAAGCGCTCTTCGAAATCACCGCGATAGCGGGTGCCGGCGAGCAGCACGCCCATGTCGAGCATGTAGATCGTGCAATCCTTCAAAACATCCGGCACTTCGCCGTTGATGATCTTGCGGGCCAAGCCCTCGGCGATGGCGGTTTTGCCAACGCCGGGATCGCCCACGAAGAGCGGGTTGTTCTTCGAGCGGCGGCAGAGGATTTGTATGGTGCGGTTCACCTCGGCATGGCGGCCGATCAGCGGATCAATCCTGCCTTCTGCGGCTTTCTTGTTGAGGTCGATGCAATAGGCCTCAAGCGCATCGGCTTCTTTCTTCTTGCCACTTTCGGCAGCATCGCCTTCACCGCCGCCGGAACCCGCCCCCGGCTGCTGGTCCTGGTCAACACCGCGCACCGGGCGGGTTTCATTCATCCCTGCCCGTTTGGCAATGCCGTGGGAAATGTAATTCACCGCGTCATAGCGCGTCATGTCCTGCTCCTGCAGGAAGAAGGCGGCGTGGCTTTCGCGCTCGGCAAAAATTGCAACAAGCACGTTGGCGCCCGTCACTTCTTCGCGGCCTGACGACTGCACATGGATAACGGCGCGCTGGATGACGCGCTGGAAGCCGGCGGTGGGCTTTGATTCCAAAACCTCATCGGAAATGAGATTGGCCAATTCCGTGTCGATATAGGTTGTGAGGCTGCCACGCAGCTCATCCACATTCACGTTGCAGGCGCGCATCACGGCGACGGCGTCCTTGTCCTCAATCAGCGAGAGCAGCAGGTGTTCCAGCGTGGCAAATTCATGGTGCCGCTCGTTGGCGTAGGCCAGAGCGCGGTGGAGGGCCTTCTCAAGGCTGCGTGAAAACGTTGGCATAGCGTAAGGCTACTCCTTTTCCATGGTGCATTGCAAAGGTTGTTGATGCTTCTTTGCAAAATCCATGACCTGGGTTACTTTTGTCTCAGCAATTTCAAAGGTGTAAACGCCACAAACGCCCACCCCCTTCTGATGAACATGCAGCATGATGCGCGTGGCTTCCTCGGCCGATTTCGAAAAGAACTGCTGCAGCACATGCACCACAAATTCCATCGGCGTATAATCATCATTCAGCAGCAAAACCTTGTAGAGGCTCGGCTTCTTGGTCTTGGGCTCGGCGCGGGTGATCACCCCTACTTGTCCGCCGCCATCCTTGTGTGAGTCTTTCTTCGCCATGGAAGTGATTATATATGCACTCATGGCGAAATTGGGAGGGGCTGGCGGAAAAGTGTTTAATAGCGGGTTTTGGGCAACGGCGGCCGGATTTAGGGCACTGGTGCAATAGATGGGCGCGGCTGCTTCACTTTTCAATGAGCAGTTTGCGCAGCTTCCAGCAGGGAGGCAAAGCTCCGCCGGGGGTGAAAACGGTTATGCCGTTTTCGAAGTAGAAAAGGGAAGGATCACGCTTCAGGACGTGTCGGGCTTCAGTCGCATCACAGGCGAGCCCATGGCATTCGATGAGCACTTCATCGACTTCGTGAATTGCTTTCCTGCGGTAGCCGGGCGGATGGCCCGGCCGGAGCGGCGACTTGAACTTCGGGCTTTGCGCGTTCTCCCGCCTCACCCGCCAGCGGGCGAGACGCCGGGCCTGGCGCGGCAGATCTTCGAGCGCCAGCTTGAGGGCCTGGAGCCTGCGGGCTGAGGCGTTCGGCGTTGACAAGGCCATCGGGCGGCGGGGCGGGATCGGCCATGGGCTGGGGCGCGGACCACAGGGCCGCCACCCGGGGATCGCTCGCGAAGATATGGATGCGCGGGGGAATCCGCGTGGCCGTTTGGCGGTGTTGGCGCAGGGACTCGAAATTTTTCCGCGGATCGAAGAGCTGAAAGGAGGGACGTGAGTTCCCGCCCTTCCCGATGATTGGCCCCGCCGGCATGGGACGCGAAGGCGCCAGCTTCACCACAAGGCCGCGCGCCGCGATGACGACAAGGCGGCGCATAGCGGATTCGGCGGGCCGCAGCAGGCGCAGCACGGCGCTGTGGACTGAGCGCGGAATCCGCGCCACCGTGGCTTCGCCTGCAAGCCCCAGCATGGCGAAAAGGGCTTCAACGATGCCCTTGAGCGCTTCACTGTTGCGTTCGATGGCCCTGGCCCAGTCCATGGTGTTTTCCTATCCGACACAAAGAACAAAACAGGAACACATGAACTCAATAGGAATAGATTGTCAAGGGCTAAAATAATATATTTGGTTAGCGATAAATATCTTTGCGGTGGCCAATGCCGAGAACCAAGACCCTGATTTCGTCGTCCTCAATGCGGCAGACAATGCGATAGTCCCTCACACGGTAGCGCCAAAGGCCAGCTAGCCCGTGGGTGAGCGCCTTGCCAAAACGACGGGGGTTCTCCGTGGTTGCTATACGTTTACCAAGGTACTCAATGATTTCGCCTTGTATTGTTTTGTCGAGCTTGCCGAAGGCACGCTCGGCTGAAGGGCTAAAGCTTATCTTCCAAACCGAACCGCTTTGCGATTGCGCCAAGACTTTTCCCCTTCTTTTTCCCCTTCGCCGCCATCTCTTCCAACGCAGCAGCAGCAAGAAGATGATCTTCCATGTCCTCGAGATAACGTTCGAGCGCCTTGGTTGCGTAATAGGCCTTCGCCCTGCCCGTTCGCGCGGCAATGCGCGTGAGCTGATCGTCAAGCCGCTTTGGAATGCGGACGATGCCGTGGGATGAGGCTGGTTCGGTTTTGCGGGTGGCTGTTG
>CAVXPO010000021.1:0-225773 GCA_963763635.1 uncultured Alphaproteobacteria bacterium
GGGCGGGAGGGATCGAACCTCCGTATGGCGGAATCAAAATCCGCTGCCTTACCGCTTGGCGACGCCCCAATCGAGGGCCCCCTATAGCCGAGCATTTGGCCAGCCGCAACAGCTTGCGTCATCTAATTCAGATGATTACAATCGACCACAGTCTGGCAACGGAGTGTAGCGCAGCCTGGTAGCGCACCTGCTTCGGGAGCAGGGGGTCGGAGGTTCGAATCCTCTCACTCCGACCATTGCCAATTAATTCAAGCCTTTGAATTGATCCTGAGCGCGCTGCTTACGCTAAGGCCTGCCACCACGGCCTTGATGATGTCGCCCAACACAAATGGCGTGAGGCCCCAGGCGATTGACGCCTGGATTGCGGCGCTTGCGTCCATGCCTTTCGTTTTGGCGGCCCAAACGGCGAGCCAGATCAGGCCTGGCACATAAAGTGCGGCTCCGCCCAAAACAGCGCCAAGCGCCATTTTTAAGGGATTTTTGGCCCAGCCTTTTTCGGCCAGCCAACCCGCGAGGGCTGCTGCCAGGACAAAGCCAATGATGTATCCGCCAGAGCTGATTATAACGCCTTCCTTGAACAGGCCCGCCTGGCCGCCCGCAAAGAATGGCAGGCCGACAAGACCTTCAATTGCGTAAAGTACAAGGGTTGCTGCCCCAAGTCTTGCCCCATAGGCAGCGCCCACGCCAAGCACGGCAAGCGTTTGCAGGGTCATGGGCACAGGGAACATTGGAATGCTCACCTGCGCGGCGGCGGCTACGAGCAGGCTGCCGCAAACGGCAAGCAGGATTGCCCGGGTCCAACTCATGGTGGCGCTCGGCCAGAGATGATTTGCAAGCGTCACATTTGCGGTGTTCATTTAGGTCATTCCCTTATGCTATAATTTCTCCAATACATCTAAGGCGATAATGGAGACCGTGCAACCGTGACTTTAAGCCGATGCCAAAACTGACGTTCGACCATGATTTTGAAGCCAGCCATGGCGTTGCCATGCAATTGTCGCCGCTGGTGCGCCGGGTCACATGCAACAACCCCAGCCGCCTTTACGTTCAAAGGCACCAATACATTCATCATTGGACGCGGAACTGTTGCCATCATTGATCCCGGGCCAGACGACGACAAACATCTGGGTGCCTTGCTGAACGCAGTGAGTGGAGAAACTGTCAGCCACATCATTCTCACCCATACCCACCTTGATCATTCGCCGCTGGCTGCAAAACTGCAAAAGGCGACCGGTGCCAAAACCTGTTCCGCGGTTTTCAAATCCAGGATGGATGCAGGCGTGCGGCTTGATGCCAGTGTTGACCATGATTTTGTGCCCGACGTCGTTTTGCGGGGTGGTAACATCATTGAAGGAGCGGGCTGGGAACTTCGCTGTGTGTTCACGCCGGGGCACCTGGGTAATCATATGGCTTACGCCCTGCCCCAGGAAAAAGCGCTGTTCAGCGGTGATCATGTGATGGCCTGGGCCACAACAGTTGTTGCCCCGCCTGACGGCCATATGGGCGACTATATGTCGTCGCTGCGGAAACTGTTGAAGCGGGACGACGCGATCTATTATCCGGCGCACGGGCCTTCGAGCCCAAAACCGTTGAGCCTCGTGCGGGGGGTTCTGGCCCACCGGAAAATGCGCGAGGCGGCGATATTGGAACGGGTGAAGGCGGGTGATCATAGCGTCGAAGAAATTGTGGCGCGTGTTTACACGGATGTTAACCCTAAATTGCATGCTGCGGCCGGGCTTTCAACGCGGGCGCATCTCGAGCATCTGGTTGAATTGGGACGGGTTGAGGTGAGGGAAAACAGATATCTATTTCTAAAATAGGCTCTCAAAGAGATCCTGGAGTGGCAGTATTAAGGGATCATCTGATCTCAACCGCCGCTTTTGTTCTCGCCGACTCCAGCGCGGCAAGTCCTATGGCGAGTGATGCGACCCCGTCTTCACCGGTTGACAGGGGCCTGCCTTCGCCAGCCACGGCGGCATTGAAGGCGTTGAGGGTTTGCACGTAGAGATTTTCGTGGATGAGGGGCAGGTTTCTTTCGCCGTCCGCATTTCGCAACATGACTTCACCTACGGGCGATTGGGTCATGCAGTTGGTGGCGACCAGCGATCCCCTGTCACCATGAATTTCAACGGACGTGCGCACATATTTGGTGGTGAAGCCGTCGTGGAACTGGCCGAGTACGCCAGAGCGGAAGGTGATGACACCCATCGCCGCATCCTCAACGCCAGCGCTTGCCATGCCGCTGTTCTGGGACATGGCGAAAACAGATTTCGCATCGTCATCCAGCA
The DNA here is from genome assembly GCA_963763635.1 of uncultured Alphaproteobacteria bacterium. Taxonomy (GTDB): domain Bacteria; phylum Pseudomonadota; class Alphaproteobacteria; order Rhizobiales; family Aestuariivirgaceae; genus Aestuariivirga. The sequence goes on from CAVXPO010000021.1 coordinate 2,289, forward strand.
GGAAGCGCATGAGGTCAGCGTCGTGGACGGTAAGGTCGAGAATGGCGCCCGCGCCCGCTGCCGGATTGCTCAAGCGCCAGCCCTGCAAATGCACGGGCAGATAACCGGCATGGACAACCCTGATGGCCAGCGGCCTGCCGATGTCACCCGCCTTCACGGCATCACGCATGGCGCGGTGGGTGGCGGCGCCGCGCAAATGATGATTGGTGGCCATGATTACGCCCGCATTTTTGCAGGCTGCGACCATGCCCACCGCGTCGGCGAGGTTTGTGGCCAATGGTTTTTCGCACAGCACATGCTTTCCGGCCTTTGCTGCGGCGAGGCACTGGGCGTGGTGCAGCTCGTTGGTGGTGGCGATGTAGACGGCATCAACGGCGTCATCGAGGACTTCATCAATCTTCGTGGTTGAGCGCGGAATTGCGAATTCATGGGCATAGGCTTGCCCGCGTTTCGCATCGGTGCTGAAGACCGCCGCGATTTCGCCGCCGGCTAGTCTTATGGCGTCAATCACCCGTTCACGGCCGATGGTTGAAGCGCCGATCAAACCCCAACGCAGTTTTTTCACGATGCATGTTCCCCTGATATCTCCGCACAAATGAACGGCAGGCGTGGCCGCTTGTCAACTGGATTGGAACTTTCATGGCCGACTTCGGGTTACCATATGAGCTGCCCCGCGCTTGTGGAGAAAGACATGTACAAATCCTGGTTCAATCTGGCGATGCTGGCGGCCGAAGCGCAGCAAGTGGTTTGGCTGCGCACCATGAAGCTGGCGGCGGGCGGCGCTGTTGCGGAGCGCGAAGCGTCGCGCATGGTCACAGAGAAAGTTTTTGCGGCGCAGATGGAAGCGGGGCGGCTGATGCTCGGGGCAACTCCCGACAGCGTGGTGAAGCGCTATCGGCGGAAGGTCAGGGCCAATGTGCGCAGGCTGTCAAAATAATTTTGCAATGCTTAGGCCGAATCCCTTTATAGGTTACCTATGACTGATCGCGTTCCTGACAGCAATATGGGGCGCTGCCGTGGCGGCGAACGGACGGTGTTAAGATTCTGCTGATCACATCGCGCGAAACCAAACGCTGGCTGACGCCCAAGGGCTGGCCGATAGATGGTCTTTCGCCTTCGGAAAGGGCGGCCCAGGAAGCTTTTGAAGAGGCCGGCGTCCGCGGCGTCGCCAACGGTAAATCATGGGCAGTTACTCCTATGAAAAGAAATTGCGCGAAGGTGTTGGCAGGCACTGCCGGGTTGCGGTGTTCTCCCTCGAAGTAACCGAGATACTGGAAAAATGGCCTGAATGCCACGAACGCGAACGGCAATGGTTTACTGCTGAGGAAGCGGCGAACCTTGTGGGCGAGCCTGCTCTTGCTGCAATTATCCGTCGACTTTGCACAGGATCAATCGGCACCAGCGATGCAAGCCCCAAAATATCTTCAAGACGTTTTGCCGCCGCCTAACAAACGCGCTTCGCCACGTGGCGGCGCTATGATTTGAATGCCGACGGGGAAATTTTCTTTGGTGAAGCCCGCCGGAATTGAAATCGCCGGACAGCAGACATTTGTTATTGCCGAGACGATGGCAAGCCAATCCACATAGGTTTCAAATTTTGTTCCATTACAATGTGTTACATAGCGCTCCTCAACCGGAAAGGGAGGAACGATTGTGGTGGGACACAGGAGCAGATCATAGCTCTCGAAGAATTTGAGCGTGCGGTGGAACATGGCGCTGCGTTGCGCTTCGGCCTTTGCAATATCCGCACCCGTCAGCGCCAAACCCTTCTCGATGTTCCAGATGACTTCGGGTTTGAGTTGGTCGCGATGGTTCTCATAAAGGCCCTTCATGCCGACGGCATAATTCAGTGCGCGCAGCGTTTGTGCGCATTCCAGGGCTTCTCGCAGATCTGGGTGCGCCTCTTCGACGATGATGCCAGCAGTTTCAAATTTTCTGGCGGCAGCCATGACGATGTCGGCCACTTCCGGATCAACCGGCGTGATGCCGAGATCGCGGCTGATAGCAACACGTTTTGGCATCCAGCCGGAGCGGGCGGCTTTCAAATAGGATGTGCCATCGGCGGGGAGCGAGATGGGGTCTTCCACCTCCTGCCCCACCATCGCGTCAAACAGCAAGGCGAGGTCTTCCACATTGCGGGCCATGGGGCCTTCAACGCCAAGGGTTGAATCAATCTTGTTGCCGTGGCTTGCTGCCACGCGGCCGGGGCTGGGCCGCATGCCGACCACGCCGCAGAAGCTGGCGGGGTTTCGTAAAGAACCGCCAAGGTCAGACCCGTGGGCAACCCAGGCCATGCCGGTTGCCAGCGCTACGGCAGCACCGCCCGATGAGCCTGCCGCCGAACGCGAGGTGTTCCACGGATTAAGCGTGCGGCCAAAGACTTCATTGAAGGTGTTGGCCCCGGCGCCAAATTCCGGCGTGTTCGACATGGCATAAATAATGGCACCATTGTTTTCCAGATGGGTGACCAGCACATCGGATTTTTCCGGAATGTGGTTGGCGTAGATGGGCGAGCCTTGGGTTGAGCGCACGCCTGCAACATTGGCGAGGTCCTTGATCGGGACAGGGAGCCCCGCGAGAAGGCCACGCTCGGCAATCGGCTTGTGCATGAGCGCGCGCGCGTGCTTGCGGGCACGGTCAAAGCAAAGTGTGGGCAAGGCGTTCACCTGACCGTCAACGGCGGCGATGCGTGCCTCCAGCGCGTCAAGGCAATCCAGCGGCGTGATCTCCGCCCGCTTCAGGCTTGTTACGATTTCAATGGCGGTTTGTTCGAACAATTTGCGCATGCCCTGCTTCTAGCGCATCGCCATTGCCCTGTCAGGGGCAAGCCAGAAGGGCGGCAGCCAGCCCGCCATATTGCTGAAGGGCAGGATTTCGGGCCGCAGCCTGATGCCCAGGGTTTCAATCATGAAACGGCGGCGCGCTTCAATTCTCTGCCAGGCCTCCGGATATTTGGAGCGGAATGCCTCGCGCAGGGCCGCATCGGCGAGACACACGCCATCCTCGATATTTGACGTGAAGTAGCCAGTGCCTGTAGCCGGAATAATGTCGCATTGCAGGGCCATGCCGGAGGCGAGCTTCTGCCTGCTGTTTTTCTTCACCGGCGAATGCAGCCATTCATCGAGATGGATGAGATGGCCGGGATTGAGGCCAATGCCAAAGAAGGGGTCGCCCACATGATGCATCACTGCATCATAAAGTGCGCCGCCTTCAACACCGATGGCGAGTGTTTCATACCAGGCCACCGCAGCGTTGAAATAGGGCTTCACCAGTTTTTCAGTGTAATCCTGAATCCCGTGTGGCAATTGGCTAGCGTCGCGCACCAGGAAACCGGCGCGGCAATTCAAAGCGCCCATCAGTCCTAAGCCCACCACGATAGGATCCCCCTCATTCATCACGCGCATGGAGGGGCTGGGCAGACCGTATTTCGCCAGCGGGCCGGAGCACATATTGATGTGGGTGGATTGGGGAAAGCCATTTACGTTCAGCGCGGCGCAGAATTCATATTCCGTCATCCCTGCCCGCACTGACGTTATGGCGCGGCGGATGGCGGACGAACTCAGCGCGGCGGCGAATTCAAAGCGGGCCAACTGGTCAAGCTCGTTGATGCTGCGCAGGCCCTTTGTGGGATGCATGAAGAGCAATGCCGCGTTGGTGATGGTCCCCAGTTTTTGCAACGCGCTGACGAGATAATGCGGAGTTTCAAACCAGCTGGAATCAAAAACGCCTGCTTCGGTTTCAAATCCTTTCCAACCGGCAAGACCAATGCGCATGCCGGGCTTCAAGCCAGAACGCCGCAAGATTTCATCTAAAGGCTCATACCTGTCGCGGGGCTGGCCCATGAGGCTCAAGGGCTGCCACAACATGCGGTCAAAAACCCCGTGCGCCGTTTCAGCGTAGGGGAAACCTTCATTGCCGACGAGAAGCGTTGGATTGCGGCCCGGCACCACAATGCAGATCGCCTCCTCAAATCGCGGGTCATAGCCTGTGGCCCAAGAGATATTGGCCACGTGTTCCCGGTCGCCATAAATAACCACCGCATCAAGCTCATGCGCGGCCATGCGGCGGTGCAGTTCGCGCTATGCGGCTTTCGTAGATGGGTTTTTCCAGCTGCGGTTCGGTCGTGGGCTGGCCAAAATCTGGCAATTCAATGGTGCTCAATTGGGCGGATGCCACGTATTTTTTCCTTGGAATGATTTTGGCTGCAAATCTGGCTCTACTGAATCCGTTTGCGGGGCAAAGGTCAACGGGGCTAAATGGCGTTTTATTTTGATCAGGAGACTATCATGAATGCACCCGTCACCGCGCAACCCGGCATGAACAAGCACTGGGTGGAGCGCCGCACCAAAGCCGTTTCGCGGGGTGTGGGCATGGGTGCTGCCGTGATGGCGGCGAAGGCTGAGAACTCCGAAATCTGGGATATTGAAGGCAACCGTTACGTGGATTTTGGCGGCGGCATTGCCGTTGTGAACACGGGCCACCGGCATCCCTTGGTAATGAAGCGGGTTTATGAGCAGCTTGAAAAATTCACCCACACCTGCGCGATGGTGATGCCCTACGAACCCTTCGTTGAACTCTGCGAAAAGCTCAATGCTATCGCCCCCATGTCGGGCGAAAAGAAATCCGCTCTGGTGACCACGGGGGCAGAGGCCGTTGAAAACGCCATAAAGTATGCGCGCTGTTACACGGGGCGCTCGGATGTCATCGCTTTTCATGGCGGTTTCCATGGGCGCACGCTGCTGGGCATGGCGCTGACGGGCAAGGTGCTGCCTTACAAGGCGAAGTTCGGGCCGATGCCGGGCGGCATCTGGCATGTGCCGTTTCCGGTGGCGCACCATGATATCAGCGTGGATGACAGCATCCATGCCATCGAGATGCTGTTCAAATGCGATGTGGAGCCAAGCCGCGTTGCCGCCATCATCATTGAACCGGTGCAGGGCGAAGGCGGGTTTTACATCGCACCCAAGGAACTCATGGTGCGGCTGCGCAAGCTGTGCGACGAGCATGGCATTCTGCTGATCGCTGATGAAATCCAATCCGGCTTCGGGCGCACGGGCAAATGGTTTGCCATGGAGCATTTCGGCGTTGAGCCTGATCTGGTGACCGTTGCGAAATCATTGGCAGGTGGTTTTCCGCTGGCGGGTGTCATTGGCCGCGCAGCGATCATGGATGCGCCTGATCCTGGCGGCATTGGCGGCACCTATGCGGGCAACCCGGTAGCGTGTGCTGCCGCCCTTGGCGTGTTCGATGCGTTTGAGCAGGAGGGCCTGATGGAAAAGGCCGAGGCGCAGGGCAAGAAAATCATGGCGCGCATGAAGGCGATCAAGGCCAAGGGCCGCGGCATGGCGATTGGCGATGTGCGCGGGCTGGGCGCCATGTGCGCTTTTGAGCTGGTGACCGAGCATGGCGGCAACAAGCCCGATGCGGGTGGTGCGAAAGCGCTGGCGGCGAAGTGTTTGGAACGGGGATTGCTGATTTTGACCTGCGGCATTTACGCCGACACCGTGCGGCTGCTGACGCCGCTCACCGCTTCGGACCTGGTGCTGGATGAAGGGCTGGATATTCTCGAGGCGGCGCTGCTGGGGAATTAAGGCCGGCGCAGCGGGATGCTCATTCTCATTAGTCTTGGCGTGGCTCTGCTCGCCGGGTTGATTTTTGGCCCGCAGTTCTGGATCAAGTGGGTGATGGCCAAGCATGCCGTAGAACAACCGGAGTTTCCGGGGACTGGCGGTGAGCTGGCGCGGCACCTGCTTGACAAGGCGGGTCTGGAATCGGTCAAGCTTGAGCGCACTGATGGCGGCGACCATTATTCTCCGGCGGACAAAGCCGTGCGGCTATCGGCCAAAAATTTTGACGGGAAATCGGTGACGGCCGTTTCCGTGGCTGCCCATGAAGTTGGCCACGCACTTCAGCACAAGGATGACTATGGGCCACTGATGATGCGGCAGAAGCTGGCCGGCACCTGCATCATGATTGAGCGAACGGGCGGCATCTTGATGATGGCCACGCCCTTTGTTTTCGCGCTCACACGCTCACCCGTTGTGCTGGTGGCGGAAGTAGTATTGGCGCTGGGCATTCTGGCGTCAACTGTCGTCATCCATATCTTCACGCTGCCCACGGAATATGATGCAAGCTTTAAGCGGGCCTTGCCCATTCTTGAAAGCTACCTGCGGCCCGAGGACATGCCGGGCGCGCGGCGGGTGTTGAAAGCGGCGGCCTACACCTATGTAGCGTCAGCGCTGGTCAGCATTCTCGACATGGCTCGGTGGTTACGCATCCTCCGGTTCTAGGCTAGCATCGGGTTTTTCAGGAGGCTTTCCTTGTCAAAACTTTCCAACATGGCGCACCGGGATATTGAAACGGTGCTGCATCCCTATACCAACCTTGCGCGCCACCGCGAGATCGGCCCGCTCATTCTCAACGAAGGGCGCGGCATCTATCTTTATGATGATAAGGGCAAGCGTTATATCGAGGCACTGGCCGGATTGTGGTGCACATCGCTGGGTTATGGCAACGAGGAGATTGTGGATGCGGCGGCAACCGCCATGCGGAAATTGTCTTTCACCAATGTGTTCGGCGGTAAATCCCATGATGGCGTGATTGAGCTTTCGGAAAAGCTGAAAGAGATTGCGCCCTGCCCCACGTCAAAAGTTCTGTTTGGCACGTCAGGCTCGGAAGCCAACGACATGCAGATGAAACTCACATGGTATTACAACAACGCGCGCGGAAAGCCCGGAAAGAAGAAGTTCATCGCCCGCCTGCGCGGCTATCATGGTGTCACCATTGCTTCCGGTTCGCTCACCGGGCTTCCGATGGTGCATACGGATTTTGATTTGCCGATCAAGAATGTGCTGCACACGACATGCCCGCATTATTATCGCGGCGGGCAGGAAGGCGAGACGGAAGAACAATTCACCGACCGCATGGCGAAGGATCTTGACGATCTCATTCAGCGCGAGGGACCAGACACGGTTGCCGCCTTCATTGCCGAACCTGTGATGGGAGCTGGCGGTGTTGTGCCGCCGCCCATGAGTTATTTCCCCAAGATCAATGCGGTTCTCGAAAAATACGATGTGCGCTTCATTGCCGACGAAGTGATTTGCGGATTTGGTCGCACCGGCAACTGGTTCGGCACGCAGACCTTTGGCATGAAGGCTACTTCCATCTCGATGGCGAAGGCCATTACCTCAGCCTACTTCCCGATGAGTGCGATTACCATCGAGGAAGAGCTCTATCAGGCGATGGTCGATGAGAGCAAAAAGATCGGCACCTTTGGCCATGGCTTCACCTATACGGCGCACCCCGTCGGTTGTGCGGTGGCACTGAAGACTTTGGAAATCTATCAACGTGAAAAAATAATCGAGCATGTGCGGAAGGTGGCACCGGTGTTCAAGTCGCGGCTGGACAGGCTGGCAGAGCATCCACTGGTGGGCGAAGCGCGGGGCGTGGGGCTGATTGGCGCTTTGGAACTGGTGGCGGATAAGAAAACAAGGCGCGCTTTTGATCCGAAGAAAACCGTAGGTGCAACGTGTGTGAATTTCTTGCAGGGGCTTGGCCTCATCAACCGCGCCATGCGCGATTCGATTGCTTTCTGCCCGCCGCTGATCATCACGACGGAAGAAATTCACGAGATGTTTGATATCGTTGAGGCGGCGCTCGACCAGACGGAAGAATGGGTGCGGCGGGAAAACCTCAGAAATCCGTAGGTTTCCCGCCGCAACGCCAGAGCTTATTTTCCAACCAGAAGCGCGCCGACCTGGGCTCTTACTTCCAGAGTGACGGGCTTGTTGGCAGCCGCTTCAAGAGCTGCAACGGCATCGGCTTCTGCTGTTTCTGCTGCGGCAGCGGCTTCTTCTGCTGCTGCTTCCGCATCGGCGGCCGCAGTGACAGCGGCAGTTGCGGCCTCAGACGCCGCCGTCGAAGCTTCATCCGCAGCGGTTTTGGCTGCAAGGGCCGCGTCACGCGCCACCGCCAGGTCGAGGTTGGTCGGATCAGCATCAAGAGCCGCTTCTGCTGCCGTCAAATCGTCAGCTGCGGCCTGGGCGTCAATCACAGCCTGATCATTCGCAGCCGTAGCCGCTTCAGCTTCAGCCACGGCGGCAGCGGCGGCAGCCACTGCCTCAGCCGCTGATTCTTCGGCGGTCTGGGCTGCAGCATTGGCATCACGATAGGCTGCAATCCTGCCAACGCGCGAGTTCGGTGAGGCATGAGCCAAGGCGTTGGCAGAGGCATGGGCCGCATTCAACGCGCCAAGCTTAGATGAAATCTTGCCTTTGCCTTTTTCAATGGAGGCAACTTCCGATTTCGCAGCCTTTGTGGCGGACTTTGTGTCCTGCCTTGCGGAAGCACTTCCTGCGCCGTTTCCGCCGCCATTGCCACCTGCGTTACCGCCCGCGTTTCCATTACCACCGCCATTACCGTTGCCGCCGTGCCATTGCCGCCTTTGCCAGCATAGGCGCTGTCAAGAGAAAGGGGGCTTTGAATGTCCAATAATGTCGGTGACGCAACAAGCCCAAGGCCCAAAGCCCAAACAGTTGCCAAGCGCAGAGTTTTGTTTTGCATGATTTTTCCTTCGGTGAATCAGATCAAAGTTGTTTCGCCGCAAGGATAGTATGCCGACATCATGGTTAACGCCACTCTAATCCAGAATTCCTGTAAATCAACCGTTGCGGCAATGCTTCAAATTGTCGGCAACCCTACCAGTAGAGCAAGGCTATTGCGGCGAAATGGCAGGCGGCGGCGGCGGTTACGAAGGCGTGCCAGACGGCATTCTGGAATTTCAATTTTTCCCAGATATGGAAGATAACGCCAATCGTGTAGAGCAGGCCGCCAGCGATAATCAGAGTGATAACCGGCGATGGCAATACTTGGGCGAAGGCGCCTGCGGCGGTGACGCCCACCCAACCGAGTGCGAGATAAACCACAATGGCCACGCGGTCGAAGCGACCAGAGAACATGAATTTCACGAGCACACCAAATGCTGCGCCAAGCCATGTGATGAGGCCAAGGGCCCAGCTTTGTGTTGCATCCGGCAGATAGGGCAACAGCGGCGTGTAGGTGCCAGCGATCAAGAGATAGATGGCGCTGTGATCAAAGCGGCGCAAAAACCACTTGAACTTTGAAGGAGGTGTGAGGTTATAGGCAGCGGAACACAACAGCATTGCCATGAGACAAAAGAGATAGGCCGCAAGCACCCAACTCGCGCCCACATGGGTCAATAGAATGACGCTGCCGGTAATTGCGCCGGCGATGCCGAGGCCATGAACCACGGCGTCGGCGCGCATTTCGCCCGGACTATAGCCTCTGTGATCAGCGAAAAAGGGATGCACTTTTCCTAGTGCCGCTCAACCGGAATGACGAAGCGATCGCGCCGTTCGCCTTTGCGCAACAGGCTGACCCGCACGGACTGGTTGACGCGCTCATGATTCAGAAGGCGCAAGAGGTCATCAATGCCAAGCACGGGCGCATCATCAATAGCGATGAGGAGATCACCGGACTGAATGCCAGCGGCCTCAGCAGGTCCATCCTTGATAATGTTCAACACGCGCACACCTGCTGCCTGTTCAACGCCAGCAAAGCGCGCGAGGTGGCGGGGAATGGGCGTGGCCGCCCCTTCGATGCCAAGACCGGCGCGGCGCACCCTGCCATGCTGCAGAACTTGGGTCAGCACATAAAGGGCCGTGTTGGCCGCAACAGAAAAGCAGATGCCCTGCGCGCCGCGAATGACCGCCGTATTGATGCCGATGACCTTGCCTTTTGAATCAACCAACGGGCCGCCGGAATTGCCGGGGTTGAGCGCCGCATCGGTTTGAATGACATCATCGATCAGCCTGCCCGTATAGGCCCGCATGGAACGGCCTGTGGCGCTCACAACGCCTGCCGTTATGGTTTGTTCAAAGCCCAGCGGGTTGCCGATGGCGATGGCCATCTGGCCAGGCTTTATGGATTTTGAATCAAAGAAGGAAAGGGACGGCGCCTTGAGATGCACATCGGTGCGAAGCACGGCGATGTCGCTGTGGGGATCTTCGCCAATGACACGGGCGGCCGATTTCTGGCCATCGGCCATCAGCGCTTCAATCGCCGTGGCACCACTCACCACATGGCTGTTGGTGAGAATCAAGCCATCGGAAGCAACAACGAGGCCCGAGCCAACGCCTGCTGGCGTATTGCCTTTGCGCACACCGATGTGGACAACGGCGGGGCCTGCCTTTTCAACGGCGGCCATGACAGCGTTCGAATAGGCATCGTAAAGTGTTGTCTCATCTTGCGTTTCAGGGGCGGCCAACAGGCCGTCGTTCACATAATCATCCAGCATGAAAATCTCCTTGCCCAGATATGGTGAGGGACTAAACGCCTGCCAAGGCCTGTTCGAGGTCGGCGATCAGGTCAGCCATTTCTTCAATGCCAACCGAAAACCGGATGAGATTCTCCGGCACAATTGAGTTCGGGCCTTCAACGGATTTGCGATGCTCCGCGAGGCTTTCGACGCCGCCCAATGAGGTGGCTGGCGTAAAAACTTTCAGGCGGCCAGTGACACTTCGGGTTTGGGCTTCATCACCTTTAACCAGAATGGAGACCATGCCACCGAAGCCGCCGAGCATTTGCTTCTTGGCGATTTTGTGGTGCGGATGGTTTTCAAGGCCGGGATAGAGAACACTAACAACCTTTGGATGCTTTTCGAAATGCTTGGCTAGCGCCAACGCATTGCGCGAGGCCTGTTCAACGCGAAGGAATAACGTGCGCATGCCACGGATGAGGAGATAGGCTTCGAAACTGCCAAGGGTAGCGCCAAGACCAACCTGGGTTTGCTTTAGCAACTCCCAGCGCGGGCTGGCTTCACGGGCGGTGAGAACGCCTGCGGTTACATCGCTATGGCCATTCAGATACTTTGTGGCGGAATGGAAAGAGATGTCGGCACCCAACGTGAGAGGCTTGGTGATGACGGGCGGGGCGCAGGTTGAATTGACGACAAGAATGGCGCCTGCCGCATGAGCTGCTTCAGCTGCAGCCTTGATGTCAACCACGTCCCACGTGGGATTGACCGGCGATTCAATCCATACAATCGAGGTTTTGCCGGGGATGATCGCCTTGCTGAGCGTTGGGGGATGTGCCGCATCAAACAAATCCAGGCCGATGTTCCGCATGGTTTGCTGGCGCAGCAACCAGGATTTTACACCGTGATACATCACCGTGGGGGCAGCAATGCGCTGGCCCGATTCCACGGTTTCGATCAGGGCGGTGGCTGCGGCCATGCCGGAGGCAAAGAGGCGGGTTTCAAAACCTTCTTCAAGCTCGGCAATCAGGCCTTCGGCATGTTCCACCGTGGGCGAGCCATTGCGGCTATAGATATATTTGCCAACGAGGCTGTAATCCTCTTTTCGCGCGAAGGTGGTGGAGGGTTGGATGTTGGGAACAACGGCGCCGGTTTCGGCATCAATGAAATGGCCGGCCTGCGCAATGCGCGTGCGGATTGAAGGTTTGGAATTGGAGCCGTCAGACATGCTGGCCGCCATTGATGTGAAGTTCAGCGCCCGTCACATAGCTTGAACTGTCCGTACACAGAAAATAAATGGCCTTGGCCACTTCTTCCGGCTGGCCCAACCGGCGCTGGGGAATTTGCGGGATGATTTTTTCGGTGCCCGGAGACAGGATTGAAGTTTCAATTTCACCGGGGGAAATCGAATTCACCCGCACGCCACGGGGGCCGAAGTCAGCGGCCATTTCGCGGGTAAGTGAAGCCAATGCCGCTTTCGATGTGGAATAGGCAGCGCCCGCAAAGGGGTGCACACGCGAACCTGCTATGGAGGTGACATTCACCACGGCGCCCTTCGCTGCTTCCAATTCATTGATCAGCCCACGGGCCAGCATGATGGGCGCAAAGAAGTTCACCTGGAACACGGTTTTCCAATCGGCCTCTTCGGTTTCAATCGTGTTGAGCCTGCCGCCACCGGGTTTCTTCGGGCTGATGGCCGCATTGTTGACCAGCGCATGAAGTTTCGAACCCTGGTCTTTCAGCATTTCCTTCATGTGGAGAATGGCAGCGGCCGTATCGGTTGAATGGCGAGATCAACCTGAATATGATCTTCCGGCCCCGCATCCCACGGGCAATCCTCCGGGAAGGGATGGCGCGAACAGGAAATGACACGCCAGCCCGCCGTTGAAAAACGCTTCACCGTCGCGTGGCCAATGCCCCGTGAAGCGCCGGTTAGTATGAGGGTCTTGCGTTCGGAGTCCAAGGTTTGTGTCATGGATCAGGGTATAGCCGTGTCTTGTTCCAGCCGCCATCGGGATCAGCGCGCCTGAACATCACCCTGTCATGCAGGCGAAACGGCCTGTCGTGCCAGAACTCGATTGACAGCGGCCTGACCCGAAAGCCTGACCATTGGGGCGGGCGGGGAACATCGCCGAGGGCGTATTTCGCGGTGTACATGGCAACGGCGGTTTCCAATGCAAAGCGGCCTTCCAAGGGCCTCGATTGTTGTGATGCCCAGGCGCCGATGCGGCTGTCCCGCGGGCGGGAAGCAAAATAGGCATCAGCCTCTGCACCTGACACCTGCTCCACAATTCCGCGCACGCGCGCCTGGCGGCGCAGCGACTTCCAATGGAAACACAGGGCTGCCTTCATCGTGCCAAGAATTTCCTGGCCCTTCTGGCTTTCATAATTTGTATAAAACACAAAGCCACGCTCATCTGCATGTTTCAGCAAGACCATGCGCACATTGGGCAGGCCCTCCTCGTCAACCGTTGCCAGCGCCATGCCGTTTGGATCGTTGGGTTCGGATTTCTCTGCTTCGGCCAGCCATTCCTGAAACAGCTTGAAGGGATCATTGCGTTTGGTGAAACCGTAGGACGCTGTGAGAACTGACATGTCTTTAAGTGCCATTTTGTTAACCACGTTTCGAAACGACTGGCGTGGCCCCAGTCTTTCCACAATTCATCCCACATCCCGCCACGGGTAGGGTTAGCCGTGACAACAGGGATAAACCAATTCGGTTTCATAGTCGTGGGGAATTCACACAATGATCAAGACCTATGCAGCTGTTGCAATGACGGGCCTCATGCTGGCGGGATGCGCCGCAGACGGCGGGCCCAAAGAAACCTCCGGTGCTGTCATCGGCGGCGTGGCCGGCGGCTTCTTGGCAACACGGTTGGCCATGGCAATGGACGCGCCGCTGCCACCATCCTGGTGGCCTCATTGGGCGCGGTTGTGGGCGGTGCCGTTGGCCGTGATCTTGACGATGCTGACCGCGACTATGCCTACAGGGCGGCCGACAGTTCCTTCCGGTCTGGCCGTGAAGCGAGCTGGGAAAACCCGGACACAGGCCACCGCGGCCGCTTCCGCACGCGCCGCAGCTATCAAGGTGATGACGGCATGTGTCGCGATTTCGACCACACGATCTGGGTGGATGGTGAGCCGGAACTGATCGAGGGCACGGCCTGCGAAATGGCCGATGGCACGGCGGGTTGTGGGGTAATCGTCAATTTCGCAATCTCCTTGCCCACGCATTAGACCTTCCTGTTGTGGCAGCGGATTTGCGCCATAGCCAGATTGCGAGCGAGCCGGAGCGTCCCCGGATTTGTGTTTCCATAGGTCCCTTCAGGATACCCGATTTGAACAGCGCGCAGTCGTAACCCGAGTTCTGCAGCATCTCGTCGCTAAGTGCTACCTCGGCGCCGTGGCCAGCCGCAACTTCCATTAATCGATTTGCCAAATTGACCGTATCGCCTGTTGGCCGAAATCTGCTGGTGACTTCCGCCACCGGGCCTGGATGCGATGACAACACCAAAATGTGCACCAATCTTGAAGCCGATCTTCGGCGCAATTGATGCTGGCAGCGCGGCGAGCCAACGCCGCGTGCGGTTGGAAAGACGTACGCAACACTGAATTGCGTTGGACGCGTCGTCGGGGGTGGATTCCGGCAGACCGAACAGGATCATCACACCATCGCCCGTAAAATCCATGATCACGCCGCGGCATGCTACCACTTCCTCTTCCACCCTTGCGTAAAAGCCCGTCAGCAACTCACGAATGGCGCTCGGTCCCAGTGTTTCACTGAGCCCGGTGAACCCGGACAGATCGATAAACACAATCGCCGCTTCCTGGTGGACGGGCTCTGAAAGAAAGTCAGGGTGCTGGACCAGCCATTCTGCCAATGCCGGTGCGTGGAACCTTTGCAGCAGCTCACTTTGCCTGGCGAAATGTTGTGCACGCCGCCTGCCCAGCCAGATCTGTGCTGACCCAAACAGTATGGCTGGTGGACCTGCCGCAGCAATCGGCAACGCTGCACTGAGCCAAATACCGTGGGAAAACGCGAACACGTTGACACCCAACCAGATAACAACCACAGCAATGATTACGCCAAAGCCGAAAGCGCTGCGCCGCCACGCCAAGAGGCCAACAAGAAACAAGGGCAGCACAACCGCAAAGCCGGCATCTGCAAGACGCACGTCCTTGTCCCGCACCAACCCGTCACCGGTCATCAGATCGGCTATTGCGGTTGAAATAACTTCAACGCCGGGAAGTACCGGATCGAACGGTGTGGGGGAGACATCCCCACCACCGGTTACTGTTACGCCAACAACGATAATGCGGTTGTGAACACTTTCGCGGGTTAATTGGCCATTCAACACGGCGGCGGCGCTGATTGTCTTTATGGTGCCGCAGGGGCCATAAAAATTGATCGGAAAAACATGACCGATGTCGGTGCGGATCGAGCGCCCGCCCCACGACGCGGTCCGGTTCAATGTCCGGGTCTTCTCCGTTCGCTTCTGAAGCAACACGCAACGCTATAGATGCTTCAATGCGATCACCGGACCGGAACAGCAGGGGGAAAAAGCGTGGCTTCCCGGTGCTGTCCGAGGCTACATTGACGACGCCGACCTTTGCTACATCTGCGAACCTTTTTAGAGGTAGCAGGAGCCGCTCAGCGTTTGGCACGTGGGCGAGCAATCCATCGTTCTCGCCTGCGGTCCACTGTTTGCCTTCCGCATAGACCGCAGCTGCCGCGATCACGCTGCTGCTTCTGCCAAGCGACCGCGCCAGTGCCGCATCGCCAGCTTCCGGTCCGGGATCGACAAGCAACAGATCAATCGCAATTACCTTCGGATTGTAGCTTGCGACTGTGTCGACGATCCGGGCAAGCGTGGCGCGGGCAATAGGATCGACAACGTTACTGAAGCCAAGGAGATGAAACTCCGCAGTCTCTTGCCCGACGGTCTACCGGGCGGCGAGTTTAATGAACGGGTGTGCTTCAAGCGGACCCCTTTCCGCTTGGTCAAAGGCAATCTGATCAGGGCGGCCGGCGGCCAGCATCTGTTTCCACAGCGTCATTGCTTTTGCGTGAGTGGCAGCGCAATCCTGAGATCGGCTATTTTGCAACAGCCTGTCATATTTAACCGCATAATTCATCCACATTGAACGGTGGGTTTCCTCATGCGTCTTCACGAATTTGACGAACTTGGTCAGTTGGGCGACTTCGGTTGACGAAAGGCCTGTGGTATTTGACGCCTTCGGCAAACGGATCACGAACTTGAGATCCAAGCTATAGCTGCCGCTTTTCCTGCAGCTTGCGACACTCATCTTGCCCCCAGGCATCAATGACGTAACACCGTAGGCTTTGGCCCCATTTGCGGACGGTCCGCCCCTGACCATGGCATTGCGGATTTCCCGCAGGGACTTTCCTGAAACCGCGTAGTACGAATAATTCGTTTTTGATGTTGGCTGAGAATTAGCGGCGATCGGTTGAATTGCAAGCAGAGTAAGACATGGAAGAACCAATCGAATTGCAGACTTCATTTCATGAATCCCAATTGTTGTTGCATTGCGAATAAATCATTCGATCTGATAAATCAATGAAAATTTTTTCTTTTGCTGCATTTTTTTTGCAAACCTCAACGAATCAGTGGAGCGCTTGTTTGATCCACCCGACGGGATTGCAAAGTTCGTGAATCTCGTGTGCGCATCGGACGCCCACAATTTGTGATTGGGGTATAGCGGCGCGCGTCAGTTTGATTATCCAACTTTGTGATCGCGGTCCAACGCCCGCAGTAGGCCACCCCTCGCCCCGGTGCCCTGACACATTTTTGCCTGCTTATTTTCATTTATGAACTTGCTTGTTATTAATTTTAATCATCGAGGGAGGAAAAGAATGATCAAGTCATTACTCGCAGCCGGAACGATCCTTGTGGCTCTTGCCGGACCGGCTTTAGCCAGCAAGTGCCCAACTCTCATTCTGAAGGCTGAGGAAGCCATGAAAACAGCAACGCTTGACGATGCGACCAAGGCCAAAGTCACAGAACTGGTTGCTACCGGCAAGTCGGAACATGACGCAGGCAAGCATGCTGAATCTGAAGCGGCACTCAATGAAGCGCTTAAACTTCTTGGCATGTAATTCGGCAAGACACTACCGGTTTGCGGCTCGGACATGTGTCCGGGCCGTTTCTGCGAGAAAATAAACTGGTCACGGGAGTCCGCACGGGGTCAAAAGCGCAATTTCGAACGGACAACCACCTACCCTTCCTTTCCCTGATTAACTGTGCCAAATAGCGAGGCAGGGGCTGGTCTTGGCTCAAAACCGGTATAATCAGGAATAATGATGAGCGATAACAAAGGCTTGATGGCGGGCAAACGCGGGTTGATCATGGGGGTTGCCAACAGCCGCTCGATAGCCTGGGGCATTGCGCAGGCTTGCGCGCGGCATGGCGCTGAACTTGCTTTCACCTATCAGGGCGACGCTTTGAAGAAACGGGTTGAACCGCTCGCTGCTGAAATTGGCTCCAAGTTGGTGGTGCCTTGCGATGTGACCGACATGGCCTCCATTGACGCTACATTCGCTGCCATCGAAAAGGCATGGGGCAAGCTGGATTTCGTGGTGCATGCGATTGCCTTCTCCGACAAGGATGAATTGACTGGCCGCTATGTCGATACCTCAGCCGACAATTTCGCCAAGACCATGTTCATCTCCTGCTACAGCTTCACGGCCATTGCGCAGCGGGCTGAAAAGCTGATGACGGATGGCGGCTCGCTGCTCACCCTCACCTATTACGGTGCTGAAAAATGGATGCCGCATTACAACGTGATGGGTGTGGCCAAAGCCGCATTGGAAGCCTCGGTGCGCTACATGGCGGCTGACCTTGGCCCCAAGAACATTCGCGTCAATGCAATTTCGGCGGGGCCGATCAAGACGCTGGCGGCTTCGGGCATTGGCGATTTCCGCTACATCCTGAAATGGAATGAGTACAACTCGCCGCTGCGGCGCACGGTGACGACGGAAGAAGTGGGCGACAGCGGTTTCTATTTGCTGTCTGATCTTTCGCGCGGCGTGACCGGTGAAATCCTGCATGTGGATTCGGGCTACCATATCGTGGGCATGAAAAACCCGAGCGCTCCCGACATGAGTGTTGCCAACCCGAGTGAGTGAGACGCGGCCACCCATTTATTTTGTCCGCCATGGCGAAACCGAATGGAACCGGCTCGGTCTCATTCAGGGCTGGGCTGATATTCCACTGAACGACACGGGCCATGCGCAGGCGCGCAGCATTGCGCGGGCTTTTGTGGCGCATCCTGAGGTAACCAAGGAATGCCGCTTCGTGGTGAGCCCGATGATGCGCACGCGGCAGACCATGGCCTATATCGAAGGGGCGCTTTCGCTGCCGAAAAGCCATGCTTCAATCTCGCCAAGCGTGAGGGAACTGGGGTTTGGCATCTGGGAGGGCAAGCCCTTCTGGGAGCTCAAGGCCTCACCCCTTTATCCCGCTGATCCGGAAACGCGCTACTCGTGGCGGCCGGAAGGCGGCGAGAGCTATCAAGATGGTCAAGAGCGATTGGCCCATTGGCTGCACGGCATTCAGGACCCTACCGTTGTTGTGTCGCACGGGGCCATTGGCCGCTGCCTGATCGGGCACCTCACCAACATGACGATGCGCGAACTGGTTGGCATTCGCATGCATCAGGGGCGCTTTTGCAAAATCCATGGGGGCGTGGCGGAGTGGTTTGACGGAACGCCACTGCCCGCCTAAAACATTTTCATGTCACACAACACATTCGGCCATTTGTTTCGCATGACCACGTTCGGGGAAAGCCACGGGCCTGCCTTGGGTTGCATCGTGGATGGTTGCCCGCCCGGCATCAAGCTTACAGCCGCTGATATTCAAGGCTTTCTGGATAAGCGTCGGCCGGGCCAAAGCCGCTTCACCACACAGCGGCAAGAGCCAGACGCGGTCAAAATTCTCTCTGGCGTTTTCGAGGATGACCGTACGGGTGGCCAGGTGACCACCGGCACACCGATCATGCTGATGATCGAGAATATGGACCAGCGTTCGAAGGATTATTCCGAAATCCGCGACACGTTTCGCCCCGGCCATGCGGACTTGACCTATCTGGCGAAGTATGGAGTCAGGGATTATCGCGGTGGCGGGCGTTCCTCAGCGCGCGAAACGGCGGCAAGGGTGGCGGCCGGCGCCGTGGCGCGCAAAGTCATTCCCGGCGTCAAAATTCGCGGTGCTCTCGTGCAGATGGGGCCGCACAAGATTGATGCAAGGAACTGGGATTGGGCCGAGGTTGATAGCAACCCCTTCTTCTGCCCCGACAAAAAAGCTGCAGCGTTTTTCGAAACCTATCTTGATGGCATCCGCAAGAGCGGCTCGTCCTGCGGCGCTGTTGTTGAAGTGACGGCATCGGGGGTTCCCGCTGGCTGGGGTGCGCCGGTTTATGGCAAGCTCGACCAGGATTTATGTTCGGCGATGATGAGCATCAATGCGGTGAAAGGTGTCGAGATCGGTGCGGGCTTTGCGGCGGCCGCTTTCACCGGCGAGGAAAACGCCGATGAAATCCGCATGCGCCATGGCAAGCCGGAATTTCTGTCCAACCATGCGGGCGGCATTCTGGGTGGCATTTCGTCGGGGCAGGATATTGTGGTGCGCATGGCGGTCAAGCCCACGTCGTCGATCTTGAATCCGCGCAAAACGATTACCGCGCAGGGCGAGGAAACCGATATTGTCACCAAGGGCAGGCATGACCCCTGCGTTGGCATCCGCGCCGTGCCCGTGGCTGAAGCCATGATGGCGCTGGTGCTCGCCGACCATTTCCTGCTGCATCGCGGGCAGGTGGGTTAGTGCTTCACCGCCGCGATCAGGAATTCCTTGTTGCCGTCGCCGCCCTCGATTGTCGAGGGAGCTAGTCCCAACACTTTCCAGTTTTCGGCTTTGAGGAACTCTGTTATTTCGCGGCAGACGCGGTCATGTTCTGCAGGGTCCGTCACCAGCCCGCTGCGGCCTAGCGCTTCGCGGCCGACTTCGAATTGGGGCTTGATGAGGGCGATTAAATGCGTGCCGGGTTCGACCAGCTCGAGCGCGGCGGGCAGCGCCAATTTGAGCGAGATAAAACTTACATCGCAGACGATGATGCCGATGGGATGGGCCAGATGCTCTGCCGTGAGGTCGCGGGAATTCAGGCCTTCATAGGAGGTGACGCGGTTGCGGCTTTTGAGCGATGCCACGAGTTGGCCATGGCCCACATCAATGGCTGTGACATGGGCAGCGCCCTGCTCCAGCAAGATTTGCGTAAAGCCGCCGGTGGATGCGCCGAGGTCGAGGCCGTTCAGGCCTTCGACCTTGATGTTGAAATGCTCGAGTGCGTGCTTGAGTTTCAGCGCGGCGCGGGAAACATATTTTTGCGCCTCATCAATGATTTCGATTTTGCAATCATGATTGGCATTTTGTGCGGGCTTGGCCGCGATGACGCCATCAACCCGCACGGTGCCGCGCAACACGGCATCCCTGGCCCGCGACCTGGAATTATAAAACCCGCGCTGGATCAAAACTTCATCGAGACGAAGCCGTGTCACTCAACATCCAGGGGTGCGGTTCCTGATGGTTTGCCATCGGGCTTCAGGGTGATTTTTTCGATGCGCGCCTCTGCGTTTTTCAATTGCTGTTCGCAATGTTTCTTCAAGGCTTCGCCGCGCTCATAAATGGCGATGGATTGTTCAAGGTCAACCTTGCCGGATTCCAGTTTGGAGACGATTTCCTCAAGTTGCGCCAGGGCCTTTTCAAAAGGCAATGCGGCGATATCGGCAAATTCATCGGCCATCAAAAATCATCCTCGTCATCATCTTCGTCTTCAAATTTCTCATCGGCATTGCCGCGCATCAGGGCCTGCACATGAACGGCAACCGAGGCTGCCAGCCCTTGCAAATCATAGCCGCCTTCCAGCACGGATACAACGCGGCCCTCCGCATGGGCATCTGCCGCGCCCATGAGTTCCAGTGTGGCCCAGGCGAAATCTTCCTCAGTGAGTTGCAGGCTTCCCAAGGGGTCCGCGTGATGAGCGTCAAACCCCGCCGAGATCAAAACAATGTCTGGCGCGAAATCATCAAGGGCGGGCAGGATGACGGTGCGCATGGCATCCCTGAATTGCGCGCTGCCGTCGCCGGCGCGCAAGGGCGCATTGAAGATGTTGCCGACGCCGGTTTCGTTTGCCGCACCAGAGCCAGGGTAGAGCGGCATCTGATGGGTGGAACCATAAAACATGTTGGCGTGCGACCAGAAAATTTCCTGGGTGCCGTTGCCGTGGTGCACATCGAAATCAACGACGGCGACACGCTCCGCGTCATAGCGCGCCTTGGCATAATGGGCGGCGATGGCCACCTGATTGAACAGGCAGAAGCCCATGGGCTTTCTGGATTCCGCGTGGTGGCCCGGCGGGCGGAGCGCGCAGAAGGCGTTGTCGGCGCTACCGGTAAACACCGCATCAACGGCGGCGGTGGCGGCGCCCACGGCGCGGAGTGCCGCTTCAAGCGAGCCGGGCGACATCACCGTATCGGGATCCACATATTCCAGCCCCTCTTCCGGCGACATGGACAGGATGTGGCGCAAATGTTCCTGGGTGTGGGCACGCAAAATGTCTTCTTCTTTTCCCAAGGGGGCCAACTGGCGTTTCAAGTCCTTGAAATGCGGCGCTTCGAGAATCTTGTTGATAACCCGGATGCGGTCAACCCGCTCGGGGTGGCCCTCCGGTGTTTCATGGTTAAGGGAGGCAGGATGGGTGTATAGCAGCGTATTCATCGGCCTGCTATAGAGCGGCAGTGATGGATAATTCCAATGAAATCTTCCTAGGCGCTTCGGCGCTGAAACGGGGCGAACTGGTCGCCTTTCCCACAGAGACGGTTTACGGGCTGGGGGCTGATGCATGCAATGACGCTGCCGTCGCCCGGGTTTACGCGGCCAAGGGCAGGCCCAGTTTTAACCCGCTGATTTCCCATGTAATCGACACGGAAGCGGCATTCGCGTTGGGCGCGTTTCCTGGCGATGCGAAAAAACTGGCAGCGCGGTTTTGGCCGGGGCCTTTGACGCTGGTCGTTCCGCGGAAAGAAAATTGTGCCGTGTCATTGCTGGCTTCGGCGGGCTTGCCGAGCCTGGCGTTAAGGGTTCCGCAACATCCCATCGCCCTGCAATTATTGAAAGCATTTGGCGGGCCGGTTGTGGCGCCAAGTGCCAATCCATCAGGCCGCATCAGCCCGACCACGGCGGCGCATGTGCGGCAGGGGTTGGGGAGCAAGGTTTCGCTGGTGCTTGATGGGGGCCCGAGTGTTGTTGGCGTTGAATCAACTGTGGTCAGTTTTATGGATGCAAAGCCAAAACTCTTGCGGCCCGGGGGCTTGGCGCGGGAAACGATTGAACAGGTTTTGGGTTATGGGCTTGATGTTGAACTGGATTCCGCGAAGCCCCATTCGCCCGGGCAAATGGAAAGCCATTATGCACCGCGGGCTGTATTGCGACTGGATGCTGCAAGCCCACGGGATGGTGAAACCTATTTGGGATTTGGCGACTATCAATCGGGCAATTTTTCGCTTTCACAGGACGGCGATGTGACCGAGGCGGCGGCCAATTTGTTCCGCTTGCTGCATGAATTGGATGCAACTGGCACATCAGCCATAGCGGTGGCCCCTATTCCAAATGATGGGCTTGGCGAGGCGATCAATGACCGTTTGCGCCGGGCGGCGGCACCGAGACCTGCGGCATGACACCAGAATTATTGAACAAGTTTGCAGGCCTCGTCGGCGAAAAGAATGCCATCCGCAATGCGGGTGACATGGCACGCTATATGGAAGAGCAGCGCAGCTTGTGGTTTGGGAAATCGCCGCTCGTTGTGCGGCCTGCCAACGTGCGGGAAGTTTCCGCCATCATGCGGCTTGCCACTGAAACCAAAACGCCCATTGTGCCGCAATCGGGCAATACGGGTCTGGTGGGCGGCGGCGTTCCATTCGAGGCGGGCAATGAAGTGTTGCTGTCGCTTGACCGCATGACGAAGATTCTCAGCATTAATGCGGCTGACAATACGATGACGGTTGAAGCCGGTGTTATCCTGAAAACCATCCAGGATGCAGCCGACGCTGTGGACCGGCTGTTTCCCTTGAGTCTTGCGTCTGAGGGCTCCTGCCGCATTGGCGGCAATCTTTCCACCAATGCGGGCGGGCTTAATGTCCTGGCCTATGGCAACGCGCGCGACTTGTGCCTGGGGCTTGAAGTCGTGTTGCCCGATGGACGGATTTGGAATGGCTTGCGAACCTTGCGCAAGGACAATACGGGCTATGACCTCAAGAACATGTTCATGGGTGCTGAAGGCACGCTTGGCATTATCACGGCGGCAGTTCTGAAGCTGTTTCCCAAACCGCGCTCCCGTGAGACGGCTTTTATCGCCGTGACGTCGCCGCACGCGGCTGTTGATCTCCTGTCGCTCACGCGCGAAATGAGCGGCAACCGGGCCGTGGCGTTTGAACTGATGCCGCGGATCGCCATGGACTTCACTGTGAAGCACATGGGGATTTCAAACCCGCTGGAAGGTTTTTCACCCTGGTATGCCTTGAGTGAGCTGGCTGATCCGCTCCCCGGCTGCTTTGCGCAAATCCTTGAAACGGCAATGGAGCGCGGGCTGGTGACGGACGCCACCGTGGCGCAATCGGAAAGCCAGCGTCAGGCCCTATGGGCCATCCGCGAGTTGATGCCGGAATCGCAAAAGCATGAGGGCGGCTCGATCAAGCATGATGTTTCGGTGCCCGTGTCGCGGGTGCCCATCTTTATCGAGGAGGCAACACGCGCGGTGAACGCGGTCATGCCGACAGCGCGGGTGGTGAGTTTCGGCCATATGGGCGATGGCAACATGCATTTCAATGTGACGCAGCCTGTGGGCATGGACAAGAAGGCGTTTCTTGATTGCTGGGAGGCGATGAACGCGGCGGTGTTTGAAATTGTGTTAAAGCATGGCGGCTCCATCAGCGCCGAACATGGCATCGGCCGGCTGAAGCGCGATCACATGCCGGAGATAAAATCCGCTGTCGAGCTTGGCATGATGCGGGATTTGAAGCGGCTTTATGACCCGTTGAACATCATGAATCCGGGAAAAGTCTTGCCGCCATGATTGCATTCCGCGAGGTTGAGAATCCGGATCTGGAAAGCATCGTAACGCTCTGGAAACGCTGCGGATTATTGCGGGCGTGGAATGATCCGGTGCGCGATATCGCGTTAGCCGCAAAGAGCGAGAACTCGACGATCCTTGTGGGTGTTTTAAATGCGGAGATCGTGGCATCGGTGATGGTAGGGCATGATGGCCACAGGGGCGCCATCTACTATCTCGCGGTTGATCCCGGCTTCCAAAAACGGGGACATGGAAAAGCGGCTATGGCCGCCGCGGAAGACTGGCTGCGGAACCGCGGCGTGTGGAAAATAAACCTGCTGGTGAGGAATGAAAACAAGCTGGTTGGAGGGTTCTATGAAGCCCTGGGATACGAGATCAATCCCGTCGCGAGTTATGGAAAGCGGATTGATTAGAACAGGCTCATCTGCGCTTTGGATTTTGGCGGGGGTGCGTTGCGTTCGATGGTCGTGGGCTCGAAAGCGAAATAATCATCGGGTGCCGGCTTCAGAAATTGCGTCGCCGCTTCAGCATCAATATTTTTCATATCCAGCCACCGCCCATTCCTGAAGGAGGGTTTTTCGAGAAGGGTTTCGCTGCGGGCGTTACCTAGCGCTCCGGCGAGATGAATATATCGCGAAGGAATGCTCCAGATCAATATGTTGGACATGTCCCGACCGCCAAACCGCTTCACACTTTGGCGGGACATGCTCTATGTCTCCGGTATGTACATCACCCAGGAGGGGATACCCCCAGCTTACCAGCTTAAAATGCCGTTCGCCATTTTCCTGATGGACAATGGCCATGGGGCTCAGGCCACATGGCGGCGCGGCGGGAAATCCGGCTCCTCGAGATAATTTAAAAGCGATCTTGTTTCTTCCGCCGATTTCCGCAAACTGTAGCGGTCACACACGGGAAAGGCATTGGGTGAGGATGAAAACAACAGCATCGCCAAGCCTGGGCGCCTCCGCCTGCGTCTGGCGAGAGGGAAAAGTGCTGCTGATCCAGCGGGCCAAGCCGCCTGTGGGGCTGTGGAGCCTGCCTGGCGGCCATGTTGAATTCGGCGAAACAGCGATTGCCGCCGCAGCGCGTGAACTTTACGAAGAAACGGGGGTAAAGGCTGATCTCAAGCAGCTTGTCGGCCTTTATGAAGTCATCCTTGAAAAGCCGCCGTTCCATTATGCCATTGCCTGCTACTTTGGCGCTTGGCTTGAAGGTGAAGCACGCGCCGCAAGCGATGCCTTGAACGCCGCCTGGCTTCACCCCGCCGAGCTTCATGGCCTTGATTTTGTTCCACAGGTTCGCGAGGCCATCGCCCGGGCGATTGAACTGCAAAAGAGTTGATTAAAAACTTCCCGTTCGCGTTAACCCTCTCTTAAGGAATTGGTCGCGGAAGCTTTGACCTTTGCTAAGGTGGCTTAACGCATGCGGGGGCCTGCCGGTGGAATGGCCCTTGCAGTCGGGGCAATGCCTAGAAAAAAAGAGTGCGATTTTGAAATATACAACGAAACCGGTGCCTGCATCTCTTCCGGAAGAGTCCAAACACCTGGCGTTGCGCTACATCCTTGATGCGTGGGAAGAAGCGGTTTACGAAGGGCTTGACCCGGATTGTATTGCCACCGCCGCCATATTTGCCGCACTTTCTGACATGGTGGCA
Source organism: uncultured Alphaproteobacteria bacterium (assembly GCA_963763635.1). Classification (GTDB taxonomy): domain Bacteria; phylum Pseudomonadota; class Alphaproteobacteria; order Rhizobiales; family Aestuariivirgaceae; genus Aestuariivirga. Next base: position 27,356 of record CAVXPO010000021.1, read on the forward strand.
ACCTATGGCGAAGAGCCAGTAGCTGTCATGTGCGCAAGATTGCCGGAACGCATCAGGGCGGGCGAATTTTCAATTGCCCAGACAAAACAGTAGATCTTCAAAAAATCTGCAGCAACAGAACAAATCCAAAGGCCGCAACAAACACGCCGGACCAGCGATTTATTTTTTCCAGAAGCGCTGGACTGATCCTCGTCTTCATTTGACTCATAAACTTGCTGAGGAGCAGCCACCAGAGGGCTCCGCCCAAAGCCACGCCCATCAACACCATCGCAGGCCGCCACGGTGCGGAATCCAGATTGAGAATGGCGCCCATTGAACTGAAGATGGCGATAAATCCCAGGATCAAACCTGGGTTCGTAATGGACAATGAAAAAGTCAGGCCGAGTCTTTCGGCATGGGGTGTGGGTTCGAGATCAACCACCGCAAAACTGGTGCGAGCCGCACGAACACCAATGGTAACGAGCAACAGGCCGCCTATAATCTGAAGGGGCAACGCCATATTTTCAATCTGTTGCTGAAAGGGCTGCAAGCCAAAAGCAGCTGCACCTGCCATCACCATATCCGCTGCCACAGCGCCTAGACCTGCAAAAAATGCCGGCATGAAACCATAATTCAGCGCGGTTCGGATGACGATGAGATTGACAGCGCCGATCGGCGCTGAAGTTGCAAGCCCAATTGCCAGCCCTGTTATTATCAGCCATAAATCCATGCTCTAGCGGATATCCACAACAACGCGGCCGCGCACTTTGCCTGCCACAATTTCATTTGCCACCCGGGGAACCTCGTCGAGCTTCACATGGGTTGTAAGGGAGGCCAGTTCTTTAAGATCAAGATCACGGGCAAGTTGGTTCCAAGCCTGTTCGCGGCGAGGCATGGGCATGGTCACTGAATTGATGCCGATCAGCCTTACACCCCGCAAAATGAAGGGAGCCACCGACGTTGGCAAGTCCATGCCCTGTGCCAAACCGCAGGCGACAACTGTTGCTTCATTATTCATTTGCGACAGTACGTTAGCCAATGTGACTGAACCCACACTGTCAATGGCACCGGCCCAGCGCGATTTGGCCAATGGTTTGACAGGCGTATTGAACTCATTGCGGTCGATGATCGTGGATGCTCCCAGTTTTTTAAGAAACTCTCCTTCTTCAACGCGGCCCGTTGAGGCTGCGACCTTGTAACCAAGCCTGGCGAGCAAGACAATGGACACGCTACCGACGCCGCCGGCCGCCCCTGTTACGAGAATTTCCCCGTCGCCCGGTTTTACACCCTGCTCTTCCAGCGCCATGACACACAGCATTGCGGTGAAACCTGCAACACCCACGGCCATGGCGTCAGCCGTTGTCCACCCCTGGGGCACGGCCACAAGCCAATCACCATTAACGCGAGCCATTTCAGCAAAGCCGCCGTGGTGCTGTTCGCCAACGCCCCAGCCATTGAGGACGACCTGATCGCCGACTTTCCATTTTGAATGGCTGGAAGCCGTAACCGTCCCGGCAAAATCCACGCCGGGTATCAACGGGAATTTGCGGATGATCGGGGCCTTGCCGGTTATTGCGAGCCCGTCCTTATAATTTACTGAAGAGTGGCTGACGGCAATGGTGACGTCGCCCTCCATGAGATCGGCTTCGGTAAGATCAACGAAATCAACCTTCTGCCCCTGTTCGGTTTTGGAAATTTGAATGGCTCGGAATGTCATGGTTGTCCTTCAATAAACGCTACGGGCTGGCCATGGGCGGCACCCAAAATTTCATCATCCCACATCACCGTGCGGCCGCGCACAATCGTGCCCGTGACCCATCCGGTCACCTTGGCGCCATCATAAGGTGTCCAGCCGCATTTACTTTCAATCCATTCATTGGTAATGGTGCGTTTTTTCTTAAGGTCGACAATGGTGAAATCCGCGTCATAACCTTCGGCAATACGGCCTTTTCTCGCGATGCCGAAAATGCGCGAAGGGCCGTGGGAAGTGAGATCAACGAAACGCTCAATCGACAGGCGGCCCTTGTTCACATGATCCAGCATGACAGGAACGAGGGTTTGCACACCGGGCATGCCGGATGGCGATTGAGGATAAGGCTTGGCCTTTTCTTCCATCGTGTGGGGCGCGTGGTCGGATCCCAGGACATCAACAATGCCTGATTGAAGCGCCTGCCAGATGGCCTGCTGATGTTCTTTCGAACGGACGGGCGGGTTCATTTGCAGGCGTGTTCCCAGCCGTTCATAATCATCCGATGACAGTGTGAGGTGGTGTGGCGTCACTTCGACTGTGGCAAAATCCTTGTGGGCGGCGAGCAACGGCATTTCATCGGCAGTTGACACATGAAGCACGTGAATGCGTTTGTGGGACTTGCGGGCAATACGCAGCAGACGTTCAGTGCAGAGCCGCGCGGCTTCCGCGTCCCGCCATACGGGATGGCTCGCGGGATCGCCTGCGACTTGCTCGCCAAGGCGCGCGCGAAGACGGTATTCATCCTCGCTGTGAAAAGCGGCGCGGCGATTTGTGTGCGCCAGAATGTTTGCCACACCTTCATCATCCTCCACCAAAAGCTCGCCCGTGGACGAGCCCATGAACACCTTGATGCCGGCGCAGCCTTCGAGCTTTTCAAATTCTTGGAGCTGCGCGGCATTGTCATGGGTGCCCCCCATGTAGAATGCAAAATCGCAATACATGCGGTTGCGCGCGCGCAATACCTTGTCAACCAATGCAGCGGCCGTAACCGTAAGCGGCTTGGTGTTTGGCATTTCGAACACGGCGGTGACGCCGCCCATGACGGCGGCGCGGCCACCTGATTCCAAATCTTCTTTGTGCTCAGCGCCGGGTTCGCGCAAATGCACCTGGCTGTCGATCACGCCGGGGAGAATATGGAGGCTTTTGCAGTCAACTATCTCAGCAGCGACGAATTCCGATGTGTCACCCATGCCCACAATTCGGCCTGCATGCACGGCTACGTTGCGCGCTCCCACACCGTCATGGTTGACCAGGGTTCCACCCTGCAGGATGAGATCAATTTGTCGTGTCATCGAGCTTCCTTGATTGTGCGCCCAAGCGACCGTAAATGGTGCTGATGATGAATTCTAGCTTTTTAATGCAGGTGCTGCCGAAACGCGCGATTTTGGACCTTCGAGGCCCCGAAACCGAGAATTTCCTGCATAATCTGGTAACGGTGGATGTTTTGGGGCTGGCCGAGGCGCACGCGCGATATGGCGCGCTGCTGACGCCGCAAGGGAAAATCCTCTTTGATTTTTTCATCGCGAAAACCGCTGAGGGTTACCTGCTGGATTGCGCAACTTCCCAAGGCGAGGAACTGTTGAAACGCCTCACATTCTATCGGTTGCGGGCAAAGATTGAAATTTCACAGCGTGATGATTTGGAAGTGGGTGTGGCGGCTGTGAAACCCGAAGGTGTTTTGGCCTATGCTGATCCGCGCAATGCTTCCATGGGTTGGCGGATCATTGCGGCCAAGGGCACGCTGGCGGCAAGCGATGGTTATGAGGCGGCCCGCATTGGTTTGGGGCTGGCCGACACGGATGGCGATATCGGTTCTTCCAAACTTTTTCCGCATGAAGCGAACTTTGACCAGTTCGGCGCGGTGAGCTTTACCAAGGGCTGCTATGTGGGGCAAGAGGTTGTGTCACGCATGGAGCACCGGGCAACGGCGCGGAGCCGGATTTTGCCGGTGACATTTGACGGCATCGCACCACCTTATGAGTCGGAAATTCGAAGCGGCGACAAGATGATTGGCACCGTGCTTTCAACTTCTGGCAACCAGGCGCTGGCGCTTGTTCGGCTGGACCGGCTGGCGGAAGCGGCGTTGCCATTGCTGACAGCCGGTGTCAGCACGCGGGTTCAAAAACCAAGTTGGGTGACTTATGATGTTTCCCAGAAGGAAACCTCATAATGCCGCCAATTGTCCATGAAGATGGGATTTGCCGCTGTAAATGGTGCGGCACCGATCCGATCTATGTAGAGTATCACGATACGGAATGGGGCGTGCCGGAATATGATTCCCGCGCGTTGTTTGAAAAATTGCAGCTTGACGGATTTCAGGCAGGGCTTTCCTGGATCACGATTTTACGCAAGCGCGATGCTTTCCGCGCCGCTTTCGACAATTTCGATCCGGAAATCATGGCGCGCTATACGGCGAAGAAACAGGCGGCCCTCATGCAGGATACAGGCATTGTGCGCAACCGATTGAAGATTGATGCGAGTGTGACCAACGCGCAGGCCTATCTCGCCATTCCGGATTTCTCCGCTTATCTCTGGGGGTTTCTGGACGGCAAGGCAGTGCAGAACAAATTGCGCAGCATGAAGGAAGTTCAGGCCTCAACACCGCTGGCTGAAAAAATTTCCAAGGATTTGAAAAAGCGTGGCTTCCGATTTGTGGGGCCAACTATTGTTTATGCTTTCATGCAGGCCTGTGGATTGGTGAATGACCATATGGTGGATTGCCATCGCTATGACGCCGTGAAGAAATTGGCACGCTAGAGATGGCAAAAGAACTTCGCGCCTGGCAACGCATGCTTTCGGGCCGCAGGCTTGACCTGCTGGACCCCTCGCCCCTTGATATTGAAATTGAGGATATTGCCCATGGGTTGGCCCGTGTGGCGCGATGGAACGGCCAGACCAAAGGCGACCACGCTTTTTCGGTGGCGCAACATTGTGTGCTGGTGGAAGCCATTGCCGGCCATGTGAACAAGGCAATGAGCAAGGAAGCTCGGCTCATGGCGCTGCTGCATGACGCGCCGGAATATGTGGTGGGTGACATGATCTCGCCTTTCAAGGCGGCGCTGGGCCTGGACTACAAGGCATTTGAAAACCGGTTGCTGCAGGCCATTCATGTACGCTTTGGAATTGCACGTGAAGAGTCGGAAGAATTGGAAGCAGAGATCAAATCGGCGGACAAGGTAGCGGCCTATCTGGAAGCAACGCAGCTTGCGGGCTTCACGGTGCCGGAAGCAGAAAAATTTTTCGGGCGCCCGCGCGGACTTTCAGGCGAGGGTTCGCCCAAATTTTTCAAATTGAAACCGCTGGCCACCAATGATGCGGCAACTTTATTTCTTAAGCGTTTCAAGGTGCTAAGCTAATGATCGTAGTTTGTGGATTAAACGCGGTGCAGGATCAGGTGGACACCCATGGCGTTGGCCGTGTGATCAGCCTTTTAAGCCCCGATACGCCGCACCGGAGTTTCGACGGCATTGTGCCGGAGCAACATTTGCGCTTGTCGTTTCATGATATCGTGGAAGCTGCGGGAGATTTTTCTGCGCCCAAAGCAACGGATGCCGAAAAGCTGGTGCGCTTCATCGAGGCATGGGACCGCAAGCAGCCGCTGCTCATTCATTGCTGGGCCGGCATCAGCCGTTCGACGGCTTCAGCCTATACCGCCCTTTGCATGTTGCGGCCCAAAGCAGACGAGGAAGAACTTGCATTTGAACTGCGCGCCGCCTCGCCGTCAGCAACACCTAACAAATTGATTGTTTCTTATACGGACGCGCTGCTGGGACGCTCCGGCCGCATGAGCCGCGCCGTTGAAAAAATCGGCCGGGGTGAAAACGCATTTGAAGGAACGCCGTTTATCTTGCGGCCTTAGAGCATGTCCCGCCAAAGTGTGAAGCGGTTTGGCGGTCGGGACATGCTCCAACATATTGATCTGGAGCGATTCCTTTTCGGCGAGATTATTCCATCTCGCCGGGAAGCGCTCTAGTTTATTTCTTATGCGCGTAGGCCCAGTAGAGTTCGCGGGCTTTGGCAGCGATAGGGCCAGGCTGGATTGAGCGATCGCCGATTGTGGTGATCGGCATGACCTTGCTGTAGTTGCCGGTTGAAAACACTTCATCAGCATTCAACAGATCCTGCCACTTTAAACTGCATTCATGCACCTCAACTCCTGCTTCCTTCAGCAAGGTGACAACGCGCTGGCGGGTGATGCCATTGAGGAAGCAGCCATTGGGCACTGGCGTGTAGACCTCGCTATTTTTTACGCACCAGATGTTTGCAGTGGTGAGCTCGGCCACATGGCCCAAGGGATCGAGCATCACGGCATTGTCAAAGCCGTTCGCTTTGGCTTCGCGCATGGCGCGCGCCGAGTTGGGATAATGGCAGGCGGCTTTTGCGTCAGTCGGCGCATATTCAAACGAAGGCCGGCGAAATGACGAAAGCATGACCGAAAACGGTTTTTGCTTTGGCAGGGGTGAATCGTAAACAGAAACGGAGAATTTTGTTGTTTCGGGATCCACATCAACAAACCCGGCTGAAGCCCAGAACATTGGGCGCAGATAAAGTTCTGCGGTTTTTGGAAACTTGGCAATGCCTTCACGGATCAATGCCTCGATCTCAACGGCGCTTTTCAAGGCAATAAGTCCAAAGCTTTCAGCCGAACGGATTACGCGCTGGCAATGCAAATCCAGATCGGGGGCAACGCCTTCAAAGGCGCGGCCACCGTCAAACACGCAGGAACCCAGCCACGGCGCGTGGTCCATGACGCCCATGATAAGCGGGTTGCCCTTGTGCCACTGGCCCTCAAAATAGGTCCAGGCGGTGCCGTCGGTTTCATTCCAAGCCATAGTAGGTTCCTTCACGTCTATACTAAACGCAATGCCCTCAAACAATAAAGGCGCCCGAGGGGCGCCTTATCGCATAAGCATATGCAAATTGCTCACGAGTCAGAATAGAAAATGTGGCGGCCAATTTTAACCAGGCGCTTCATGCTGCCTGCCCATTTGGGCTTCACATAGTCGGCGTGATAGTTGGTGGCGGTGCTCATAACCTGCATGGATTTGGTGCCGGCAATGGCCTTTTGAGCCACGCGCTTGGCATTTGACCAGGCGCCAGGTTGTTTCACGTCATCGGGCAAACCGTCACAGGCGAAAGAAAATTGGCAGGAATTGCGACGATTGGAACCCTGATACACCACACCGCAAATGGACTTGGGGTAAGCCGGATCTTTCGTGCGGTTCAAGATGACCTTGGCCACAGCCAATTGGCCAAGCTCTGATTCCGAACGGGCTTCAAAATAAACCGCGCGGGCCAGGCAATTTTCTTCAGCTAGGCGAATACGGCGCTGGGCTACAACAACCTGCTTCTCATTGCGCTTCAGCGTGAATGATTTTTCGATTTTTGCGGGCTTTGGCGCAATGGCCAGGCGCTTGATGGGTGACTGGCTTGCCAGCTTTTCGGCTTTTCCTGTGAGATCAATAGAGGCCGGCGTGATCACAACCTGATTGTTGGGATCTTCATTGACGAAATCGCTCTTGCCCTTGCTCACGACGACTTGCTTGCGCAAGACATTCAAATTCACGATGTCGAAGTTTTCACCCTGGGGCAACAGAGAGCCCTTGGCGATCAGGTTGGTGACAGGTGCGATAATGCTGATGTCTTGTTCATCGATGGATACATTATGGGCAACGGCGTTCTGGCCCATGTAATTGCCGGCAAATGCGAAGGCGGCAATGAGCATGACGCCGCTGAACACATACGGTGCATATTCCTGAACCAAACCACTGCGTTTGGGTGCAACGGGATAATCAAGAAAATCAATATCTGTCTGCCGTTGGCTAAAGCGTTTTTTCTGCAAATCCCCTGATCCTGCTGTCGGCGTTGCGGGCAGTTTTTCGTCACCGTCGGTAGCATACGTTAATCGCGTTTAGCATAGGTTAACCATACCGGCAACCAAAACTGGCCGCGTTAAGGACTTTTTCTCGCCCCAGTCAGGAATTGGTTAACACAGCCATTGAGGATGGTTTTATCTATTTATTTCTGATACTTGCCTGGGCCGCCGCAAGTCTTGCAATGGCAATCCTGAAGGGTGAGCATGACACGTAATCCAACTTTATTTGCTCGCAGAAGTTGATCGAGGCGGGATCGCCCGCATGTTCGCCACAAATGCCGAGCTTGAGTTCCCGGCCGCGATTTCCGCCCCCGATCTGTAGCGATTTTCAACAGCTCCCCTACGCCTTCAATATCAATGGAAATGAAGGGGTCGGTTTGCAGCAGCCCCTTGGCCGTATACTCGCCAATGAAGCGGGCACTGTCGTCGCGGCTTATGCCCAGCGTGGTCTGCGTCAAGTCATTGGTGCCGAAAGAGAAAAACTCCGCAGACTGGGCAATTTCAGCGGCCCGCAAAGCGGCGCGCGGCAGCTCTATCATGGTGCCCACAAGGTAAGGCAATTCAAGCCCGCTTTCCTGCCGAACGGCTTCTGCCACTGCAATGATGCGGGCGCGGAGGTAATCGACTTCTTTTTTCCCCACCACCAGGGGAATCATGATTTCAGGGATGGGGGCCTTGCCGTATTTTTTGGCGACATCGAGGGTTGCCTCAAAAATGGCGCGCACCTGCATCTCAGCAATTTCCGGATAGGACACGGCGAGCCTGACGCCACGGTGGCCGAGCATGGGGTTGAATTCCTGCAGCTCGGCGACACGGGTGCGGAGATATTCCGGCTTGATTGCGAGCTCTTTCGCGAGCTCCAGAATTTCATGCTCGGACTTCGGCAGGAATTCATGCAAGGGCGGATCCAGCAAACGGATGGTAACGGGAAGCCCGGCCATGATCTCGAAGAGCTCGATAAAATCCTGGCGCTGCATGGGGAGTATTTCGTCAAGAGCGGCACGGCGGGCTTCAACGGTTTCCGCCAGGATCATTTTCCGCATCGGCGTAATGCGCTCGGCGCTGAAGAACATATGTTCGGTGCGGCACAGCCCAATGCCTTCGGCGCCAAAGTAGCGGGCGGCGCGGGCCTCCTGCGGGGTTTCCGCGTTGGCCCGCACTTTCATGCGGCGGGCTTTATCGGCCCATTCAAGAATGGTGGCGAAATCACCGGAGAGCAATGGCTTTACGGTGGGAACGACGCCTTTGAAGACGCGGCCGGTTGAGCCATCCAACGTGATCATTTCACCTTTCTTGATGATGACGCCGAGAGCCGACATGGCGCCCTGCTCGTAATCGATGCGGAGGCCACTGGCGCCCACCACGCAGGGCTTGCCCATGCCGCGGGCAATCACCGCCGCGTGAGACAGCAAACCGCCGCGCGCCGTGATCACGCCTTCGGCGGCATGCATGCCCAGAATATCTTCCGGGCTGGTTTCAATGCGGATGAGAATGCACGGCTTGTTAAGGGTTTTCAGCTTTTGCGCTTCGGCGGCATCAAACACCACCTGCCCCGACACGGCACCGGGCGAGGCTGCGAGGCCCGAGGCGAAAATTTCATGGGGAGTTGTGGTATCGAGCGTTGGATGCAGGAACTGATCCAGCATCAACGGATCAACACGCAGCAGTGCCTCCTCGCGGGTGAGCTGGCCGTGGTTTGCCATATCGACCAAGAGTTTCAACTCAACCTTGGCGCTGGTTCTCGCCGGTTTGGTTTGCAGCAGCCAAGGCTTGTTGCCTGCTGTTGCGTAGGTAACCTCCTGAACGGATTTGAAATGCTGTTCCAGCTTGCCGAGGATTGGTTTCAGTTCCTTACCATGATCAAGGGCAGCACCGGTTGAAGGGTTGCGAGTGGTGGTGACGCTGTTGGGGCCGTCGGTGCGAAGCATGGCGTGAATGATGAGGGAAGTTTCAGGCTGGCGCTTGGCAGCGGCCATCACAATATTGAAAAGCTGCTCGCCCGGACTTTGTGGAAATTCGGTTTGGGTTTTTGAGGTAATGAGGGCCTTATAGGCGGGCACTGTGGTTTCGCCCAAGTCTTCAAAATCAATGTGGGCAAGACCCAGAACATTTACGCCGTAGTCCTGCAGCAGGGTGCAATAGGCCTTCGCGGATTCGGGGCGCGCATCGTTCAGGCCGACGTTGAGAATGCTCTCCATGGCGCCAAGACCCGTGCCGTTGAAGCTGGAACGCACGGCGAGCAATATGCCGTTCCCCAGTTTCTTGACGGCGGCGGCAAGCTGGTCGCGGGTGATTTCGGATGGTTTGGCGATGACGAAGCCTGATGGGACAGGAAGGCCAAGCTCCGCCATTTCACACAGCGCTGCGGCCTTCGCGCCCAGGGATGCGCGCCCGGCCGCTGGGGTTTCAGCCTTGCCATTTCCAAAGCGATAGATGAGTTTTTTCGACATAGTGCAGTGCAGCAAACACGCTGCGTGGTGGGAGGTCAAGTGCCCAGATGTTAAGCAGTTACCAGATTTTTGCGCCGCCCCATCAATAGCCAGAAGGCAATGGCCATATTCAGGAGATTCCAGGCGATGCCATGGAGGAAGGCGGCCTGGTATGAACCGGTGAGATCGAAGATTTCGCCGGACAGCCAGCCGCCCAGGGCCATGCCGAGAACTGTCGACGTGAGCACGAGGCTGATGCGGGTTCCGGCTTCCCGCGCCGGAAAGTAATCGCGCACAATCAGCGCATAGCTTGGCACAATGCCGCCTTGGGCGAGGCCGAAGAAGGCGGAGACGATGTAGAGCGAGGCGAGGCCATCAAAGGGAATGTAGAACAGCAAGGCCAAGCATTGCAGCAGGGAGCCGATGATCAGCGTGCCGATGCCGCCGATTTTGTCCGCCAGGAAACCGGAGGCCAAGCGGCTGACCACGCCAAAGCCCAGCATGAGGGAGAGCATTTCAGCACCGCGCGCGGGTCCGTAACCCAGATCGCCGCAATAGGCGATGATGTGAACCTGCGGCATGGACATGGCGACGCAACAGGCAAGGCCTGCGAGGATCAACATCGCTTGCAGGAAAGGTGTTCCGGTGAGCGACGTGTTGGTGCTGGTGGGGCTGTGGCGTTCCTCAAGGGATGCGCGCTGGCGCAGCAGGAGCGACAGGGGCAGCATGAGCGAGACCGTCAAAATGCCAAGGCCCATGTAGGCGCTCCGCCAACCATAATTCTGGATGCCCCAGGTCAGGATCGGCGGCCAGATGGTGCCCGCGAGATAATTGCCGGAAGCCACGATGGCGACGGCGATGCCGCGGCGCCTTTGAAACCACAGGGACACGTCAGCCACGAGCGGGCCAAAGGTTGTGCCGCACCCCAGCATGCCGATCAGGCCGGCCTGGGCGGCCACGAACATCCAGTAGTTTGTGGCGAAGGCGGCGGCAACGAAGCCCGCGCCCAACATGATGGAGCCTAAAAACATCGGCACCATGATGCCGAAACGGTCCGCGAGTTTTCCCATCATCACGCCGCCAAAAGCAAAGCCGATCATGGTCATGGTGTAGGGGAAGGAGGCGCCCGAACGGTCAACGCCGAATTCGGCCTGAATGAACGGCAGCACCACAATGGCGCACCACAAGCCAATGCCGCCGATGGTGGCAAGGGCGAGCGAAACGGCGAGGCGGAACCAGGAATAGCCGCTATCGGGGGCGTGGGCGGTGGTCATGGCGGTATATGTCACTGGTGAATGGGTTCCGGCAACCCATTGTTCCCGCATGGCTGTTATCGGCCAAATCAAGAACTAGGAATTTAACCCTTGACACCGTACGGCGATATTATACTTGCCGTACCCAGTCAAAGGACTTATGTAAATGAGAGCCTTTGAAGGGTTTGAATCCCGTAGGCTTTGGAGTCTTTGGGATATGATGGAATTAAACGCCGGGTTCTTTCTTGGTGCCGTTTCGGAACTGAGACAGCTAATTGTAATCACTAACGTGATGGACAAATCCAATGATCTTTTAAATCCAATTAGGCAGGACATATCCAACCATCTAGCTCGCCTGATTGATGCCATGGATTTAATAGGTGCTAAGCTTGCAATAATGAGCGCTCAAAGGCTTTTACAAATAGTCTCCGCAACAGATGCCATTAAATTTGAAACTGTTGGGCGAGCTTTACACGAAATCGAAAGCAGGTTTGGCGATCATCTTCAGAGCATAGGCCTATTTGTTCTTTCCGACCAAGAGACAGTTTTTATGAAACCTGCGGATTCCTTGATTGAATTAGATGGTTTTTCGATATCGTTCCCAAATGCTGCATTTGAAGTAGAAGAAGCATCAAAATGTTTGGCATTGGGTCGATATAATGCTTCCGTTTTCCATTCAATGAGAATGTTAGAGATTGGCATTAGGGCTATTGCAAAGCGGTTGGGAACTCCCGATCCAACAAGTGCGGCGGAACGTAATTGGGCTTTTATTTTGAAGGCCATTAGGAGTGAAATAGATGCTCAATGGCCCAGCGGTAAGCGGTTGCCAGATACCGTTGGGGCCAAACTCGACAAACTGTATGCGAGTTTAGACGCCGTAAAAAATCCTTGGCGCAATGCGACTATGCATGTGGAAAACAATTATGCGCCACACGAAGCAATACATATTTTGCGTTGTAGTGCATTCTTTATGAGAGATTTGATGTTGCTTTCAGATGAACAGGGTAACCCCCCGCCATAACTCAATGTTTGACGGGGACTATTTTAGCAAAAACGGCCTCTAAACCCTCTCCAGTCTCGTCCGCTTCAACTTCCCGCGCGGTTTCAATAAACCGCGCAGATTGGTCTTTTCCGCTTTTTCTTGGCTTTGGTTTGGCTTTTGGCTTTTTGGGGCTTGGCATTATCCACCCAGTGCTGAGTTAGTCGTTCGATAAGTCAGGCGCTTTCCAACGATACCTTCCAGCAAGTGAGATGCACGGCCTTCGTCGTTGACGCCCAACGCAACACGGTTGTTATACCTGAAATCAAATTCTGCCAAATAGCGATGCAGATGCTTTTCGCGGCAATGCTGATAAACACCGCGCATGCCACGTTTGAACAGTGAGAAGTAGCCTTCAAGAGTATTGGTATAGGCTTCACCACATACATATTCATCTTGCTCATGATTGACCTTCTCATGTCCTGCAAAGCCAAGGAGGGGCTTACGATAGTATGCAGCGGTATCGGTCATAATGCGACTTGCAGGGTGAACGTTCTCACGAATGGCCTGTTCAATTCCAACACGGCTCAACATGGCAAGGCGTTGCGAACGTACGTGGCCACCACGCTCTACAAGGCTCAGCACCTTCATTTTGTGAACAGCGCCACGGGTGCGCTTGAAGCCGACCTTCATTCCCACGAAGGTCTCATCTGCCTCTACGATTTTACCAGCGCCGCCCAATGGTTCAAGATTGTTGGACTTCATGGCTTCCCGAATACGGTGGCACATGAACCAAGCGCTCTTGAGGGTAATGCCAAGGGTACGGTGCATCTGGTTTGCGCTAATGCCTTTCTTAGACGAAGCGATCAGATGGATAGCCTGCAGCCAGTAACGCAAAGGAATGTGGCTCGACTCGAAAATGGTGTTGATCTTGACGGTAAAAGGCTTCCGGCATTGGTAGCACTTGTAAGCGCCCATGCGGGTTGATTTGCCATTCATCTTGGAAATGCGCTCGACGCCGCCACAATGTGGGCAGGTCGGACCTTGGGGCCAAACACGGGCCTCCACCCACTTATAAGCGGCTTCTTCGTTGTGAAAGTGGGTTTGTGACAGTAAAGACGACATGGTTTAACTCCCTATGGAATCTATATAATATAGCCATTTGGGTACGTCAAGTATCGAAATAAAATATTTTTATTTCCCGTGGTATTTGCCGATTTTATACCTATTATTGACACGTTGCGCGCCTTATGTGTTGCGCGTAAGACGTTCCCTAGCTCGATTAGGGGATTGCCGATTCTGAATCGGAAAGGAGCAAAGCATGTATTTACCTGGCTACGACATACCCAAGGCTGCGCAGGCTGTTGCGTATTTTGCGCTGAAATCAGGCGGCTCCATAAACGTATTGAAGCTTATCAAACTGATGTATTTGGCCGAACGCGAATCCATGAAAAGGTATGATTTGCCCATGTTTTTTGATCATTTGGTTTCTATGCCAGATGGCCCAGTCACATCTATCACTTTAAACTTCATAGACGGAGAGAATGAAGAGCCTGTTTGGAGTGCGTTCGTTTCGCCTCGTTCTGGAGTTGAAGTCTCTGCTGTCAAAGATTTATCTTTAGAAAAACTGGATAATTTAAGTGAAGCAGATATAGAGATTTTTGAAGATTTGTGGCGGCAATTCGGTAGTTTTGACAGATATAGATTACGCGACTGGACTTATCAAAAGGAAAACATCCCTGAATGGGAAAATCCCAACGGATCATCATATACCATCCCTCATAATAGGGTTTTTAGTTCTTTGGGCAAGGACGGAAAAGCCTTAGAAAAGCATGTCGAAAGCTACCGGGAACTTTCCCGTTCTTTAGCGAAGTAATCATGAGTTATGCACCCTATCCGGGTGGCACACTTCTAATCCCCACAGACAGGGAAAAACACCTCTTCATCATACTCACTAACAAATGCAAAACGCACTGCCATTTGATAGTGAATGTCTCCAGCATTAAAAAAGATGTCCATCATGACACAGCGTGCGTTTTTGCGGGTGGTGAGCATCCTTTTATTACTCACCCAAGCTTTGTCTTCTATAGATTTGCTCAGATGAAAAATGCTCAATCGATAACGGATTTGGTCGCCAAAGGATATTACGTCGAAAAGACAATGATCGACGCCAGTCCATTTACAAAAATTTGCGAAGGGCTCTTCACTTCAAAATTCGTCAAGCGTTGGGTTAAGGATTACTTCAAAATAAACAGCCCATAAAACAACTGGGTACGGCAAGTATAATATCGCCCACCGTACGGTGGTTGGGCTATATAAGGTTATTCTCCCGAATTGTAATTCTACCCGTGAGCGCAAGGCCCTTTGAGACAGGGGCATCGCTGAAATCCAATTGGCGTTGAGCTTTGGTACAACACGGGGTGGGATGACAGCAGTTTACCTCGCCCCAGCGGGGGAGGAAAAAATTTGCCGCGGCACGTGTTGTTAAAACCCGTCGACCGAGAGTCTTGGACAATGCGTTTGGCTTCATGAATCTGCCTCGCCCCAGCGGGGAGAGGGAGGGGCCCGTCCTGCGATGCGAAGCTAAGCAGGATGGGAGGGTGAGGGGGAACAGGTCTTACAGAACGGTATATTCAGTGGGGCGCAGCGTTGCGTGGATGGTGGTGAGAACACCATCGAGGTTTGTGAAAATATCCGCATTCCAAAACCTCAGCACAAGAAATCCAGCTGCTTCCAAGTCCAGTGTCCGTTTTTGATCTGCTTCGACCTGTTCCGCATGTTGCCCGCCATCAAGTTCGATAATGAGCTTTGCGTCATGGCTGACAAAATCCGCGATGTATCCAAGCAGGGGAACCTGCCGCCTGAACTTGAAGCCTTCAAGCTGGCGATTGCGAAGCCTCGACCAGAGAATGGCCTCCGCATCGGTTTGGCGTTTGCGCAGTGCGCGGGCCTGGGCATCGGTGGTTTGCATGATCAGATCAAAAATCTGATTTGATTGAGAGTCAATCTTTGCGCAGCTGCTCCCCCTCACCTTCCCAAACTTCGTTTGGGCCCCTTCCTCTCCCCCATGGGGCGAGGAAAACTACCCTTCGATCTTGGAGAAATCTGCCACGGCCAGCGTGGCCTCGCGGATGCGGTTGAGAAGGCGCAGGCGGTTTTCACGGAAGGTGGCGTCCTTGTCGTTGACCGTCACGCCATCAAAGAAAGCATCAACCGGGCTGCGGAGCTTGGCGATGGCGCGCATGGCGGCTTCGAAATCTTCGGCTTCAACCGCTTTCCGCGCCTGGCCGAGGGCAACGGTGATCGCCGAATGCAGGGCTTTTTCCTCGCCCTTGATGAGCTGGGCCGGGTTCACATCACCCGAATACCTAAGGTTATCTTTCTTCTCTTCAATCTTGAGAATGTTGGAGGCGCGCTTCACGCCAGCGAGGAGGTTTTTGCCATCATCGGTTTCAAGGAATTTCGACAAGGCTTCAACGCGGCGGACGATCATCAACAGATCATCCTGCCCGCCGAGCGAGAACACGGCATCGATCAGGTCATGACGTGCGCCCTGATCTTTGAGATAGACTTTGAGACGGTCGGCGAAGAAAGCTAAGAGATCGGATACACTAGCGGTTGCCGCAGTTTCTGACTCACCTCTTACTTGTTCGGGATCGGCTGGAATTGCGCCACGTAAATATCTTTGTAACATATCGGCAGAGTAATAAGTTTTTCCTTGAATATCCGTAACCGTGTCCAATTGATTGTGAGCGATCAATACTGATTTCACTGTATTGAAGAAATTCAGATTTACAAATTTTTCATTTAAGATTGAACCAAGCTTAATCGATAGTTTGCTCTCATTCACTGTGCGGATAATTCCAACGGCTGCTCTTCTCAATGCAAATGGGTCTTTTGAACCTGTCGGCTTTTCGTCAATGGCCCAGAATCCAACGAGCATGTCGAGCTTGTCGGCGAGTGCTACAGCTTGACCGATTTTTGAAACGGGAATGGAATCGCTCGGCCCTTGCGGTTTGTAATGATCGCGGATGGCTTCGGCGACTTCCTTGTCGTGGCCTTGGTCAAGCGCGTAGTAATGGCCCATCAAGCCCTGCAGTTCGGGGAATTCGCCGACCATGCCGGTGACGAGATCAGCTTTCGCCAATCTTGCGGCCAGTTTGGTTTTTTCGACGTCGGCACCGATGGTTTTGGCGATTTCTCCGGCTAAGGCTTCAATGCGTTTGACGCGTTCGCCTTGGCTGCCGAGTTTGGCATGGAAGGTGATTGTGTCGAGCTTCGGCAGCAAATCTTCGAGTTTGGTTTTGCGGTCCTGATCCCAGAAGAATTTGGCATCGCTGAGGCGTGCGGCGATGACTTTGTTGTTTCCGGCGGTGATGGTTTTGCCGCCGTCGCTTGCCACCATGTTGGCGACGAGGAGATATTTATTGGCGAGTTTGCCGGTTTCTCCATCACGCAGACAGAAGCACTTCTGGTTGTTCTTGATGGTGGTGACGATGACTTCGGGCGGGCACGCTGAGGAAGCTTTTGTCGAACTCGCCCATCAGCACCACGGGCCATTCGACAAGGCCTGCGACTTCTTTCAGCAAGCCCTCATCCTCGATCATGTTGAGGCCTTGGGCGAAGGCGAGGTTCTTGGCTTCGGTGCGGATGGTTTCGGCGCGGGCGCTGGCATCGACAATCACGTGGGCCTTGTGGAGCTTTTGCGCGTAGTCCTCGAAGCGCTTGACGTCGATCATCTTTGTACTGAGGAATCTATGGCCGCGCGTGGTATTGCCCGATGCTATGCCTTCGATTTCAAACGGCACCACTTCGCCATCAAAGGTTACGATGATGGAAAGGAGCTGACGCACCCAGCGCAATTGGCCGGAGCCCCAGCGCATGGATTTGGGCCATGGGAATTTGCGGATGACATCCGGCACCAGCTCTGTCACCACTTCAGTTGTGGCACGGCCTGCCTTCTTGATGGTGGCGATGTAGAACTTGCCCTTCTTGTCGTCCTGAACCGTCAACTCTTCAAGTTTCAATCCGGTGGATTTCAGGAAGCCATCAATGGCGGGCTTGGGCGCATCGGTGCGCGGGCCTTTGCGTTCCTCGCGGGTGTCAGCCGCTTTGGTGTTGAGACCTTCAACGGACAACACAAGGCGGCGCGGCGTGGCGTGGGCTTGCGCGCCTTCGTAAGTGAGGCCAGCTTCAACGAGGCCACTGGTGATCATGGCCTTCAAGTCTTCCGCCGCCTTCGCTTGCATGCGGGCGGGGATTTCTTCGGAAAAGAGTTCAATGAGGAGTTCTGGCATCAAAAATCAGCTTTGAAGCGTCTTGTGGCTGCTGTCACAAAATGGCGCGGTGTTGGTTTGTTTGCAGGTGCAAAACCAGCGTTCGCCGCTCTTTGGCGCGGTCCATTGGACAGGCGTGAATTTGCCCTCGATCTTGTGGCTGCCATCGCAGAATGGCTGGCTTTTGGAGAGACCACAGGCGCACCACCAGTAGTCCTTGCCCTTTTCAACCTGAACGGCGATGGGCTCACGCCCCGCTATTCGACCTTTGCTCATTGTGTCATTCCTCCTGTTGATTTGGACCATGCTTCACAACATCCCTTCGCGAGGTCGCGGACGCGGAGGATATAGGCTTGGCGTTCGGTGACGGAGATCACGCCGCGGGCGTCCAGCAGGTTAAATGTGTGGCTGGCCTTGATGCATTGATCATAGGCGGGCAGTGCGAGCGTGTGGTTGCCGTTGAGGCTTTTATCGAGCAGGGACTTGCATTCCTTTTCCGCGTCAATGAAATGTCGCTGCAAGATTTCAGTATCGGCGTGTTCGAAATTATAGTGGGAGAATTCCTGTTCGGCTTGCAGGAACACATCGCCGTAGGAAATTTTCTTCTCGCCCTCAAGGCCGTTGAAGTTCAAGTCATAGACATTGTCGACGCCCTGCACATACATGGCGAGGCGCTCGAGGCCGTAGGTGAGTTCGCCGGATACGGGAAAGCAATCCAGGCCGCCGACTTGCTGAAAATAAGTGAATTGCGACACTTCCATGCCATCGCACCAGACTTCCCAGCCGAGGCCCCAGGCGCCAAGGGTTGGGCTTTCCCAATCATCCTCAACAAAGCGGATGTCATGCAGTTTGGGATCAATGCCGATGGCGGCGAGAGAACCGAGATAGAGTTCCTGCAGGTTGGGCGGCGATGGCTTGATGATGACTTGATACTGATAATAATGCTGCAGGCGATTGGGGTTTTCGCCGTAGCGGCCATCTTTCGGGCGGCGCGACGGCTGCACGTAGGCCGCGGCCCACGGCTTGGGGCCGACGGAACGCAGCGTGGTTGCCGGATGGAAGGTGCCCGCCCCCACTTCCATGTCATAGGGCTGCAAAATCACGCAACCCTGCGCTGCCCAATATTGATGGAGCGTGAGGATGAGGTCCTGGAATGATTTCGTCGGGTTCAGCTTCATTTGCGCCGCAAACTAGGGATGCGAGTTTAAGAGGTCAAGGAGATTAGCTTTTCGTCTTCGCCCGTGAAACGGGAGAGGAAGGGACCCGCCGCGCAGCGGTGGGGAGGTGAGGGCGAACTGCCGGCAAAGTGCCCTCATCTATCCCATGCCACTTCGTGCCATAGGCCCCTTTCTTCTCCCGCTTCGCAGGAGCAGACAATTCAGGTCAAAGTTTGCGATAGACGCGGGCCATGGCGGTGAAATCGGATTCTGTCGGCGAGTATGGCATGGGGTGGTAGATTGGCGTCGTTTCAATCAAATCCACCAAACCTTCTTGGATGAGCGCATCGAATTTCGTGGCGAAGCCCGCATCTTTCCAGACGTGTTCGCCCACCGTGAAAATGAGATGGCCGCTGGCCTTCGTGATTCGCGTGAGTTCATCCCATGCATTTGCGGGGCCGTGGCCCGTGGTGAACACGCCGGTTGAAACGATTGCTGCCATGCTGGCGGTTTCAAAATCGAGCGTTTCGCCCAGCACGCGGTTGCGGAGGTCGGCATAAATGTTGCGGGCTTTTGCACGGGCCAGCATGCCATCGGACATATCCACACCGATCAGGTTGCTGAAGCCCATGATGGCGAGAATATTGCCGACGGTGCCGGTGCCGACGCCGGCATCAAAAATGGCATCGGATTTGTTTTGAACGTAACGGCCAACAAGGCCCGCCATGACGGCGGGATGGACGTAACCGATGCCCTGCATGTCGGCGTCGTAGGTTTCGGCCCAGCCATCATAAAGGGCTACGAGATCATCCCTGGTTTTGGCGTGATAGACGCCTTCAAGCCACGGGTCGCTGGAGTGGCTCATTACTCAATTGGATAATAAATGCCGGTTGCGGGGTCCTGGCGCAGCCTGGTGACGGTATTTGGCTGTTGCGGCGTCTTTGCGTGCACGCGGGCCTTGGCGGCGTTCACCGCAGAAATCACGCGGCGCATTGTAATGGCGGTCAAAACACCCGCCACAAGAACAGTAACAACCTTGGCAAATAGCATCTGTATCTCCGTGCTGGCCTACTATAACCCGAATTTCGCCCACAATGCACGGGTTTCCAATGCATCTATCGACGCAGCAGGGAACTCCGCAATCGTGCCAAAACCAAGGCGCTTCAAACCCCAGCCATGGGATGCGGCGATATTCCTTATCACCAGCCTGTCGCCAAACTTGTTTTTGAGGATTTGGTGCATGTGGCCGATGCCATCAATCAGGCCATAATCCAGGGCTTTCCGGCCTGTCCAGAAGGCGCCGGAGAACAATTCCGCTTCATCGCCTTTCAATTTTCCGGCGCGGCGCTGGCGCACCAGCGCTTTGAAGGCCGCATGAATGTCAGTCTGCAAGGCAAGCAACCGGTCAACATCTTCCTGCTTCTGCGGCTGGAAGGGATCGAGGATGGATTTGTTTTCGCCCGATGTATGGACGCGGCGTTCAATGCCCAGCTTGCTGATGGCCTCGACAAAGCCAAAACCGGCAGCGATGACGCCGATGGAACCGACGATGGAACTTTCGTCAGCGTAAACCTCGTTGCCGGCGCAGGCCAGCCAATAGCCGCCGGAAGCGGCAACATCTTCGCAGAACACCAGCACCGGGATATCGAATTCGTCGGCGAGGCTTCGAATGCGGCTGTGGATGAGGGCCGACTGCACCGGCGAACCACCCGGCGAATTAATTGAGAGGGCAACGGCAGCCACGCCCTTCTTGAAGGCGCGTTCCAATTGAGTATCCAAGTCTTTTGCAGTCAGGGCAGGCCGTAAAGGCGACCCTACACCGATGGTGCCGTGCAGCCTGACGACATGAACAAGGGAAATTGATTTGCGAAATCGGGCAGGAATGAAACGGGAAAGGAAAGTTGCTTTGGCCATGCCTGATGAAATAGGCATGAAACCCAGGGGTTGCAAGCCTTAGCGCAGGCGCCAGGTTGAGCCATCGCGCAGAACCGCTTCGGCGTCCGGCGTGAATTGCGAATTTTCGCCATGCAGGATAAGACCGGGCAAAAGCTGCATCGGCGCTTTTGAACCCTTAACCCCCTGCACCACGACACGCGACGCAGCGGTTCCCTGCCTGGCATAAAGCGGGGCCACACGAATGTCGCCAAAGCGGTCGTCCATCGCGTTCAATATTTTCCCGAGGGTTTCAGCGCGGTGGACAATTGTTACAGTTCCCCGCAAGGCCACCATCACATGCATGACCTTGACCCAGATTTCCAGATCGTCGGGGCCGAAGGCATGGGCCTGGGCTTTCAAAAGATTGGGTGAGGCGGTTGATTTCGCCTCTTCAAAATAGGGCGGGTTGGCAAACGCGTGGCTGAACGAGCCATGCTGGGGAAGGTGGGACAAGTCCTTGCGAAGCGCCTCCTTCACATCGGCGTGGATTACCTTGACACTATGGCTGAAGCCGTTGCGCTTGGCATTTTCCTCGCACATCATCGCATAACGCGCGGCGATTTCGATGCCGGTGACATGAACAGTCGGGTTGCGCGCAATGGCACAGAGGGCCGCAACGCCGGTTCCGATGCCCGCCTCAAAAAGCGATTCACCGGCGGCGCAGGGAATTGCGGCGGCGAGAAACACCGCATCAATGCCGGCACGATAGCCTTTTTCGGGCTGAAGAATTTGCAGGCGCCCGTCGAGGAACGCATCATCCGTCAACGATCCCGACGCGACTGTCGAAGTCATCGCGGGAGCGGGCGTTTGGGCGGTATTGAGTTGGGCACTCATCTGCATAGTCCGTGAGTATTATTGATTGTTGGTTAGCGAATGGTTACCGAGCAGTTTTAGTGCCAAATCACGGGTGTTTTCTGCCACAAGAACACGCCTTGGAATGGCATTTATGGACCCTTCCACGGCACTTGTATATTCATCCAATACCACGAAATCCACGCCTGCTTCCGACAATGTATGCCTGACGAATGACAAATAAACCACATCATTCGTGCGCAATAACTCAATCATTTCCTGTTCCAAAACCCCGTTGTTCTAGCGGCAACCGGTCACGCTTGCTGAAGGCGGCCCTTTTCCCCTATCTTAAGAGAGGTTAACAGGAGAAGAAAGGCAACTTCATGGGCGTGGTCATTCCCTTTGGGGGCAGTGATGAAGCACCTGCCCCGAGCCTTGATGCGCTTGTTGCTCTCGTCGCCGAGGACATGGAAAGTGTGAATGATGGCATTTTGGCCAAGGCCCAAAGCCACGTTGAACTCATTCCTGAAATTGCGGGCCATCTCATCAATTCCGGCGGCAAGCGCATTCGCCCCATGCTGACACTCGCTGCGGCGCGCATGTGCGGCTACGCCGGCGAGCATCACATCAGGCTGGCAACCGCCGTTGAATTCATGCACACCGCCACCCTTCTGCATGATGATGTCGTCGATGAAAGCGACTTGCGGCGCGGCAAGCAGGCAGCGCGGGTTATCTGGGGCAACCAGGCCAGTGTTCTGGTCGGCGACTATCTTTTGGGCCAAGCCTTCAAAATGATGGTGGAAACGGGGTCGCTGGATTGCCTGCGCATTCTTTCCAATGCCGCGGCGGTCATTGCCGAGGGCGAGGTTTTGCAGCTTTCCATTTCGCAGGACACGTCAACAACCGAAGATGCCTATTTGCAGGTGGTTGGCGCGAAGACAGCAGCGCTGTTTTCTGCGGCAGCCGAAGTTGGCGGCGTAATCGCGGGAAGGCCGCGGGATGAGCAGGCAGCGCTTGAATCCTACGGGCGCAACCTTGGCATTGTGTTTCAACTGATCGATGACGCCCTGGATTATTCCGGCAAGCAGGCAACGCTTGGCAAGAGTGTTGGTGATGATTTTCGGGAACGCAAGATCACGCTTCCCGTGGTGCTTTCATTCCGGCGCGGTTCCAAGGAAGAGAGAAATTTCTGGAAGCGCACCCTCGAAGAAGGCAACCAGACCGATGACGACCTGATGTATGCGCAAAAGCTGATGGTCAAGCATGGTGCGATTTTTGACACCGTCGAGCGCGCCAAGCATTATGGCGACATTGCGCGGGATGCGCTGGCGATTTTTCCGGACAATGAATGGAAGAAGGCGCTGCTGGAAGCCGTGGATTTTTGCATTACGCGCGCTTTTTAAACTGTTGCTAGGCCAAGGTTGTCGCAACCACCCACCAGGCGGGATATTTTTTCTTGATCGCGTCCGCCGCAGAGGCTGCGCTTTCCAGATTTTCCGCCAGACCGAAACACGTGGCACCGGACCCTGACATGCGCACGTGGCTGAGCGTTGGCTGAACTTCAAGCGCCTGAATGACGGTGGCGATTTGTGGAACGGCTTTGGTGGCGGCTTGCGTGAGATCGTTACGCCAGAAATCTGCAACCGCATTGCCGTTTACCGCTTCGCCCCTTTGCAGACCAAGAATTTCAAAAATGTTGGCCGTTGACGCCGGACGGCGGGGATTGACGAGCACGATGGCCGGCGGAAACACGTGGTCATGTTTTTCCAGCACGTCGCCAATGCCGCGCATCCGGCAGCGTTGCTGTGCCAGACACACGGGAACATCCGCACCGAGCTTAAGCGCCAAAGCACTGAGCTCATCCTGGGCAATGACCAGATCGCAGAATTGGATAATGCCGCGTAACGCTGCAGCGGCATCAGCAGAGCCGCCGCCTATTCCCGAAGAAACTGGCAAGTTCTTTTCGAGATGGAACGCCAGCGGAGGCAACCGCTTTCCTTGCAGCATCTGATGATCGGAGAGCGACTGCCAGGCTTTGAGGACGCTGTTTGTCCTGTCTGTTGGCACCATGCCGTCAAACGGGCCCGATACCGTAAGAGCCAGTTGTTCAGCGGCAGTGATCGCCAAAGAATCCGCGACATCCGCAAAAGCAACAATTGAATCCAGCTCGTGATAGCCATCAAGCCTGCGCCCCACAATGTGGAGAGCCAGATTTACTTTTGCCCGCGCCCGCTCAATGACGAGCTTTGGGCTCATCCGCTGGTTTTTCCGGTTTGATTCTCTGCGGGCTTGGTAACAGGTTCCGGCGCCAGGCCATTGATCAGCTTGTCCTTCAATGCGCTTGAGATCATCCGGTTCCGGCTTGTTGTCCTTGGCGTGCTGCCACTGGAATTTTGCTTCCAGCTTGCGGCCAACACGCCAATAGGCGTCGCCAAGATGTTCGCCAATGATGGGATCAGCCGGATTGAGATCAACCGCACGCTCTATATGTTTCGTGGCTTCGTCAAAATCACCCAACTGGAAATAGGCCCAGCCCAGGCTATCAACGATGTAGCCATCATTGGGCTTCAGCTCGACGGCTTTTTTCACCATGTCCAGGGCTTCACCGAGATTGATTTTTTTCTCAATCATTGAATAGCCGAGATAGTTCAGAATGAGCGGTTCCTCGGGCGCCAATGACAAGGCCTTGCGGAAATCGGCTTCTGCCTTGTCCCACATTTTTTGCCGTTCAAAAGCAATGCCGCGATAATAGAGTATGCGCCAATGGGTTTTTTCCAGCACCGGCACCAACGCCAAGGCACTTGTGTAAGCCGCCGTTGAAGAGGCAAAATCATCGTTGCTGCGGTGAATATTGCCCAGGGTAACGAGGGCATCATAATTTTTTGGATCACGGGCAATGATTGCTTTCAATTTTGCCTGCGCCTCCTTGGTGCGTTCCAGCCTCTGCAGATTGATGGCGATTTCCGTATCGGCATTCATCCGCAACGGCGAGCCAGAAGGAACTTGCTCATAAGCGGCTATGGCTTTTTCATACTGCTTGGTATCAACGAAAATATCGCCCAGCAGCGTTCTGATCACCGGCTTGTCGCCGTTCAGCGAAAGCGCCAATTGCGTATAGAGCAGTGACACGTCAATGCTTTGGTCATCTGTCATCGCGGAGGCCAGTGAAAACATCGCTTCACTGGCGCCCGCACCCGGCGATGCAATAAACGCCTCGGGAATTTTTTTTGACTTCACACGCTTGATCGCCATATCGATCAGAATATTTTCGTCGCCTGCCTCGGAATAGGCCTGATAAATCTTGAGCGCTTCACTGCCGCGGCGATGGCGCTCGAGGAAATTCCCATAGGCCTGCACGACCCGAAGCGATGAACCGGCTTGTTCGTAAGCTTTCTTGTAGGAAGCCTCGGCGCGAATTGCGTTGGAGAGAAAATCCGCAATCAAGCGCTCCATGATAAGACTTGAAATTCGCAAATGAATCATTGCCATCGAGCTTATCCAGAGCCTTGAGCGCGTTACTGAGATTGCCCTCGCCCGCATAGGACCAGGCAGAAACAAGGGCTGAGGTCAGCTCTCCGATGGGCGTATAGGAGGCTTCGGCGAGATTTTCCCGCGCCTTGGCATAGTGACGGACACGAAAATCGCGCAGGCCCAACACAATGCGCGCCATTCTATGCTGGCTGTTGAACGAAAGGACCTTGATTGCCAGTTCCTCGGCTGTTGGCAAATTGCCGGAAGACAGCTCCAGAATGAACAATTTCTCGATGAGCCCGATATTTTCAGGGTCTTCAAGCAGCGCCTTTAGAAAGATAGTCGGCGGCAATTTCGCTTTCTCTGCCCTGCTCGGCTGAACGCCCCGCCAGATAGCTGCCGGAAAGGCTGAAACCATCGGCACTGGAGAATTCGGCTTGTGAAGGCGTGGCCGCTGTAAAAAGGAGCAGAGTGGCTAGGCTGGAAAGTGTGAATTTAAGCATGGATATCCGTCTCAAAAAGCAGCTGGCTTTATCGCACAGTGATTCATGCCTACAAAATGGGGTTTTTTATGGATGGCTGCAATAGCAAAGCGGCGGGTGTCACCCCGCCGCCTGAATTGCCGGATTTCAGCTTACTTGCTGACGTAGATCGACTTGTTGAGGATCATCTTCGCCGATGTGGTTGAAGAAGGCCTGCAAATCAGCACTGGACGTCGCGTGCTGGTAGTTGTCGGCGTCAGTCGCACAAGCCTGCAACCTGGCACGCGTTGTCGCAGAAACACGCCATGCCGAAGGAGGTCACATAAAGTTCAACGTTCTGCGCTTTGATCTTTGAGCAAACAGCGAACATGTCGGTATCAAGCTGCGTCATGATCGAGGAAGCCGAGGTTGTGCCAAAGCGGTTATTTGCGAGGGCTTCGCCACCACGGCCATAGGAGGAATATACGTTGTATGTTATAGCCATAGCTTCCAGCACCCAGATCGTTGTCACCGTCCGTCATGAGCACAACCGTTTTCTGCCAGCGCACATCATTGAAGGGGGAAATTGTTGCGGCAGAGATGGAGGCTGTGCCCTGAACCTGGGTAAGGGGCTCAGTATTGGAAATGGAACGCATGCCCCATGCAAGGCCTTCGCCAATGAGCGTGTTGCCTGCGGCTGTCATGGCATTAATGCCCGCTACAACATCGCGCGCTTGTAGGTCATCGGAACGACCTTGGATTTGCGCACAGCCAACCCATGGGCCGGCAGGCGATGTTCGCCGTGGTTTCAGGAGAAATCACCCGATTGAGATACTTCGCCTGGTTTTTCTGCTTGACCAAAAGCCCGGCATTGGTCGTGCTGCTCTGCTGGCCAGATGAGAGGCCCGTATATTCGTTGGGTGAACCGGACGTACCAATATAATCGGAGCCATAAGACGTCGAGCCCGCGTCTGGTGCATCATAGGCGAAATAGGCCGGAAACAGCGTCGCTGGCGCGAGTATTGATGGCGCGGCATCATTCACGTTGTAATCCGTGCCGGCACCCGCACTTCCGCGCATGCGGGTTTCAACGCAGCCGTTCCAAGAAAGCTGGGTCGAAGATGAGGTTTTCAGCTTGGCCCAACTTGTATAGTTATTCCACGTTGAGTCGGTGAAGTTGAGATGCGAAAGCGGGATTAAGGCCCGTCGTGTCGATCCAGCCCAGATTGAAATCCGGGTGGGTTTTGTCCAAGCGAACGCCAGCGGCAAATGGCACAAGCCAACGCGGATGAATTCGCTTTCAGGTGCGGACGCTAAGGGGCCGCCATAAATCGTGTTCAACAAGCGATTTGGCGGCATTTTTAGCACCGGTTATCTTGTCATCGGTTAGCCATCGATCCTGTGGTATCCATGACCAAAACCATTTCAATTGGCCGCATGGCCTTCTTCACCTGGCTGTGGGCGGCCAGGTCAACGTGGTCGACGCCAAAAATGTTGGTGATGGTGGTCGGGAAATCATGCGACGCATTGATGTCGATGGCTTGCCCGGTGATTGTGAGACTCAGATCCAGCGACGCGTTATTGAAAGTTTCCGGCGTGTAGTTTTCCTGCAGGAATTTCTTTGCGTATTCTTCGAGTTCGGCAATGCGTGTCGCCTGTTGCGCAGTGCTGAGCCCCATGAGGCTTGAGCGATCATCAGCGGCAATTGCCAGAACAGCCGAGTCAACCGCCGCATTGAAAGAAGCCTGTTCGCGGGTGATGCGCACTGTATCAATGGCGGCGCCAGCGATCAAAAACATTGGAAAAACCGCAATCGCCATCATCATGGATATATTTCCCAGCTGATCGGCGCGGAATTTCTTCATGACCCCAGAGGTTGAAGGTCCAAGTTTCTTCGCTGCTTTTTGCATTGCCGTGTTTCTCCAGAGAATGTTTCCGGACAGAACTAGGCTAATTGCGTGTAGGAGCAGTTTATCGGATAGGTTGCTTTTTAGTCATTTTGTAGATTCGCAGCGAAAAGCCAGCCATGGCTAATTCTTCCTGAATGCAATTGGTAAATTTCTTCCAATTCTCACATGTTGGGATAATTTGGCCCTTCACCGCCTTGCGGCACAACCCATGTGATGTTTTGCGATGGATCCTTGATATCGCAAGTTTTGCAGTGGACGCAATTCTGGTGGTTAATCTGGAAGCGGGGCGCTTTGCCATCCTCTATTACCACTTCGTAAACACCAGCCGGGCAATAGCGTTGCGCGGGTTCAGCCCACATCGGCAGGTTTACGTTGATGGGGATGCCAGCGTCGGTGAGTTTCAGATGGGGGGGTTCATCCTCTTCGTGATTGGTGGCCGAGAAGGCCACGTTGGTCAAACGGTCGAAGGACAGCACGCCGTCGGGTTTGGGATAGTCGATGGGCCGGGATTCGGCGGCGGTTTTCAAGGTGGCGTAGTCCGCCTTGCCGTGTTTCCAGGTGCCAAAACCGAAGCCAAACAGGGTGTTAAGCCACATATCCACAGCGCCCAAAGCCACCCCGCCAACCAGCCCCAGCCTGGACCACATGGGCTTCACGTTTTTCACGTTCTTGAGGTCCCGGTAGACCCAGGAACCCGCGTAGGCCTCTTCGTAGGCCGGCAATTCATCGCCGCCGCGGCCTTCGCCCAGGGCGGCATGGGCCGCCTCAGCGGCCAGCATTCCGGTCTTCATGGCATTGTGAGAACCCTTGATGCGCGGCACGTTGACGAAGCCCGCCGAACAGCCAATCAGCGCGCCGCCGGGGAAGGACAGTTTCGGCACGGACTGGAAGCCGCCTTCGGTGATGGCGCGCGCGCCATAGGCGACGCGGCGACCGCCCTCGAGCACCTGGGCGATCAGCGGATGATGCTTGAAGCGCTGGAATTCCATATAGGGATGGAGGTAGGGATTCTGGTAATTGAGATGCACCACGAAACCCACCGACACCAGATTGTCCTCAAGGTGGTACATGAAGCTGCCGCCGCCGGTTTTCGCCCCCAGCGGCCAGCCCATGGTGTGGGTGACCTGGCCCGGCCTGTGGTTTTCAGGCTTCACCTCCCACAGCTCCTTCATGCCGAGGCCGAATTTTTGCGGCTCGCTGTCCTTGTCGAGGCCAAACTTCGCGATGATTTCCTTGGCGAGGGAACCGCGCACGCCTTCGGCAATGAAAACATATTTGCCGGTGAGCTCCATGCCGGGCTGGTAATCCGCTTTGCGGGTGCCATCCCTGGCGATGCCCATCACACCCGCCACAACGCCGCGCACCGAACCATCGTCACGGTAGAGAACCTCCGAGCAGGCAAAACCCGGATAAATTTCAACGCCCAAAGCTTCGGCCTGGGTTGCCAGCCAGCGGCAGACGTTGCCAAGCGACACGGCGTAGTTGCCGTGATTGCCCATGAGCGGCGGCATCATGAAATTCGGCATGCGCAGCGCGCCCTTGGGGCCGAGGACATAGAAACGGTCATCGGTCACGAGCGTGTTCAGCGGTGCGCCCAGCTCTTTCCAATTTGGAATAAGTTCATTGAGGGCGATGGGGTCGACCACCGCGCCTGACAAAATATGCGCGCCGACTTCCGAGCCTTTTTCAAGCACGCAAACGGAGATTTCGGCGGAGAGCTGCTTCAGGCGGATGGCGGCGGACAGGCCAGCGGGGCCGGCGCCCACGATGACCACATCATATTCCATCGCCTCGCGCTGAATTTGTTCCACCGGCAACTCTCCTTCGGGGTATGCTAATTCTTCCAACGCCTGTTATAGTGACTATGGGACCAGCGCAATATGACCAATTCGGACATGCAAACCAGGCAAAACGACATGACCCCTGACCAGGCCCGGGCGGCCCTTGCCTGGCTTATCGAGATGGGGGCCGACGAGATTGTGGGCGAGGAACCGGCGGACCGCTTTTTGGCGGCGCCGCAAAAGCCGGTTGAGGCAACGCCGCCAAAACTTGTGGCCAAGGCCGCTGTCAAAAGCGAGGCGGCGGCGGTTGCCGTTCCCGATGCATCGGCCTGCCTGAGCCTTGACGATATCCAGGCCGCATTCGGCCTGCTTGATGAATGCCCGCTGAAACGGACGGCCAGCAATTTATGTTTTGCGGGCGGAAACCCCAAGGCGCCCATCATGGTGATTGGCGATGTGCCGGGGCGCGACGAGGATATTGAAGGCAAGGTTTTTGCCGGGCAGAACGCCGCGCTGCTGGAAAAGATGCTGGGAGCCATCGGGCTTTCGTTTGAAACGGTGAGCCTGTTCAACTTCATTCCCTGGCGGCCGCCCGGCGCGCGCGCCGTGACGGAAGCGGAAATCATGATGTGCCAGCCGTTTCTGCTGCGGGCGATCGAGCTTTGCCGGCCCCGGCATATCTTGAGCTTTGGCGTGCTGCCGGCGCAGCGCCTGCTGGGCCGCAGCGAAGGCTTGATGTCGATGCGCGGCAAATGGTTTGAGCTCGCGGTTGGCGATAGAAAAATCCCCCTGCTGCCGAGCTTCCATCCCAGCTACCTGGCTTTGCAGGCGGCGCAAAAGCGCCTGGCGTGGCGCGACCTCCTGACTTTCAAGGCGGCCATCAATGGCTAGCCCGCGCGAATTCATTGCGCTCCGCATTGCCGTTCTCACCGTGTCCGACACGCGCACGCCCGCCGATGACAAATCAGGGCAGACGCTGAGCGACCGCATTGCCGAGGCAGGCCACGCGGTTGCCGACCGGCACATCGTGAAGGATGATATTCCGGCTATCCGTGGCGCTGTCGAGGCCTGGAGCAACCGCGCCGATGTGGATGTGATCATTTCAACGGGCGGCACGGGACTTACGGGGCGCGATGTCACCATTGAAGCCATGCGGCCCCTGTTTGAAAAAGAGATCGAGGGATTCGGCACGCTGTTCCACATGATCTCGTTTCAGAAGATTGGAACCTCGACCGTGCAATCGCGCGCCACCGCCGGCGTGATGAGGGGCAAGTATATTTTCTGCCTGCCGGGATCACCCGGCGCCTGCAAGGACGCGTGGGACGGGATTTTGAAATACCAATTGGATTACCGCCACCACCCCTGCAATTTCGTGGAGATCATGCCGCGGCTGGAGGAGCACCAGCAGCGCAAGAAGGCGCGCTGATCCCCTGACGGCAAGTAAAACCGCCCCTCTTTGTTGGCCGCACGCCTGTTATTGGGCGTTTTTTGCTTCGATGTCCTTTAACACAGAGAGAACCCCAGCGCTGGGATCTTCCTGACAGGCTTTGTCCGCGGCATCAGCATTTGATTGAGCCCTGTCCCAGTCGAGTCTCGTATCTTCGGCCCGGCCCCCCAGGTAGCCATCCATCCATGACAACAAGATCACGATCGCTTGCTGGTCCATGCTTGCGATTTCGGAACACCTTATGGTCGCAATATCCACAGTGTCAGCACTGGCGGCTTTGGCTGACGCCACCACCAACAGGCAAGTCAAGGGCAGATAAAGATATCTTCTCATCTTTTGTTCCTCTGTTTTGAGTTGTTGATTTATTACCGCAAACAGCCCCAGAATCCGGGCACCCGAGAACTAACCATACGCGAGTCGATGCAATTGACTTGATTCTTAATTCTTACACCAGTACCCGGGCAAAGTTAAAGAGCATCTCCCGCCCCCATAGAAATCTTACGCAACGTCGAATTCCGAATAATGAGTCGAGTACGACAAGCTGAAGCCGGTGCTCTGTTGCGGCCACTGTTTGAAAAAGAGATCGAAGGATTCGGCATGAGGGGCAAGTATATTTTCTGCCTGCCGGGATCGCCCGGCGCCTGCAAGGAAGCGTGGGACAAGATTTTGAAATTCCAATTGGATTACCGCCACCACCCCTGCGATTTCGTGGAGATCATGCCGCGGCTGGAAGAGCACCAGCAGCGCAAGAAGGGCTAGAACGGCATAAGATTTGATTGACCCAAATTGCCTCTCCTCCTTGTGGGGAGGGTAATGGTGATAAGCCACGATTTGAACATCCATGACTACACCCCAACGATTTCCATGAATATTTTCGCGACAAATACAACGTCTGCAATTCCATGCCTAAGTTCCTGCACAGCTGGCAGATGTATTGGGAGGTTACGAAGATCATCACTGCCGACCTTATCGGTAACAACCGACGCTTGGCATCAAGGTAAAGCTCGAAAATCACACTCACCGAACTGTTAGAGAAGTATTGGAAGTGTTGGCAACTTGTCATGGGCTTAATGTCGGCTTACACCCTGAGAGCGGATCAATTGCTAAGCAGCTCAATATGACGCGATGGACCAGGAGCGGATATTCGGCGAGCAACAGTCAGACCTGTAGTTCCTCCAGGCCCGCTGGAGCTAGTTTTGACAATCTGCTAGACTTCTTGGGATAGACTTCTTGGGAGCCGAGGGCGAAACAGATGAGCGACTTCGATAAGCACCAATCTAACGCCAGCACCGCAGACGCGCTCGACAACCTCATACGGGGTCGAGAGCACTACGAGCGGCGGGCCTGGGCCGATGCGTACAGCTCGCTCTCGCTCGCGGATGTTGAAGGATCGCTGGGCGTTGAGGATCTCGAACTGCTAGCGACGTCAGCGTATCTGATCGGCCGCGAAGACGAATATCTGCGAGGGCTTGATCGCGCCCACCACTTATACCTTGATGCCCGCGAAGACGCGCGCGCAGCTCGTAGCGCGTTTTGGATGGGTCTGTGTCTTCTCTTTCGAGGTGAGGCAGGTCCAGCGACTGGATGGTTCGGGCGCGCCCAGCGCCTCATTGAACGAGAGGGACTCGACTGCGTCGAACAGGGATACCTGTTGTTGCCGCTCGTCGAGCAGCAGCTTTCAGATTCAGATTCGCGAGCGGCATACGCCACGGCGTTAAGAGCAGCCGACATAGGCGAGCGTTTCGAGGAGTCGGATCTGATTGCCTGCGCCCACCATCTGCAGGGCCGAGCTCTAATGCAACAGGGGCAGGTTGAGCGAGGCCTCGCGCTACTTGACGAAGCCATGGTTGCGGTCATCGCGGGAGAGCTGTCGCCGCTCATGACCGGGCTGATCTATTGCAGCGTAATCGCTAGTTGCCTGCAAGTATACGCGCTCGCCCGCGCGCGGGAGTGGACTTCCGCTCTGGCTCAGTGGTGCGCAGAGCAACCACAACTGGTCAACTTCACTGGCACATGCCTTGTGCATCGCGCCGAAGTAATGCAGCTGAATGGTGCCTGGCCAGACGCAATCGCGGAAGCGCGTCGCGCCTGCACCGACTTCTTACGTGGAGTCGAGCAGCAAGCTCCAGCTGCGGCGTTCTATCAGCAGGGTGAGGTGAATCGCTTGCGAGGTGAGTTCAAGGCGGCTGAGGAATCCTACCGGGAGGCAAGCCGTCGGGGGTTAGAACCGCAGCCTGGCCTGGCTCTGTTGCGGATGACACGAGGCCGCGCCAATGACGCTGCCGCGGCAATTCGCCGGGTTACGAATTCGACACGGGACAAGATACAGCGCACGCGCTTGCTGCCAGCCTATATCGAGATCATGTTGGCACTGGGCGACATCCCGGAAGCGCGCGACGCGGCGCGTGAACTGGATGAGATCGCGGATGCGTATGATATCCGTGTGCTGCGCGCGATTGCCGCGCAATCGCGCGGATCAGTTGAACTAGCCGAAGGTGAGGCCTGGACTGCGGTTACTTCGTTGCGTTATGCTTTTGAGATCTGGCAGCAGGTCGAAGCTCCCTATCCGGCCGCGCGCGTGCGCGAACTGGTGGGCTTGGCCTGCCGCACTTTAGGCGACGATGAGGGGGCAAGGCTGGAATTCGATGCGGCGAAGGTTGTGTTCGAACGGCTCGGTGCCATGCCGGACCTCGCCCGCGTCGACTCGCTTGCGAAGAATGCACCGCTGGCTCAACGCCATGGGCTGACCGCCCGCGAGTTGCAGGTGCTTCGACTGATCGCCGTCGGCAAGACAAGCAAGGCGATCGCTGCCGAGCTGTTCTTAAGCCATAGGACAATAGATAGGCACGTGAGCAACCTCTTCGGTAAGCTCGATGTCACCTCGCGTGCTGCGGCGACGAACTACGCTCACAAGCGCAATCTCACCTGACTCGCCGGCCCACTCGCTGAGTGAAACTACCCATGCCACTACGCGGCGCAAATTGGGTAGTTTCGCCGAAGCGCGCGCTTGGCCCTCCGTCGTAGTGTCGTATCCGAAAACATCCGGATGACGGAAGCAAGGAGGAATCCATGACCAAGACACTAGCGCAGAAGACCATTCTGGAAACGCAAAACGAACCCCACCCACGTTCAGTTGGGGAAGGAGCCCGTGAACGACTGCTGGCTGGGATACCACTCAACGAACGGCGGCTTGACCTTGCAGGCATTTCAACCGCCGTATTGGAAGGCGGTGATGGCCCGCCGGTCGTGTTCCTGCATGGCCCAGGAGAGTACGCGGCCAAATGGATACGGATCATCCCCAATCTGGTTAAGACGCATCATGTAATTGCCCCCGATTTGCCGGGACACGGAATCTCGGTAGTGCCCGGCGGCGCGCTGGGGGCAGACCGCGTGATTGAGTGGCTTGGCAAGCTGATCGAGCGTACTTGTTCGGAGCCACCGGTGCTCGTGGGGCAAATCCTCGGCGGCGCCATAGCGGCCAGTTTCGCCAGCCGCCATGGTGACCGCCTCAGCCGATTGGTACTTGTCGACGCCCTCGGTTTAACCCCTTTCCAACCTGCACCAGAGTTCGGACTCGCCCTTGGTGAGTTCATCGCTGGACCGAGCGGGGAGACGCATGACGGTCTCTGGCGGCGATGCGCCTTCGATCTTGACCGGATGCGCGATCAGATGGGTGAGATGTGGGATCGGATTAAGGCGTACAACCTCGATCGGGCCCGCACGCCGAGCCTTCACGCCACGCAGTACAGCCTCATGGAACAGTTCGGGATACCCGCGATCCCGGAGGCGGAGCTGGCTCGAATCGCCGTGCCGACGACACTGATCTGGGGCCGTCACGACCTGGCGACACGGCTTCCGGTCGCTGAGGCTGTGAGCGCCCGCTACGGATGGCCGCTGCACGTGATCGAGAACGCCGCCGACGATCCCCCAATGGAACAACCCGAAGAATTCTTAAAGGCGCTCAGCGCCGCGCTCGTCAACTCTTGACCGTTAAAGCAAAGGAGGTCAGCCATGATCGCTCAGGAACAGCAATTAACACGGGTCGCGTGGGACAAGATCGCGCCAGGCTATGACAAGACCAACACCCCGACGCAGATGTGGCTGGGGAATGAAGGCCTCCGCCATGCCGGCCTACTTCCGGGCATGCGGTTCCTTGATGTGGCGTCCGGCAGCGGTGCCCTCAGCATCCCTGCGGCGCGGCTAGGCGCGCAAGTGCTGGCGACGGACCAGTCTCCAGTCATGCTAGACTTGCTCAAGCAGCGCGCGATCAAGGAGGGGCTGAACATCGAGACGCGCGTGATGGATGGTCACGCGCTCGAACTCGATGACAACAGCTTCGATATGGCGGGATCGCAGTTCGGGGTTATGGTGTTTCCTGACATGCCGAAGGGCATTAGCGAAATGGCGCGCGTCGTCAGACCGGGCGGCCGCGTGCTGATGATTGCGTATGGTGATCCGCATAAGATTGAATTCTTCAGCTTTTTCGTGAACGCCATTCAGGCTGTTCGTCCGGATTTCGCCGGTCCCCCTATGGATCCTCCTCCACTTCCCTTTCAGCTGCGAGAGCCGGAGCGACTACACAAGGAGTTTGCCGCGGCAGGACTGAAGAACATAAAAGTCAAAACTATCACCGAGTCCACTGAGTTCCGGACTGGCAAGGAGCTATGGGAGTGGGTGATTTGGAGTAACCCTATCGCGGAAATGGTGCTCGGTGCCCTAAACCTGACGAGCAAAGAAAGAGAGATCATCCAGCAGGCGTTGGATAAGTTGATTCGCGAACGCGCCGGCGTCGACGGCTCCGCATTCTTGTCCAATCCGATCAACATTGGCATTGCCACTAAATGGACCGAGGCCACGGGATAGAGTGGTGTTGACTCTCGCGCCACCTCGCTCACCACATGCCTAAGAGGAGCAGTGGAATGGATCTTTATGTCGTTCGCCTCCGAGGTGCCTAGGCCAACCTTGCGGAGATACAACCTGTCGGCGCCAAAACGTCGCGAGTCGGGAAGTCGCCAAGCGCGGCTCGGCTAAATGTCCGCTTGGGGTCAATAGCGCCGGTTGAACCAAGTTTCAACTGCGTCTGCTTACCCCGTTATTGCTGACAAGCCTATAAGCTGGGTAGTCTGA
The DNA here is from genome assembly GCA_963763635.1 of uncultured Alphaproteobacteria bacterium. Classification (GTDB taxonomy): domain Bacteria; phylum Pseudomonadota; class Alphaproteobacteria; order Rhizobiales; family Aestuariivirgaceae; genus Aestuariivirga. Next base: position 62,978 of record CAVXPO010000021.1, read on the forward strand.
CCCGACGGTCGAATTGTTGACATTTATCGCGTAACTTTTAACCAACCCAACGCCTCAATTTCAGTCGCTGTGATGAAAGGTTTTTTTCTAGATAGATGTCCCAGGAGGTGACTTGCTGCCGGTTCAGGGGACACGCACTTAAGCTAACCCAGCCTTTCGTTCGAACTCAATAGGGTTGAGATACCCCAGCGTCGAATGACGACGCTTGGGATTGTAGAAGTTAGAGAACTGTTCCCACTCTTCGAGTTTTTTGTGGGTGAGAGCGACCCCCACCCTTAATCCCTCCCCACAGGGGGAGGGAAACTCGAATTTATTCCGCCAAGATTCATTCCGCTCAGGCAAGTTTCAGCTTTCCAAACACAAACCCATTCACAATGGCCAAGCCGAAGAGCAGCACGGCGGCGCCGATGATTTGCGCAAGCGACATGGTTTCACCCAGCACCGCCACGGCGGTGATGAGGCCAATGGGCGTCATCAGCAGAATGAAGGGTGCGGCCTCATCCATGCGCACCTGCCGCAAGAGCGAGTACCACGCGATGTAAGCCAAATAGAAACCGACGATGGCAACGAAAGCCATTGTCGCCCATTCAACGGGGCCCGCGGTTTGCAAGGCTTGCCATTGACCCGTTTCAAACAAAGCCGAAACCAGCAGCAACTGCGGCAAACTGTAGAGCGCGTTGGCCTTCAATAAAACGATGCCGCTGTCCCGGCTCAATTTCTGGATCAAAACCTGGCCGAGCGCCCAGACAAATGCGCCTGCAACAACGAGCGCCACGGGCCACGGCGGCGGTCTTTGGTGCGGCAAGCCTATGACGATGGCCACGCCCGCCAACGCGATCGCCGTGCCGGTGATCTTCCTGGCATTCAGTGTTTCACCGCCGATAAGCCAGCCCAGGAAAACCGCCATGGGCACCTGGGTTTGCAGAACGAGATTTGCGGTTGCCGCATCGAGATTCTTCAATCCCAAAAACAGCAAGGCGCCCTGGAGGGTGACGGCGCAGGACGAGATCAGCAGCATCGCGGGCCAGGGCGTCTGGATTTTTTCGCGCACGGTGGGCAGCGTGATGAGGGCGACGGCGCCATAGGCCAGCAGCATCATGAAAAGCGGGGGGAAATGGGCAACGGCGGGTTTGGCGAGGGTGAGCCCGGTGCCAAAGCAAAGCGGGGCGGCAAGGCCGAGCATCAGTGTCTTGGTTTTCATCCCGTTGGAATGGCTGCTATTTCAGCGCTTCGCAAGTTTGTTCTTGTTATGTTCTAAAACTTGTGCTACATGTCAGGCATGCCAACGCTTCTTGACATGCGACCTTCGGTTTCCTTCGATCCTGCCGTGACGGGAGCGGGGCGGCTTACGGCTTTGCCGCAACAGCTTCGCGGCCGGGGCGCCCGCAACAACGACAAGGGGCGGTTCGAGAAAAACGGCACCGCATTTTTTGACGACGGCTGGGAAACGCTGGCCGAGCTGCCGCCCCTCAAGACGACGATCTTCGAGGAGCAGCCCAAGACCATCATCGCGCGCAACCAGTCGCCGGATATTTCCTTTGACCGCTCGATCAACCCTTACCGCGGCTGCGAGCATGGCTGTGTCTACTGCTATGCGCGGCCAACCCACGCCTATATGGGGCTTTCGCCGGGACTGGATTTCGAAAGCAAGCTTTTCATCAAGCCGAACGCGGCGGCTCTGCTTCGGGAGGAATTAACCGCGACCACTTACACCCCCCGCACCATCGCGCTGGGGGCCAATACGGATCCCTATCAGCCGATTGAGCGGACCTACCGGATCACCCGCCAGGTTCTGGAAGTGCTGTCCGAGTTCAACCATCCGGTGGGGATTGTGACGAAATCCGCCCTCGTGCTGCGGGACCTGGATATCCTCACCGCCATGGCGGAACGCGGCCTGGTGAAGGTTGCGGTCTCGCTCACGACACTCGACGCAAAGCTGGCGCGCGCGATGGAGCCTCGGGCCTCGACCCCTGCAAAACGGCTTGAGGCTCTTCGCGTGCTTTCAGCGGCCGGGGTTCCCACCGTCGCCATGATGGGGCCCGTGATCCCCGCCGTGAACGACATGGAGATTGAGGCGATCCTGAAATCCGCCGCCGCCGCGGGTGTCAGGGAGGCGGGCTACACCATGCTTCGCCTGCCGCTCGAGGTGAAGGACATTTTCAAGGAATGGCTGATGGCGGAAATGCCGGATCGTGCCGCGAAGGTCATGTCGCTGGTGAAATCCGTGCGCGGCGGCAAGGAGAATGACGCCACCTTCGGGCGGCGCATGACCGGCATGGGCCCCTATGCCTGGACAATTGGCCGCCGCTTTCAGATGACGGCGGAACGGCTGGGGATCAACGCGCGCCGGGTTAAGCTGGCCACGGACCTGTTTCAGCGGCCGCCGCAGGCGGGCGAGCAGCTGGTGTTGATTTAAGCCAATCTCTCCATGCTCGGGCTGAACATCAAGTCCGACCATGGAGAGATTTTTGAATTTGATCCGTGCGATTAGATGTGCTGTTAGCGGTTATGTCTAGACCCGATTTCAGCTTCGAGCTTGCCGCGATAGCCCGCGGCTTTTCCGCTGTTTGCGGCATCGACGAGGCAGGGCGCGGGCCGTGGGCGGGGCCGGTGGTTGCGGCGGCTGTCATTCTTGATCCGCTAAATATTCCGGCGGGGCTCAATGATTCCAAAAAGCTGACGGAAGCCCGGCGTGCGGCGCTGTTCCCCCAAATTTCGGCTGCGGCGAAAATCGGCATTGGCATCGGCGACGAGGTGCGGATTGACCGCGACAATATCCTGGCCGCCACTTTATGGGCGATGGGCGAAGCCGTGCGGCAACTGGCCAACCCGCCGGATTTTGCGCTGGTGGATGGCAACCGTGCGCCGAAGCTTGCCTGTGGCGTTCAAACAATCGTTGAGGGCGACGGACGCTCGCTTTCGATTGCGGCGGCCTCCATCATTGCCAAAGTGACGCGCGACCGCATCATGACGGAACTGGACCGGGAATTTCCCGCCTATGGCTTTGCGCGCCACAAGGGCTATGGCACGACATTTCACCAAGCCGCCTTGCGGGCGCACGGCCCCTGCCCGCACCACCGCAAAAGCTTTGCCCCCATCCGTGAACTCCCCGCGCGTTAACCATTCCAACTGAATTCGATTCACGCGGACTCCACAAAGATTCATACCAGCAACCTGAAACAGTTTGTTGCGTTGAGGGCGTTCCGTGGGTTTTGAAACCAAGCCAGATATCAGGCCTCTCCACAACCGCATTCTTGTGGGGGATTGCCTTGAGGAATTGAAAAAAATTCCTTCCGGCTCAATTGACCTGGTGTTTGCTGATCCCCCCTATAACCTTCAACTCGCCGGCGACCTGACGCGGCCTGACCAAAGCAAGGTTGACGCCGTCAATGACCATTGGGACAAGTTTGCAAGCTTTGCGGAATATGACGCTTTCAGCAAAGCGTGGCTTGCCGAATGCCGCCGCGCGCTGAAACCCAATGGCGCGCTTTGGGTGATCGGCTCGTATCACAATATCTTCCGGGTTGGCTCCATACTTCAGGACCTGGGCTATTGGATCCTCAATGACGTGATCTGGCGCAAGACCAACCCGATGCCGAATTTCCGCGGCCGCCGCTTTACCAATGCCCATGAAACCATGATCTGGGCGGGCAAGAGCGCCACATCGAAATACACCTTCCATTATGAAGCGATGAAAATTTTCAATGATGACTCGCAGATGCGGTCTGACTGGACACTGCCTTTGTGCACTGGTGGCGAACGCCTGAAAAACGTCGATGGCGACAAGTTGCACCCCACGCAAAAACCCGAGTCGCTGCTGCACCGTATCTTGCTTTCTTCCACCAACCCAGGAGATGTCGTGCTCGATCCATTCTTTGGCACCGGAACAACCGGTGCGGCGGCCAAACAACTGGGCCGGGTTTTTATCGGCATCGAACGCGAGGAGCATTATGCAAGAGGCGCGCAGGCGCGCATTGCAAAAACCGACATGCTTTCCGACGAGGCGCTCAAAACCACAACGCCAAAGCGGGCCGAGCCCCGCATTCCATTTGGCTCCCTCATCGAGCGCGGCCTGGTGAAAGCCGGCGATGTGCTGCTTGACCCCACCGCGCGCGTGGCTGCCAGCATCCGTGCTGACGGCTCCATTGCCTGCAAGGACAACAGCGGTTCCATCCACAAGATTGGCGCCTATGTGCAGGGCGCTGAAACCTGCAATGGCTGGACCTTCTGGCATGTGCGCAAGGGCAAGAGCCTTGTGCCCATTGACGTGCTGCGCCAGCAGGTGCGGGCGGAACTGGGATCGGCGGCATAACCGGCGTGCGGTAAAACTGATTGCGCCCCTTTGGTGCAGGCAGTAGATCACCATGAAACCTGGAGATGGATTTCATGAGAGCCCGCCAACCCACCTCATTCCTGTTTGACCTTGATGGCACCCTGGTCGACAGTGTTTATGACCATGTGCTGGCGTGGCACAGCGCGCTGCAATCGGAAGGCATTGATATTTCCATCTGGCGCATCCATCGCCGCATTGGCATGTCGGGCGGATTGTTCACCAAAGCGCTGGCGCGCGAAACCGGCATTGATTTCAATGATGAGGTTCTGGGGCGGCTGCGCGCGCAGCATGCGGCCCATTACAATGCGCATTCATCAAACACGCGGCCATTGCCAGGGGCCCGCGCCTTGCTTGACTATTTGACCGATAATGACATTCCCTGGGCTATCGCCACATCGGGCCGCATGGCAACGGCAGGGCCGGTCCTGAAAATACTTGGCGTTGATGCGGACAAGGTTCCCGTGGTGACGCGCGATCTGGTGGCCTATGCCAAGCCTGACCCCGATTTATTCCTGGCGGCGGCGGAGAGGCTTGGGATTGAAATTGAGACGGCCTGCGTGGTGGGAGACAGCATCTGGGATATGCTGGCGGCGCAACGGGCCCGCGCCCTTGGCATTGGTTTTCTCTCCGGCGGCTATGGCACCGACGAATTGCAGCGTTCCGGCGCCTACCGCGTGTTCGACGATCCGGCAGACATGCTGAATCATATTGATGAGATTGGCGGCCGCCGCTAGCGTTCCGTCACACCATTGCCATATCGCGGGGGATAGCTTTCCCATGAGAGGGAGGAACCAAAATGTATAAGCTTTATAACGTGAAGGCATGGGGATCGCTTGCCGTCCATTTCCTGCTGGAAGAAATGGATGTGCCTTATACCAACATCTGGATGACGCCTGAGCAGGTTGCAGCGCCCGAATTCCGCAAGCAAAGCCCCCTGGGATATATTCCAGCCCTTGGCCTTGATGACGGCACCTCGCTTTTTGAATCAGCGGCGATTGTTTCATTTCTGGTTTCGGCGCATCCTGAAAAGGCTTTGGCACCTTCTGCCGGCACGCCTGAACATGGCGAGTTCCTTTCCTGGCTGCATTTCATGGGCACCAATCTTTACCCCGCCATCAACATGGCGGACCCCGGAAATTACTATGCCCGCAACGCGGCGGAAGAGGCTTTCATCGCTTCGAAGGCGATGGAAAAGGCCCACGAGCTTTGGGCCATCATCGAACAGCGGCTGCAATCGGAAGGCCCATGGCTGATGGGCAAGGATTATTCAGCGCTCGACAGTTACGCCTTCATGCTGACGCTGTGGAGCAAGCCGGGCGAACGCGCATTCCTCGCCAAATTCCCCGCCGTGGCAGCGCTGGTAAAAGCCATCCGCGCGCGGCCCCAGCTCAAGGCAGCACTGGAAGCCCATGGCGTCATGGAACCACGAAGCTAACTGCTGGCGAGGACAGCTACTTTTCGCATGAGGGTTGGCAGGGCTTCTTCGCTCAAGTCGCTCACATGCACCCACTTGCAGTCGCCATCGAGCGGCAGGTCGGAATTTGCGACAAGCGTTTTCCAAACGCGCAATTCCAAGTGGAAGTGCGTGAATGTATGTTCAACTTGATTTGGAAGTTTTTTCCACTTTGCGGCGATGGGCGGCTCTATTTTTTCGTTGCGAAGATGCCAGCCACGGGGTTGAGGGAAATTCCATCATGCCGCCGAGCAGGCCTTTTTCTGGCCGGCGGCGAAGCAGCACAAACCCGCCTTCACGCTCAATCCAGAAAGCGACGCCATGGCGCGTCGGGATTTTTATCTTTGCGACCTTGCGCGGCAGGCTTTGGGCAATGCCCTGCCTTCGTCGCGGCGCAATCATCCGTGAACGGACAAATTGTCGCAATTGGCGGCGCGTGGCGTGCAGATGGTTGCGCCCAGATCCATCAGACCTTGGGCAAAATCGCCAGCGCGGTTTGCCGGCACAAGCGATTGCGCCCGTTTCCGGATAATCGGCTTAGCGGCGGGAAGCGGTGTTTCAATGGCATAAAGCCGCGCCATCACCCGCTCCACATTGCCATCAACGGCGGCGTGCGGCTGGTCAAAGGCGATGGCCGCGATGGCCGCCGACGTGTAGGGGCCAATGCCGGGCAGGCCTTGCAATTCACTTTCGATGCCGGGAAACCTGCCATTGAATTCAGCGGCAATTTTCCGGGCGCAGGCATGCAGGTTGCGGGCGCGGGCATAATAGCCGAGGCCCGCCCAGGCGCGCAGTACGTCATCCTGGCTGGCGTCGGCCAAATCGGTGACCCGCGGCCACTGCTTCAGAAATTTGAGATAGTAGCCCCTGACGGTTGCCACGGTGGTTTGCTGCAGCATGATTTCAGACAGCCAGACGTGATAGGGATCAGGCCTGACGCCGGGCTTTGACCGCCAGGGCAAATCACGCGCATGGGCGTCATACCAAGCCAGAAGCTTGCCAGCTCCAAATCATTATGAAGCCCTTGTTCTGCCATTCTCTTCGGTCAATGCTTTCAACACAACAAATAGGCTCCTATATAGACTTCAGATGGAACGGCTCGACAAGCATTTTGAAAAACTCACAAAGCAAAGCTTTGCTCGCTATGGTTTTGCCTATGGCGAACTCTTGGCCCGCTGGCCGGAAATTGTGGGAACAGGTCTTGCCGATTGTTGCGAGCCGGAGCGAATCAAATGGCCACGTGGCGCTGGCGAGGCTGAGCAAAAACTGGGCGGCACCCTGCTTATCCGCGCTGCAGCCGGTCGCGGTCTTGAGCTTCAGCACCAGACCCATCGGATCATCGAACGGATAAACCAGTTCTACGGCTATGGCGCGGTGACCGCCGTCAAAATCACGCAAACCTCAGACTTTCATCCTAAAACATTGAAAAAAAACAATAATTCCTTAGGCATCGAAGCCAAGCTTGCGCTCGATGAGCGGCTAAAAACCATCGCCGATGAAAAATTGAAAGAGGCGCTGCAACGGCTGGGCAGCGGCGCGCTGGCCAAAACAGCGAGTTCTCCACAAGGCTAAATAACCGATTTGTTCCAACCCTTAACATCTAGTAGGTAATTCCCATGAAAACTCTCAATCGGCGCAATGTTGTAATTGGTTCGGCGGCCTTGGCGGGTCTCGCACTGGCGGCACCCCAAGCCTTTGCTTTGGATGTGGCGGCGCTTAATGCCGCACCCGCTTTCGGCGAAATGACCATGGGGCCTGATACGGCAAAGGTGACGCTGATTGAATATGCTTCCGCCACCTGCCCCCATTGCGCTGCCTTTTACAAGGACACATTCCCGGCGCTTAAAAAAGAATATATCGACACCGGCAAGATCAAATTCGTGTTCCGCGAGTTTCCCCATAATGACGCGGCCCTTGCCGCCTTCATGGTGGCGCGCTGTGCGCCCAAGGAAAAATATTTCCCGCTGGTTGACGCGTTTTTTTTGACGCAAGCCGAGTGGACACAGGATCCGCTGGTTGGCCTTAACAAGATTGCCCAGCAGGCCGGTTTCACCAAGGAAAGTTTTGATGCCTGCCTGAAAAATGAGGCCGTGGCCAAAGACATTCTGGCAGTTCGCACCAAGGCAGAAGGCTTTGGCGTGACCAGCATTCCGACATTCTTCCTGAATGGAGAACTGCTTGTGCTAGATGGTGAAAACAACATCGGGGCATTTCGCGCGAAGATTGATCCACTCCTCGTTTAAGGGGCGGTTTTTACTGGGGTTGAGGCAATATGAAGTTTACGCGGTTAAGGCTTTCGGGATTCAAGTCATTCGTTGAGCCTACGGATCTCTTGATTGAGCCGGGCCTCACTGGTGTTGTTGGCCCCAATGGCTGCGGCAAGTCGAATTTGCTTGAAGCGTTGCGCTGGGTAATGGGTGAAAGCTCCTACAAATCCATGCGCGCTTCCGGCATGGACGATGTCATTTTCTCCGGCACCACGCAGCGCCCTTCGCGCAACATGGCGGAAGTCATGGTGACCATGTCGAACGAAGACCGTTCGGCCCCGCCGCAACATAATGACAGCGAAGTCCTTGAAATCTCCCGCCGCATTGAGCGCGAGGCGGGTTCCGCCTACCGCATCAATGGCAAGGATGTGCGGGCGCGGGATGTGCAATTGCTGTTTGCCGATGTTTCGTCAGGCGCACGGTCGCCTGCACTGGTGCGGCAGGGGCAGATTGCCGAAATTATCAACGCCAAGCCGCAGGCGCGGCGGCTCATCCTTGAAGAGGCGGCTGGCATCACCGGCCTTCATACGCGCCGCCATGAGGCCGAGTTAAAACTCAAGGCAGCGGAAGCAAATCTGACCCGGCTTGAGGACGTGACCTCGCAGCTTGAGAGCCAGCTCAACAGCCTGAAGCGGCAGGCGCGGCAGGCGCAGAAATACAAGCAGATTTCCGCCGAAATCAGAAAGCTGGAAGCGGCGGGGCTTTATGTGGCCTGGAAGGAAGCGGCAGAAAACGCGGCAAAAGATGCCACTGCCCTCGATGCGGCAACGCGGCTTCTGGCCGAGCATGTTCGCAGCAGTTCGGAAAAACTGCGGGCGCGCGATGAGCTTGGGGAAAAGCTGCCGCCTTTACGCGAACAGGAAACCATTCGCGCTGCCGTGTTGCAGCGCGTGGCGCTTGAGCGCAACAGCCTGGACGAAGAAGAGCGGCGGGTTGAAGCGCGGCGCAAGGAGCTTGACCAGCGGCTGGTGCAGGCGGTGGCTGACCTTTCGCGCGAGCAGGACACGTTGAAAGACACGGATGGCGTTATCGCGCGCCTTGTTGAAGAAGATACATCCCTCAAGACATTGCAGGGAAATGATGGCGACTTGCGGGCTGAGGCGGCTCTCGCTTTGCAAACTGTCGCCAGCAAGTTGGCGGAAGCCCAGGAAGCTGCTGACTTGGCCAGCCAGCAGCTGTCGGAACTCACGGCGCGGCGCAATGCCGTCACGCGCGCCATCGAAGAGCAGCGCCAGCGCATTGCGCGGCTTGAACGGGAAGCCGAAGAAACGTCTGGCAAACGACAGATCCTGCTGGCGCAAATGGGTGCGGCGGGTGACGGCCCAACATTCACCGCGGCCGTTGAGGCGGCTGTTGCCGTGCTGGGCACGAATGAGACGGCGGCTAATCATGCCGAAGTGGCGCTTCGTGTGGCGCGCCAGGTTGAGGCCGATACGCGGGCAACCCATGATGACGCGCGGCGCAAGGCGGAGCGGCTGCAAACGGAAGTCCGTACACTGACGAATTTGCTCAAGGCCGGCGGTGATGGTTTATGGCCGGCACTGGTTGACCAGATCAAGGTTGACCGCGGCTTTGAGGCGGCATTGGGTGCAGCCCTTGGCGACGACATTGACGCGTCATCGGATGAAGGGGCGCCCACCCACTGGCGGGGGCTTCCGCCGCTTGATGGCGCTGCCATGCTGCCGCCGGAAACGCAGCCGCTTTCCAATTTTGTCGATGCGCCCATTGCGCTTGCCCGCAAGCTTTCGCATATCGGCGTGGTTTCAAAGAATGTTGGCCAAGCCCTGCAAGCGCAGTTGCGCCCCGGCCAGCGTCTGGTTTCAAGGGAAGGCGATGTTTGGCGCTGGGATGGTTTCACGTCAGCTGCGGATGCACCCAGTGCTGCCGCCAAGCGTTTGGCCGAACGCAACCGGCTTTTGCTTCTTGACGTTGAAATGCAGGAAGCAGCACGGCTTGCTGATGAGGCGAAGCAGAAATTTGATGCGGCCCGGCAATCGGTTGAAACCGGCGTTCGCAGCGAACGTGAAAAACGCGAGGCCTGGCGGGCGGCAACCGCTTCCGTTGAGGTGGCGCGGCAAGCCTTGGCGCGGCATGAGCGGCAAGCGGCAGAACAGCTGGCACAAACCAGCGCTCTGGATGAAGGCCTTCGCCGCATCAATCAATCGCTTGATGAAGTTCGCGGCGCGTTTGAATCAGCGGAAGCTGAACTCAACGGGTTGCCCGCCCTTGATGGCCCCACGCGGGAAATGGCCGCTCTCAAGGACAGCGTAAATGGCGAGCGCGCGGCTTATGCGGAAGCGCGGGCAAAGCATGACGGCCTGGAGCGGGAAGCCAAGTCGCGAACGGACCGGATTGCTGCCATCGAAGCAGAGCGCCGCCAATGGAGTGACAGGGCGAAGCGTGCAGGCGAACAGATTGCGCATTTGAGCAGCCGCGCCGAAGAAACCCGCGGCAGCATCGCCGAGCTTGCCGGCATGCCGCAGATTCTGGCCGACAAGCGCCACAAACTGATGAACACGCTGCAAGAGGCCGAGGCCGAGCGCAAGGCAGCGGCCGATGCCTTGGCCGAAGGCGAGAACGCGGTTCGTGCGGCAGATGCTTTATTGCGCGAGGCGCAGGAACTGGCCAGCACCTCACGCGAGGACCATGCGCGGCTGGGCGCGCGGCTTGAAGCCTCAAAGCAGCGCCATGAACATTGCGAGCAGCGCATTGCCGAAACACTGCAGTGCGCACCTGATGAAATCATTGCCAATGCCGGTCTTGATGCCGACAAGATGGAACCTAATGACCAGATCGAGCGGAAACTGTTCGGCCTGCGCGAAGACCGCGAGCGGCTGGGCGGCGTCAATCTCAGGGCCGATGAGGAAGCCGAGACCGTTGCCACGCAGCTCAGCACGCTGATCAAGGAACGCGATGACCTCGTGCAGGCCATCAACAAATTGCGCGGCGGCATTTCGAGCCTGAACAAGGAAGGCCGCCAACGGCTGCTGGATGCCTTCGGAACGGTGAACGAGAAATTCGGCGAACTCTTCACGACACTTTTCGGCGGCGGCAAGGCGGAACTGCAATTGATCGAGTCCGATGATCCGCTGGAGGCGGGCCTTGAAATCATGGCCAATCCACCCGGCAAAAAGCCAACGGTGCTGTCACTGCTTTCCGGCGGCGAGCAGACACTGACGGCGCTGGCCTTGATTTTCGCCGTTTTCCTCACCAACCCATCGCCCATCTGCGTGCTCGACGAAGTTGATGCGCCGCTGGACGATCACAACGTGGAGCGCTTCTGCAACCTGCTGGACGCGATGCTGGAACGCACGGAAACCCGCTTCCTCATCATCACCCATCACGAGCTTACCATGGCGCGCATGCACCGGCTCTTCGGCGTCACCATGATGGAACGCGGCGTTTCGCAGCTTGTGTCGGTGAACCTGGCCGAAGCTGGAGCAATGGCTGAAGCGAGCTGATCAAGCCGATCGGGAAATTATGCATTCGCCTCTGCTGGAAGGGAATTCATGAACATCGTTTTCGACATTGGCAATGTTTTATTGCGCTGGGATCCGCGCTTCCTGTTCACCCAATATTTCAACAGTGAATTGAAAATGGAATGGTTCCTGGCGCATGTGTGCAATCATGACTGGAATCTGGAACAGGATCGCGGGCGGAGTTTTGCCGAGGCTGTGGAAGTTGCGACCGCGCTCCACCCCGAGCATGCTGAGGCCATCGCGGCTTACGACACGCGCTGGCATGAAACGCTGCCGCATGCGATTGACGGAACGGTTGCGGTGCTGGAAGAGCTGGTGGCGAAGAATGTCGCACTTTATGCCATAACAAACTGGAACGGCGACAAATTCCGCGAGACGCGGAAACGTTTTCCCTTCCTCTCCCTGTTTCGCGATACGGTGGTTTCCGGTGATGAAAAACTGCTGAAGCCTGACCCCGCCATTTATAATCTGCTGCTCACCCGCAACAATCTCGCGGCGGCGGATTGCCTGTTCATTGATGACAGTGCCGCCAATGTCCGGGGTGCCGAAGCTGCGGGGATGCAGGCCCATCACTTCACATCGCCGGAAAGTTTGCGCCAAGCGCTCACCGCACGTGGCGTGATCTAAAACTCCGTCACCACCGTTACGCCTGCCGTTTCAAACTTGTCCATGTTCATCAGGACTGGAATTGACTGCGCAAGGCTGATGGTTTTTCCCACCAGTTTTTGCGGGCTGAGCTTGCCGGATTCAATCATGGCGAACATGGCGCCGTAGCGGTGGGCCTGCATGCCGTGGCTGCCGAAAATTTCAAGCTCGTGGGCAATGACCTTGCTCATGGGAATTCGGGGTTCGCTGTTTTCTGCCAGCATGAGGCCAATTTGAATGTGGCGGCCGCGCTTGCGCAAATTGGCGATGGAATTGAAACAGGTTTGCGGGTGGCCCAGCGCATCAACCGAAACATGGGCACCGCCCTTGGTGATTTCCATTACTGCTTCAACGACATTGGCAACGCGGGTTGCATTCAACGTTACGACGGCACCCAGAGATGCGGCGAGCGCCAGTTTGCCGTCGGCAATGTCGACGGCCACGACATTCGCGCCCAGTGCGTTGGCGATCATGATGGCGGACAGGCCCACGCCGCCGCAGCCATGCACGGCAACCCATTGGCCGGCTGACACGCGGCCCTGATCGACGATGGCGCGGAATGAGGTGGCGAAACGGCAGCCGAGGCTTGCCACGGTGGCAAAATCCAAAGCTTCCGGCAACCCAACCAAGTTTACATCAGCGTAATGAATGGAAACATATTCGGCAAACGATCCCCAATGGGTGAAGCCTGGCTGGAACTGGGCGTCACACACCTGATGATTGCCGGAAGCGCATTGGGGACAAGACCCGCAACCGCCAACGAAAGGAACGGTGACCCGGTCGCCCACACGCCATTTCGTAACGTGCTTGCCCGTAGCCACAATAATTCCCGCCAACTCATGGCCCGGCACATGGGGCAAGCTTATATCTGCATCATGGCCCACCCAGCCGTGCCAGTCGCTGCGACACACGCCGGTTGCCATCACCTTCACGACGACACCATGCGGCTCCGGCGTGGGGTCTGGCACGCTCACCATTTTGGGCGGGGTGGAAAAGGCTTCGTAAAGCACGGCTTTCATGGTTTAGCTTTCGTAGCGCCGGGATGAAGTTTTCGTTTAGACCTCGCATTAGCGATGGTAGATTGCAAGACGAGGGCTTGCACGGCAGAATCAAACAGCTTCTTGCAAAACCTTGCGGACTTTTCGACGCATCACTGATAAACGCTATAAACCTGATAGATTACAATATCTTATCATCCATATCCATTTCTTGACACAATTTGGCACCGCAACTATGGTGCGCTCGATTTTAAGGGTTGGATTTCGCTGCCGGTGACTGTGTTATTTTGGGTGGGATGATGAAAGACTCGGACCGGCTGAAAGACTTGGGCACAAAGCTTGATAAAACCCTGCAGGAGCGGCGCGGCACATCTGGTGATGGTAATCAGGAAGGCTCAGCTGCAGGTCTTGCGATGCGGGCGGTCTCCGAACTACTGGTGGGGCTTCTCGTGATGATGGCTTTGGGTTGGGGCGCCGATAAATATCTTGGCACTGCACCTTGGATTATGTTGGCAGCCATGCCGCTGGGTCTTGCAGCGGGTGTTGTGAACGTCATGCGGCTTTCAAAGAGTAAACAGGCCGAAGAACTACTCGGCGGCAAGGGGCCTACGCCCCCGTCCGTCACAGACGATGATGAGGACTGAACGTGGCAACACCTGAACATGGCGAAAAGATTATCGATCCGATCCATCAATTCGTGATTGATCGCCTGGTGCCAATTCATATCGGCGGCGTGGATATTTCTTTTACCAATTCGGCGCTGTGGGCATTCATCGCGATAATCTGTGCGACGCTGTTATTTGTTCTGGCTCCCCGCAAGTTGATCCCCACCCGTTTGCAATCGGTGGCTGAAAGCATTTATGAAGTCATCGATAATATGACGAAAGAAGTGCTGCATGACAATGCGCGCACTTATTTTCCATTTGTGTTGACGCTGTTCACCTTCATCCTGTTTGCCAATGTAATCGGGCTTATTCCTTACGCGTTCACGGTTACGAGCCATATCGTGGTGACACTGGCCTTGGCGCTGGTTGTATTCATCGGCGCCACCATCATCGGTTTCATTCGCAATGGCTTTGGCTATCTGAAGCTGTTCGTGCCGTCAGGCGTTCCTGCTTTGCTTCTGCCATTGGTGGTCCTGATTGAAATCGTATCTTACTTCATCCGCCCAATGAGCCTTTCCATCCGGCTGTTCGCCAACATGATGGCGGGCCACATGATGCTGAAAGTCATGGCGGGTTTTGTTGTCATGCTTGGGCTTATGGCGGGTTGGCTGCCGCTTATTGCCATGGTTGGCCTCATGGGCCTTGAACTTCTCGTGGCCGCCCTACAGGCCTATGTATTCGCACTTTTGACCTGCATGTATCTGAACGATGCCATGCATGTTGACCACTAACCAAACAATCCATTCCACAGGAGAAATAAAATGGACGTAGAAGCAGCAAAGATGATCGGTGCAGGTATTGCGGCAATTGCCCTTGGCGGTGCCGGTATCGGTATTGGTACAATTTTCGGAAACTATCTGGCCGGTGCACTTCGCAACCCAGCCGCCGCCGCCAGCCAACGCGGTACGCTGTTCTTGGGCTTTGCCTTCGCTGAAGCAACGGGCCTTATCGGCTTTGCCGTTGCGATGCTCATTCTGTTCGGCTGATTTCGAACAATTTTTGCTTCTGATCGGTGTTGCAAGGTGTAACGCCGCTCAAAGTTTTCATAGGGTCTGCCCATGCCGCAGCTTGATATTTCGACCTGGCCGCCACAGCTTTTCTGGCTCGCCATCACTTTTATGATACTCTACTTCGTCATCTCGCGCGTGGCCATTCCCCGCACGGGTGGTGTGATTGCCTTGCGCAAATCCACCATTGATGGCGATTTGGCCAGTGCGCAAAAGCTCAAAGTTGAAACAGAAAATGCGGTGAAGTCTTACGAGACTGCATTGGCTGATGCCAAGGCCAAGGCCAATGCGATTGCGACGGAAAATCGCAATACGCTCAATGCCGAGATTGAAGCCGAACGGTCCAAGCTTGATGCCGCATTGGGTGCCAAGATTGCCACGGCTGAGAAAAAAGTTATGGCCTCGCGCGACAAGGCTTTGCAAGATGTGGCCGCAATGGCTGCGGATATCGCCGCTCAAATCGTTCAGCAACTGACGGGTGCAAAGGTTACGAAAGCTGCTGCATCTGCAGCTGTTTCCAAGACGTTTGGCAAATAGGAGTAACCCGATGTTCCATGAAGCTGAAACCTGGGTTGCCGTTGCCTTCCTGCTTTTCATAGGCCTTGCGGTCTATCTCAAAGTGCCGGCAATGGTTGCCAAGATGCTGGATGAGCGGGCTGACAAGATTGGCCGCGAACTCGCGGAAGCCAAAAAGCTGCGCGAGGAGGCGCAGGCGCTTCTGGCCGAATATCAAAAGAAGCGTATTGAAGCTGAAAAAGACGCTGCCAATATTATAGCTCAAGCCAAGGTTGAAGCTGAATCCTACTCGGTTGAAACCCGCAAGAAACTGGCTGAAACAATTGAACGCCGCACCAAGCAGGCCGCCCAAAAGATTGCGCAGGCCGAAGCTGCCGCTATTAAGGAAGTTCGCACAACAGCGACGGAAGCTGCCATTGCCGCTGCTTCACGGCTGGTTGGAGAAGCGGTTCAGGGGCCTAAGGGTGCCAAGCTTG
Source organism: uncultured Alphaproteobacteria bacterium (assembly GCA_963763635.1). Lineage (GTDB taxonomy): Bacteria > Pseudomonadota > Alphaproteobacteria > Rhizobiales > Aestuariivirgaceae > Aestuariivirga. The sequence continues at coordinate 78,817 of CAVXPO010000021.1, forward strand.
TTGACGAGTCAATTGCTGCCGTGAAGAGCCGATTGAACTAAGTTCAATTTAAATGATTTCAAAAACCCGGCCATTTGCGCCGGGTTTTTTATTTTCTTCTCCCGTTGCGGGAAATGCAGCCTTGCCACATAATCAGCAACAGCCTGCGCAATTTGGAGCAAGTGATGCTGAAAACCTTTCGACTGTTTTCATTCCTGATATTCGCCTGTTTGGGGTGGTGCGCAGCTGCCTTGGGGCAAACATCAGCATCACAACTTGCCTGGCAGGCTGCAAGCAAAGTGGCAATCTATGGACCATCTGACACAACCCTTGGCGATCAAGCCATTTTGCATATTCCAAGAGGCATGGCCTTTATCCCAAAGCCTGAAGCCGCAGCACTCATGGCTGCCTGGGGAAACTCATCATCGCCGGGCTTCTTTGGCCTGATTGTTGCGGACGACAGCAACAGCAATTGGGTAATGACCATTGAACACACGGCCGAAGGCTATGTTAAAGACGATGAAGCCAAGAGCTGGAACCCTGACGAGCTATTGCAGTCGCTCAGGGACGGGACAGAAGAACAAAACAAAGAACGTGTAAAAATGAATATTCCAGCCATGGACATTGTGGGCTGGATTGAGCCGCCAAGTTATGACGTAACAACCCACAGGCTGGCCTGGTCGCTCAAAGCCGTTGATCGGGGCGGCGACAAGAACGCCCCGGCGACTGTCAACTACAACACCTATGCGCTGGGCCGCGATGGATATTTTCAAGTCAACCTTCTGACCTCCGATGCTTTCATCAACAACGAAAAATCCTACGCACGAACCGTGCTCTCCTCCCTCGAATACAAAGCTGGCAAGAAGTACGAAGACTTCAATGAATCAACCGATCACATCGCAGAATACGGACTTGCCGCCCTGATTGGCGGCGTTGCCGCCAAGAAGCTTGGACTGTTGGCGCTTGCAGGTGTTTTCTTTCTCAAGTTTGCAAAAGTCATCGCCGTCGCCGCTGCGGTGGCGGGCGGATCATTGTTCAAATTTTTCCGCAAGAAGCCGGCGGACAGCGCATGAAACTTCTTATCCTCTTCCTGTCCTCGGCCAAGCTTGGCAAGGCGGCTCTTTCAATCGGCAGCATGCTGCTGACCATCTGGGTCTACTCCACGATCTATGGCTGGCCGTTTGCCGCCGGATTTGTCGGCATGATTTTGATTCACGAGATGGGCCATTACGTTGCGGCGCGCCAAAGGGGGCTTGATGTGGGATTGCCCGCTTTCATTCCTTTCGTCGGCGCATGGATAAACCTGCGCGAACAGCCCCATGATTCCGAGACCGAAGCCTATGTGGCATATGCTGGGCCGTTCATTGGAACACTCGGCGCATTTGCCGCCTATTTTTATGGGCGCAGCAGCGGCAGCGACCTGTGGATGGCAATCTCCTATTCGGGTTTCCTCATCAACCTGTTCAATCTCATTCCGGTTTCGCCGCTTGATGGCGGGCGAATCACGCAAGTTCTCTCGCCACGCATCTGGTTTGTAGGGCTCCCGATGCTGGTTGCGCTGTTTTTCTATATGCCCAGCCCGATGATTATCCTGATTGGCATCATGGCACTGCCAAGCCTGCGGGCGGCCTGGTACTATGATGCGAGTTCACCGGAAGCGGTTGCCTACCGCTCAATCCCTGCAACCACACGATTTGAATATGCGGTTTTATATCTTGGGCTGGCAGCGGTTCTGGCCCTCATGACCTATCATGTTCACGAGGGGCTGTTGCACCGCGGATGATTTATGCGCCGTTGAAGCGTTCGCCGGTCCATGGATTGAGGACGGGCACGCCTGCTCCAATGAAGGGTTTTACATCGCGTGTTGCTACCGGAAGCTTGGCCAGGCACGCGATCGCTGCAATCAATAGGTCCGCCGACGGCGCGGGCTGTTTTGCCTTTTCTGCCAAACTTGCAAATATCCGCCACTGCAACAACGCCGGTTCTGTTGCCTGTAAGATACGTTCTTCAAACAAGGGCCTGACTTTATCTTCCAACCACTCTGTAAGTTTTAATTGCCTGAGAGTGTCAGCCTGGGAAACGATGCCAAATCTGATTTCCGCAATGTTGACCGAGGATGTGTACAGCATGTCACTCGGCTGACTTGCTACCCATTCCAAAACTTTGATATCCGGGCTGGCCTTTTTGAGTTCAGATATAACATTGGTATCAAGCAGCCAACCCATCATAGTTCGACAGGTCGGAAGTATGCAGGTTCATCATTTTCCGGAATTTCAAAGTCAGGATAGGGACAGGATTGCATTGCCTTGACTAAATCCATGCCTGTACGAAGACCGGCTTTTGGGTTGATTTCAGTTGCAGGCATTAACGTAACAACGTGCTTTCCATGCACCGTGATTTGCTGTGGCCCTTCAGTTTGAGCAAGCCGGACAACTTCGCTGAACTTGGCCTTGGCCTCCTGCAAAGACCAAATGCGCGAATGCTTGTTCATGGCTTCTCCAATTCTGACTAGTCAGACTAGTCAGAATTGGAAAGTTTGTCAAATTTGGCTATTCTGCCGCTTCCATGTAGTTCGCCATGGGCGGACAGGTGCAAACCAGGTTGCGGTCGCCGAAGACGTTATCGACGCGGGCGACCGGCGGCCAGTATTTGTCTTGTGGATAGCCCTTGAGCGGAAAGAAGGCTTTCTCCTTCGCATAAGGGTGTTTCCATTCGCCGAGCAGCAGCCTGTGGGTGTGGGGGGCGTTTTTCAAGACATTGTCAAGTTTATCGGCCTTGCCCTCCTCCACTTCGGCAATCTCTTTGCGTATCTCAATCATCGCGTCACAGAAGCGGTCGAGTTCGCGCTTGCCTTCGGATTCGGTAGGTTCGATCATCAGCGTGTCAACCACCGGGAAAGACATGGTAGGGGCGTGGAAACCGTAATCCACCAGGCGTTTTGCCACGTCTTCGACGCTGAGGCCGGTGCGCTCTTTCAGCCAGCGCAGGTCAATAATGCATTCATGGGCCACGAACCCGCCAGGCCCTGTGTAGAGCACCGGGAAATGCGGGTTCAGGCGCTTGGCCATATAGTTCGCATTGAGAATGGCCATGATGGTGGCTTTGCGCAGGCCTTCACCACCCATCATGGCAATGTAGGTCCACGAGATGGGGAGAATGGAGGCCGAGCCCCAAGGGGCGGCGGAAACGGCACCTTGGCTTTGATCGTGGCCCGCGGCGGGGTTTACACCGTCTACAACATTGTGGCCCGGCAGATGGGGAGCCAAATGGGATTTTACGCCAATGGGGCCAACGCCGGGGCCGCCGCCGCCATGGGGAATGCAAAACGTTTTATGCAGGTTCATGTGGCAAACATCCGCACCCAATTCAGCAGGCCGCGTGACGCCCACTTGCGCATTGAGGTTGGCGCCATCGAGATACACCTGGCCGCCGTTGGCATGCACGATGTCGCAAATATCCTTGATCGCCACTTCGAACACGCCATGGGTTGAAGGATAGGTAATCATCAAGGCAGCGAGATTGTCTTTGTGAGCTTGTGCTTTGGCCTTGAGGTCACCTACTTCAACGTTGCCCTGTTCATCACAGGCCACAACGACAACTTTCATTCCCGCCATGACAGCAGACGCCGGATTTGTTCCGTGAGCTGATATTGGAATGAGGCAGATGTCGCGGCGGCTTTCACCGCGCGCCGTGTGATAACCCGCAATGGCGAGAAGGCCTGCGTATTCACCCTGGCTCCCGGCATTGGGCTGCAAAGACACGGCATCGAACCCCGTGATTTCCGCCAGCATGGCCTCGAGCTCTTCAAAGAGCTGTTGGTAGCCTTGGGTTTGTTCGAGTGGCGCAAAGGGATGCAACAACGAGAAGCCACGCCATGTCACCGGAATCATTTCCGTTGTCGCATTGAGCTTCATGGTGCAGGAGCCGAGTGCAATCATGGAGCGGTCAAGCGCCACGTCTTTGGCTTGCAAATGACGGAGGTAGCGTAGCATTTCAGTTTCGGAATGATACATTTCAAAGACCGGATGCGTGAGATAACTTGACGTGCGCAGCAGGGATTTCGGAATGGATTCCCTGACGTCCCTGTCGATGGCATCAATGTTCACCGCCGCATCCGTCTTGAACACGGTAAGGACGCGGTTCAATTCTTCCCGCCTTGTGGACTGGTCAAAACTTATTCCCAGATGATCGGCGTCAACAAAGCGCAAGTTGATGCGCTTTTCTTTGGCACGGGCAAAAATCGTTTGGGCACGGCCGGGTGCGTGAATGGTGATGGTGTCAAAGTAGGATTTGGTTTTCACTTCATAGCCGAAGCCGGTGACCGCTGCCGCAAAAATTTCTGCCATGCGGTGGGTGCGTTCGGCCATTTTGCGAATGCCTTTGGGGCCATTGTAAACCGCAAACATGGAAGCAATGATCGAGAGCAGCACTTGCGCCGTGCAGATATTGCTGGTGGCTTTTTCACGCCGGATGTGTTGCTCGCGGGTCTGCATCGCCATGCGCAGCGCCCGGTGGCCTTCCGCGTCAATGGAAACGCCGATGATGCGGCCGGGCATGGCGCGCTTGAATTCGTCGCGGGTGGCAAAGAATGCCGCATGGGGGCCGCCGTACCCCATGGGGACGCCGAAGCGCTGGGATGAGCCGATGGCGATGTCCGCGCCCAATTCGCCAGGAGAGGTGAGCAATGCAAGCGCCAGCAAATCCGTTGCCATGATGGCGAAGGCGCCGGCGCCGTGGAGCTTGTCGATGATGGCGCGGTAGTCATGGATTTCGCCGGATGAGCCGGGATAGGAGAGCAAGGCGGCGAAAACTGATTCCGGTTTCAGGTCCTTGGCGGGGTCGCCGATCACGACATCATAACCAAAGGCGCGGCCACGCGTCTGGATGACGCCGATGGTTTGCGGGTGGGTGTCCCTATCAACAAAGAAAGTGTTGGCGGTGGTTTTGACGAGGCGCCTGGCCATGGCCATGGCTTCGGCAGCGGCGGTGGCCTCGTCAAGAAGCGAAGCGTTGGCAAGCTCGAGGCCGGTGAGATCGACGATGACCTGCTGAAAATTGAGCAGCGCCTCAAGACGGCCCTGGCTGACCTCTGCCTGATAGGGCGTATAGGCCGTGTACCAACCGGGGTTTTCAAAGACGTTGCGGAGAATGACTTTGGGCGTAACGGTGCCGTAGTAGCCCATGCCGATCATCGACACGAACACCTCGTTGCGATCCGCCATTTTGCGCAAATAGGAAAGTGCGGTGCGTTCGGCCTTGGCTTTCGGCAACTCCAATGGCTTTGCCATGCGGATTTTTTCAGGCACCACCTTGTTGATAAAATCTTCCAGCGACTTCGCACCCACTTCGCGCAGCATGTCCGACGTTTCGGAATCACTGGGACCAATATGGCGGCGGATAAAATTTGAGCCAGGTTCAAGCTCGGCAAGCGTTGGGCGCGTCATCAGCGGGTTTCCTTAAAGCGAAGAAACAAATTTATCGTAGGCATTTTTGTCCATGAGATCAGTAAGTTCGGCTGGATTGCTAAATTTTAACTTCATGAACCAGCCATCGCCTTCAGCGCCGCGATTGACGAGGGCTGGATCGCCTTCAAGCTCCCTGTTCACTTCCACGACTTCGCCCGTGAGTGGTGCATAAACTTCGCTGGCGGCCTTCACACTTTCAACCACAGCAGCATCGCCGCCCTTGGAAACTTTCTTGCCAATGGCGGGAAGCTCGACAAACACCACATCGCCCAATTGTTCCTGGGCGTGATTGGTGATGCCGATGGTGGCGATATCGCCAGCAACACTCACCCATTCGTGGTCTTTGGAAAATTTAACGGACATGGTGCGGTCTCCTCAGCGTTTATAATTATGGGGAATGAAGGGAAGAGTGACGACTTGTGCAGGCATGGGTCTATCGCGCACAATCAATTGGATTGCAGTTCCGGCTTTTGCAAAGGCAGTTTCGACATAGCCCATCGCGACGGGGCCGCCAGCTGTGGGGCCGAAGCCGCCGGATGTAACGGTGCCGATGGGTCGGCCATCCCGATCAGTGACAACGGTTCCCTCGCGCGCCGGCGCACGGCCCTCAGGTTTTATCCCCACGCGTTTGCGGGCGGGACCGTTGGCGATTTCATTCAACACACGGTCAGCGCCCATGAAGCCGCCTTCAATGCGGCGGCGCTTCTGGATTGACCATAGGAGATCAGCTTCAATGGGACTGGTGGTTTCATCAATGTCATGGCCGTAGAGGCAAAGGCCCGCTTCGAGACGAAGCGAGTCACGTGCACCAAGGCCGATGGGTTTTACATCCGCATCGGCAAGCAACATGGCCCAAAGTTTTGGGGCATCGTGATCAGTGATCGAAATTTCAAAACCATCCTCGCCCGTATAACCCGAGCGCGACACATGAGCAGTGACGCCGCCGAGCTTGAGGCTCGCATAATGCATGAAAGGAATTTCTGCTGCTGCGGGATTAAGTTTCGCAAGCACGCTTTCCGCCTTTGACCCCTGCAAAGCGATGAGTGACATGCCCTTGCTGCGTTGAAGCTTCACACCTGCTGAAAGATGCTTTTCGAGATGAGCGAAATCTTCGGTTTTGCGCGAGGCATTGCACACGATGTAAAGCCAACCCTCATTGGCAAAACGCGTAATCATGAGATCATCGAGAATGCCGCCTTCGTCATTCAGAAATTGCGAATAGCGAATTTGCTGGGGCTTCAAGCTGGCAATGTCGGCGGGAACGATGGCTTCCATGGCGGCAGCCGTTGTGGCGTGGTTGGGGCCAACGACGAAGGCTTGCCCCATGTGGGAAACGTCAAACAGGCCAGCGTTGGTTCTCGTCCAGTTATGTTCGGCAAGGATGCCGGCGGGATACTGCACAGGCATCTCATAGCCAGCGAATGGCACGAGCTTGGCGTCAAGGCTGGCGTGCTGGTTATACAGCGCTGTGCGGTGAAGAGGTGTTTCGTTCAAAATGGGCTCCTGACAAATGACGGCAAGCCCTAGCGCAGAATTGCGACATGGCCTGCCCCCTCTGTCAGAGAACCTGAGAGTTTTCATCCAAACCGTCACTCCGACACGGCCAGACTTGCTCCTACGGTGAGACGGGCTTTGCAGCCGTCTGCTCTCCAGAGTTCAGCAACGCGGCGGTCCTTTTGCCTGAGAGTTTCCGGGGCGGTTGCTCCTTCGGCGCCGGGGTCTCCCCCGATCTCTCCCGCTTGGCGTTTTAGCGAACATCGAACAGGCTAAAGCGACAAAAGGCAAAAGGCAAGAGTAGTGCTTAGATTGTTGACAATGGGGCGAACCCCTCGCATGTAAGCGGCATGTCGAAGCCTTCCCTCACTGTCCTCCTGGCAGCACCGCGCGGATTTTGCGCGGGCGTGGTGCGGGCCATTGATATTGTGGAGCGGGCGCTGGCGCTCTATGGGGCTCCGGTCTATGTGCGCCACGAGATTGTGCATAACAAGTTTGTGGTGGATGACCTCAAGGCCAAGGGGGCCATTTTTGTGGATGAGCTGGATGAAATTCCGGCGGGTGACCGTCCGGTTATTTTCTCGGCCCACGGCGTTCCGAAAGCTGTCCCGGCTGCGGCCAGCGCGCGCAAGCTGTTTCAGATTGATGCCACCTGCCCGCTGGTGACCAAGGTTCACATGGAGGCCCAACGCCACCATGCGGAGGGTTTGGAAATCGTTCTTATCGGACACAAGTTTCACCCCGAGGTAATCGGCACCATGGGGCAGTTGCCGGAAGGAGCGATCACGCTCATTGAGACTGTTGCTGACGTGGATGCGTTTGACGCACGTGATGCCAGCAAGCTGGCCTACGTGACGCAGACTACGCTTTCGATTGACGACACACGCGACATTATAATGGCCTTGCAAAAACGCTTTCCTGATATTCGCGGGCCGTTACGCGAAGACATTTGTTATGCCACGACAAACCGCCAGGAGGCGGTGAAATCCATCGCCGGCCGCATTGACCTGCTGCTCGTGGTGGGTGCGCCCAACTCATCGAACTCAAAACGGCTGGTTGAAGTGGGTGAGAAAAATGGCTGTTCGCGGGCAATGCTGGTTCAGCGGGCAACAGATTTGGATTGGCCGCAACTCAAAGGCCTTCGCACCATCGGCGTTTCGGCTGGTGCTTCGGCTCCGGAAATACTCGTGAATGAAATCATTGATGCCTTCCGCCAGCACTATGACGTGACGGTTGAGCATGTGGTGTTGCGGGAAGAGAATGTGTCTTTCAAATTGCCGCGCGAACTTCGCGATTCAGCCGTTAAATGAAAAAAGACGTCGTAATCATCCATACCGATGGCGCATGTTCCGGAAATCCTGGCCCCGGCGGATGGGGTGCCATTCTGGATTACAACGGCACGCGCAAAGAGCTTTTTGGCGGCGAGGCGGAAACCACCAACAACCGCATGGAACTCACAGGTGCCATCGCAGCGCTCGAATCCCTCAAGCGCGCCTGCAAGGTGGAAATGCATGTCGATTCGGCTTATGTGAAAGACGGCATCACAAAGTGGATATTTGGCTGGAAGCGCAATGGCTGGAAAACCGCTGACAAGAAACCCGTGAAGAACGTGGAGCTTTGGCAGCGGCTCGACCAAGCCATCAGGACCCATCACATTTCATGGCATTGGGTCAAGGGCCATGCGGGGCATGCGGAAAACGAGCGGGCCGATGAGCTGGCCCGTGAAGGGATGGCGCCGTTCAAAGCTGTTCGAGGATAGTTGCAGCGCCAGAAACGTTTACGCCGGACTTTTCCTCAATGTTCAATTTGGTCACAACACAGTTGTCGACAATCATTGAATAACGCCTTGAGCGCTCACCCATGCCGGAATCCGGGAAAAATTTGCTGAGGCCAATAGCCTTGGTGAAATTGGCATTGCCATCAGCCAGCATCACAATTTTTCCTTCTGCTCCCGTGTGCTTGGCCCATGCGTTAACAACATGGATGTCATTCACCGTGACACAGGCGATGGTATCAACGCCTTTTGCCTTGATGGCATCGATATTGCTCAAAAAACCCGGCAAATGGTTCATGCTGCAAGTAGGTGTGAATGCCCCTGGCAAACCAAAAAGCACGACTTTGCGGCCAGCGAAAATAACGTCCGTTGAAACGCTTTGCTGGCCATCGCCCGTCATTGTCAAAAATTCTGCTTGAGGAAGCGTGTCACCAACTGCAATTGTCATGGGATATCCCGAAAGTTTGAGTATGGGGCCTGACTTAGTTGACAACGATCATTTGTTCAATACCGGCGTTGTCATAGGCCGATGTAAGTTTCAGCGACGTGCCGCGCAGCTTGGCCAAATCCTTGATATTAAGAATGGACATCCGCGCGTTGAGGCCCGTTCCATCAAACTCGGGCTTCGTGAAATAAGCCGAGGTTTCAGTTTCAACAAAAATGTCATCAACTTTCCGCTGGAGTTGCAGCATCAGACTGGGCTTGCCATCCAGCATTTCAATGATGGCATTGGATATGACCGGGCTTGATGCCATATCAACAATTTGCGGCACGCGGGCTTGCCAGGTGGCCACCAGCCCACTCTGATCGGCAGCTCGCAGGGGCAGACTTGCCTTTGTGCTGGCAGGTATGCAGACTTCGCGGCAGACGGCGAAAAACAGATTGAGATTCAGCTCAACAACCTCATTCCCGTTCTGTGGTTTTATGGAAAGCGGAAACAGCACCTTGTCGTGGTAGCCAATCATCTCGCCACCCAAATCCTTGAACCGTCCCGGAATGGGATATGACACGGTCACCGCTTCAACATTTTTTGAACCTGCCCAATCAAACTGGGGGGGAATGCCCGCATCGCCCGGCATGCGCCAATAGGTTTTCCATTCGGGCTCGAGTTCAATCAGAACGCCCGCCGCCCACATGCGTTCGGTTTTGCCATTGGAAAGCAACGTAACCTTGTAGGGCTGCGCAAGCTGGCTGCGGGCAGGAAGGCTGCCCCAAGGCAGCATTGCGAGGGAAAAAATCACGCCTCTTCTGTTCATGACGGGAACTATGGCTTTGCGCAAAGTCACTTTCCAATCAATTTCCTGTCACAATGGAGCGCTTTAACATTGGCATGTAAATGTATATCCTGGTGCCATGGCTGGAAACAACTATCTCGAAGGTAAAATATTGATAGCGATGCCCGGCATGGGAGACCAGCGCTTTGATCGTTCGCTCATCTTCATGTGTGCCCATAGCGAAAGCGGCGCCATGGGCATCATCATCAACAAGACAGCGCCCATGATGTTTTTCTCAGACCTCGTCGATCAGTTGAAAATCGTTCCCCATGGCGAAGTCAGAAACCTCAACGAGGACATGTTGAACAAGCCGGTTCTATTTGGTGGGCCGGTTGAGCAGTTTCGCGGGTTTGTCCTGCACAGCACCGATTATTTTACGCCGAACACGAGCCTTGCCATCAATGCCGGCGTGGCACTCACGGCAACACTCGAAATCCTGCAAGCCATAGCGCTGGGCAAGGGGCCTCTAAAAACAATGCTGGCGCTGGGTTATTCAGGCTGGGTGGCGGGCCAACTGGAAAATGAAATCCAGCACAACAGCTGGCTGCATTGCGAAGCGGATGACGAACTCTTGTTTGGCACCAGCTATGACGGGAAGTATGGTCTCGCCCTGAAGAAAATCGGTGTCGATCCGTTGATGCTTTCGACAGAAGCCGGTCACGGCTGAGGCGCAGGGGCCGCCTTCTTGGGAGGTGATTTTTTCCGCGGCTTCTTTTTTTCCCCCACGGGTTTTTTTGCCGGCGTCTTCGGCGGAAGCGGCGCTTCCGGCAGTTCAGCTGATGCAGGTTTCAAGGCGCGCGGCGCCTGCGGCGCTGATTCCAAGGCGGGGCTGGCACTCTTGGCAATTTCTGCGGCAGCCAAGTTCCTGGCTGCGAGCTCTTCGGCTTGCTGGGAAATGGCGATGTTGATTGTTTCGGTTGTCAGTTCCGTGTCTGTGACAACAGCCGCTGGCTCGTGGTTGGCACGTTCCCAAAGGCTTGAAATGGCGGTTTTTCCATAGTTATTTACATAGGGCATGGTGCTCAGGGCTTCTGTCACCTGCTTTGCCGTCATTGGCTGGCCGATAAAAAAGCCCTGCCCATAGTCGCATTCCAAAAGCCCCAGCCGATTGACCTGCGACTGGTCCTCGATGCCTTCGGCAACGATAGAGAGGCCCAGGTCATGCGCCAGGGATACGATTGCTTCCAGAATGATGGCGGCGCGCTCATCATTTGATTCAGGGATAATAAATGAACGATCTACCTTCAACGTATCAAACGGCAAATTTCGCAGGCTTGAAAGGGAAGAATAGCCCGTGCCGAAATCATCGCATGCCAGGCCAACACCAAGCTGCTTTACCTGTTCAAGAATGCCTGCGGCCTTTTCCGGAAATTGCATGACGACTGATTCAGTCACCTCAATTTTAAGGGTCTGGCGGTAAACCGCTTCGCGGCTTATGGCAGCCCGGATATCGAGCACCAGGTTTGTTTGGCTGAGTTGGCTGGCGGAAACATTGACGGACATGAAAATGGGATCAGAGGGCCGGAAAGCGCGCTGCCAGATGCCCAGTTGATGCGTTGCTTCATTCAAGACGAAGCGGCCGATGTCGTTGATCATGCCGGTTTGCTCGGCAAGGCCCAAGAAGCTCTCTGGCGCCAAAAGGCCAAGAGCCGGGTGCCTCCAGCGCACAAGAGCTTCAAAGCCTGCCAAGTCCATATCCGCCAATCTCGCTATCGGCTGATAGTGAACTTCAATTTCATTGCGCTCAAGAGCGCGCCGCAATTCGGCTTCCAGCGCCACAAGCTCGCTGCGATCATCGCGCATGGAGGTTTGGAAAAACTGGATCATCTCCTTGCCGCGGCGCTTTGCTTCATAAAGGGCAATGGCTGCATCTTTCATCAACTGTTCAGCGGTCAGTCCCCCTTCGCGGCAATTGGCGGCACCGAGGCAAGCGGTCAGGAATATTTCCTGCTGGTTGACAACGATGGGTTTTGCAACGGCACCCCGCACCAGTTCGGCGAAAGCCGCAATCTCATTTTCTGGGGTTGTGCCCGCAAACAAGATGGCAAACTGGTCGCCGGGAAACCTTGCAACCGTATCATCGGGACCCAACAGTGCTTCAATGCGGCGGCCGATCGCGGTCAACAGACTGTCGCCTGCCTCGTGGCCCAAGCCGTCATTTACGGTTTTGAACCGGTCAATATCAACGAGAATCACATACAGCCCTGACGAGGTTTTCTTGGCCATCTCCCGCGTCAAACGGTCAAGAAACAGCGCCCGGTTGGGCAGCCGTGTTACCTGGTCATAAACCGCGTCACTCAAGAGGCGCTCTTCGGTGCGCTTCGTATTGGTGATGTCAGAAAGTGTGCCAATGCAGCGAAGCAGGCGATTGTCAGAACTCACCATTCCGCGCGCGCGAAGGTCAAACCACCTGTAGCTTCCGTCGCCGCGCCGCAGCCTAAGTTCCTGGCTCAAACTTCCCCGGCCCCGGCGCTCGGCATTTTCGAGGGTTGCCAGATAGGCAACACGGTCAGCGGGGTGCATGATCTCCAACATGGACTCGGCAGCCAGCTGGGTGACCGAGCCCGGCGGATGGCCTAAAGCCTGTTCCAGCTCCTCACTCACATATAATTCGCGGTCTTCCGGGTTCCAATCCCAGACATATTGCTGGGCACCGGCAAGGGCGAGGCCCCGCCTTCCCGCTTCCTGGAAAAGCGATTGGGACAAAAAGCCATTGCCAGCCGCACGACGCACGAAACGTAAACTCATGAAAATGAGAACCGCCGTGAGCCCCAAAAGCAAGGCCAGCGAAAAGAGGAGGCTATTGGACTTTAACAGCATCGCCATGCCTGCAACAAATGTCCACAAGACGACGGAGGACCACAGCAACAGCGCGGATTCAGCCGGCCGGCTTTTTCGCTGATAGAGGAGAACCAGAAAACCCAACACAGCAACAATTGCAAATCCAATACGCGCAATCGCAGACACGAGAAGCGGCTGCACAAAGGCATAAACCGGAAAGGCGAGACCCAAAACAACAGCAACCAAAAGGGCATCGCGAAGCACCGGAATGGTGCGGCGCAATTCCCCCACTGTTATGAAGAAGAGCAGCAGGCTGAGTGCCAGCAGGGATTCGATGACAGCACGGATTTCAGATGGCGTTGCTTCAAAGACGCCGAAAATACCTACGGGCTGGGCAAAATAACCCACTTCCAGCGCCATGAAAGCGACCGATACGATTGCAAACAGGCCGCCGGAGAGAAATGACGCGCGCGTCCGGTTGGTGTAAAGCAGCAGCATGCTGAGTGCGAGCAGGAGTGCAATGCCAAGAATTGCACCACGGAAGAAAGCCACGGAGCGGCTTTGACTGTCGAATGCATTGCGGTTCCATAGCGTTACACTGAGAGGTTCACTCGCCACCTGAACGGCGAGGTTTTTGGTGGATGAGGGCTCCAATGAAATCTCGTATGCATCTTCACCGAGTGCATTCAGCTTCACCGGCCGGGCAATGTCAGTTTGGACAATATTCCTTACAACGCTTCCCGGTGGAATGGGCAAAAAGAGCTTGGACCCGGTAAATTTCTGCTGGCTTACCGACAGCACAAGATTTTTCTTTTCCGTTGTCTTGTTGGCGAGGACCAAAATCCGCCACAGGAACGGCGGCGCCGGCAGCGTTGACTTGAGTTCGAGAATTTCTGTTTTGCCTTTGTCATCAGGGGGCATTTCAACCAGCACGCTGGGCTGTTCAGTGCTGAGCTTGCGAAGCGAGGGACCGAGATCCGCACTGGTCCTGATATCGCTCGCGTCAAAAGCGCCTTCCGCCAACGCGGCTCCTGCAAGACTGACGAAAGCCAGGCAAAGGAGGGAAGCAAAGCGCAATAACGCCCGCCCCAATTGGCTATTTTGGCCTCGACTCATGGTTAACTAAGTAACGCGCTCCTAGGCCGGTTGCAAGAACTGCTATACCGCGCGTTGCGTGAGCTTGGAAAACAGCAAATGATCCTGCCAAGTTCCCGCTATTTTCAAATAGTTGCGCGCGAGGCCCTCATGCTGGAAGCCGCTCTTTCTCAGCAACGCGATTGAGGCATCGTTGGCGGGCAAGCACGCCGCCTCGATCCGGTGCAGAACCAATTGACCGAAGGCAAAATCCGTGACCGCCTCCAGAGCCTGGCTCATGTAGCCGTGATTTGCATGGACAGCGCCAATCCAGTAGCCAACCGAGCACATCTGGGCGACGCCGCGGCGCAGGTTGTTTGCGGTGATGGCGCCCAACAGATGTCCGTGCTGGTGGTGAAAAATGAAAAAGGGATAGCCCTCATCATTCCTGATCAGCTTCTGATAATGCTTCACACGGGCGCGGAAACCGAACCGGCTGAATTCATGCTCTGACCATAGGGGCTCCCAGGGTTCAAGAAATTCGCGGCTTTGCTGCCGCAGCTCCACCCACTCTTCGAAATCCGCCATGATAGGCGGGCGCAACAGCACGGAACCAAAAACCAGATGCGGTTCCTGTTCATGTGCAAAGGGTAAACGCAAAAAAACCACTTGGGCCGTTCTCTGTTATTGCCGGGTAAAATAACTGGTAATCTTGTTATGCGATGAAAGATGCGAGAGCTGGCCCACTGCACTGATGGCCGGTGTCTTGTCCTTGAAAAGCCGCACTGCCAGTTCGCGCACCTGATCGACTGTCACGGCTTCAATTTTTTCCACCAGTGTCGAAATTGCCGGAACGACGCCAAAGGCCAGGAACTGGCGGGCAATCTGGTCGGCGCGCGATGAGGCGCTTTCCAAATTCATCACAAGACTGGTTTTTAATTGGGCCTTGGCACGCGCCACCTCAGCTTCCGTCACCGCGTGGGTTACCGACATCATCACGCTTGACGTCACATCCAAAAGCTCTTCGGTGTGCTCAGGTGAACTTGCGGCATAGACGCCGATCTGGCCTGCATCTTCATAAGCGGATCCGAAAGCAAAAACACTGTAGCAAAGCCCCCGCTGCTCGCGTACCTCCTGGAACAGGCGCGATGACATGCCGCCGCCCAGAATGCTGGAAAGAACCTGCAATTGATAAATTTCAGGGTCGCGGTAGCTCGGTGCCTGGAAGGACAGGACGATGTGGGTCTGATCCAAGGTCTTTTGCGATGTTTGCTCGGAGCCATTGAAGCTCGGCGGTTCGCGCTGGGGCTGCTGGCCACGCTCAATTTTTCCCAGCAGCTTTTCGGCTTCGGCCGCAAATTTTTCGTGATCAATATTCCCGGCAGCCGACACAACAATGCGCGAAGCCCAATAATTCCGGTTGCGCCAGGCCAGCATCTTGTCGCGGTCAACGGCGGAGATCAAATCCGTTGTGCCCAATATGGAACGGCCCAGGGGATGGTCGCCGTAGCTGGCACTTTGGGCCAAATCGAAAACCAGGTCATCGGGCTGGTCGTTGGCGGCAGCGATTTCCTGCAGGATAACATCGCGCTCGCGTTCCAGTTCCTCGGCGTCGAGCACGGATTCGGTAAAAATGTCCGCCAGAATGTCCAAGGCCAGCGCCCAATCATCCTTCAGCACGCGGGCGTAATAAGTGGTGGTTTCCATACCGGTTGAGGCGTTGATCTCGCCGCCAGCTGATTCAATTTCCTCGGCGATTTCCTTGGCCGAGCGGCGCTTGGTGCCCTTGAAGGCCATATGCTCCAGAAAGTGGGCGATGCCGTTTTCCTCTGGCCGTTCGTCCCTTGCCCCTGCCTTTACCCAAATTCCCAGCGCCACCGTTTCGATATGGGGCATGCTGTGGGTCACAACGTTTAAGCCGTTGGCCAAGCAGGTAATCTCAACACTCATAACCCATTCCCTTTTCAGGCCTTATTACAGCGTCAAGATGAAATCCCTGACGGCAGCGGCGCTGTTGGGCAATATTGTGAAGCGTTCTTTGGCATTGAGCAAGTGGGATAGTCGGGGTGGTAAACCGGGCCTTACGCCTGAGGCTTTTTCGACGGCATCTGGGAATTTGGCCGGGTGGGCGGTAGCCAAGGTAATCATGGCGCTTTCCGAAGCCTTGGCCTTCCACGCCACGGCGAAGCCTACGGCTGAATGGGGATCAAGCAACTCGCCCGTGGCTTTCAGGGTTTGGGCGATAGTTGCTGCGGTTTCAGCTTCACCCACGGCAGACGAGTCAAATTCCTGACGGATGGTGCCAAGCGCCTTTTCATGGATGCTGAATGAGCCCGATTGGGAAAGGCCCGACATGAGGCCCCGAATAGCGCTGGTATCACGCCCATAGGCCAGATACAGCAGGCGCTCAAAATTGCTGGAAATCTGAATATCCATGGATGGGCTGGTGCTGGCATGAACACCCCGCATTTCATAGCGGCCGGTTTTCAGGGCGCGGTCCAGAATGTCATTCACGTTGGTGGCAATGATCAGCCGGTCAACGGGAACGCCCATGCGCTTGGCGACAAGGCCCGCAAAAATATCGCCGAAATTTCCGGTTGGCACACAGAAGCTGACTTTACGGTCTGGCGCACCCAAAGCCACGGCACTGGTCACGTAGTAGACAATCTGCGCCATGATGCGCGCCCAGTTGATGGAGTTGACGCCGGCAAGGCTCACGCGTTCGCGGAAGGCGTGGTCATTGAAAAGGCTTTTGACGATGGCCTGGCAATCATCAAAGTTGCCTTCAATGGCGATATTATGAATGGCGGGCGCGTCCACCGTTGTCATCTGGCGGCGCTGGACATTGCTCACCTTGCCATGAGGATGAAGAATAACGGTGGTGGCATTCTTGCTGGTCTTGAACGCATCAATGGCAGCACCTCCCGTGTCGCCGGATGTAGCGCCGATGATGGTGGCTTTGCGCCCATGCTTTTCAAGCGACCAGTCCATGAGTCTTGCCAGCAACTGCATGGCGACATCCTTGAAGGCAAGGGTGGGCCCATGAAACAATTCGAGCAGCCACTGGTTGGCGTCCATCTGCTTCAAAGGTGCAATGGCGGGATGATCAAAGGTGGCGTAGGCGGCGGCAATCATTCCCTTCAGTTCTGCTTCCGGCACCGCGCTGCCGGTAAATTTTGAAACGGTTGAAAAAGCCGCATCCTGATAGGATCTGCCGCGCAGCCCGCGCAATTCTTCGGGCTTGAAGGTGGGCCAGGCCGCCGGAATATAAAGACCGCCATCCCTTGCCAAGCCAGTCAGCAGCACATCTTCAAAGCCAAGTTCCGGGGCCTCGCCACGGGTTGAAACATATTGCACGGGAATTCCTCTAAAAATCAGCGGTATAACTAGCCTTGGGAAGCACGGGCTTCAAGGATCGGTTCTATTCACCTGTTTTCGAATGAAAAGGCCAGCAATGACCAGAAGCACGAATGCGAGGGAAAACCAGGTTATCGCATATTGCAGGTGGTTGTTGGTAAGAGACACCTCAGCCAACGCAGCGCGCGGAAATTTTTTGGGCCCAGCCCCCGGCAGCGACTGCAAGATGAATGGAGCCACTTTCAATTCTGGTGATATTTGAACGGACGAAAGCATGGCGGGCACATCCCACCAGTACCAGATGTTGCCTTCAACATCATTTTCCGGATCAAAAAATCCCTGCGCGCTATCATGCGTCCGCACGACGGCGGTGACTTCAACCGGAGCAAGAGGTTCTGGCCGTTTTGAAATGTCACGAAGCTCATCGGGAACGACACCGCGGTCAACCAGCACCGCAATGCCCTCCGTGCTGACGAGAGGCGTTATGATTTCATATCCGGGTGCGCTATCGAATGCGGTGAGTTTTTGACGTTCTTTCGCGTGGTCAAAAATACCCGCTGTCTTCACTTTCAGGAATTCAATATCCTCATCTGCCTCTTGCCGCTTCAACACTTCAGCCAGTGAGATTGGTTCGGCATTGGCACGGGATGATATTTCCGCAAGCAGTTTGTTTTTTTCTGCCAAGCGTAACACTTGCCATGTGCCAAGCGCGCATAGCATGGCAATGCCGAGACCTGCCGACAGGATGATTGGCCAAATGCGGGGCTTTGCCATTACTTGAGTTGTCCTTCGCGGGCCGTGGTTTTCCATTGCTGGCAGAGCAGCACACCTTTGACGGGCCGCAAAAGCGCCAGGGGCATGATGATGAGTACGGGGATCACCAACATGAGATGCACCCAGAATGGCGGCGCATAGGCGATTTCGACCCCGAGAATGGAGCCGACGCCGACCACGCAGACAAACAGCATGACAAACCATGCAGCGCCATCGCCACTGTCAGCGAAATCAAATGAAAGTCCGCAGCTCTTGCAGGCGTTGGCTACCGTGAGATAGCCCTCGAACAACTTGCCCCGGCCACAGCGCGGGCATTTTCCGGCGATCCCGGTTTTGATCGGCGAAATATCCGGATAGTAATTCTCGGTCATGGCTGCCCTTTAATAAAAAAGCCGCGCAAAGTAAATTCGCGCGGCTTGGATAACGGTTTTCCTGTCACTTATTCATGCAGGATTGGAACGCCTGCCGATGCCCAAACATAGACGCAGGCAAACAGGAACAGCCAGACCACGTCAACGAAGTGCCAATACCAGGCGGCAGCTTCAAAACCAAAATGCTGCTTGGGCGTGAAGGCGCCATTCATGGCGCGGAACAGGCAAACCGCCAGGAATATGGTTCCGATCAGAACATGGAAACCGTGGAAGCCGGTGGCCATGAAGAATGTCGAGCCATAAATGTTGCCTGGCAAATCAGGATTGTCGCGGCTGAATGAGAAGGCAGCGTGGGCATATTCATAAGCCTGGATAGAGGTGAAGAGTGCGCCCAAGGCAACTGTTGCAACGAGGCCCCACTTCAGGCCTTGGCGATCGTTGTTCAGCAGGGCGTGGTGGGCCCATGTAACAGTGGTCCCTGAAGTCAAAAGGATCAACGTGTTGACCAATGGCAAATGCCAGGGATCAAAAATGGCGGTTCCCTTGGGTGGCCAAACGCCCTCGGTCAAGGCAACACGCGCGGCCTGAATGGGTTCACCAGCAAACAGGCTGGCATCAAAGAAGGCCCAGAACCACGCCACAAAGAACATGACCTCGGAGGCAATGAACATGATCATGCCGTAGCGCAAATGAAGGCTCACAACGGGGGTGTGGTCGCCGGAATTGGCTTCATTGATGACATCGCGCCACCACATGAACATGACATAGAGCACCATGACAAAGCCCAAGGCCATGACGGCCCAGTGGCTGCCGTGCATCCATACGACAGCGCCAATGGCCAGGATGAAGGCCGAGAATCCGCCTAAGGCTGGCCAAGGACTTGGATTGACCAAGTGATAATCGTGGTTCTTTGTGTGGGTGTCTGCCATGTCCCCTACTCCTTCATTCAATTCGTCGTCAGTTTCGCCGGCTGTTCAACCGCAGAGACTGCCTTGGGTTTATCTGCTTCAAAAAATGTATAGGACAAGGTGATCTCGGTGATCGCCTTTAAATCCGCATCGTCAAGAATTGCCGGATCAACAAAGAAATCAACCGGCAAATCCGCCGTCTCACCGGACTTCAAAGTTTGCGCTGTAAAACAAAAACACTGAATCTTGTTGAAGTAAGCGCCGGCTTCAGCAGGCGTTACGTTGAAAATAGCGGTTCCGGTAATTTCCTTGTTGCGCAAATTGGTGGCGTTGTAATGGGCCAGATATTGCTCGCCAATCTTGACCCTCATGGTGGCTTGCACGGGATTGAATTTCCAGCCCAAACTATCGGCCGTATTGGCGTCAAAACGCACCGTGATGTATTTGTCAGCGGTTGCCGCAGGTGCCTGTTCAGCGCGCTGGGTGGTGCCACCAAAGCCCGTGGCCTGGCAGAAAGCCTGATAGAGCGGCACGGAAGCATAAGCGAGGCCCACCATGGCGGCGGCAAGACCCGCTGCCATTGAAGCAACGCGCATATTCTTGGCCGCATTCAACGTGATGGGTGCGCGCGCCATGTCAGTTTCCCGTCATCACGGTTGCGTTGCTGGCGAGGCGGGCAATGGTTGCAGCAAAGAAGAGAACGATCAATCCACCCAGCACAAGCGCCATGACAAGGGAACGCTTCCTGCGGCGGGCCATGTCTTCAGGGCTGAAGGGCGCGTTGTTCACAGCAGCACCGATTGGAACGGGGTCATGCCAATGAGGCGCTCAATGGGGATGAGGGCAAAGACCAGAAACAGCCAGAGGATTGAAAAGCCAAAAAGCTTCTTGCAGGCCTTGTCGGCTGCCTCGCCTTGGCGCAGGCGGTAAACATTAACGGCGTAATACAAAAACATGGCTGACAGAAGTGCTGCACCGCCGACATAGACAATTCCCGTCACGCCCAACAGTGCTGGCAGAAATGTGATGGGCAAAAGCACCAGCGTGTAAATCAGGATCTGCTTGCGGGTTTCGTCACGCCCTGCAACATTCGGCAGCATGGGAACGCCCGCTGCCGCGTAGTCGCCTTCACGGAAAAGCGCCAGCGCCCAGAAATGCGGCGGCGTCCACATGAAGATGATGAGAAACAGGGAGATTGAGCCCAAGTCAATGGTGCCTGTCACAGCCGCCCAACCGATCATGGGCGGAAAAGCACCCGCCGCACCGCCGATGACGATGTTCTGCGCCGTCCAGCGCTTGAGCCACATGGTATAAATGGCAACGTAAAAGAAAATGGTGAAGGCCAGCAACGCCGCCGCCGCCAGATTGACGAAGAGGCCCAACACGATCACTGAGGCCACGGCGAGGAAAGCGCCAAAGCCCAGCGCTTCGCCGGGGAGAATGGCGCCGCGCGGCACCGGCCTGGACCTAGTGCGCTTCATCACCGCATCAATATCAGCGTCATACCACATGTTGAGTGCGCCAGAAGCACCCGCGCCAACCGCGATGGCGAGAAGGGCTACCAATGCGAGAAGCGGATTCAGGTAACCCGGTGCCGCAACAAGGCCAACAAATGCCGTGAAAATAACCAGCGACATGACGCGCGGCTTCAGCAGCGCAAAATAATCGCCAGCCGTTCCCTGCCCACCAAGGGTGGAATCGCTGGCGATATTTAACTGGATGTCGCGCATCGGACTACTTGATCACCGGCAGCGTGTTGAATTGGTGGAACGGCGGCGGTGAGGATAGGGTCCATTCCAGTGTTGTGGCGCCTTCACCCCAGGGGTTGTCTGCTGCCTGCTGCTTCTTGGCATAGGCCGAGAAGACGCCGTAGAGGAAAATCAAGACACCGAAGGCAGAGATGTAGGAACCGTAGGATGAAACCTGGTTCCAGCCGGCAAATACATCGGGGTAGTCAATGTAGCGGCGTGGCATGCCGGCAAGCCCCAGGAAATGTTGCGGGAAGAACAGGATGTTCACGCCCACAAAAGTGACCCAGAAATGGATCTTGCCGACGGTTTCATTATACATATAGCCGGTGAATTTGGGGAACCAGTAATACCAGGCGCCGAAGATTGCGAACACCGCACCCAAGGACAGCACATAGTGGAAATGCGCCACCACGTAGTAGGTGTCGTGCAATGAGCGGTCAACGCCAGCGTTGGCCAGCACCACGCCGGTTACACCACCAACGGTGAACAGGAAGATGAAGCCCAAGGCCCAGAGCATGGGCACCTTGAATTCAATTGAACCGCCCCACATGGTGGCGATCCAGGAGAAGATTTTCACACCCGTTGGCACGGCAATAATCATTGTTGCGGCGATGAAATAGGCCTGCGTATCCGCATCCATGCCAACCGTATACATGTGATGGGCCCAAACCACGAAGCCAACCACGCCGATTGCCACCATTGCATAGGCCATGCCGAGATAGCCGAATACGGGCTTCTTCGAGAAGGTAGAAACGATCTGCGAGACGATGCCGAAGCCGGGCAAGATGAGAATGTAAACTTCAGGATGGCCAAAGAACCAGAAGAGATGCTGGAACAGGATGGGGTCGCCGCCCTTGGAGGGCACAAAGAAGGAGGTTCCGAAGTTGCGGTCCGTCAACAGCATGGTGATGGCGCCAGCCAAAACGGGCAATGACAGCAGCAAGAGGAATACCGTTACAAGGATTGACCACACGAACAATGGCATCTTGTGCAAAGTCATGCCGGGAGCGCGCATGTTGAAAATAGTGGTGATGAAGTTGATGGCACCCAGGATGGATGAGGCACCGGCGAGATGGATTGACAGGATGGCATAATCCATGGCCGGGCCTGGCTGGCCTGTTGTTGAAAGCGGCGGGTAAAGCGTCCAGCCGCCACCCGCACCGTAGGCACCCGACGGGCCTTCGACAAACATCGAAATAAGCAGGAGGCCGAGCGCTGGAGGAAGCAGCCAGAACGAGATGTTGTTCATGCGGGGGAAGGCCATGTCGGGTGCCCCGATCATGAGCGGCACAAACCAGTTGCCGAAACCGCCAATCATGGCGGGCATCACCATGAAGAAGATCATGAGCAGGCCGTGGCCGGTGACAAACACGTTGTACATGTGCTTGGCGGCATCGCATTTTTCAGGATCAGCGACATCGCAGCCTACTCCATACACCATGTTGGCAAGGCCATGGAAAATCTGGATGCCGGGCTGTGCCAGCTCAACGCGCATCATGACGGACAGGAAGCCGCCGATGAGGCCTGCGAAAATGGCAAACCAAAGATACATCGTGCCGATGTCCTTGTGGTTGGTGGAATAGACGTAGCGCCTCCATCCGGATGGAAGCGCGTGATCGTCGTGTGCTGCTGCGTATGCCATAATGTTAGCCTCTATCTAAATTCAGTTTTTCGCCAATTGGCCCTTGGCCTTGAGCATGGCGAACAAATAATCCCGCGCTTCCTCGATGCTGGCGGTTTTTGCCTTTTCGGTCCACGCGTCAAAATCAGCCTGCGAAACGACATGCACTTCGATTGGCATGTAGGCGTGTTCCTTGCCGCAGAGCTCGGAGCATTGACCGTAGTAGACGCCTTCCCTGGTGGCCTTGAACCAGTCTTCGTTCAGGCGGCCCGGAATGGCATCAATCTTCATGCCAAAGGAAGGAATGGTCCACGCATGAATAATGCCTTCAGGATCAGAGGTGATGATCATCTTGATGGTTTTGTTGACGGGGACCACCATTGGCACGTCCGTTGCCAACAGGTAAGGAACGCCATCCTTGGCGGCGGCTTCGCGTGTTTTCAAATATGCAGTGAAACTGACCTTGGCCGTCTTGTCATCATTGAGTCCCAGGTCAGGATACTCATAGGTCCAGTTCCAGCTAGGGTTGCCGATGACCTTGATCGTCATGTCGGCCACGGGAATATCGCGCTGCAAATAGAGGAGACGCAGCGAAGGAATGGCGATTGCCACGAGAATCAATATTGGAACAACCGTCCATGCCACTTCAAGGCCGGTGTGGTGGGTGGTTTTTGAGGGCACCGGATTGGCCTTGGCGTTAAACTTCACGAAAATATAAAGCATCAGCCCCAGCACGAACAAGGTGATTGCCGTGATGATAACCAAAAGGAAATTATGCAGCCAGGCAATGAACTCGGCAACCGGCGTTGCGGCGTCCTGCAGGCCCATTTGCCAAGGTTCAGGTTGACCAGCGGCGGCCCACGCAGCGCCTGTTGCAAGGAGCATTAAAAGTCCTGCCGATGTTCCAGCCAAAGCCTTTGCGATTTTCATCGTTCGCCCTCTCAAATTCGTGTCGCGGCCAGGGTTTTAGCCCAATTTTGCCGATGATTCATCCGCTCGCGCAGATATTTCTGCCTGGGTGTGATGTGAACCACATTCACTGTATTCCCGCAACTAAACCGGGCGCGGCATAACGTCATTGCATAATTTCGTATCAGGGCTTCGAAATTCTGCCTTATTTATCTACGAAAGGCTGCAGGCCGCCATTTGCGGTGTTGCCCAGTTGGTTATTGTCTTACACTTCACCCAGCGCTATTAGCCGCGTGTCCAATCGAAAGGTCCCTACCCCGTGAGAATCAGTACTTTGCTTCGCGCTGCCGCTGTAACTGCTTTGTTGGCAACGATTTGCCCGGTTTCCGCCATGGCGCAGCAACAGCAGCCGGCCGCCGGACAAAAGAAGGCCTTCGGACCCCGCGTAAAGCCCGGTCAGGCAGCCCAGGCGGCTGGCGCACCCGCATCTGAAACCGTCGCCACCCACGGGGCTTGGCAAATTCAATGCAGCACAGGCCAGACCGCAGACGCCAAAGCGGATGCGGCCCCCAAAAAACAATGCGGCATGGTGCAAGTTACCCGCAGCGAAAAGAATGACAAGGTCGGGCTGTCGCTCATCATCGTAAAGGCCAAGCAGGGCGAAAAAGATGTGTTGATGATGCGCGTCATGGCACCCATCGGCGTTTACCTGCCAACCGGCGTTGCGCTCGAAATTGATGGCGCTGCCGTGGGCCGTGTTCCCTTTACCCGCTGCCGCCCGCAAATTTGCGAAGCCTTCGCCGAAGCATCGCCGCCAACCTTGGAAAAATTGAAGAAGGGCGGCGCTGCCAACTTCATCATTTATGAAGCGCCGGGCCTTGGCATCCCGATGAAAATTTCCCTCGAAGGATTTTCTGCGGCGGTGGATTCGCTCAACCAGCAATAATTATTGGCTGGCAGCCAAGGGGTTTGATGCTTATCTTCGGGTTTCAACTCTGGATAAGGATAACGTCGTGGCCCTGTCACTTTTTGAGAATACGGACACAACCCAGGCTCAGGCCGTGGCTCTTGTCGCTGATGCCCTCAACGGTTCTGACGATGGCGAGCTGTTTGTTGAAAAGCGTGAATCGCAAAGTTTTTCATTTGATGATGGCAAGCTGAAATCCACGAGCTTTGATGAATCGCAGGGTTTTGGCTTGCGCTCGGTCTCGGGCGAAACGGCAGCTTACGCCCATTCAACCGAAATATCGAAAGCTGCCCTGCTGCGCGCCTCCGCCTTGTGTGACACGATGGCAAACAGGAATGGCGGCACCGCTTCTGCAGCACCCGAACGCACCAACCGCAAACTTTATTCGGCGCATAACCCGGTTGAAGCCATCAGCTTTGCCGCAAAGGTGGCCCTGCTGCAAAAGGTCGATACTTTTGCCAGGGGCCTGGGGCCGGAAGTGGCACAGGTTTCGGTTTCGCTTTCAAGCGATTGGCAATCCGTTGAAATCATCCGGGGCGACGGCCAGATTTACCGGGATGTCCGCCCCCTCGTGCGCTTTGGCGTTTCCATTGTTGCGGCCCGCGGCGGCGTTCAGGGCCAAGGCAGCCATGGTTTGGGCGGGCGCGGCGATCCCGCTTCCTATCTGACTGAAGAATTATGGCAGGGGGCAGCGCGCGAGGCCTATCGCCAAAGCCTTGTTTCACTCGATGCGAAACCAGCGCCTGCGGGTGAAACGGATGTGCTGCTGGGGCCCGGCTGGCCCGGCATTCTCCTGCATGAAGCCATCGGCCATGGGCTGGAGGGCGATTTCAACCGCAAAGGAACGTCGGCGTTTGCAGGGCTGATGGGCCAGCGCATCGCCGCCAAGGGCATTACGGTTGTTGACGATGGCACCCTGCCGGACCGGCGCGGGTCAATTACAATCGACGATGAGGGCACCTCCTCCAACTGCACAACACTGATTGAGGATGGTGTGCTGGTGGGTTTCATGCAGGACAGGCTCAATGCACGCCTTATGGGCGTCAAGCCTACGGGCAATGGCCGCCGGCAATCCTATGCCCATGCGCCCATGCCACGCATGACAAACACCTACATGCTGTCTGGTGACAAGCACCCCGAAGAGATATTGAAATCCATCAAGAAGGGCTTGTTCGCAAAATCCTTTGGCGGCGGACAGGTTGATATCACGTCTGGCAAATTCGTGTTTTCCTGCACGGAGGCTTACCTGATTGAGGACGGCAAGATCACAGCGCCCGTCAAAGGCGCCACGCTCATTGGCGCCGGTGCTGAAGCACTCAAACACATTTCAATGGTGGGCAATGACATGGCGCTTGATCCCGGCATTGGCACTTGCGGCAAGCAGGGGCAAGGTGTTCCCGTCGGCGTTGGCCAGCCAAGCCTTCGCATTGACCGTCTCACGGTTGGCGGCACGGCCGCTTGAGCCATGCCGCCGCGCCTGGTGATTTTTGATATGGATGATGTGCTTTGCCACTATGATCTTGGCCGCAGGCTTCGCGCCCTTTCACAATTATCGGGCGCAACTCCCCGCGATATTCGCGCCGCCATCTGGGATTCGGGCTTTGAAGATGATGCTGACTCCGGCGGCTATCCCGATGCGGATGAGTATCTTTCCGAATTCGGCAAGCGCATTGGCCATCCGGTCAGTCGCGAGGCGTGGATAACTGCGCGGCGGCAATCGATGATTGCCTCAGCGGATGTTCTGGCGCTGGCGAAATCCATTGGCAAGGTCTCCCGCCTGGCCATTTTCACCAACAACGGTCCCATCGTGAAAGAGTCGCTTGGCGAATTATTCCCCGAAGCTGCGGAAATTTTTTCCGAGCGCTATTGCTCGTTTGAATTTGGCACCAAGAAACCGGATCCTGCAAGTTTCACGCGGCTGCTGGCCAATCTTGGCGAAGCGCCGGAGAAAACGTGGTTCATTGACGACAAGCGGTCGAATGTCGTGGGCGCACGCATGGCGGGGCTTACCGCGCATCATTTTCGCTCCTATGAAAAGCTGGCGGAAGAAGCTAGAAGCCTTGGCTTCGAAATTAATGGAAGCACCTAAATGTCACTCATGAATATTCTGGCGGCCGCGCAAAACGGAAATTATTTCGCCAATGTTGCGAAGGCCTGCGGCATCAGCGAAGGCGATGCAAAATTGGGATTGGAAAAGCTCTGCCCGGCCATTGCAACACAGCTCAAGGCCAAGGCAGCGAGTGACCCGGATTCATTTGAAAACCTGCTCGACCTGCTTGAAGAAGGTGGCGACAGCTCAGACCTTGATGATGCTGAAGCGGTGACCGGTGGTGAAGCCATTTCCGATGGCAATGCTGTGCTCAAAGACATTTATGGGGATGGCTATGCGACGGAAATTTCGCGGCTTGCACCAAAACTGGACAAAGCTGCACGCAGTCAATTGGCAGCTATTGGCGCTACAAGCGTTCTGGCGGCATTGGCGCAAAGCTATTCGGCACCCAACACGCTTGCGGGTTCAACAGCGGCGCCTGAAAAAAGCAGTGGCATTCTGGGGACCATCATTTCAGCGGTGATTGCGGGTGCTGTGCAAGGTGCGGTGCGCCAACTCGCCCCCAAGCGGCGGCGGCGGAGGCGGAGCTACACAAGCTATTTCGGAACGCGCAGGAAGCCCGTCAGGCGGCGCCGCAAAAAAACCGTGACACTTGATGATCTATTCGGGCAGATACTTGGAACGAAAAGATAACCGGAGGTAGACATGGATTTTTCTGGAATTGGCCGTCAATTTGGATTGAACGAAGAACAGACGCGTGCCGCGTTTGAAGCGCTGGCCCCCGTTGTGGCCAATGGCTTGCGGCGCGAAGGCGGCTCAAGCGGCGGCCTGTCAGACATCATCGAATCCATGACCCAACGTGGCAGCTTTCAGGATGCCGATGCAGTGACCGCGCAGGGCAATGACATTCTTGGCGAGATTTTCAAATCCAAGGATGTGAGCCGCGGCGTCGCCAACCAGCTTTCGGCCACCTCAGGCATTGGCGCTGCCATCCTGAAAAAGATGCTGCCGGTAATTGCAACCATCGTGATGGGCCAGATCATGAAGCAGATGGGCTCCAAGGCAAATGCGGGCACATCCGGCGGCGGACTTGGCGATATCCTGGGCGACATTCTGGGCGGCGGCACGTCGCGCCAGCAGCCGCAACCAAGTGGTCAAGGCGGCATCGAAGACATCCTGAAGGATATTCTCGGTGGCGGGGCTGGCGGCAGTGCTCCAACGCCACCATCACGCCAGGGCGGCATTCAGGATATCCTGAAAGATATTCTTGGTGGCGGTGCTTCGGGCGGCGGCCGGGCGCCAGAACAAAGTGCGCCGCGCCGCAGCAGCGGCAATGCGGCGGATGATCTTTTGAATTCCGTGGAAGAGGCGCTGCGGCGGAGGTAGGTTTATATTACCTTCCCTTCTCCCCGTTGGGGCGAGGAAAATGTAATCCGTTAGAGATTGCCGGGCCTTAAAGCTTACGCAAGAAAACGCTGCGAATGGCGTGATCTGACCCTTTGCGAAGCACGAGGTCGGCGCGCGGCCTGGTGGGCAAAACATTTTCCCGCAAGTTCACCAGATTGATGGTATCCCAGATCCGCGTTGCCGTTTCGCGGGCCTGGGCGTCTGACAGCTTCGAATAGCGGTGGAAATAGGATCTTGGATTCTTGAAGGCGCCATCCTTCAGGGAGAAGAAGCGGTCCACATACCACGCGCTGAGATCGGCGATTTCGGCGTCGATATAAATCGAGAAGTCAAAAAAGTCTGAGACGTTTGGAATGCCGCGGCCATCCCTTGGGGGGCGGCCCGTCTGCAGCACATTGATGCCTTCGACGATCAGGATATCCGGCTGGTCAATGGTGATGGTTTCACCGGGCAAAACATCATAGGCGAGATGGGAATAGAGCGGTGCCATAACATTGCGTTCGCCCGCCTTGATGGCTGACATGAAGCGGAGAATGTTTGGCAGGTCATAGCTTTCCGGAAAGCCCTTGCGTGCCATCAGGCCTTCGCGCTCCAGCACCGCGTTCGGCAAGAGGAAGCCATCTGTGGTCACCAGCTCGACCTTCGGATGGTGCGGCCAGCGCGACAGGAGCCGGCGCAAAATGCGCGAGGTGGTGCTCTTGCCAACGGCCACGCTCCCTGCAACACCAATCACGTAAGGCACCTTGCGGTCTTCGACATGCAGGAAACTGTTGGTGGCGCGGAAAAGCTTTTGCGTGGCGGCGACATATAGATTGAGGAGACGTGACAACGGCAGGTAAATCATCTCAACTTCGGTGAGGTCTATCCGGTCATTGACGCCGCGAAGCTCATCAAGATCGGCCTGGGTCAATGTCATTGCCGTATCGGCGCGAAGGGCCGACCATTCCTCACGGTCAAACCTCCTGAAGGGCGAGACTTCCCGGGCGAGCATTTCCATCAGATACGCGCGGCTTTCTCAGCCAGCCCGCTCATGCTTTGGCGCTTTTCCAATTCACTCATGACGTGACTTAAAGGAACATTTGCCGCCTCAAGCAATACGACCAAGTGATAAATCACGTCGGCGGCTTCCCTGGTGATGTGCGCCTTGTCGCCCGCGATTGCCGCAAGGGCTATTTCGAATGCCTCCTCGCCAAATTTCTTGGCGCATTCTTCCACGCCCTTGGACAGCAGCTTTGACGTATAGGACTGGTCGCCGCTTTCGCCGCGCCGCCTCGCTACAGTATCGGCCAGTTGGCCCAGAATTTCAGATTTGTGAGTCATCAATAAATCCTTTTCTAAACCAGCCGCATGGGAATGCCATGTTGGGCCATGTGGGATTTTGCCTGGGCAATTGTATAGGTTCCAAAATGGAATATGGAAGCGGCAAGGACGGCTGTCGCATGGCCATCCCTGATGCCTTCAACGAGGTGATCGAGATTTCCGACACCGCCAGAGGCAATGACTGGAACTGTCACGGCGTCTGCAATCGCGCGGGTGAGCGCGATGTTGAAGCCCTTGCCGGTTCCGTCGCGGTCCATTGAGGTCAGCAAAATCTCGCCAGCGCCAAGCTCAACGACTTCGCGGGCAAAGCTCACGGCTTCAATGCCTGTGGCATTCCTGCCGCCGTGGGTGAAAATTTCAAAGCGCCCGCTTGTGGTTTCCTTGGCGTCAATTGCCACCACGATACACTGGCTGCCGAATTTATTGGCGGCAGCCGCCACGAATTGGCGGTTGCTGACGGCGGCTGAATTGATGGACACCTTGTCGGCGCCCGCAAGAAGGAGCTGGCGAATGTCTTCGATGCTTCGCACGCCGCCGCCGACGGTAAGCGGCATGAAGCATTGTGCGGCGGTGCGCCTGACAATATCCAGCATGGTGCCGCGGTTTTCGTGGGTCGCGGTAATGTCGAGAAAGCAGAGTTCATCGGCGCCTGCCGCGTCATAGGCCTTGGCGGCCTCAACGGGATCGCCCGCGTCGCGCAGGTTCACGAAGTTCACGCCTTTCACCACACGGCCATCTTTCACATCGAGGCAGGGAATGATGCGGGCTTTGAGCATTATGCGGCCTCACGAATGAGCTGCAGTGCTTCTTTCGGGTCAAGCCTGCCATCATAAATCGCGCGGCCGGAAATGGCGCCTTCAAGAATGGCGCAATCGGGCGCGAGCAAACGCTTTACATCCTTGATGGAGGCAAGGCCACCCGATGCGATGACGGGAATCTTCACGGCGCTGGCAAGTTCAAGCGTCTTTTCAAAATTGATGCCCTTGAGAATGCCGTCGCGGTCAATGTCAGTGAAGATGATGGCCGATACGCCCGCATCCTCAAAGCGCTTGCCGAGTTCGATTGCGGTGAGAGAAGAACTTTCGCTCCAGCCTTCAACGGCCACCAGGCCTGATTTCGCATCAATGCCGACAACGATTTTGCCGGGGAATTTTCTGCAGGCCTCGCCCACAATTTCCGGATTGCGCAAAGCCACGGTTCCCAGAATGACCCGCGTGATGCCGGCGTTCAGCCAGCGCTCGATGGTTGCGAGATCGCGGATGCCGCCGCCGAGCTGCACGGGTATTGCAATGGCCTTGAGAATGTCTTCAACGGCCGACGCATTCACCGGGCGGCCTTCGAAGGCGCCGTTGAGATCAACGAGGTGCAGCCATTCAAAGCCCTGTTGCTCAAAGCTCTTGGCTTGCGCTGCGGGATTATCATTGAACACGGTGGCCTCAGCCATGTCGCCGAGCTTGAGGCGCACGCATTGGCCGTCTTTCAAATCAATGGCGGGAAACAGGATCATGGCTTCCACCGCATGAAGTTTGCGATGAGGGCCAAGCCCAGAGTTTGGCTTTTCTCCGGATGAAACTGCGTGCCCGCAAGATTGTCATAGCCCACCATGGCGGTAATGGCGCCGGCGTAATCGGTGGTGGCGATCACGTCCTCAGGCAGCATCGCTTCCAAATGATAGGAATGCACGAAGTAAGCATGGCTCTCCAATGCAATGCCGTCCAGCAGCGGGTGATTGGCTTTCACATCCAGCGTATTCCATCCCATGTGCGGGATTTTCAAGGCGGGATCGGCAGGCGCGATTTGCTTCACATCGCCGGCGATCCATCCCAGCCCCGGCGTAATGTCGTGCTCAAGCCCGCGGGTTGCCATGAGTTGCATGCCCACACAAATGCCAAGGAAAGGTTTGCCGCGGGTGATGACTTGCTCCTGCAAGGTGTCGCGCATGCCGGGAACCGCCATCAGGCCCTGATAGCAATCCTTGAAAGCGCCCACACCGGGCAGCACGATGCGGTCAGCCTTGCGCACCACATCGGGATCATTGGTGACGGCAACGGTTCCGGTTTTGCCCTCCACGCGTTCGAAGGCCTTGAGGGCGGAATGCAGGTTGCCTGAACCATAATCAATGATCACCGCTTTCATGGCGCTCAGGCTTTCACGCCAAACAGGCCCAGCGTGTCGTGGGACATGGGCGCAGTTGAAGCAACCACGGGGGCCGCCACATCGCGCGGCGACAGGTAAAAGCGCAATTCCGCTTCTTCCAGATCATGCCCATGGGAAACGCCGATTTCAGAAAACCCGCGCCCTCGCCAATGACCAGCGCCGCAGGTCACTGCCAAAAACACCGGTCAAAAGGCTTATGGCGATGGAGGCCAAAGGCAACGCCGAAGCCACCAGCATTGCGGCGAACAACAACGCGGCAACAATCCACATGCGGTGCCACAGGGCCCAGAAGCCGGTGAAGACAAATCCGGCAAGCGAAAACCCGTCGGACACGAAAATGGCATCCGCGCCGTTGCGGTCATCAGGTCTTGCATAAACCGAATAGGTCGCCATCAGCCTGCGAGCGTTCCCTTGGTGGAGGGAATGCGGTCCTTCTGGCGGGGGTCAATTTCGATTGCCTCCGCAGCACACGGGCCAAAGCCTTGAAACAGCTTTCAGCGATGTGGTGGCAATTGTCGCCGTACAAGGTCTCAACATGCAGCGTGACACCGGCGTTCATCGCAAAAGCCTGGAACCATTCGCGCACCAGCTCGGTGTCGAAGTCGCCAATCTTTGGCCGCGAAAATTCCACTTTCCAGATCAGGTAGGGGCGGCCCGACACATCGATGGCGGCCCGCGTCATCGCCTCATCCATGGGCAGCAGGCAATCGGCATAGCGCCGGATGCCCTTGCGGTCGCCCAAGGCCTTGGCCACGGCCTGGCCCAGGGCTATGGCTGAATCTTCCGTGGTGTGGTGGAAATCGATATGCGTGTCGCCGCTGGCCTTGAGCGCGATGTCGATGAGGGAATGGCGCGAAAGCTGCTCCAGCATGTGGTCGAGAAACCCCACGCCGGATTTCACGTCAAAAGCCCCCGTGCCGTCCAGATCAACGGCGGCGGCGATCTGGGTTTCGGTCGTCTGGCGGTCAATACTTGCTTTGCGCATGGCTCGTTTCCATCTATGACGGGGGCCTCTTAGCAGATGCAGCAATATATGACTATATGCAGGCCGTGGAATCGTAGAGGTAGTTAAAAGTGGGCGAAATTCAGCAATGGCATGGAACAACCATATTAACCGTGCGCAAGAACGGCAAAGTGGTGATCGCCGGTGATGGCCAGGTGAGCCTTGGGCAAACCATCATCAAGGGCAATGCCCGCAAGGTGCGCCCGCTCGGCAATGGCCTGGTGATTGCCGGATTTGCCGGCGCCACGGCGGATGCCATGACCCTGTTTGAGCGGCTGGAGGGCAAGCTGGAGCAATATCCGGCGCAGCTCACGCGGGCCTGCGTTGACATGGCCAAGGACTGGCGCACCGACCGTTATTTGCGCAGGCTTGAAGCGATGATGATCGTGGCGGACGTGAATGTGTCGCTGGTGCTCACCGGCACAGGCGATGTGCTGGAACCCGAGCGCGGCGTAACGGCCATCGGCTCCGGCGGAAATTTCGCGCTGGCCGCGGCACGCGCGTTGATCGACACGGATATGGATGCGGAAGCCATCGCGCGGAAGGCCATGGCCATCGCGGCGGAAATTTGCGTTTATACCAATGGCAATATAACTGTGGAAGTTTTGGGTGCGGAATAATCCTATGGAAACTGTCATTCCCGCGAAGGCGGGAATGACAGATTTAAGGGAAATAGATGTCAATGACGGATCTGAGGCGAGATGAATGTAGAATGACTGATTTTTCCCCGCGTGAAATTGTCTCCGAGCTTGACCGCTATATCGTGGGGCAGGATGAGGCCAAGAAGGCGGTGGCGGTGGCGCTCCGCAATCGCTGGCGCCGCAAGCAGTTGACCGGCGTGATGCGCGAAGAAGTTTCCCCTAAAAACATCCTGATGATCGGCCCCACGGGCGTTGGCAAAACCGAAATCGCGCGGCGCTTGGCCAAGCTTGCCAATGCGCCGTTCCTGAAAGTGGAGGCCACGAAGTTCACCGAGGTGGGTTACGTGGGCCGCGACGTGGACCAGATCATCCGCGACCTGCTGGAGGCCGGCATCGGCATGGTGAAGGTGACGCGGCGCAAGGATGTGGAGGCGCAGGCCCATCTCAACGCGGAGGCCCGCGTGCTGGAGGCGCTGGTGGGTGCCAATGCATCCGAAACCACGAAGGAAAGCTTCCGCAAGAAGCTTCGCAACAATTCCCTTGATGACAAGGAGATTGAAATCCAGGTGGCTGACACGGGCGGCGGCCTGCCGTTTGATATTCCGGGCATGCCGGGGTCATCGGCCAGCGTCATCAATATTTCGGAGATGATGGGCAAGGCCTTCGGCGGCCGCAGCAAGACGCGGCGCATGAGCGTGAAAACCAGCTACGAAGTGCTGATCGCCGAGGAAAGCGACAAGCTCCTGGACCAGGATCAGATCACCGCCGAAGCCATTGACCTTGTTGAGAACAATGGCATCGTGTTCCTTGATGAAATCGACAAGATCTGCGCCCGCGCCGAACGGCAGGGCGGCGATGTCAGCCGCGAAGGCGTGCAGCGCGATTTGCTGCCGCTCATCGAAGGCACCACGGTTTCCACCAAATATGGCCCGGTGAAAACCGACCATGTGCTGTTCATCGCGTCTGGCGCCTTCCACATCGCCAAGCCCTCGGACCTGCTGCCGGAATTGCAAGGCCGCCTGCCGATCCGGGTTGAACTCAAAGCCCTGGGCCGCGAGGATTTGCGCCGCGTTCTCATCGAGCCTGAATCCAGCCTCATCAAGCAATACAAGGCGCTGCTCGGCACCGAAGGGATTGAGCTTGATTTCACTGATGATGGCGTCACGGCAATCGCCAACATCGCCGCCGAAACCAACGCCTCAATCGAAAACATCGGCGCGCGGCGCCTGCACACGGTGCTGGAGCGGGTGCTGGATGAGGTCAGTTACACGGCAACAGATCGTTCGGGTGAAACAGTGGTGATTGATGCCGCTTACGTGCAAAAGCATGTGGGCGATCTGGCGAAGAACGCGGATTTGAGCAAGTTTATTTTATAACTTTTCTTTGAGGGTAACAGATGAATAGCCGCTTGTTGAATGCAATATTAATAGGTTTTCTTGGTGCAATTGCAGGTTCTGTTATGGGAGTTGTAGCATTTGGTGGTGGTGAGAACGGCGCATATGTTTTTGGGCCAATCGGATTTATTGTAGGCTGGCTTTTACCGGTGAACTCACTGCAAAAGACTGCGCCATTGGAAGCCGAGACGATAGAGAAAGCGGCTGATGCTGTCCCTTCGCCGGAGGGAGAGTTGCGCAATGTTGAAACTTCGATAAATGAAATTATTCCGATTGTGGGGCGGATACTGGTTTCAATTTGGAACATGCAGATGAAGTTCTTAATTGCAGTAGGGCTTATGGATTATTTTGTTCAACGGCCATGGTTGTTGTTCGCGCTGGCAATTATTCTTCTTGCAATATTTTATCCGTTAGGAATTGTCTTTTCTGTGACAGGCATAGCGGCAATGAATTACGGGGCCAAGTCAGAGAACCAGTTTATGGTCAATGCAACCAAGAGCGCATGATCTTCCGAGAACAGGATCATCTGTTCTCTGATTAAAATTGCTTTCTTTTCTCAAAAATTCCCTCATCCGCCCTGTCGGGCACCTTCTCCCATCCTTCGGACGGGAGAAGGCGAAACTCTTAAACATTATCGCCTTCTCCTGTTTGCGCAGCAAATGGGAGAAGGTGGCCGAAGGCCGGATGAGGGCCTCTTAAAGATCCAACTGCCACGTCTCTCCAACAAGGTCTTTGCCGAAGCTGCGGTGTGGTCCCTGTTTTATGAGTTTGCGGAACGATGGGTCCCCGCAACAAGTGTGGGGACGACAAGTTTTGTAATGGTTGAACCTACTGATGCTTCCTCTTGCGGAGTGCCGCCACGTCAGAAGTAGTTAGCTTGAACCATTCCCCATTCGCGCGTTTTTCCGCAAAACGTCTATGGCAGTACGCTTCGATACTAGGTGGGTCGACTTGGAAGGATACTGGCATCTTTTGTTCGTGGGAAGAGGCGGATATTGAGGTGCAGTGCCTGTGGGTTTGTTTAAGTTGTGAAATCGTGTCAAAGCGCCCCTCACCCTCCCACGCCTGCGGCGCGGGCCCCAACCCTCTCCCCGCTAAAGCGGTGAGAGGGAAAAATATGAATAAATACCTCTTGACACTATATTCCTATTATGTCATTTATGTTCCTGTTTTGTTCTTTATGCTAAATAGGAAACACCATGGACTGGGCCAGGGCCATCGAACGCAACAGCGAAGCGCTCAAGGGTATCGTTGAAGCCCTTTTCGCCATGCTGGGGCTTGCGGGCGCTGACACGGTGGCGCGGATTCCGCAGCCCCTCCACAACGCGGTGCTGCGGGTGCTGCGGCCCGCCGAATCCGCCGTGCGTCGCCTCATTGTCATTGCGGCGCGGGGCCTTGTGGTGAAGGTAGCACCTTCGCGTCCCATGCCGGCGGGGCCAATCGGGAAGGGTGGCGGAAGCAGGCGTCCCTCCTTTCAGCTCTTTGACCCGCGGAAAAATTTCGCGGCCCTGCGCCAAGACCGGAGAATGGCCACGAGGAATCCCCCGCGCATCCATATCTTTGGAAGCGACCCCCGGGTGGCGGCCCTGTGGTCAGCACCCCAGTCCTTAGCCGATCCCCCTCCGCCGCCCGATGGCCTCGTGGGCGCCGAACGCCTCAGCCGGAGGCTCCAGGCCCTCAAGCTCGCGCTCGAGGATCTGCCGCGCCAGGCCCGGCGTCTCGCCCGCTGGCGGCTGAGGCAGGAGACCGCAAAAGCTCCGAAGTTCCGGTCGCCGCTCCGACCGGGCCATCCGCCCGGCTACCGCAGGAAAGCAATTCACGAAGTCGATGAGGTGCTCATCGAATGCCATAGCCTCGCCTGTGATGTCATGAAGCCCGACACTTCCTGAAGCGCAATCATCCGTATACGGATTAATATTAACACAACCGCTTTTTGCGAGAGGCGGAGCTGTGTCTGAATGCTTCCCACCCCAATTCCGTCATTCCCGCGCAGGCGGGAATCTAACTTAACATGTGGCATAGTTGGATCCCCGCCTGCGCGGGGATGACGACAAGAGGAAGGGACGAGCCAATCTAACGCTGTTTGAAAATTGAATCTGAACTACTTGATGCCGTTTGACAGTTCTTCCGGCCTTGGCATCGAGATGATGTTGTAACCGGAATCGACGTAGTGGATTTCGCCAGTCACCCCGCCCGACAAGGGCGACAGCAGATAGAGGCCCGCGCCGCCCACTTCTTCCAGCGTGATGGTGCGCCGGAGAGGGGCGTGGGCGTTCTGGAAATTGAACATGGCCCTTGCATCGCCAATGCCCGCCCCTGCAAGCGTTCGCATGGGGCCTGCCGAGATGGCGTTGACGCGCACACCTTGCGGGCCGTAGTCGGCGGCGAGATATTTGACCGATGATTCAAGCGCTGCCTTGGCAACCCCCATCACATTGTAGTTCGGCATGACGCGCACCGAGCCGCCGTAGGTGAGCGTGATGATGGCGCCGCCATCAGGCATCATCGCGGCGGCGCGCTTGGCGATTTCGGTGAAGGAGAAACACGAGATCACCATGGTCTTCACGAAATTGTCGCGCGACGTGTCGGCGTACTTGCCTTTCAATTCATTCTTGTCGGAAAAGGCAATGGCGTGAACAAGAAAATCAATCTTGCCCCAGGCCTTGGCAAGCTCGGCAAACACATTATCAACCGTTGCAATGTCCTCAACATCGCAGGGTATCAGAATATTGGAGCCTACTGAATCAGCCAGCGGCTTCACGCGCCTGCCGAAAGCTTCGCCCTGATAGGTGAAGGCCAGTTCCGCGCCGTGCTTGTGCAACTCGCTTGCGATGCCCCATGCAATGGAGTGATCGTTGGCCACGCCCATTACCAGGCCGCGCTTGCCTTGCATCAATCCATTTATCATCTGATCAACCGTTATAACGTTGGAAAATGAGTGTGCCGTTGGTGCCGCCGAAGCCGAAGCTGTTGGACATCACCACGTCGATCCTGGCATTGTCCTGGCGCTGGCGCGCGATGGGGATATCGGCAAATTCAGGATCGATCTCTTCAATGTTGGCGCTTTCGCAAATGAAGTTGTTCTGCATCATGAGAATGGAATAAATGGCTTCCTGCGCGCCGACGGCGCCCAGCGAATGGCCGGTCAGGGATTTGGTGGCGGAAATCGCCGGAATGTCCGTGCCAAAAACGGCGCGGATGGCTTCGATTTCCTTCTTGTCGCCAATCGGCGTCGAGGTCGCGTGCGGGTTGATATAGTCGATCTTGTTGTTCACCGTGCTCATCGCCAGCTTCATGCAGCGCGCCGCACCTTCGCCGGAGGGCGCCACCATGTCGTAGCCATCAGATGTGGCGCCGTAGCCCACGAGTTCGGCGTAGATTTTGGCGCCCCGCGCCTTGGCGTGTTCAAGTTCTTCGAGAACCACAACGCCCGCACCGCCGGCAATGACGAACCCGTCCCGGTTCTTGTCGTAGGCGCGGGATGCCTTCTGGGGCGTGTCGTTGTAGCCCGAAGACATGGCCCCCATGGCGTCAAACAAAACCGACAGCGTCCAGTCCAGCTCTTCGCCGCCGCCGGCAAAGACGATGTCCTGCTTGCCCCATTGAATCATTTCAGCGCCATTGCCAATGCAATGGGCCGATGTGGCGCAGGCCGACGAGATGGAATAATTCACGCCGCGAATGCCAAATGGCGTGGCAAGGGTAGCCGAGTTGGTGCTGGACATAACGGCTGGCACGGCGAAGGGGCCAACGCGTTTTGGCCCCTTCTCGCGCGTGATGTCTGCAGCGGCCACAAGCGTGCGCGTGGATGGCCCGCCGGAGCCCATGATGAGGCCGGTGCGGTCGTTCTTCACGTCTTTTTCCTCAAGGCCGGAATCGGTAATGGCCTGTTGCATGGCAATGTAGTTCCATGCGGCACCATCGCCCATGAAACGGCGGGCGCGGCGGTCAATCTGGTCGAGGTCGCAATTTGGTGCGCCATGCACCTGGCAGCGGAAACCCAGGCGGGCGTAATCATCGGCCTTCACGATGCCGGACTTTGCCTCATGCAGGGATGACAGGACTTCCTGGGAGTTGTTCCCAATGCTTGATACGATGCCAATTCCAGTAACGACAACACGACGCATCTTGAAATCTCCCTTAAGCCTGTGGCTGGAACAGGCCGACCTTCATATCAGTCACGTTATATATCACTTCGCCATCGGCTTTCATCACGCCATCAGCAACAGCCAGTTTCAGCTTGCGCAAAATCAGGCGCTTTACGTCCACTTCATAAGTCACTTTTTTCACAGCCGGCGTCACCATACCAGAAAATTTAACTTCGCCCACGCCCAGCGCGCGGCCACGTCCCGGTTCACCCAGCCAGCCCAGAAAGAATCCGGTGAGCTGCCACAGCGCATCAAGGCCCAAGCAACCCGGCATTACCGGATCACCCTGAAAATGGCAGGCGAAAAACCACAGGTCGGGGTTGATATCAAATTCAGCCACGATGCGGCCAAGGCCATGGGCGCCGCCCTTTTCTTCCACATGGGTTATGCGATCAAACATCAACATAGGTGGTAATGGCAATTGCGCATTGCCAGGGCCAAACAATTCGCCACGCCCGCACGCCAGGATATCATCATAAAGAAAACTCGATTTACGTTCCGTCATTCCTACCCCGTCTTATCGTTTTGCAACCCGGCAACTAACTAGCAAGCGCGGTTCTTTAACACACTGCTACAAAGTTCGGAATGCCCGCCAATTCTCGCATTATCCACCGATATTGCACATTCAGGCCCAAAAAGACTATACTGTGAAAAGATTATTCCGGTTGATGAACAAAATGAACGCAAAAAACCTGATTGCAGAAAAACTTCGCGCCGTGGGCTTGCGGCCCACGCGGCAGAGAATGGCCTTGGCGAAAATATTGTTTTCCGAAGGCG
Organism: uncultured Alphaproteobacteria bacterium; assembly: GCA_963763635.1. Lineage (GTDB taxonomy): Bacteria > Pseudomonadota > Alphaproteobacteria > Rhizobiales > Aestuariivirgaceae > Aestuariivirga. Next base: position 118,213 of record CAVXPO010000021.1, read on the forward strand.
ATCGCCATATTTCGGCTGAGTCGCTTCACAAGGAAGCCTGCCTCGCCAAGGTGCATGTTTCAGTGGCGACGGTTTACAATACGTTGAACCAGTTCACGGCTGCAGGGCTGTTGCGTGAAGTTGCCATTGAGGGTGACCGCAGCTTTTTTGATACCAACACGTCCAACCATTTCCATTTCTACCACGAAAAGGATGGAAGGCTGTTTGACATCGGAACGGATAATCTCGAAATTCAAGGCCTGCCAGCAGCGCCGCAAGGCACGGCCATTGACCGTATTGATGTCATTGTCCGGCTGCGGACCGTTTAAGATCAGTTGACCGCTTCACCGGGATAAACGCCCCAAAGCATTTCCTGCTCCACGTAACCCTCGTATCCGCCGGAAGTCACTTCGCACCATTTGCCGTCGCAATTTGCCACATCGCCCATCGCACCGGCTGAAAGTTTGGCCCTAACCGAGCTCGTTTTATTGGCAGCGGCATGCAGCAGCGTCAGTTGCGTGCCGCGCCAAGGGGCAATAACGGCAGTGCGCTTTCCGGCCAGCATGCTTTGCAGGATCCAGCCTTCTTCGCCTTCACTGTCGCGCACCCGGCGCCAGTTTTCAAACTCTGCGACAATTTCAACGGGCAGGCCCTTGCGCTGGAAAACCCAGGCTACGGGGTGGTCGCTCGAGGGCCCACGCCGCACGTTAACCTTTTCGGCCTTGAGTGAAACAAAGCGTGGAATGGCCAAGCCGGAAGGGCCAACGCTCTTTGTTTCGGATGAAATTGAGGCCGTAATGGTTGCGTCGCCAGCTGATTTTGCCAGCGAATCAGTTTTCTGGCCGAACAGCGACCAGCCTATGCCTCCCGCCACGGCCAAGCAGGCAAGCGCCAAAAAGGCCGAGCCAAGCTGTTTTTTTACAGAATATCTTTTCGCCATGGTCCCCGGCGTTCCCTATTGTCGCAGTGGCTGCGTTGAGTCTACATCATACCCATGAAACCGCAACATTTCACCCATAACGATTGACGACACTCGGTTAATAATGTGTCAATATTTAAACACCGGAGCCTTTTCCCATGAGCAAGCATAAGCCCCTCGTCGTCGTTACCCGCAAATTGCCCGACGTGGTGGAGACGCGGATGATGGAGCTTTTTCAAACCCGGCTTAATTCTGACGACCACTCGATGAGCAAAGCTGAGCTCGTTGACGCCGTGAAAACTGCCGACGTGCTGGTGCCGACAGTTACTGACCGGATTGACAAGGCGATTTTGATGCAGGCCGGCGACCAATTGAAGCTGATTGCGAATTTCGGAACGGGCGTTGACAATATTGACGTGGAAACGGCCGTCGCGCGTGGCATTACTGTAACCAATACGCCGGGTGTTTTAACTGAAGATACGGCCGACATGACGATGGCACTCATCATGGCCGTAGCGCGCCGTTTGATTGAGGGCTCAAAAGTCATTGGCCAGGACAATAGCTGGCAAGGATGGTCACCCACCTGGATGCTGGGCAGCAGGCTGTGGGGCAAGCGTATTGGCATTATTGGCATGGGGCGCATTGGCACCGCCTTGGCTCGCCGGGCAAAAGCCTTCGGCATGCAAATCCATTATCACAACCGCAAACCGGTGAACCCAAAGATCGAAGAAGAACTGGAAGCCACCTATTGGGACAGCCTCGACCAGATGCTGGCGCGCATGGACATCATTTCCGTGAACTGCCCCCACACACCGGCCACCTATCATCTGCTTTCGGCACGGCGGCTGAAGCTGATGAAAAACACCGCAATCGTGGTCAATACCGCGCGAGGTGAAGTAATTGATGAAAATGCGCTGGCGCGCATGCTTGAGGCAGGCGAACTGGGTGGTGCCGGGCTTGACGTGTTCGAACACGAGCCTGCGGTTAACCCGCGATTGCTGAAATCCAAAAAGGCAGTGCTCCTGCCTCATATGGGTTCAGCCACCTTGGAGGGCCGGGTTGATATGGGCGAAAAGGTCATCATCAATATCAAGACCTGGGTTGACGGTCACAACCCGCCAGACCGGGTCTTGCCTTCCATGCTTTAAATTGGTATTTAACCAGTTATGCTGCACTGCAACATAAATTGCATTGTATATTTGCCCAACGTATAAATATTTGCTCATTGCCAAAGGGGGCGTCAATTGCAGACAACCAAGCAAGGTATTTCCATGAGTTCAGAACTTCCGCTGCCAAAGTTGCAGAAGGCAACGGCAGAAGAGTTGGGAACGGCTATTGTCCAGAAACTAGCCTTCTCGGTTGGCAAAGACCCAGCCTCCGCACGCGGCCATGACTGGCTGAAGGCGGCAATCCTGGTGGTGCGCGACCGGGTTATCGAACGCTGGCTGGCCTCGGTGCGCGAAACCTACCAGGTAAAAGGCAAGCGGGTTTATTATCTCTCGATGGAATTCCTGATCGGCCGCCTGCTCCGCGATGCGGCTTCCAATCTTGGCCTTTTTGAAAACCTGCAGACTGCCCTGGAAAATCTTGGCGTAGAGGCTGACCTCGTTGAAGCGCTGGAGCCCGATGCTGCTCTCGGCAACGGCGGCTTGGGCCGGCTTGCAGCCTGCTTCATGGAAAGCATGGCAAGCCTTGGCATTCCGGCATTCGGCTATGGCATCCGCTACCGCCACGGGCTATTCCGCCAAAAAATTATCGATGGCGTGCAGATTGAATTGCCGGAGGACTGGCTCGTCAACGGCAACCCATGGGAATTTGAGCGGCGCGAGCGCGAATATGAAATTGGCTTTGGCGGCTCCGTTGAAGCCACTACAGCGGCAAAAGGCGAGATCACTTACAGGTGGAAGCCCTCCGAAAAAATTCTGGCCGTTGCCTATGACACGCCAATTTGCGGCTGGAAAGCCAAGCGCGTCAACACGCTGCGCCTATGGGACGCGCGCGCCGTGGACCCCATCAAGCTTGACCAGTTCAACCGTGGCGACCACATCGGGGCACAATCAGACACCACGCATGCCGAGAGCCTTACGCGCGTGCTCTACCCGTCCGACTCAACACCAGCAGGCCAGGAACTTCGCCTGCGGCAAGAATATTTTTTCACTTCCGCGTCCATCCAAGATCTGGTGCGAAGGCATCTCAACCAATATGACAGCATTTTGAATCTGGCTGACAAGGCTGCCATTCAACTGAACGACACGCACCCGGCAATTGCCATTGCCGAGCTCATGCGCGTGCTGATTGACGAGCACCATGTGGCCTGGGAAAAAGCCTGGAGGATTACGCAAGCCACCACGGCCTATACGAACCACACTCTGTTGCCGGAAGCGCTTGAAAGCTGGCCGGTGCATTTGATGGAGCGCCTGCTGCCGCGGCATATGCAGATTGTTTATGCCATCAACGCCGGCATCATTGCGGATGCGCACAAAAAAGAACTGACTGATTTTGATTTTCTCGGCGCCATTTCGCTGATCGACGAAAACAATGGACGCCGCTTGCGCATGGGACAGCTTGCCTATGTGGGCACGCACAGCATCAACGGTGTTTCAGCGCTGCATTCCGGCCTGATGAAGGAAACAGTATTCAAGGACCTGAACACCCTCTACCCGAACCGCATCAACAACAAGACAAATGGCATTACGCCGAGACGCTGGCTGCAGCAAGTTAATCCGGGCTTAACCCATCTTGTCACCGAGGCCATCGGACCCAAATTTCTGGACAATGCGGAAGAGCTCATTGGGCTCGACAAATTCGCTGGTGATGCGGTTTTCCAGGAAAAATATGCGGCTGTAAAACGCGCCAACAAGCAAAAGCTCTCGCAGCTTATCTTGCAGCGGACGGGAATATCAACGGACCCTTCGGCACTTTTCGACGTGCAGATCAAGCGCATTCACGAATACAAGCGGCAGCTGCTCGCCATTCTTGAAACGGTGGCACTCTATAATTCCATTCGCGCCAATCCTGGCCGCCCCACCGTTCCCCGCGTCAAGATTTTTGCAGGCAAGGCGGCGGCGAGTTACTGGGAGGCCAAAATGATCATTCGCCTCATCAATGATGTTGGCGCGGTGATCAACGCGGATCCTTCCGTGCGAGGCCTGCTAAAAGTGGTGTTCATTCCGAACTATAATGTAACTTTGGCTGAAACAATTGTGCCTGCGGCAGATATTTCTGAACAAATTTCAACGGCTGGGCTTGAGGCCTCCGGTACGGGTAACATGAAACTTGCCCTCAATGGCGCCCTCACTGTCGGAACGCTTGATGGCGCAAACGTTGAAATCCTGGAACATGCGGGAAAAGACAATGTGTTCATCTTCGGCATGACAGCAGCAGATGTTGCCGAAAGACGTCGCATTGGCCATGTGCCGCGGGACATTGTTGACCATTCTCCCCATTTAAAGCAGGTTATTGAATCAGTACGGTCAGGGGTATTTTCACCATCCGAACCAAATCGCTATCAAGGGCTGATGGCCGGGCTTCTGGACCACGACCATTATTTGGTGACTGCCGATTTTGCCGCCTATTCTGATGCCCTTGGTAAAGCCGATGCCGTTTGGCGCGGGCCAAAAGGAGCCTGGACCAAAAAGGCTATTCACAATACGGCGCGGCTTGGCTGGTTCTCTTCTGACCGCACCATCAAGGATTATGCGCGGGAAATTTGGCACGTGCCAGTGGCATGATTTTGCCATTGCTCCTTTTCAAACTCCACTCCATAGTGAGTGAAAAGAAAAGAGTGCTGGATGAGTAAGAGCGCACTAACCGAGGCCGAAATTGGCGCAATTGTGGGAGGTCAGCACCATGATCCTTTCGCTGTGCTGGGATTGCATAAGGCAGGCAAGAGCTGGACTGCACGGGCCTATGTAGGTGGTGCTGACAGGCTGAGAGCCTGCACACTGGACGGTGCACCGGTAGGCGATCTTGCCAAAACCCACGACGCGGGGTTTTTTGAAGGTTTGGTCAAGATCAAGGACCGCCAGCCTTTGCGCTTTGAAGCTTCAAATGCAGGTGGCAATTGGCAGGTTATCGATCCCTACTCTTTTGGCCCCGTGCTGGGGCCCATGGATGATTATTATGTGGCGCAGGGAACCCATCTGCGGCTCTATGACAAGCTGGGCGCACATATCATAACGCATGAAGGTGTGACGGGCGTTCATTTCGCCGTTTGGGCACCCAATGCGCAACGGGTTTCTGTGATCGGCGATTTCAATGATTGGGATGGCCGCAAGCATGTCATGCGCAAACGCATGGGCATCGGCGTTTGGGAAATTTTTCTCCCTTCCCTTGGCGAAGATGTAAAATACAAATTTGAAATCATCGGCGCTGATGGCAACCGCCTGCCCCTCAAGGCTGACCCCTATGCCTTTGCTGCCGAGCTTCGCCCCAATACGGCTTCGCTTGTATCCAGCATTGATCATTTTGAATGGACTGATGGCGATTATCTCAAGGCGCGCGCGCTGAAAGACGCCCGGCGTTCTCCCATGTCGATTTACGAAGTGCACCTGGGGTCGTGGAAAAAGAAAAATGGCGACGGGTTTTTGAGTTACGACGAACTGGCTGTTGATCTTGTTTCCTATGTACGCGAACTGGGTTTCACGCATATTGAGTTGCTTCCAATTTCTGAACACCCTTACGATCCTTCATGGGGTTACCAGCCCACGGGATTGTTCGCGCCGACATCACGATTTGGCGACCCTGATGGATTTGCACGGTTTGTGAATGCGGCCCATGCGGCAGGCGTAGGCATAATCCTCGATTGGGTTCCGGCGCATTTTCCAACGGATGAATTCGGCCTTTCACATTTTGACGGCACGGCACTTTACGAGCACGCCGACCCGCGCAAGGGTTTTCATCCTGATTGGAACACCGCCATTTATAATTTTGGCCGCACTGAGGTGCAGAGTTTTCTCATCAATAACGCGCTTTTCTGGCTTGAAAAATATCATATCGACGGGCTTCGCGTGGACGCCGTTGCTTCGATGCTTTATCTCGACTACTCGCGCAAGAGCGGCGAATGGATTCCCAATGAGCATGGCGGGAATGAAAATCTTGAAGCCATCGCTTTCCTCAGGCGCATGAATGAGGTGTGCTACGCGGCGCACCCAGGCATCATAACCATCGCAGAGGAATCCACCGCATTTCCGGGCGTTTCGCAACCTTCCTACAATGGCGGGCTGGGTTTTGGTTTCAAGTGGAACATGGGTTTCATGCATGACACGCTGCAATACATGTCGCGTGATCCCGTTCACCGGGGCCATCACCACAATGACCTGACATTTGGTTTGCTCTACGCCTTCTCTGAGAATTTTGTGTTGCCGCTTTCCCATGATGAGGTGGTGCATGGCAAAGGCTCTCTGCTCCGCAAGATGGGCGGCGACACGTGGTCAAAGTTCGCCGGACTTCGCGCCTATTACGCCTTCATGTGGGCTTACCCCGGCAAGAAACTGCTGTTCATGGGGGAGGAATTTGCGCCGTGGGAAGAGTGGGGCGAGGCGAAAAGCCTAGACTGGCATTTACTTGAGCATGCATCGCACCGGGGCGTGCAAAAACTGATTGCCGATTTGAACATGCTCTACAAGACCTCACCCGCGATGCACGGACGCGATTGCGAGGGGGAAGGCTTCCAATGGCTGATTGCGGATGACAGCGCCAACTCGGTGTTTGCCTGGGTACGTTGGGCGGGCGATGCACCACCCATTGTTGCCATTACAAACCTCACGCCGGTTCCACGCGTGAATTACCATGTTCCCATGCCGAGGGCCGGGCGCTGGCTGGAAAGAATAAACTCGGATGCAACTGGTTATGACGGAACCGGAATGGGCAATCAAGGCGGCATTACGGCGATTGAAAAACCGACAGCAGGACACCCCGCGGAAGCCATATTAACGCTGCCACCAATGGCAACTTTGATTTTGGAGTATAGCGGAACACATTGACGTGACGAAAAATCTTTTCTTGGGAGGGAAAATATGGCTGAGAACCGCAGAAGCGCACCAATAGCGCGTGATGCCATGGCTTATGTATTGGCAGGTGGCCGCGGCAGCCGCCTAATGGAACTTACCGACCGCCGCGCCAAGCCCGCGGTGTTCTTCGGCGGCAAATCCCGCATTATCGATTTCGCGCTTTCCAATGCCCTCAATTCCGGCATTCGCCGCTTTGGTGTTGCCACCCAATACAAGGCGCACAGCCTCATCCGCCATTTACAGCGGGGATGGAACTTCCTGCGGCCCGAACGCAACGAAAGCTTTGACATTCTGCCGGCCAGCCAGCGTGTTTCCGAGGATCAATGGTATAATGGCACCGCCGATGCCGTGCACCAGAACGCCGATATCATCGAAGGCTATGGCCCTAAATACATGGTCATCCTGGCGGGCGATCATATCTACAAGATGGACTACGAGCAGATGCTGCAACAGCATGTGGACCAGGGTGCTGACGTTACCGTTGGCTGCCTTGAAGTGCCCCGCATGGAGGCCACGGGCTTTGGTGTGATGCATGTTGACGATAAGGACAGGATCATCGCCTTCGTTGAAAAGCCGAAGGACCCGCCGGGCATTCCGGGCAACCCGGATCATGCTTTGGCTTCCATGGGGATTTATGTTTTCAATACGAAGTTCCTGCTCGATCTACTGGCGGAAGATGCACCCAACCCTAATTCCGCCCATGATTTCGGCAAGGACATCATCCCGCATATAGTGAAAAACGGCAAGGCCGTGGCGCACCGCTTTACGCAATCCTGCGTCCGCTCCACCAAGGAAGCATCCGCCTACTGGCGCGATGTTGGAACTGTTGATGCCTACTGGGAAGCCAATCTCGATCTTTGCGATACGCTGCCTGCCTTGGATCTTTACGATAACGAGTGGCCTATCTGGACCTATGGCGAAGTAACGCCGCCGGCAAAGTTCGTGCATGATGAGGATGGCAGGCGCGGGATGGCTGTGTCTTCACTCGTGTCAGGAGGATGTATTGTCTCCGGTGCTTCCCTCAGGCGAACACTCTTGTTTACCGGCGTTCGGGTAAACTCATTTTCACAGGTTGAAGAAGCTGTTGTCATGCCGCATGTCGAAATTGGGCGGAATGTTATCTTGAAAAAAGTGGTGATCGATCGCGGTGTGATCATTCCTGATGGGCTGGTTGTCGGCGAAGACCCGGTTGCTGATGCCAAACGCTTCAGGTGCACGGACAATGGCGTGTGCCTGATTACGAAGCCGATGATCGAAAAATTACCCGCATGAAGGTTCTAAGCGTTGCGTCGGAAGTATTTCCGCTGGTGAAGACCGGCGGACTCGCCGATGTTGCTGGTGCGCTTCCGGCGGTATTGGCTAAACAGGGCATTCAAGTTATCACGCTGATGCCGGGTTATCCCGCCGTGATAAAGGCGCTGGAAACGTACGAGGTCGCATACACATCTGGCAATCTCTTTGGTGGTGTTGCGCGTCTTTTGCGGGGCAAGGCAAAGGGGCTTGACCTCTTCGCTCTCGACGCACCACATTTATTTGATCGGCCGGGAAATCCTTATCTCGGGCCCGACGGAAAAGACTGGCCTGACAATTCAAAGCGCTTTGCGGCACTTTCAATAATGGCGGCGGAAATTGGCCGTGGCGCCGTGGCTGATTTCGTGCCCGACATCATTCATGCCCATGATTGGCAGACGGGATTGATTCCAGCTTATGTGCGTTACGGTGGTGGACCTAAGACGGTTTTGACCGTTCATAATCTGGCGTTTCAGGGCCACTACCCGGCATCGATTTTTGGCACGCTGGGCTTGCCACCGAGCGCCTTCAGCATAGATGGCGTGGAATATTTTGGTGGCGTTGGCTATTTAAAAGCAGGGCTCCAGTGCGCAGACGCCATTACAACCGTGAGCCCCACCTATGCACGCGAAATCCTGACCGTTGAAGACGGCATGGGGCTTGACGGGCTGCTCCGTGCGCGGAGCAATGTGTTGCACGGTATCGTAAATGGCATTGACACGGATACCTGGAATTCCGCCAGCGATGCCAACCTTGTGGAAAGATACTCGGCAAAGCAGCTGAATAAGCGCGCCACCAACAAGTTGGCCATTGAAAAACGGTTCGGCCTCGATGCGGGCGACGGGCTGCTTTACTGCATCGTCAGCCGCCTGACGTTGCAAAAGGGCATGGACCTTGTGGCTGCCGCCTTGCCCAGGCTGCTCGAGCTTGGCGGCAGGCTTGCCATTCTGGGATCAGGCGACATTGTGCTTGAGGCATCGCTGAAAGAAGCGTCGGTTCGGTATCCCGGCCGCGTTGGAATTGCGACGGCCTATGACGAGCCCTTGTCGCATCTCCTGCAAGGTGGCGCCGATGCCATACTTATCCCTTCACGGTTTGAGCCTTGCGGGCTTACACAGCTTTATGGATTGCACTATGGCTGTATTCCCGTGGTTTCGCGGGTTGGCGGACTTGCCGATACGGTGATTGATGCCAATGATGCGGCGCTGTCGGCAGGTGTTGCGTCAGGCGTTCAATTTGCGCCTGTTACGCAAGATGCTTTGGAACATGCCCTGCAACGAACTGCGGCACTTTATGCAAACAAGCCTGCGTGGGTTTCGCTGCAGCAGGCAGGCATGAAGGCTGACGTCACGTGGACACGGAGTGCCGCGCGTTATGCCGAGCTCTATCGCTCACTTCTGAAAGACACTTGAGATGATAAATACTGTTGCAACCAAACCGTTTGATGGACAAAAACCCGGAACCTCCGGCCTGCGCAAAAAAGTTTCTGTATTCCGGCAGCCCCACTACGCCGAGAATTTCATTCAATCGGTGTTTGATGGATTGGAAGGGTTTAACGGCAAGACGTTGGTGATCGGCGGGGATGGGCGTTATCTCAACCGCGAGATCATCCAGACAACCATCCGCATGGCCGCAGCCAATGGCTTTGGCCGTGTGCTGACGGCACGAGGTGGTTTGCTTTCGACACCCGCCGCCTCAAACATCATTCGCAAATACAAGGCCTTTGGCGGGCTCATTCTTTCGGCCAGCCACAATCCGGGCGGACCCCATGGCGATTTCGGCATCAAATACAATGCGGGTAACGGCGGGCCTGCGCCTGAAAAGATGACGGATGCATTCTTTGCCAATACACTCAAAATTTCCAGCTACAAGATAGCCGATAGCGCCGACTGCAACCTCGACACATTGGGCGTTTCCAAAGTTGAAGGCATGAGTGTTGAGGTCATTGATCCAGTTGCCGACTATCAAGCGCTGATGGAAACGCTGTTTGATTTCGGTGCCATCCGCGCCCTGTTCAAATCCGGCTTTCGTATCCGTTTTGATGCCATGCACGCCATAACCGGGCCCTATGCCCATGCCATTCTGGAAGGCGCACTTGGCGCGCCTGCGGGTTCTGTCGTCAATGGCACGCCGCTGCCGGATTTTGGCGGACACCATCCGGACCCCAACCTGGTGCACGCCAGGGAACTTTATGATTTGATGATGTCAGATGCTGGCCCTGATTTTGGCGCAGCATCTGATGGCGACGGCGACCGCAATCTGATCATTGGCAAGCACCAGTTTGTAACGCCTTCCGATTCACTGGCGCTGCTGGCTGCCAACGCGCATCTGGCACCAGGTTACGCCAAGGGCCTTGTCGGTGTCGCGCGCTCGATGCCGACGAGCTGTGCCGTGGACCGCGTGGCGCAGAAGCTCGGCATCAAATGTTTTGAAACGCCAACGGGTTGGAAGTTTTTCGGCAATCTTCTGGATGCCGGAATGATTACGCTGTGCGGCGAGGAAAGCGCCGGCACGGGCTCCAACCATGTGCGTGAGAAAGATGGTCTCTGGGCCGTTCTGTTGTGGCTCAATATTCTGGCGGTGCGCCGCCGGAGTGTCGCTGAGATCGTGCGCGAACATTGGGCCACCTATGGCCGCAATTATTATTCGCGTCACGACTATGAGGAGGTGGACGCGGATTACGCGTTGGCCATGATGAAATTTTTGCGCGGCAGCCTGCCAACATTGAAGGGCCGGAAAGCTGGTACATTGGCCGTTGAAACAGCAGATGACTTTGCCTACCACGACATTGTGGATGGTTCGACCACAACCAATCAAGGCATTCGCATTGTGTTTGATGATGGTTCGCGCGTGATTTACCGGCTGTCGGGAACGGGCACGGCGGGCGCAACCTTGCGTGTCTATATCGAGAAATACGAGGCCAAGAACCTAGGGCTTGAAACCCAGGCTGCCCTTGCCGATCTCATTGCATTTGCAAATGACCTGGCCAGCATCCGTGAACGCACGGGGCGCGCGGAACCAACTGTGATCACCTAGGGCATGGCGTCACCAAAATCGGGTTCACCGCATCCGCTTGGCGTTACGCCGGTAGATGGCGGCGTCAATGTTGCGGTCTTTTCCCGCCATGCCACGCGGATTATTTTTTGCCTGTTTGCGGAAGAGGGGGAAAAACAATTCGCGCTGTCCTCGCGCCATGGCGATGTGCACTACGGATTCATTGCCAATATCAAGGCGGGACAGCTTTATGGTTTTCGCGCTGAAGGCCCCTTTGATGCAGCGCAGGGCCATCTGTTTGATGTTTCAAAACTGTTGATTGATCCCTACGCCCAGCAGCTTGACCGGCATTTTCTCTGGCATCCTGAATTGGCGATGCGGGGGGCCGAAACTTCGCCGTTCGTGCCGAAATGCGTGGTTACGTCTCCCTTGCCTAACATGGAGACTCTTCCACCACGAACCCCACGCATCATCTACGAGGTTGCAGTCAAGGCATTCACAAAACTGCATCCGCTTGTGCCTGAAAATCTCCGAGGCACTGTTGCCGCATTGGCGCACCCGGCTTGCATTGAACACTTCCTCAAGCTTGGTGTCGATACGATTGAACTCATGCCGCTGATGGCGTGGGCGGATGAACGGCACCTCTCAGTTCAAGGCCTTTCAAATGCCTGGGGCTATAATCCCATAAGCTTCTTTGCGCCTGATCCGCGATTGGCGCCGGGCGGCCTGATCGAAATAAGAGGCACTGTGGCAGCGCTGCACAGGGCTGGCCTCCGCGTCATTCTTGACGTGGTTTACAATCACAGCGGCGAAAGCGACCTGGGCGGGCCCACGATCTGTTTTCGCGGCCTCGATAACGCAACCTATTATGCTCACGCAAACGGCGCGCTAGTGAACGATTCGGGCACGGGCAATACACTGGCTGCAAATAACCCACCTGTCACCGAACTCATTCTGGCTTCCATGCGCCATTGGGTAAGCACCGCGGGAATTGATGGTTTCCGGTATGATCTGGCAACTGTCATGGGCCGCGAGCCAGAGGGCTTTAACGCAAACGCGCCTCTCTTGAATGCCATTCAGGAAGATGCCGTCTTGGCCCCGCTCATTCACATTGCGGAGCCTTGGGACATTGGCCCCGGCGGCTATCAGCTGGGACATTTTCCAAAGGGCTGGGGAGAATGGAATGACCGTTACCGGGATGACGTGCGGCATTTCTGGCGCGGCGACCGTGGCGCTATCGGAAACTTTGCAACGCGGCTTACGGGATCGTCAGACATATTTGACCTTGGAGGCCGCAGGCCTTCGAGCAGCGTAAATTTTGTGTCTGCCCATGATGGTTTTACGCTCCGCGATTTCGTTTCGTACAGCCACAAAAACAATTACGCCAATGGCGAAGGCAACAGGGATGGCAATTCCAGCGAGCCTTGCTGGATTTCGGATGATCCCAAACGGGATGCGGAGGCTCTGCTCGCCACGCTCTTCATGTCGCGCGGAACACTTATGCTTACCGCCGGTGATGAGTTTGGCCGCAGCCAGCAAGGCAATAACAACGCCTATGCGCAGGATAATGAAACGACATGGCTGGATTGGAACACGGCAGACAGGAGCCTGATCGGGCACGTGGCAGGACTTGCAAAATTTCGTATGGACAATGCGGATTTCTTTGCCGATGAATTTTTAACCGGAAGTATCCGTGAAAGCGGGGGCTTTCAGGACATCGAATGGCTGGCGACAAATGGCGACGCGCTGGATTGGAACAGCGCCGCGATCGATGCATTTGGCATGCTGTTAAGTTCCAACAGGCGAAAGGAGCGATTGCTCATTTGGTTTAACCGAAGCGCAAAAAGCGTGAGCATTTTGCTGCCAAGCGCTCAAGTTGGATTGAGTTGGAATAACGACATTTCACAGTGCGCGCCACGCTCGGTTACACCGCTGCTTGAAGTGACTTGGGCCAGGAAAAACTCGTTAAAACCTGATGACCAAACCATCCATGAATTGGCGGCGGCGGCGGGCATTCAGAATGAATGGTGGGAAGTAAATGGAACGGGACATGTAGTAAGCGTGGAAACCAAACGCGCTTTGCTGGCGGCAATGGCGCTTCCCCTGGCAACACGGTCAGAAGCAAGAGAGGCATTGGAAAAACTGGCAATTTCGACGGGTCTTCCGCCTTTCGCACTGGCATCGCCGGACAAGGCATTCAGCGTGATGATTGAAAAAAGCGGTGGTGCACAAAGCTACCTTATAAAGTCCGAGGATGGACAAACCTGGTCCGTCGTTAGTGAGGCAAATAGGGCGGAGCTAACGCTGCCGGCATTGCCTGCAGGGCATTACGAATTGCTTCCGGAAAGCAGGCCCGAAAAGATTTCCCGTGTGGCAGTGACAAATGGAAAGTGCTTTCAACCCACATTGATGCAGCACGATAAGCGCGTTCACGGGCTGACCTCGCATCTCTATGCGTTGCGACATGAGGGGGATAGCGGCATTGGCGATTTTGAAACGCTGGCGCGCTTTTGTGAGGCATCTGCGCGCATGGGTGGATCGCTTGCGGGTATCAATCCGCTGCATCACATGTTTACCGATGACCGCGTGCGGGTGAGCCCTTACCAGCCTTCTGACCGGCGCTTCATCGATCCCATTTACATTGATGTGAACGAACTCGTGGGCCGATTTGGTTCTGAGAAGGCGGGCATCAAGTACGAGCATGAAGCGCGCCGTTTGCGCGAGACAAGTCACGTTGACTATGGCGCAGTCTGGAAACTAAAGGATGACCTGCTCCGGCGCCTGTTCAACAAATCGCAGGCAAGCAAGGAGTTTGAAGCCTTCATTGCGAGACGCGGACAGGCATTGCAGGATCACGCAAGATTTGAAGCGCGCAATGATGCCACACGCTACCGGTTTGCAATGTGGCTGCAATGGGTAGCTGACACGCAACTGGCGGCGGTGGCAAAACGGGCGGATGCGGCAGGATTGGAGCTTGGCATTTACCGGGATTTGGCCTTGGGTTGCGCCTATGAGGGCGGCGAGGTATGGGCGCGACCTGAACTTTACGCCACGTCTGTTTCCATAGGGGCGCCACCTGACCCTTTTTCCAGGGACGGCCAGGTATGGAACCTTCCGCCTTTCAATCCGCTGGTATTGGAGCGGAGGGGCTACCGGCCTTTCATTGAAATCATGCGGGCTAACATGGCCCACGCAAAAATTTTGCGCATTGATCATGTGCTAGGATTTGCGCGCCAGTTCTGGGTGCCGCGTGGCGCATCAGGCGCTGATGGCGCCTACGTCACCATGGCGCAGGAAAATTTTTTGGGGATTACGGCGCTTGAAAGCGAACTGGCAAACTGCACCGTCATTGGTGAGGATTTGGGAACCGTGCCGGATGGCTTGCGGCAAAATTTGACAAAGGCCAATGTTCTTTCCTACCGCGTGCTGTGGTTTGAGCAGGATGAAAACCGCTTTCAGCCGCCTGAGAACTACCCAAAACAGGCGGCTGCTTGTTTGTCATCCCATGATCTTGCACCTTTCAGGGGCTGGGAAGAAACGGCGAGTACGAATGACATCCAAAAACTGGAGCGGGCCTTGGTATCGACGGGTTGCAACGCTGATGATCTTCTGTCGGGCGCCCACGAATTTGTGGCCAAAACGCCTTGCAGCATCATGCTCATTCAGGCGGATGACCTATCCGGAGAAACCGAGCCGCTGAATGTTCCTGGCACGGATACGGAGCGGCCAAATTGGCGGCGGCGGCTTTCGGTGGGTGTTGACGGTCTTGGCGAGCTTCAAACAACAAAGAAAGTGATGGCGGCAATCCATCGCACAGGGCGGGGGCGAAATGCATAAGTCCTTCAAGATTGAGGTGCTTACTGAAGAGGTCATTGCCAAATTCTGGTCAACCCTCACGAAGGTTACCCTGAACTACACGCGCAGGGATGGCCGAACTGAAGTTCTGGCGCGTGAGGTCAATGACCACGGTGGAGCGGCGGCCGTGCTGGCATTTGATGCGGAACGCAAAACCGTTCTGCTCGTCAAGCAAATGCGCATTGCTGCATTTATGGCCGGCTATGCGGAACCCATGATCGAGGTTTGCGCCGGATTGCTGGATGGCGATGATGCTGAAACCTGCGCGCTCCGCGAAGCTGAAGAAGAACTTGGATTCCGGTTACATGGCTTGAAGCCTGTTTGTAACAGCTTTATGAGTCCCGGCGCTTTGACCGAACGCGTCAGCCTCTTCATGGGGAATTATTCGCGCTCTGATGAATTGAACAACGGTGGCGGCGTGCAGGCGGAAGGTGAGGACATTGAAGTGGTTGAGATGCCACTGATTGAGGCTTTCAATATGATTGCGTCTGGCGAAATAGTGGACGCCAAAACAATCATCCTGCTGCAGCACGCGATGCTGACTTACGCGGCTTGATCACGCAGTGCTCCCGGGCCGGGGATGGCACCCTTGGGGCACTTTCCGGCGATGATCATGCCGAGGACTTCATCGTGATCCACATCGGTGGTTTTGGCGGTGCCGACGACCTTGCCGTTTTTCATCACGCAGAGGCGATCTGCGAGATCAAACACGTCATGCAGGTCGTGGCTGATCAGGAAGATGCCAATGCCTTCGGCCTTGAGCTGCTTGATGAGTTCGCCCACTTGTGCGGTTTCCTGCGGGCCGAGAGCGGCCGTCGGTTCATCCATGATCAGGATGCGGGCGTTGAAGTGGATGGCCCGCGCGATGGCGACGGATTGGCGCTGGCCGCCGGAGAGTTTCGACACCGGCTCCTTGAAGCGGCGGAAGTTGGGGTTGAGGCGGTGCATCACCTTGCGGCATTCCGCTTCCATGGCCACGTCATCAAGGGTGCCGAAAGGTGTCTTCAACTCACGGCCCAAGTAGAGATTGGCAGCAGCATCGACATTGTCGGCGAGAGCAAGTGTCTGGTAAATCGTTTCAATGCCCAATGCCTTGGCATCGCGCGGGTTATTGATGGCAACCTCGCCGCCTTCGATGAATATCTGCCCCGCATCGCGCTTGTATGCGCCTGACAGCACTTTGATGAGGGTCGATTTGCCGGCACCGTTGTGGCCGAGAAGGCCAACGACTTCGCCCGGATATAAATCAACCGTGGCGTGATCGACGGCCTTGATGCCACCGAAGGCAATCGAGATATCACGCATTTCGATCAACGGCGTGCCGCGGTCGTTGCCGCGCTTGAACGGCACGGCACCTGTTACGGCAGCAGGTGTATCATGAATTTCGATCACCTTTGCAGGTGATTTCGCGACAACCTTGCGGGCGGGTAATTTCTTCTTTGCAGCGTTTGCCATTGGAGCCTCCCCTTACTTCACGCGGCTGGAATAAAGTTGGTCAAGCCAGACAGCGAGCACCAGCACAACGCCGACGACAATATTCTGGAATGCAGCGGGCAGGTTCAGCAATGACATGCCGGAAATGATGGATTGCATCATCAACGCGCCCAGCATTGCACCGTAGATTGTCCCAACACCACCGGCCAGCGACGTGCCACCAATAACGGTGGCCGCAATCACATAAAGCTCATTTAAACCGCCCAGTGCATTGGTGGCGGCGTTGAGGCGCGCCGACGAAATGATGGAAGACACACCGACGAGTGCCCCCATCAGCGCGAAGACCTTCACGATCATCCACTTGGTGTTGATACCAGCAAGTTCGGCCGCTTCCGGGTTGCCGCCGATCGCATAGACGTAGCGCCCAAACATGGTACGTGTGGCGAGGAATGTCATGCCCAAGCCAACCAACATGGCAATCAATACCGGCACAGAATAGCCGGTGTAATAAATCAGCCCTTCGGTACAACGCACGGCTTTGTCGGCAGCCATGCACACGGCACTGCCATCCGTGTTTTCAACGCCCGCGGGAATAACGACATTATTGGCCTTTGCATAATTCTCGATCAGCTTGAATGGCCATGGATAGGAATTCATCACAAGGGTTGTGCCTAACACGGCGGCACTGCCGAGCCCTGCAAGAAAAATTTCAGCCCACATCGGGCGAAGCGGAAATTTGAAGCGCAGGCGTTGGCGGCGCTCGTTTACAATGCCAAAGATAATCGCCGCACACAGCAGGCCCGCCAACAGCCAACTCCAGAAAGGCCCAAGCCAGCTGATTGGAATGCCGCCGCCAAATATCTCGTATGTCTTGTCCATAGGGGCCACGGTTTCGCCCTTGGCCAAGTAGAAAGCGAGGCCACTATAGGCGAGAAGACCACCAAGTGTTACAATGAATGCCGGGATTTTGGCGTAGGCCGTAATGACTCCGTTGAAGGCGCCAATCAGTGTGCCAAGCACGATGCAGGCCACGACGGCGGTGATCCAGATGGCAGGGTGGCCGACGCCGAGAACCGGAACCAGCTTGAACACTTGCAGCACCGCGCCCGAGACCGCCACAAGACTCAGCATGGATCCCACTGAAAGATCCAGCTGTCGCATGACGATGAGCAGCACCATGCCAGTGGACATGACTGCAATGGACGAGGTCTGCACGAGCAAGGTCCACAAATTGCGCGGCGTCAGGAACGAGCCGCCGAGGAGGCCGCCAAAATTGCCGCGCAGGATGCCGCTTGCGATATCAAAGACACACCAGATAACCACCAAAGCGGCCAGCATGCCCAGCATGCGCGCATCAATTTCAGTGGCCCGGAAAAACCGGGTCACTGGCCCTTCACTTTGCAGGGCGGGGCTTTGGCTGGTCAGGGGCACGTTGGACATTGGTGTCTCCGCAGAATCCGTCTTCTACTTAAAGAAAAGCCGCACCGCTTTTCTCAAGCGGCGCGGCCCATCATTCGTTAGATTCTAAAAATTAGCAACCGGTTGCCGTACCAGCGGCCACGCCAGCACAGGCCTGTTCCTTGGTGATGTGACCGGCATCAATGGCAACATTGATGTTGGCCTTGGTGATGGGTGTCGGAGCGAGAAGAATTGAGTTCATTTCGACCTCGTTCTTGCCGCCGGCGAACTTGGCAACGCCAGCAATGGCGGCCATGTCTGTGCCATCAGCCAGAGCATTGGCAGCTTCTGCAGCAACCTTGCCGAGGTCCTTGGCGTTCTTCCAAACGGAAACCGTTTGGGTGCCGAGGGCAACGCGGTTGATCGCAGCCAAGTCACCGTCCTGGCCGCCGACGGGAATGCCGGCCATGCCTTGGGCGGTCAAAGCAGCAACGACGCCTGAGGCCATGCCGTCATTTTCAGACAATACAGCGTCTACTTTGTTGCCGGTCGAGGTCAGGCATTGCTCCATGTTCTTCTGGGCATTGTCCGGCTTCCAGCCGTCGGTGAAGGTTTCGCAGACGTTCTTGATCTTGCCAGAATCGAGGCCTTCCTTGAGCACTTCCATCATGCCTTGGAACAGGAACGTGGCGTTCGGGTCACCCTTGTCGCCCTTGATGAAGGCATAGTTGCCTTCCGGCTTTGCCTTCTGGACTTCCTGGGCAATGATGCGGCCCACACCAACGTTGTCGAAGGTGATGTAGAGCGCGTTTGGATCTTCAAACTGCACGTCATAGGCAATCGACTTGATGCCAGCATCGCTGAGCGCCTTGATCGAGGGCAGGATGGCGTCGGAGTCGAAAGCAACAACCAGTACCACGTCAGGCTTCTGCGAGATCAGGCCTTCGATGTCGGCGGCCTGCTTCTGGGCGGACCCCTGAGCATCGGTCGACACGTAGGTGTTGCCAGCAGCTTCAACCACGGCCTTGATGGCAGCTTCGTCAGTCTTCCAACGCTCTTCCTGGAAGGTTTTCCAAGATACGGCAATGGTTTTGCCAGCAGCCATGGCTGACATGGACGACATGCCAAGCAACAGGGCGCCGGTCATCAATGTTAAAATATTGCGCTTCATTCCTAAATTCCTCCTCATCGCATTACCGTCCACGGGACGCTCCCATAGTATTAGTTATTATCTAACTCGCAAACGATGATCGATGGACGTTATTGATTTATTTCGGCGTCCAAAAAAATGTTGCAACAAGTTACGGAACGAGTCAAGCTCAGAAAATAAATATGACAATTCAGCATAAGAACTGAAGTCAGAGCCAAAGGGACAATGCTCAAAAAAGCAAACAGCGATCTGGTGAGGCGGCAGAATTGGGAACTCGTCCTCGAAACCCTGCGCCATCACGGCGCTTTGGCCAGAATTAATCTTGGCCTTCAAACCGGATTGTCGCCCGCATCGATAACATCGATCAGCGGCCAGCTTATCGATGAGGGATTGATCCACACTATTGAAGTTGGGGATGACGCAGCCCTTCAAACCAAGCGCGGGCGGCCACAGACCATGCTGGCGCTTAACCCGCAAGCCACCAATGTTCTGGCGATTGCGATTTCGGTGGATGGCGTTGAACTGGTGTTTGCGGATTTTAGTGGTGCAACTCGCAAAGCCATTAAACTTCGTCTCGACACCTACGCCATTTCAAAGAATGATTTCGGGCCGCACATTGTGCATGAGATCAAAGCTACTGCCAAAAAACTCGGAATAGAAATTGCTTCCGTGAAGCGCATTGGTGTTGCCGTGCAAGGCGTTGCCGACTCTATCACTGGTGAAATTTCCTGGAGCCCCGCATTTCGCGCGCGGGATATTCCGGTGGTGCGTCCGCTGGAACGCTTGCTTGGGATACCTTGCACCATCGCCAACAATGCCAACATGATTGCCGAAGCCCTCATCAGCATGGACCGCACCAAATATGGCGGAACAACTGCCGTCATTTTCATGGGGCACGGCATCGGCCTGGGACTCATCTTGAATGGCACGGTTTTTTCAGGCGTCAACGGCCGCGCTGCGGAATTTGGACATATGAACCATATTCCCGATGGTCCGCTTTGCAGGTGCGGAAGGCTTGGTTGCCTTGAGGCCTTCAGCGCCGACTACGGAATTATGCGGATGGCCAATGACCGGCATGCAACTGACTTCGACGTGCATGCTGCCGTGCAGGAAAACGACATAAGAGAACTGGAACAGGCTGCGGAAGATGGCGACAAGGTTGCCATGAATGCCTTTGTGCGCGCGGGTGAAGCTCTGGGTTTCGGTATCGCCAGGCTTATTGCGATCATCAACCCACAGCGTGTTGTTCTTGCCGGGCCTGGCACGCGGGCCTACCCGCTCATCAAGGACAGCATTGGCGAGGCACTGCGGCGCGGCATCGTACATGACTTGCGCAAGAATGTGGAATTTGAAGTCGTGCCATATGACAAAGACATGATCACGACGGGAACGCTCGTTGAAACGCTGCGCCATATGGACCGCGATGTTTTTGCAACGGGTCAAAAAGGATCGATCGTGGAATTTTCCGGGAGAAAAATCGCATGATCGCGATACGTCAAATCGCCGCAATTGTGACCATCGTGGTCTTGGCGTGGCTCGGTTCGATTGGCGCAATGGCTGCACAGGCAAACACCACGCAACCTGACAAGGTGTTGCGCACTTGGTACCAACTGGTTCTCGAATTGGTGCGGCACACGCCAACCTATTCGCCGCCTGTGGCCAGCCGTTCTTTTGCTTATCTCGGCGTGACCGCATTTGAAGCGGTGGCAACCGGTTCGAGCGAACTGCAATCCCTTGCCGGACAGTTGAATGGATTGCAGGCCGTGCCGCAACGCGAGGCGGGCAAGGCCTACGACGAAGCCGTGGTGCTTCATGCCGCAATGGCATTTGCCGCGCAGAATTTTTTTAACAACACTGGCCCGACTGGCCAACGGGCGCTGGCAAAGCTCGAGGAAAAATTGCGCGCGGAGGTTTCGGTCGCGTTGCCTGCCGATGTTGTGGCCCGCAGCGAGGCGCATGGCCAAGCAGTCGCGGCGCATGTTTTGGCATGGTCACGCGATGATGGAGGTGCTGTCATTGAAAACATGGGCTTCCCGCTGGAGTACCAGTTGACGACGGGTGCCGCTCATTGGGTGCCGACCAGTTTGGCCGCGCAGCAGCAAAAACCGCTACTGCCAAACTGGGGAAACAATCGCACCTTCGCCATGCCAAATGGCGCAGCTTGCCCATTGCCCGCGCCGCCCGAATACAGCGAAGAGAAATCTTCGGAATTCTACAAACAGGCGCTTGAGGTTTATGAAGCGAAACAGAACATGACCGCAGAGCAGCGTGCCATTGCACGTTTCTGGTCGGACGACCCTATGCTTTCACCAACACCTCCAGGACACTGGATTTCAATAGCGCTGCAAATTATCGCCCGCGACAATGTTGAAGCCGGTAAAAGCGTTGATGTGCTGGCGCGCCTTGGCATGGCGGAAGCCGATTCATTTGTTGGTTGCTGGAACAGCAAGTTTCAGTACGACCTGTTGCGGCCCGTGACCTATATTCGTCGCGTGATAGACCCTAAATGGGAAACTCTGTTGATCACACCGCCATTTCCTGAATACCCCAGTGGCCACAGCACGCAATCCGGTGCGGCGGCGGAGGTGCTGACAAGCATGTTTGGTGAAAATTTCATGTTTGAGGACGCCACACACAAACGCGATGGGCTTGCACCACGCGCCTTCCCGAGTTTCTGGGCAGCAGCCAATGAAGCGGGTATTTCGAGATTGTATGGCGGCATTCATTTCCGCGCCGCGATTGATCGTGGCCTGGACCAGGGGCGCTGCGTAGGTGCGTTCGTGAACGCCTTGCGCACCCGGAGGTAAACCATGCAATTGATGTTTTTGAGCCTCGCATTGAGCGCGTTGGGTGCCGCTAGTCTTGCGCATTCGGCTACTGCACAAAACATCGTCGCTGTGCCCAGCTACATCGAGGAAACGACCAGCGCTGGCATCGACAGTGTCTATGCAGGTGAATGGGAATACACGGTTGGTGGCGGGGTCGCCACCTTTGACTGCAACGCTGATGGCTTTGCTGACATGCTCCTGGCTGGCGGCACATCAGCCGCCAAGTTCTACCGCAACACAGCCAAGCGTGGGGGTACTTTACATTTCGAGATGCAAACCAGCGGGCTTGAGTTGGATAAGGTGACGGGTGCCTATCCGTTTGACATCAACAGTGACGGCGTCACTGATGTGATGTTGTTGCGCGTCAGCGAAAACGTCGTGATGCGTGGGCTTGGTGGTTGCCGTTTTGAACGTGCCAATGAAAGCTGGGGCTTCGATGGTGGTGATGCCTGGTCAACGTCCCTTGCTGCCACCTGGGAACGGGGAGCTGCTTGGCCCACGGTGGCGATTGGAAATTATATCAACCGCCAAGAGGAGACGTCTCCCTGGGGCTCTTGCACCGACAACTGGTTGCATCGGCCCAGCGTGGTGGACGGCAGACCCCAAGCAAAATTCGCGGCACCTCTGGCACTCAAACCCAGCTTTTGCCCGCTTTCAATGCTGTTCACCGATTGGAACAGGTCCGGCACGCCCAGCCTGCGCATCTCCAACGACCGCGAATATTACGAAGGCGGCCAAGAGCAACTCTGGCACATTGATCCCAACAAGGCGCCTGCCTTGTACACCGAAAGCGAAGGCTGGAAAGCCTTACGTATTTGGGGCATGGGCATCGCCAGTTACGACCTCAACTTCGACGGCTACCAGGAATACTTCCTCACCAGCATGGCCGACAACAAGCTGCAAACCCTTTCCAGCATCCCGGAAGGCGGCCAGCCGCAGCCCTCGTTCAAAGACGTAGCCTTTGCCAAAGGTGTCACCGCCCATCGCCCCTACACGGGCAACGACTTGCGCCCCAGCACAGGGTGGCATACTCAGTTTGAGGACGTCAACAATGACGGACTGGTGGATTTGTTTATCGCCAAGGGCAATGTTGCAAAAATGCCGGACTTTGCAATGAAAGACCCCAACAACCTGCTGCTGCAAACCAGTGACGGCAAGTTCAAGGAAGCGGGAGAGGCGGCAGGCGTTGCCAGTGTGGCCACGTCCCGAGGTGCTGCATTAACTGATTTCAATTTGGATGGCTTGCTGGATTTGGTGGTCGTAAACCGCTGGGAAAACGCGCAGCTCTGGCGCAACACGAGCAGCAATGCGGGCCGCTGGATACAGGTTAAATTGCAGCAACCAGCCCCGAACCGCGACGCGATTGGAGCGTGGCTCGAAGTGCGGCGCGGACCTAAAGTAATGCGCCGCGAAATCACCGTGGGCGGCGGCCACGCCAGCGGCCAGAACGGCTGGTGGCACTTTGGATTGGGCGACACCGGCAAAGCTGAGGTGCGCGTTGTCTGGCCAGATGGCAACACCAGCGATTGGCATAATTTAGACAGCAATAATTTTTACCTGCTTGAACGCAGTAAACCGGCGCAGGTGTGGGTGCCGAAGTAGCGCTCACACCCAATCACGATTTACTGATTGGGCACACGAAGGTTTTATTTCTTTTCATGGTGGAAATCCCTATGACTGCTGGATAAAACAGGGAGTTCACATGACAATTTCGCGCCGCGTCTTGCTCAGGGCCACCATCGCCGCTGGCTTCTTGCCACTGTCGCCAAACATGGGTTTCACGGCGGATTGGGCGGCCCTCACAGCGAAAGCGAAGGGCCAAACAGTTTATTTCAATGCCTGGGCTGGCTCTGAAACGATCAATGCCTATATCGCCTGGGCGGGCGAGCAGGTGAAGGCGCGTTACGGCGTTACACTTGAGCATGTGAAGATTACCGATGCTGCGGAGGTGGTGCGCCGCGTTCGTGATGAAGTGAAAGCCGGAAAGTCTGAAGGCTCGGTTGATCTGGTGTGGATCAATGGTGAAAATTTCCGCGCCATGAAAACCGGCAAGCTTTTGTTTGGGCCTTTTGCAACTGAACTTCCCAATTTCAAATTTGTGGACACGGTAGGCAAGCCCACGACCTTGAATGATTTTGCTGAACCTACTGACGGGCTAGAAAGCCCGTGGGGCATGGCACAACTTACGTTTTTTGGCGATGGTGCAAAAATTTCGTCACCGCCAATGAGCATGATCGGACTGATTGAGTTTGCAAAAGCCAATCCCGGCCGCGTGAGTTACCCCGCACCACCGGATTTTCATGGCACCACATTTGTAAAGCAGGCGTTGATTGAAACAATTGCCGACGGGAGCCAGCTTTCAAGACCTGCAACAAAGGAACAATTTGAAACCGCAAGTGCCCCGACGTTTGCCTTGCTCGATAACTTGCGCCCGCATTTGTGGCGCGAGGGAGAACAATATCCGCAAAGCCAAGCCCAGCTCAAACAAATGCTGGCCGATGGCGAATTGCTGATGGCATTGACGTTCAATCCCAATGAACCCGCCAACCTTATTGCCTCCAAAGAGATGCCAGCGACGACTGTGGCATGGCAACATACGGCGGGCACCGTGGGTAATACCCATTTTGTGGCAATTCCCATCAATTCAAAATCTTCGGCAGGGGCACAAATGGTGGCTAACTTCCTGTTGTCGCCTGAAGCACAGGCGCGGAAGGCTGATTTGAAGACCTGGGGTGATCCAACAGTGCTGGCACTTTCCAAACTTTCCGCTGATGAAACCAAGCTTTTTGCGGGTGGTGAAGTTGCGGGCAGCGTAAAATCGCCCGCACCCGCCATACCGGAACCCCATGGAAGCTGGGTTCCGCTTATTGAAGCTGCCTGGCTCGAACACTACGGAAAATGACAAGCTCGATCATGCGTTGGGCTGGTTTTCTGCCACTTGGCGTCCTATGGATTTTGCCGCTTCTATTAGGTTTGTGGGCGAGCTTTGTTGCAGCCATGGATGGTGCAGGATGGGTTTCCCTGTTTTCCCATCCGCAGTTTTGGCCAGCCATGAAACTTTCACTGGTGACCGGCACATTGAGTCTTGTGATTTCCGCCATCATTGCTTTCTTGATTGTCGCGGCGTTGTATCAGTCAGTTGCATGGCAGCGACTGCAAGGTTTGATGGGGGGATTTCTAGCGCTTCCCCATTTGGCTTTTGCCGTCGGCCTTGGCTTTCTCATCATGCCGAGCGGGTTGCTGGCGCGCATGATAGGGCTTGTCATGGGTTGGGCTGATCCACCCCAATGGATAACGACGCAAGACCCCTATGGCATGTCCCTCGTCGCCGCGCTTGTGCTGAAGGAAGTGCCATTTCTGATTTGGCTCATCGCAAGCCTTCTGGGACGAACGGATTTTGCGCAGATGCTGCAAGGCCATTGGCGGATCGGCCAAAGCCTGGGCCACGGCAATGCTTCCATTTGGCTCAAGCTTTTCATTCCGCAAATTTTGCCGCGCCTCAAATGGCCACTGCTTGTCGTGTGGATCTATGGCGCATCGGTTGTGGATATGGCACTGGTTATCGGACCTACCCAACCGCCGACGCTTGCAGTGATCATCTGGTCTGATCTTAATAATGTTGATCTGGCGATCAATGATCGCGGCACGGCTGGTGCATGGTTCTTGACTGCTACAATGGCTGTAATTGCGGTTGCAGTTCATGGCGTGCTGACGTTTGCAACAACGCTTTTCAAAAGTTTTTACTCTCGTGGGCCCGGTCATGGAAACATCTCATCAACAACTGGCTTGGCCCTATTGATTGGCCTCGCTGCGATTTATGGATTGGTGCTGCTTGTTCTTGGCATCATGTCAATTGGAGCCCTGTGGCCTTATCCTAGTCTGGTGCCCACACAATTTCGTTTTGCTGCCTGGGAACAGGCAATTTCCTTGCCTCAGCCATTGCTGAACAGCCTGTCTTTTGCTGTGGCTGGAAGCATTGCTGCTTTGGCAATGGCAATTGTTTGGCTGGAGACGATGGCAGAGAAGAGAGATCGTTATCTGCTCGTGCTTGTGGTCGCCGCTCTCGCCCTGCCAGCTTTGCTCATTGCAGATGGGCAGTATCTGGCTTTCCTGCAGGTCGGATTGACGGGCCATTGGTCCGGAGTTTTTCTTGCACACTTGACACCGGTTTTTGCCTACGTGTTCGTTGTGCTGAAAGGCCCCTACCGCGCTTTTGATCCACGCTATCGTTCAGTATCGCTCGGTTTGAATACCAGCGCATTGCGATTTCTTTTCGCGGTAAAATTTCCGTTGATGAAACCGGTTCTGGCTTCAGCGCTGGCGATTGGCATTGGCGTTAGCATCGCACAATATGTTCCCGTGCAACTCGTATCTTCTGGCCGCATTCCCACGCTTACGATTGAGGCCGTGACACTTGCAAGCGGTGGCAACCGGCAATTGCTGGCGGTTTATTCATTGATGCTGGCCCTCGTTCCGCTCATTGCATTCATCGCTGCAGCCCGGTTTGGACGGCGTTTGCCATGACACTGGAACTCAGGAATGTTGCACTCAGCCTCAATGGCAAAGCCCTTATCGAACCCTTTTCCCTTGTGATCGAAGCTGGTGAAATTGTCACGCTGATGGGCCCCAGTGGATGTGGGAAATCATCGCTCCTCGCCCATATTGCGGGCGACCTGGCACCGCCTTTGGAGGGGCGTGGTGACATTGTGCTGGGCGGAGTCAACATGGAAAAAACGCCTCCCGAACTCCGGCATATTGGCCGCTTGTTTCAGGACGATTTGCTGTTTCCACATCTCACGGTTGGTGAAAATATCCTGTTCGGATTGCCCCGTGGCCTGAAACTGGAACGCCGGGAAATGATGCGAACCGCTTTACAGCGCGTGGACCTTGAGGGATTTGAAAGCCGCGCGCCCCATACCCTGTCTGGCGGGCAACGGGCGCGGGTTTCCCTGATGCGGGCCCTTATGGCGAAACCCCGCGCTATGTTGCTGGATGAACCCTTCAACAAACTCGACAAGGATTTGCGCAACAGCATGCGCAACTATGTGTTCGGCCATCTCAAGGCGCGCAATATTCCCTGCCTGCTGGTCACCCACGACATTGAAGACGCGCCCACCGGCGGTCGTGTATTCCGGATCGACAACAGGAAGGAACTGACCCTTGCTTGACCGTTACGCGATAAAGGTTACAAAACCTGCCGTTGACCGGATTGCCCTTGACATCAGAAACCGGGGCTACACCGCTGACCAGGTGACCTTGCTGGGATTTGCTTTGGGCATCTTTTCGGCGCTTTGCATTGTGTTGGGGTTTTACTGGTTTGCCATTCTGCCTCTGCTTGCCAGCCGGATTTGCGATGGGCTGGATGGCGCTGTGGCGCGGCTCAGCAGGCAAACGGACCGTGGCGCCTTTCTGGATATCGGATTGGATTTTGTTTTCTACGCCAGCATTCCCTTGGCATTTGCACTCACTGATCCCGCCAACAACGCACTTGCCGCTGCAACCCTGCTTGCCGCCTTTGTGGGCACAGGTTCAAGCTTTTTGGCTTATGCGATCATCGCCGAAAAACGGGGGATGAAAAACACGGCCTACCCTTCCAAATCATTTTACTACCTCGGCGGGCTGACAGAAGGTACCGAAACGGTTGCCTGTTTTTTGGCCATGTGCATCTGGCCCCAGCATTTTGCGGGCATTGCCTATTTTTACGCCGCCCTTTGCACACTGACGACGGGCACAAGGCTGCTTGCGGGCTGGCAGGCTTTCACCACGCCAAATGATTAACGCGCCTTAACAAAAAACCTTGTTTCAGCCCAAATTTTTTCTTGATTGCGACAGGCAAATCCATCATATGACGCGTGCCCAGAGTCGCACGTGCCTTTAAGGATTTCCCCAAAGCAACGACGGTGAGGGCTTTTTGGTCTCAGTCCGCCCTCCAAAGGCGGACGTTACTGAGAGGCTTCACTATCATTGCCCGCAGTGCGATTGGGAACCCCAATCAAGCCAAGGCGAAAAGTCAGTAAGCGGTTTGTAAATTCCACGTCTCCATCGCGTGGGTTTTTGGACCGCACTGTCATCTCTTTAATTCTTGTTTTGGGAGATTACGCACATGGCCGCCACCGCCCGCATTTTGGACTTCCTCCGTGACCGACGACCCGAAGGCCCCTGCCTTGTTGTTGATCTCGAAGTGATTGCTGACAACTACAAAGCCTTCACGCGGGCGATGCCCGACACGAAAATCTATTACGCGGTGAAAGCCAATCCGGCGCCTGAAGTCTTGAAACTTCTTGCTGATCTCGGCTCCTGCTTCGATACGGCCGGGGTTGCCGAAATTGAAATGGCCCTGAACGCCGGCGCCACCGCCGACCGCATTTCCTTTGGCAACACCATCAAGAAAGAGCGCGATATTGCCCGCGCCCATGCCTATGGCATTTCAATGTTTGCCGTGGACTGCGTTGAAGAAGTTGAAAAGGTGGCCCGCGCAGCCCCCGGCGCCCGCGTGTTCTGCCGCATCCTCACCGATGGTGCTGGTGCCGAATGGCCGCTGTCGCGCAAATTCGGTTGCGATCCTGAGATGGCAACCGAAGTGCTACTGCATGCCCACGCCCTTGGCCTCAAGGCCTATGGCATTTCCTTCCACGTGGGTTCGCAACAAACACGCCTTGGCGCGTGGGACACGGCTTTGGAACAATCCAAGGCTATCTTTGATGCATTGGCGTCACGCGGCATCACGCTTTCCATGGTGAACCTCGGTGGAGGTTTTCCCACCAAGTATCTGAAAGCCGTTCCGGGTACTGCAACCTATGCGAACGCCATTCACGAAGGCTTGGCCAAGAATTTCGGCAATGCCATTCCTGAAACCATCATTGAACCCGGCCGCGGCATGGTGGGCAACGCCGGCGTGATAAAATCGGAAGTCATCCTGATTTCGAAGAAGCATGCCAACGACAACCAGCGTTGGGTTTATCTCGACATTGGCAAGTTTGGCGGCCTGGCTGAAACCATGGATGAAGCCATCCGCTATCCCATCACGACGCTGCGCGACAAAGACGCGAAGTCACCTTGCGTAATAGCCGGACCAACCTGCGATTCAGCGGACGTTCTCTATGAGAAGACGCCCTATGACCTACCGGTGACGCTGAGTGTTGGCGATGAAGTGTTGATAGAAGCAACTGGCGCCTACACGACGACCTACGCGTCGGTGGCTTTCAATGGTTTCACGCCGCTGCAATCCTTCATCATTTAATTCAACCATTTCGCAATTTTGGTTTTGGAGGCTTTCATGGTCACCATTCGTGCTGAAATCCCGTCCGATGCCGCGCCCCGCGAAGCCTTGCTTGACCGCGCCTTTGGGCGAGCCCGTCAACGCAAGACATCGCAGCGCTTTCGTGACAGCCGCCTTCCCGCCGAAGGATTGGCTTTCACCGCCTTGAGCAAATCAGGCCGGGTGATCGGCACGCTGCGCATGTGGAATGTGATTGCCGGTTCTGCCGGGCCAGCGCTTCTGCTTGGGCCGCTTGCGGTGGATGGCCGCTATCAGCGGCGCGGCATTGGGCGGGAATTGATGACCCACGCCCTCAACATGGCGAAGGTGCTGGGGCACACGTCGGTGTTGCTCGTAGGTGATGAGCCCTATTACAGCCGTTTTGGTTTCACGCAAAATCCCGTTGCGGATTTGCATCTGCCGGGCCCAGTTGACCGCAACCGTTTCCTTGGCGTTGAACTCGCGCCAGGTGCGCTTGATGGGGCTGAAGGCTTGGTGATGGCGAGCGGCATCCTTGTTCCTATTGCTGGCAAGATACTAGCAGCCTAGCTATTTGTGCAGCGCCTCAAGATGGACTGAACCTGAGTTAGTGGGTCGCCGTTGGCCTATCGACAAGTTTCTCCACCAACCGCCTTAGGTCGGACGGTGTGGTATGCCCGGCGATCACCTCATGATAACCGATACCTGCACGACGTAGCGCCTCCTTCTTAACCGCATCGCGCGCCGCCGCTGTGCCCTGATAATGTCCTCCGCCCTGATATTCGAGGGCATGTCGTGGATGGCATTCTCCGTCCACCAAAAGTAGGTCGATCCGTTTCGAATTGATGCAACGGTAAGCTTCCGCGTCCTGACAACGGAGAATTTCGCCGACAGAAACTTGCGCCATCACTTGCCATTCAGGGTTAAGGCTAATCACAATGCGGTCAAGCTCCCTAAAGACGCGTGCCTCGCGCTTGTTGAGGAGCGGCTGAATTGTGAAGTTTGCACCCATAACAATCCGCAATTGGTCAGCAGCATCAGGCTGCTTAAGCACCGTTGAATCAGGCTTGGGAAACCACTGTTCGAAGGCAGTATTGCCGTCACTGCGATTTCTCTCCCAGCGCCCACGGTTCCTTTCCCGCCATGCCTGCCTCCGCATTTTGGAAGAAGCCCGCTCGACTGCTATGCCTACGCCGACAAGCACAACACAGATGAAAATTAAGATAATCTCAGGGGGCATGCCAGCAGTTTAGCAGCAATCAAATTGAACGAAAACACTCATCAGACATCTACCGGCTCACCGGTCTGCGCAATTTCAAACTGGGTCTTCCGACTATTTCCAATTCTTTGCGCGGCTGACAGCTTCAGCAAAGCGCTGATGCAATTCAGGGCCAAGGGCGGCCTCCGGCCTTATTTTTTCGCGCGGCGGGGGCCGTGGGGGCAGGATTTGGTAGCCTGCTCCCACCATTGCGAGACGTGCCGTACCAAGCGCTGTCAACTCCGTTGAATCCTGCACGATGACAGTCTTGTTCAGGGCGTTGGCAAGGAAGCGATTGAAATAGGGATTTTTGGTGAGGCCCCCATCAATCGAAATTGATGTGTCGAGGGGTGCGAACTCCGCCATCGCAGCCAAGACTTCAGCAGCGCGCAGTGCCACACCTTCCAGCACGGCCTGCACCAAGTCTTTCGAAGTTGTATCAAGACCCATGCCAATCCAAAGGCCTGCTGCATTGCGGTCCCAATGGGGACAAGCGAGGCCCGAAAGCGCTGGCACGAAAACGATACCCCGCGACAAGGCGGACGCGCGATCAAAGCTGACGATTTCAGAAAATTCCTCGAAGAGGCCGAGACCCCTCGCCCAGTTCACGGCTGAAGCCGCGTTGTAAACGCCGCCTTCAATGGCGCGTTGTGGCGGGGCATTTCCAAGCTGGTGGGCAATGGTGGGCAGTATGCCGAACTTCGAACCATCAGCGCGTTTTCCACCGGTAAGGGCGAGGGCGAAGGCACCTGTACCAAAAGTGATCTTGGCGCTGCTGCCGTGGCCAAAGAGGGCCGCTTGCTGATCAACGATGCTGGCCGTTACTTGAGTCTTTGCAAATTTTCCGAAATCGCCCGTGGTTGGTTTTATCTCTGGCAGGCATTCCATGGGAACATTGAAAAGCTTGCAAAGTTCCGCGTCCCATTCGCAGGTATCCAGGTTCATCAGGCTGGTGCGCGAAGCGGTTGTTACGTCGGTTGAAAAGCTGCCGGTCAAGCAATCAAGGAAATATGAGTCACTTGTGCCCAGGCGCAAACGCTTTTGTGTTAGAAGTGTTTTGGCTTCGTCCACATGGTCGATAAACCAGCGCAATTTGCTGGCAGAGAAGTAGGGATCCAGCGGCAGGCCAGCGCGTTTCTGCGTGAGCTCTTCTGCACCATCAGATTTGAGTTTCTCTGTGATGCCTTGCGCCCGGTTATCCTGCCAGACAATGGCGTTGTGGATCGGTCGCTTTGTAACAGCGTCCCAAGCGACAACGGTTTCGCCCTGATTGTCGATACCAATTGCGTCCACGGTTCCCGCCGATGAAATGCATGATTTCACATTGCGCAGCAGCTCTTCCGCGTCGTGCTCAACCCAGCCAGCATGGGGATAAATTTGCCTGTGCTCAAATGCGGTGCAGAATTCAAAATGGCCGTCGTCATTTAAAGTGAATGACTTTGTCGCCGTGGTTCCCTGGTCAACTGCGGCAACCCTCATGCCAGCCTCATTGCAATTTCTTCCGCCGCTATCACACCCTGCTGCCAGCATTGGCCAGAGGTTTTCAGGGGTGCCAGAACGTTTCCGGCTGCCGAGTATTTGCCCTGTGCGTGGCTACCAAGATTTTCAAGGAATGATCCCTTTGGCATCAACGCAATTTCCGGATTCCAAAGGCCTGTAAAAATTACACCATCGCAGACAATCCGCTGTCGCTTGCCAGATCGTTCAATTTCAACTGCTGCAACTTGGTTGCGACCTTCAATGGAAAGCAGTTTGCTTTGCCTTAAAACGGGAACTCCAAATGCCAGTCGTGAAATGATTGCTGCGGGCCAGGGAGCAGAAATGCTGCTGCCCTCCTCCAACATTGCTGCAGGCCGGATGCCCAAGTGGCGGCACGTCAACAGGGCCGAAAACGAAACGGGTTCACTGCCAACAATGACTGGGTGTTCAAAGGGCTTATTGTTGTAGAGGTAAACATGCTGTTGCAACGCGCCAGTGTTCATCACACCATGCGGGCGCGCGCCGCCAACCAGGCGTGCCGATCGTGGGGTTTCACGAAT
Source organism: uncultured Alphaproteobacteria bacterium (assembly GCA_963763635.1). GTDB lineage: Bacteria > Pseudomonadota > Alphaproteobacteria > Rhizobiales > Aestuariivirgaceae > Aestuariivirga. The sequence goes on from CAVXPO010000021.1 coordinate 150,605, forward strand.
TCCAGTTGCGATTAGAATGTGTTTGGCCTTGAGCTCGCTGATCCCCGACTTGCCCTGAACCCGGATAATGCCATTTTCGCCCAATTCCAAAACTGTAGATGCAATTCTCACATCAATTGCCGACGCGGCTTTTCTGAGTTCAGCGGCGAAGCGGGGACCTGTCCAAAACCGCTTGTGGCTTTGCCAACCGAAACCCAAATGACCGCAATGACGGGGAACACCGCCCGCCTCCAATTCCCGTTCCAGCACAATGACATTCTTGATGCCAAGGTCGCACAGGCGTTTAGCGGCGCTTAGGCCCGTGGGGCCGCCACCTATAATGATCACATCATGGTTTTCCATTGAGGCGGTCTTTGCTGATTTGCTCGATATGGGCCGAACAATAAAACCCCTGGCAGCGGCCCATCATGGCTCGGGTTCGGCGTTTCAAGCCGCCCAAGTCTCCAGCAGGCAGCGGACCTTTCAGCGCTGAGTCAATTTCTTCCCGGGTGACGAATTCACAATGGCAGACAATTTCGCCGCCCTTCATGTAAGGGCGTATGCGGTCTTCGGACAGGTTTGGCACCGGAGTCCAAATCGGCTTTGCAGTTGCCTTTGGCAGCCTTTCAAAATTCTCGGAAAAGAGTTTGCTCACGTGCTGGGCGATGCCCAAGCAGGCCGTTAGCCCCGTCGACCGGATGCCCGCAACCGTAATCCAGTTTCTGCCGGTGAGCGCTTCAATAACATAATCGCTATGTTCGGTGGCGGGGCGCAACCCCGCATAGATCGCGTTCACGCCGATGCCCTCAAGGCTTGGCAGCATTTCAATTGCGCGGGATTTGAGCTTGTTAAGAGTTGTTTCATCGCAGGTGGCGACTTCACGTTCTTCCTGGTCTTCAGCGGTTGGGCCAATGGCCAGATTTCCGAAGGCCGTACGGAAAAGCACAACACCTTTGGTTCGCGCCGTTGGCACGGGAAGCACAATTGCGCGCAGCAACTTGGCCGCAGGTTTGTCAAACACCACGAATTGACCCTTGCGTGGCTTGATCGCGAAAGGCGAGGGCCTTGCGATGGCCTCAACCAGATCACCAAAATTTCCAGCCGCATTAATGACGATACGCGCAGAAACCTCGCCAACCGCCGTTTTCAACTTCCATTCATTCTTCGCAAAGTCACCGCTCAAAACTTCCGCGCCGCGCAATATCGCGGCACCGTGAGCAAGAGCCTGATGAGCATACGCAAGTGGCGCAGACCAGGGATCGATAATATGTTCGCCGGGCACAAACACGCAGCCCAGTGCAGCTCTCGCAAGGTTCGGTTCCTTGAGCCGAAGCCCGGTTTGTGAAAGCACGCGCACATCAGCAACGCCGTTCATGTGCGCCTTTTCCACAATGGCGGGGAGTTTTGACAGCTCCTCTTCAGTCCAGGCCACAACGATGGCTGAACTCTCAACGAGGGGAAGATTTAGTTTCGCACGGATTGCAAGATACTCCGCGTAGCCCGATTTAATGCATTTGAGTTCGATGGATTTTGGCGGTGCATCGAATCCCGTGTGCAGCAATGCACTGTTGCCTTTTGACGCGCCCGAAAGAATGTCTGCGTTTTTCTCGAGTAGCACACATTTCAATCCACCCATGGCAAATCGGCGGAGAAGGGCCAACCCCACAACACCTCCTCCGATGATTGCCAAATCGAATCTTGTTTGCATGAATGCACACTATCACAAATAAAAAGGGCGGCACGGGGCCGCCCTCTTCAATTTTTTAGCTGTCAGTTACTCGCCTGCAGCAGCCGCGAGTGCCTTTTCCTGTGCCGCAATGATCGCCTGACGCCTGGCGATTTCAGCACCAATCGGAGGACCTTTGAAGCGCTTGTTTTCACTGGCGAACCAGCCAATGGCCAAGGCCACCGCCAGGAAGATCAGCGGATTGGTCAATTGGTTCAGCGGAAACACCAGGTCGGGGAACAAGGGCAGGATAATCGGGTTGAAGGGCGGCTGAATGCCGGCATAAGCGAGAATAATCACGCCAATAACGGTAACCACCGCAAGAGGCTTCGACCAGACGCCCAGGCGGTAAGGACCAAATTCCGTCCATGTCTTGCCTTCTGCCAAGAGGCCGGCGGCAACCGGCATTGCGTAGGAGATATAGAGGAACAGGGCACAACCTGCTGCCAACGCGAACATGAACGGCGCATAGTAGCAAGCGAACGCCGAGAGAGCGGCCGTGAGCCATATGGCGTTAACCGGCGTGCGATGCACCGGGTGGATCGTGGCAAGCTGTTTCGAAGCCGGGAGGCCACCGTCACGCGAGAAGGCGTAAATCATGCGCGACGTCGAGGTCATGCCCGCCAACGCGCAGATGTAGTTTGCGATCACGATGCCAATCGCCAGAATTGCCTTGAGGAATGCCGGCATTGGCAGGTTGTTAAACAGGTTGAAGAAGGAGTTGAAGCCGTCCTTCGCGCCCGCTGCGGTATCGGGCATCGCCAAAATGAACGATGCGGCGAGGAAGAAACCAAACAGCAAAGACCAGAATACGGAATGCAACATGCCTTTCGGCACAGCGGTTCGCGCATTCTTCGTTTCTTCAGATGTGTGCGCTGAAGCATCGAAGCCTGTGATCGTGTAAAGTGGGTAAAGAAGACCAATCAGGAAGGCAACAAGTGCCGTGCGCGGTTCTGGAACGACCAGGCCGCCGGGTTCGCCCGTGTTATTCACGAAAGTGAAGAGGCGGGAGAGATCGAAGCTTGCACCCCAAATCAACATCGACAAGGTCAGCAAGGTGGCAATCACAAAAATCAGATACCCCGAAAAATCGGTGAGCATCGTTGTGACTTTGATGCCGAAATGATTGAACAGCGCTTGTGTCACCGCAAATACCGTGACGAAAATGCTGGAATGCCAAGCACCCCACGCTGATGTGTCCATGCCAAAAACACCCGTGAGCACGAGATCCTTTAGCAAGAGGTAAACGCCGAAGTTAACTGAGGCCACAACGAAGATCAGGCCCACCATGTTAATCCAGGCGCAGAGCCACCCCCAACCACGGCCGCCAAGGATAGAGGCCCAGTGATAGAGACCACCAGCCGTTGGATAGGCCGAAGCGATTTGACCGACCGAGGCGGCAACGACGAGCGCGAATGTGCCGCCGATAATCCAGCCGATGGCGACGGAAAAGCCGCCGCCAGACGACATTGCCACCGGGAAAGCGGTGATGCCGCCCGCGAGAATGCAGATGATCGAGAATGAAATTGCAAAGTTCGAGAACCCGCCCATACGGCGCGCAAGTTCTTGGGCATAACCCATTCCGTGGAGGACTTTCTCGTCCTCAGTTAATCGTTGATTGTCAGCCATGTGGCCCCTCCTTGCCCATCCGAGGGGACCCGGACAGCATTGGTTTCCCTAGAATACTTTTCGCAATGCACCCCCGGTGCTGCACTTTGCGGCAAGTCTTCCCCTGAGTCGGCATTGTGGGCTGGGCGCATGGTGTACGTCAACCTTCGTCGTAAGACTTTGGTTGCAGTGCACAAAAAGAGCTACAGGCTTCAATCACGCAATGCCCACGGCGAACTGGGTGTTGATTCATGTCCCAGCGAAGTGCTCAATAGGCCTTCAACCAGCAGTGTGCCGCATGATAAATACCAACGAGCTCTCAAAACAGGTAACCGCCACCGGCAAACGTAGCGGTGGCCGCGAGGGGCGTCGTGTGCTTCGTGCGGCTCCCATGGCTTCATTCCCCACGCTGGTCCGCAATATTCCCACTTATCAAATGGTGCCGGATGAGGCGGTTGAGCTCATCCATGATGAGTCGATGAAGATCCTCGAAGAAGTGGGCTGTGAGTTCAGGGATGACGAAGCCATCGCCATGTGGAAGGCGGCGGGGGCGGATGTGAGGGGAACACGGGTTCTTATCGACCGCGGACTGCTGATGGCGCTGATTTCCACGGTTCCGCCGGAATTTACGCTGAATGCGCGCAATCCGGAACGTTCCGTGAAGGTGGGCGGCAAGAACACGGTTTTCGTGCCGATGTATGGCGCACCCTATGTGCGCGGCCTTGATGGCGAACGGCGTTACGGATCGCTCAATGACCTCAATAACCTGCACAAGCTGGCTTACATGTCGCCAGCGCTGCATTCCTCAAGCTCCATCATTTGCGAGCCCATGGAAGTTCCGGTGCCAAAGCGGCATCTTCACATCATCCATTCCGCGTTGAAACATTCCGACAAGCCTTTCATGGGCATTGTTACCTCGAAAGAGCGTGCTGAGGACGTAATGGCGATGGCGGGCATCGTCTTTGGCGCGGATTACGTGAAGGACAATACGGTTGTCGTGTCGATCACCAACTGCAATTCGCCGCTGGTGTGGGACGCCACCATGCTGGACGCCATGAAAGTTTATGCGCGCAATAACCAACCGCTGATCCTCGCACCGTTCGCCCTGTGTGGCGCATCAACATCGGCATCGTCAATTGGCGCTGTTGCACAGGTGAATGCGGAGGCACTGGCGGGTGTGGCTTTCACACAGCTCATCCGCCCTGGCTCGCCCCAGCTCTATGGACAGTTCATGGTGACGGTTGACATGAAAACCGGCGCGCCGATGGGCGGCACGCCGGAGGCCGCGCAGATGATGTTTGTAATGGGGGCCTTGGCACGGAAATACAATCTTCCCTGGCGCACCTCCGGATTCCACGTGGGTTCCAAACTCAATGACGCTCAGGCCGGATACGAAGCCAACATGCTGATGCATGCCGCCATTCTCTCGGGCGCCAACTACATCTGGCATGTGGCGGGCTGGCTGGAGGCAGGTTTATGCTGCGGCTATTCGAAATTCGTGACCGATGCCGAGCAATTGCAGGCCTGGTACAAATACGCCCAAGGACTTTCCTTTGATGATTTCAAAGAAGCCATGGCTGCCGTCCGCGAGGTGGGGCCGCAGGGACATTTCCTTGGGACCAAGCATACGCTGGAACATTTTGAAAGCGCCTTCTTCATGCCATCAGTTATGGATTTCAATTCTTTTGAGCAATGGTCTGCCGAGGGAGCAAAGGACCATGATGCTCGGGGCCGCGAAAAAGCAGCGGCCATGCTTGCGGCTTATGAGGAGCCCGCGCTGGAGCAGGGCATTGCCGATGGCTTAAAGGATTTCATCGCAAGGCGGGAAGCCGAATTGCCGAACAATGTGAGTTAGCACCTTTGCAAATCTTCATTGATGCCGATGCCTGCCCGGTAAAGGAAGAAGCGGCAAGAGTTGCCGCGCGGCACGGGCTGGTTATTCATTATGTCTCCAACTCCCACATGCGGCTTCCTCTTGGCGACAACGTGAAGCGTGTTGTGGTGGCCGAAGGGGCTGATGCTGCCGATAATTGGATTGCTGAAACTGTGGTTGCAAACGACATCGTTATAACCGCTGATATTCCGCTTGCTTCACGTGCGATAAAAAGCGGTGCAAAGGTTTTGGCGCACACGGGAAAGCCGTTTACCGAAGACAGCATTGGCATGGCCTTGGCCATGCGCGAATTGATGGCGCAATTGCGGGAGACGGGAGACGTGCGCGGCAACAACCCAGTGTTTACGCCCGCTGACCGATCGCAATTCCTGCAAGGCCTTGAGAACATTATTCAGCTCATCAAGCGCTCACTCTAAATTCTGAAATCGGCGAGGAGATGTCGCGCAGCAGCGTCAAAACGCGCCATACCGCCATGTGATCGCGCCATCATCATTGATCCCTCAAGCGATCCAATGATGTATTGTGATGCATCGGAAGCTGAGCCATCAAACTTCAGACTTCTATCGGCCAGGCCACTTTCAAGCACACCCCTGAGCCAGCGCTCGTTCAGGTCGAAATAATCGTCCAAAGCTGATTGCATGGATTTCGAAAGCGTTACAAATTCCGCGGCCAACATGCCACACAGGCACATGCGCTCTTCGGTCAAAACCTGGGTGTAAATATCAACATAGCGCTTCAACCTTTCAGCGGCACTGGTGCCTGCTGTGTCAATCTCCTTCAGTGATTTGGCAAACTCTATCTTGTACCTTTCAATGAGCTTCACACCAAGTTCGGCCTTTGACGCAAAATGATAATGCAAACTTGCCTTGGAAACACCCAATGCACTTGCAATGTCAGCATAGCTGAATGCATTGAAGCCACGGGTTTGGACAAGGCGCTGGGCGATATCCAATATCTGCTGCGAGGTATGAACGGTTTCGGTTTTCTGATCCATGGGTCTTTCTGAAATTGTTGCCGCTTTGTACGTCGTCGAATTGCAATATCGTCACATCACCCATACTATTCTATCTACTAGTTGACAAGTTACTTATTAATAGGTAAGCAACTACTGCTTGGGTTTGCAAACCCACCTTGCTTGGTGCCCGTGAACCCCGCATCCGTGCCAAATCAACAAAACGATTTAGATCAAGGGAGTTATCAATGAACCAGAATTCACCCACCATCGCCGGTATCCGTACAGCCGTCGAAACCCGCGACGCCAAGAGCCTGAAGGCGCTTTACGCCGCGAATGCCATACTGACCATCATCGACACCGACAATCCACCGAGCAAACCGCGCACCATCAAGGGTGCCAAAGACATCGGAAGTTTCCTCGACGATGTTTATAGCCGCGACATTAAACACACCCTCGACCACGGCGTTGTTGACGGCAAGCACTTGGCCTTTGTCGAAGGCTGCAGCTACCCCGATGGAACCCATGTCATCGCCTCGACGATGGCTGAGCTTGGTCCCAACGGCATTATCAAGCAAACGATCGTGCAGGCCTGGGACAGTTGATGCCGTTTCGTAACTGACAACAATCTAGGGAGAACTATCATGAAAAAATTTATGATCCTGACCGTCGGCGTGTATGCACTGTGTCTGCCTGCCACACAGTTGGCGATGGCCGATGACGCCGAGATGATCAAGAGCGCTGAATCGGCGGCACCCGCCGCCGTTGCGGCGGGTGCCGCGATCTATGCAATGGGTGAAGATGGCAAGATGAAGACGCTGCGCGAAGGCAGCAATGGGTTCTGGTGCATGCCGGATTCCCCGGCGACGCCCGGTCCCGATCCCATGTGCGGTGATGCCAATGCCATGGAGTGGGCCATGGCATGGATCGGCAAAAAAGATCCCCCAAAGGGTAAGGTAGGTTTCATGTACATGCTCGCGGGAGGAACGGATGCCAGCAATACCGACCCCTATGCCGCAGCGCCCACCGCCGAAAACAACTGGGTGAAAACTGGTCCACATGTCATGGTGATGAATGCCATGGACATGATGGCTGGCTATCCGACGGACGCAAAACCCGACACCAGCAAGCCCTATGTCATGTGGTCCGGAACGCCGTATCAGCATCTGATGGTTCCGGTGCAGTAGTTTTGTTCTGGCACAAGAGCGGTATCACCGCTCTTGTGCTATGGAGTTCCCATGAGAACCATCGTAATTATTGCACTCATACTTGTTGCCGCGAGCTTGGCGCAGGCGCATTCGTACCTCATTGGCAATCTGGAAATCCTTCATCCGGCCATCACTGTACCGCAAGCAAATTCCGATTGCACTTGCGCCCATGTGACGATCATCAATCATGGTTCTGAAACCGAATATTTCCTTGGCGCAGACATTGCGATTGCGCGCGACACGCGGCTGCTTCATGTGGCAAGTCAAGGCCACGATATCAGCACGCCATCCGCCGTGCCAATACGACCTGGCGCCACACTCAATCTGCACCGCAATGCATGGTGCCTGTTTCTCAGCAACATTTCCAATGGTCTGGAGGCTGACATGGGCGCCTACCCTGCCCGCCTGATGTTCCGACACGCGGGAACCATCGACGTGGAATTCATGGTTGATGCGGCCCATCATTGAATTGCCAAGGGATAGAAGTGTGTTAGCCTGCCAGCAATGATTGATTATCTCACCTCGGCCCTTGCGACGCTGCTTGTTGTCGCTGATCCCATTTTCCTCAGTGCCTTATTTTTGGGCCTCACCAATAATCTCACCGTGAAGGAGCGGCGCGAAGTTGCGTTGCGCGGGTCCATCATTGCGCTGTGCATTTTGGTGGCAGCGGGGCTGGGCGGTGCAAAGCTGCTTGAGCTGCTGGGTATTTCACTTTCAGCCTTCCGCATCGCGGGCGGCCTATTGCTGCTTTCTGCGGCGGCGGAAATGGTGTTTGACCGCCGCAGCCAGAGACTGCAGGCGACAGCAGAAACGGCGGTGAGTGTTGACCATGTCAAAAACATTGCTGCATTTCCTTTGGCCATTCCGCTGATGGCGGGGCCTGGCGCCATAACGGCTATGATTCTTCTGGCTGGCAGGGCAGGTGGCAAGACCGATTATCTGCTTGGGCTGTTTGCCGTGGCGGCACTCGTCATGCTCGCCTGCTACGTGAGCTTTCTCATGGCTGAGCGCATTTCAAAAACCATGGGCGTTACGGGCCGCGCCGTGATTACAAGGCTGCTGGGAATTATTCTGGCGGCACTTGCCGTGCAATTCATCATTGACGGAATTTCGGCGCTTGTTGCCGCTTGAACGCGGGCTTAAAAAAGAGGGGTGAACGGCAGCAACCTTTCGCCGCCCACCCCTTTACGATGATGATTCGTTAAACCAAGGAATAACGCGCCATCCCGCGACACGAGTACTCTGAAATGAAAATGGGAGGATCCAAACCAGACGTGTGCATTGCAAGATACTGTGCAAGCGCGATGCCAGATTGGTTTGAGGTGAATAATATTTTAAGATATTGTTAAATAACACTTAAAATTCACAACATTAAATGCCTGGAACCCTTTGAGCCCCTGTTGCGATAAAATAATGAGCATTGCAGCATTAAAAAGACAGCAGATTAGTCCGGCTGGTAAATTTTCAGCCATTGGCCAAACCGCGCCATTGCCTCCTCCAGCTTGGCAGAATCCCGCAGGTAACACATGCGGAGGAAGCCTTCTCCGTCGGAACCAAAAGCCGAGCCCGGCGCAAACCCGACGTTTGCCTCATCAATAATTCTGCGCACTGTACTGGCGGAATCCTTCATGCCCTCGATCTGAAAGAACATATAGAAGGCGCCCGTTGGAACCTCAAATCTGATCTGTGGAAACTGGCGGAGTGCTGCCACCACCAGATCGCGGTTGGCCCGGGCTTTGGCAACCTGGGCTTCAACAAATGCTTCGCCATTGTCCAGTGCCGCCACACAACCCCGCTGCAGGAATGTGGCAGTACCGCTGGTGTTATATTGAATGATACGCTCAATCGCAGGCCCCAATTCCTTTGGCGCTTGCAGCCAGCCCACGCGCCAACCCGTCATCGCCCAATTCTTTGAAAAGGTGTTGGCAAGAAGCAAGCGTTCTTCAACATCGCATACATCGAGAAATGATGGGGCGCGGGTTTCGTTTTTTGCGCCATAATAGAAGCGCGAATAAACCTCATCGCCAAAAATCCAGATGCCACGTTTGCGGCATTCGTCCTTGATGGCAATCAGGTCTTCACGCGAAGCCGTCCAACCCAAAGGGTTTGATGGCGAATTCAAACAGAGGGCTTTGGTGCGGGGCGTGATGGCATCGAAAAGCCGGTTAAAGTCCAGCGACCATTTGCCGTTGCCAAAATCCATCGGCACTTCCACAGGCTTCGAGCCTTGCAAACGCAGCGGCCCTGCATAGTTCGGCCATGCAGGCGTTGGAATGATCACTTCATCATTTTCGCCGGCAATCATCTGAATGACAGTTTGAATGGCTTGCATGCCACCGCCGGTTACGAAGAAATTCTCGGGCGAAAATTCACGGTTGAAGTGGCGCGTATGGTAGCGCGCGAGGGCTTGTCGGAGTTCTGGAATGCCGCGCTGCCAGGTGTAGAAAGTTTCACCCCTCGCGAGACTTTCAGCGGCAGCATTTGAGAAAGCTTCAGGTGTTGGCACATTGCCTTCGCCGGACCACAGCGGAATGATGCCTGGTTTGGTGAAGCCATACATGGCGGCTTTGACGATGCCACTGTCTGGCTCGTTGTTTGCCTGTGGCGTGACGAAGGAGAGATGCGATTGCGTTTTCATGACAGCGTTTAGAGCAAGAAAAAGGCCCGAATGTCCAGCACCCGGGCCTCATATCACTTATGCGTCAGGGATTACTTCTTGCCGGTGCGCAAAGCGTCACGGATTTCCTTGAGCAGAACTTCCGTCGTTGAAGCTGCCGGTGGTGGTGTTGGCTTCTCAGACTTCTTCAAGCGATTTGAAAAATTCACCAACTGCAACAGGATAAATGCGAGGATGAGAAACTGGATGAGAACGGTAATGAAACTACCATAGGCGAACGTGGCGCCCGCCTCTTTGGCCTTATCGAGGCTTAAAGCACCGGCTGGACCTGCGAGCTGCACGAACTTGTTGTTGAAGTCGATGCCGCCCGTTGCCAAACCGACGATTGGCATGATCAGATCATCAACCATTGATGATACGATTTTGCCAAATGCTGTACCCATGATCACGCCGATGGCGAGATCGAAGGCATTGCCTTTAAACGCAAAATTCTTGAATTCTTCAAACATAAGGTCCCCCTTTGGTGGTTAATATTGCCCAATTAATCAGGCGGGATGCGAAATAGCCGAAAAATAACATGAAGGGAAATGTTTTATGTAAAGGCCTTGAGGGTCAGATTTGGCATGCGGGAGGCAAATGTCACGGCCCGGCTTATGAAGAATATGCAGAGGGCAAGCCAGAGGCCGTGATTACCGAAATGCCTCTCAAGAAACCATCCACTCGCGAGATAGATAGCCAGTGAAACGATCATCATGTTCCGCATGTCGCGGGTGGCCATTGCGCCGGTGAAGATACCGTCGAACTGAAAACATATGGTGCCAAGCAGTGGTGTGATGCTGGCCCAGGGAAGATATTGCCGCGCCATTTCCCTTACATCGGGATTGACTGTCATCAGGTCAATCAGGGGTGGGCCTGCAAACCATATAATGGCGCTGCACACAGCGCCTACAACCAAGGCCCAGAGGAATGTCAACCGGATGGCTTGGTCAAATCGCTGGCGGCTTTTTGCCCCGACAGCCTGCCCGACAAGGGCTTCGGAGGCATAGGCAAAACCATCAATCAGATAGGCGGCGACCTCAAAAAAATGAAGCAGCACGGAATTGGCGGCGATGACAATGTCGCCCGCCCTTGCACCGCGCGCGGCAAACCACGCGAATGCGAAAACCAGACACAGCGTGCGGATCATGATGTCGCCATTGGCGCTCAAGGTGCGCATGATTTTTTCGCGGTCCCAAACCTGGCTCCAGGTGGCGTGGGCATGCATTTTCCGCAACGACAGCCACACCAGCAAGCCGCCGAGCAGTGCCGCTGAAAACTCAGCCAACAAGGCGGAGAGGCCGACACCATCCGCCTTCATGCCGAGGGACAGCACAAACACCGCGCCCAGTCCCATATTGGTGAGATTGAGAAATATCTGGACAAGGAATGCAATGCTGGCGCGGCCCTGGCCAATGAACCAGCCAAGAATGCAGAAGTTTATCAATGCAAAGGGTGCCGACAGGATCCGGTAGCGAAAATAGATTTCGCCCTGGGTCCGCATTTCGGGTGAGCCGCCCATCAAATCGAATGATATTTTCTCGATCAGGGGACTGGCAATGACGAGGCCAATTCCGACGAAGCCTGCAATTGCAAGCGCCCGCCAGAAAACTGCGGTCAGCTCGGCCTTGTCGCCCGCACCGACCGCTTGGGCTGAGAGGCCGCCGGTGGAGAGCCGCAAGAATCCAAAGCCCCAGAAGAGGAAAGAGAATATCAGGGAGCCAATGGAAATTGCTCCTATATAATAGGCTTCCGGCAGTTGCCCGATGATGGCTGTGTTGACCACGCCGATCAAAGGCTCGGTCACATTTGACAACATGATCGGAATGGCGACCGCGAGGACCGAACGGTGGCTGATCGGCAAGGCTTGGGGAGAGGACTGCATGGACCCGTGTTGCTTTAGAGTTATTCGCAAGTCAAGTTAGCGCCGATGAGTCTCTTGCCCTCAAAATTTCAGGACTGGTTTGCATCGCGGGGGTGGAAGCCGCGGCCGCATCAGCTGGCGGTTTTGGAGCACGCCTCACGCGGCGAAAGCGTCCTGCTGATTTCGCCTACGGGCGGCGGCAAAACACTCGCGGGATTTCTGCCAAGCCTTGTCGAGCTTTCCGAGGCCCACACGCGCGAAGGCATTCACACGCTTTACATTTCGCCTCTCAAAGCGCTGGCGGTGGATATCGCCCGCAACCTGGAAGCGCCAGTGCGCGAGATGGCGCTTCCCATTGCAATTGAAACGCGGACTGGCGACACACCCCATTCAAAGCGAAAGCGGCAACGGGAAAACCCGCCTGACATTTTGATTACAACGCCTGAACAGGTGTCGCTGCTGATCGCAGATGGCGGTGCGGCCCACATGCTGCGCCACCTGCAAACCATTATTCTTGATGAGTTGCACTCCCTTGTAACTTCCAAGCGTGGCGTGCTGCTTTCACTCGCCATTGCCGCAGTGCGGAATTTTTCCCCGCAGGCACGATTGATTGGGCTTTCGGCAACGGTTGCTGACCCCCAAGCGCTGCAGAGCTGGCTGGCTCCTGTCGGGCAACCACCGGTTCCGCTCGTTTTGGGGCAACCGGGAGCGCAGCCCCGCATCCATATCCTGAAATCGGCTGACCGTGTGCCGTGGTCCGGCCATTCGGCGCGCTACGCCATTCCTGATGTTTACCAGGCTATTCAGCAGGCGAAGATGACGCTGATTTTTGTGAACACCCGAAGCCAGGCCGAAATGACCTTTCAAGCCCTGTGGGAAGCCAATGAGGACCATCTTCCCATCGCGCTTCATCATGGTTCGCTGGATGTGGGACAGCGGCGCAAGGTTGAAAGCGCCATGGCCGGCGGCAAGCTGCGCGCGGTTGTCTGCACGTCCACGCTTGATCTCGGCATTGACTGGGGTGATGTGGATCTTGTCATCCACATGGGCGCGCCCAAGGGTTCCAGCCGGCTTCTTCAACGCATTGGACGCTCAAACCACCGGCTCGATGCGCCAAGCGAAGCCTTGCTGGTTCCTTCCAACCGGTTTGAAGTGCTGGAATGCGAGGCTGCCTTGCAAGCCGCCAAGGAGAACGCACAGGACACCGAATATCCGGCAGTCCTGAAACTGGATGTCTTGGCCCAGCATGTATTGGGCCGCGCCTGTGCGGGGCCATTTGATGCGGAGCTGTTGTTCAAGGAAGTGACCAGCGCCTGGACCTACCGCAATCTGACACGGGCCGATTTTGATGGGGTGGTGGATTATGTAGCGACTGGCGGTTACGCGCTGAGGGCCTACGAGAAATATGCCAAACTGAAGCAACGGCCCGATGGCTTGTGGCGGCTGACGCACCCGCTCATCGCGCAACAATACCGGTTGAACATGGGCACAATCGTTGAAGCGGATATGCTGAAGCTGCGCATCGCCAGCGTGAAGCGGCGGTCGGGCAAACGCGTGGTAACGGGCGGGCGCAGTTTGGGCGAGCTTGAGGAATGGTTCCTCAGCCAGCTTTCAATTGGCGACACATTTCTTTTTGCCGGCGAAGTGTTGCGGTTTGAGGGGCTTGATGAATTTGGCGCGCTGGCCAGCCGCGCCTTTGGCCGGGAGCCCATGATTCCCTCATACCAGGGGGGCAAGTTTCCGCTTTCCACTTATCTGGCAGAGCGGGTGCGCGAAATTTTGAGCACGCCTGAAAAATGGCGCGGGCTGCCGCAGCAGGTTCAGGATTGGCTTTCGGCCCAGCGCTGGAAATCCGTGGTGCCGCAAGCCCACCAGATGCTGGTTGAAACCTTTCCACGGGCAGAGCGGCACTATCTTGTTTGTTATCCGTTCGAGGGCAGGCTCTCGTTGCAAACCCTTGGCATGCTGCTCACCCGGCGGCTGGAGCGCTGGGGGGCGCAACCCCTGGGATTTTCTGCCTCCGAGTATGCGCTGGTGATTTGGACCGTGCATGATCTTTCGCTGATGATTTCGTCTGGCAAACTTTCCCTGCAAACGCTTTTTGATGAGGATATGTTGGGCGACGACCTCGATGCCTGGCTGGCCGAGTCAAATCTTATGAAACGCACGTTCCGCAATGCGGCGATCATTGCGGGGTTGATAGAGCGGCGTTGGCCGGGCAAGGAAAAAACTGGGCGGCAGGTGACAGTGAATTCCGATCTCATCTATGATGTGCTGCGCTCGCACCAGCCGGACCACATCCTGCTGCGGGCCGCGTGGGATGATGCCGCCGATGGATTGATTGACATTCACAGGCTGGGGCGGCTTTTGAAACGCATCAAGGGGCAGATCATCCACCGAGCGTTGGGCACCGTTTCGCCGCTCGCCGTGCCCGTGCTGCTTGAGATCGGGCGCGAATCAATTTACGGCGAAGCCCATGATGCCCTTCTCGCCGAAGCTGCAGAAACCCTTAGCGACGAGGCCATGCGGCTTGTCTAAGGAGCACCGCATAAGCCTTGATGGGCTGGACTTCATACCTGATCTTTCAGGCGCGCTTTATGTCCCCGATTTCAGGACACTGCTTGTTGCCGACCTGCATTTGGAAAAGGCTTCCAACATGGCCCGGCGTGGCGTGCATCTGCCACCCTATGATACGCGCACGTCACTTGCGCAGCTGAAAGCCGTCATTGATCAAACACACCCTCAAAAATTGATTTTCCTTGGCGACAGTTTTCATGATGACGGGGCACGGGAGCGGATTGATGCGGATGACTTGCTGCTGTTAAGCGGCATTGCGCAACGGTTTGAAACCATTTGGATCACCGGCAATCATGATCCCCATCCACCCACAGATATAGGCGGCGGCATTGTTGCGGAAATAATGCTGGGCAGCATCGCGCTCAGGCATGAGCCATCTGCATTGGAAAAGCACGAATTTGAAATTGCTGGCCATCTGCATCCAGGTGCAGGTGTCAATCAGCGCGGCAGGCTTATCCGCTGCAGATGTTTCATTGGCAACACACAACGGGTTATCATGCCCGCGTTTGGAAGCTTCACCGGCGCCCTGAGTATTTCAGCGCCGCCTTTCAAGAAAGTTTTCGGTGAGAAAAAATATCATGTCTGGATGCTGGGCGACAAGGCGGTTTATAAATTTCCGGCAGCCCGCGTCAGTTGACAATGATCCGCGCCAACATCGAAAATAACGCCAGCACGGCGCCACAGGTAAGCAACACGCGCAGCTTGCCGTACCAGTTGGGCAGATAGCCCCGCTCGACGCTCAGGATGTCCCACAGGGCCTGTAAAAGAAACCCTGAGATAAGCAGGCTCAACCCGACAACGGGCGACAGCAGCAGAGCTACCCAGCCCATGAGAGACGATATGATACTTGCGGAAAGTTCGAATGACTGCCGCGGACTTGGCCTTAGTGCAACACCCCAGCGGATGCCGCCAAGAAAAGAAAGAATTACGGCACCATAAATCATGCCCGATGCCAACCCACGCTGCGAAGGAATGAAAGGCCAGGCAAACCACTGGCTGAGAGCTAAAACAACAAAGGGAAGCAATCCCAGGCCCCCTAAGATCAGCGCTGTTGGCGGAATTGTCTGTGTTTCTGAATCATCAAGCATGGCTGGCAACCTCGCGCACTTGCAAGGTTATTTCAAGCGGGCCAAATTCTAACCCAATTTTGCCTGCAGCTGGCTGATCAATTGCTCGGTAACTTCACCGGTGACTTTAAGGCCAGATTGAAGCTGGAACAAGCGAATGGCGTTGGTAGTACGTGTACCCACCTTGCCATCGGACTCGCCAATGTTGAAACCGAGTTTGGTGAGAAGCTCCTGGGTGAGGCCAACTGAATTCTGTGTCAAAGACAGTATTTCGCTGACCGGCGACGGGCTTTCAATTTGTGACAAGGAACTGTTGGACTGCCAGGCCGGATCCTTGATGGTTACAACATTTGCACTTGCCGGTGTCTGCGAAGGTACCCAGCTTTTCACTTTTGCACTTATCGAAGCAAGACTTGCAGGTGTCAGGCTTTTCGACAAGACATCCACGCGCTTTTGTGCATCGGCATCATTCTGGCCAGCTGCAATCATGTACCAAAACAGCGCTTCGCTGCTGTCAGCCTTGGTGCCCAGGCCGCGCTCATACAATACGGCCAAATTGAATTGACTGTCTTTCAGGCCATTTTGGCCAGCAGCCAGAAACCATTTGAAAGCAATGTCATAATTCGGTTTGCCAGCCTCGGCTCCGGCAGCAATCACGGCTGCGTTGTGCATGGCTTTCAGGTTGCCCTGTTCTGCTGCACGTTGATACCAAACGAGCGCTGTTGCCGCATCACCGGGAACACCACGGCCCCGTTCAAACAACGTCGCCAGCCGGTATTGTGCTGGAGCTGAACCAAGGGAGGCGGCCTTTTGATACCAGTAGGCCGCTTTGGTTACATCCTGCGCAACACCTTCGCCATCAAAATAGCGGGTGGCCACAATGAACTGTGCTGCGGTGTCACCATTCCTGGCTGCGATGCGCAAGGCTTCTGTTCCCAATTCAGGATCAGGCATCTCGCTGTCGTTGGCGGCAAGGCTTGGTTCGGCGACAATTGAATTCAGCGTGGCATCGGGTTTTTTGACGGGCAAGGAACCTGTCAGAATTCCATCGGCTTCAAAAACATTGCCCTGGTTGGACAGCAACGGGTCGACTGTTGAAGTTACAGAATTTTCTGGTGCAAGCGCAATCTCTTTAGCGGGGTTCGCTACCGGCGCAATGCTGCGTTCGACTGATGCGGGCGCCATTGCGGATCTCGGTTTGGGCGAGTCCATCATTTTGACCGTAAACGCGGAAACAGCCGCCAGAATAACAAGGCCAGCCAACAGCAATGTCCGGCGCATGTTGGTGTTGGGGTTCGCTGCGGGTTGAATTTCCGGCGGCAGTTTTTCACCGCCCGGGCCAACCGTTGCAGGTTTTGACTCGGCCTTGCGGAATGAAAATTTGGCAGCCAGGCCCTTGAGGCCGGACTTGCCGGATTTAGTTGCACCGGGCGTTAAACTGCCCAGGATACCTTTTTGAGAAGCCGCTTGCGCTGCGCGACGGGCCGCAGCGATGAAATCATCGGCTGGTGCGTCATCACCGCCAAATCCCTGCCCACTAAAGTCCGGGCTTGCATCCATCTTGGAATTTGTGAGCCAATCCTCCATCGGATTTGGCTGCGCTTCTGGTGCTGCGGAAACGAATGGATTATCCGGCTCCGGTTGGACTTCAGCCTGACGGGGCGCATAAGCTGATCCTGGATGTTGGGAAATGGAAGGTGCCGCCTGCCAAAAGTCCGGAGGCTCGGCAGCGGGCGCCACCATCGGATTGGCCTGATTGGCAACAGCGGCAGCCACCTGTTGGCCAACAGCTGACATCTCAAGCTCGGCAAGCTTTGTTACAATCTGCTCTAGTGTTTCGTGAACAGCCTCAAGCGTTTCCTGATTGCGCTTGTCAGCGCCGATGGCACTTTCACGTACCGCACGGAGGCCATCTTCAAGGGCCAGCAATTCAGGCGAAGCAGCAATCGGAACTGCGGTTGCAGGCGCTGCGCTCATAAGGCGATCAGCCATGCGGTTGGCAGCGTCCTCCGCTACATCCTTTGCCCAATTGCGGCTTTGCTCAATGCTTTCATATAGCTGGTTGATGGCCCGCTCGATGGTTTCCAAATGGCCCAACTGGTTCTCGGTACGGCCAACGCGGTCGGCAACCTCAGAAATTTTCTGTTCCAACGCGTTTTGCGCATGGCCATCACCCTGCAACCTGATCGCATCGTTGAGGCGATGGTCGAGCTCAACCATGCGACGCTCAAGTTCACCCAGTTGCGGATTGTTGCGCGAGCTATTCTGGCTTTGTTCAAGGCGCTGGGTGATATCGACCAAGCGCCTATCCATATCGGCGAGGGGCCGCATGTCCGAGCCTTGGGCAACCCGCGTTGAGAGCTGTTCAACCGCAATGCGAAGCGCATGTACATCGCGTTCGGAAGCCGTGTCGGCTCGGGCACTGTCGATGCGCTGGTTGATGGAGCCAATCTCCGTCCGCAACCTTTGCATCTCGGCGTTGCTGCCGCCATTTCCGGCAAAGGCTGTCTGGGCTTCCTTCAACAGACTGAGTATGCGTTTTTCGATTTCACGCAACTCAGCCTGCGACGTTTGCACGGCCGCAGTTTGGGCTTTTGACGCAAGCTGTTCAGCCAATTCACGCACCGTTTCAATTCTGTCGGTGAGTTGGGACAATTCCTTGCGCAGAATTTCAGGCAGCGCAAAGTCGGATTTTACCTCGGTTTTCTCAACGCGCCCCGCCAGTTCGCTCAAGCGTGATTCAAGCCTATTGAACGCCGGAGCAGATTGAATGACCTGTTCGCTATTGGCCGACATGGCGCGCTGCGCCATTTCAGCCATGCGGTCCTGCATCGACTTCAGTGAATCCCGGGTGCGCTTTTCGCTGACTTCAATATGTTCAACAATGTTGCGAACAGCCGTTTCAAGTGATTTGAATGCGGCAGGCTCTTCAGGCCTTGCGGCTGTGACGGCTTTCGTGGCTTGCGCAAACTGGCGACCGAGAACGGCCAATCGTTCATTGACGGCAGTGAAAGCTTCAACGGTTTGGCGTTCGTTGCTTTCAACGCGATTTAATATCTTGCTAAACGCTTCGCTTTCTTCCGACCTCGCGTGGGCCGAATAGGTGGCGCGTGCGGGTGCCGTATCGTGATCCCGCCGCGCAATGCGTGACAATTGCTCTGCAATATCCTCCAGGCGAATGGACGTCTCGTCACGCCGCTCGGCGGGGCGCAGGTGCCGCGACACGGAAGGCTCTTCCGCTTCGGCATTTTCCGCCGAGTCGAGAATTTTGCTGTTGAGCCATTCACCAAGGGTCATGCCAGACCTGCGCGCCGCATCTTTTGCAGCTTCGCGGGTTTCTGGCTCAATGCCCTTTACACTCCACGGAATTCCCGGTTTCATTTGTTGTCCCATTTACTAATCGGGCCTGCGATTTTCCCTCATCCCGCTGGAGAATCTCAGGCAGCCAAAACTGTCTCTTCCCTAGAAGTTAACGTTTTTGGTAAATATTCAGTTAAGTATTTGTTTTTTTCTTGTAATTGCCTCCTAACCTCCTCCTGCCACTGGACAAATTGTGACCCAATTCCCCTTGCTTGCTTTCACCGGAAACCAGCTTGACCGCTGTGCAAATCACCGATCCGATCAGGAGTGGGTCAACAAGTTGTTTGAATCGCCGTCAACACGGCATCTCCAATTGCTGGGCGACAAAACGATTGTCGATGAAGGGGAGCTTCAGACATTTGCAGCTTCGGTTTCCCACGAAAATATTCTGCTTGGCATTGATGAAGGTGGCGTCGGCTGGTTTGCCGGCCGCACTGGCGAAAGTGAAAAGCTTGTCGATCTCCGAAGTTTGGCGGTTGCTGGTCAATTGCCGCCGGCGCAACTCGGCATGCTCGCGCAGGCGCGTTCCCTCCTTCATTGGCATGAGCGCCACGGATTTTGCGCCAATTGCGGCCATCCGACAGACATGAAAGACGCAGGCTACCGCCGCCACTGCGCGCGTTGCCTGACTGACCATTTCCCGCGCACCGATCCGGTTATCATCATTGCGGTTCGGCGGGGCAGCCGCGTTTTGCTGGGACGGCAAAGCGCGTGGCCTACAGGCATGTATTCAACTCTCGCAGGCTTCATGGAGCCTGGCGAAACAATTGAAGATGCGGCACGGCGCGAAGTTTTCGAAGAAGCGGGAATCCGTGTCGGCGACATCAGGTTTCACTCAAACCAGCCGTGGCCCTTTCCTTCAAGCCTGATGATAGGGCTTACCGGTGAAGCCCTTTCAGAGGAGATAAATATTGATACCAATGAGCTGGAAACGGCACGATGGTTCGATGACGATGAGGTTCAAGCCATGCTTGACGGTACGCATGCCCAAGGGCTCACCGCGCCGTTGCCGATAGCCATTGCCCATCATCTCATTCGCGCAAATTCGAACGGGCGCTAGCCGCCATTCATCTTTTGGGCAATCTCGGCACGGGTGGCACTTGCCTTGTAAACGCCCAGCACACGCACATATGACGTGAAAAACGCAAGCTCTTCCAAGGCCAGCCGCACATTGCGCTGGCCGGGATGGCCTTCAATATCGGCATAGAACTGCGTGGCCGAGAACTGGCCCTCAACCTGATAGGATTCGAGCTTCGTCATGTTCACGCCATTAGTGGCAAAGCCGCCCATGGCCTTGTAGAGGGCGGCGGGAACATTGCGTACGCGGAAAATGAAACTGGTTACAATTGGTTCATCGCCCTGCTCGGCTTCTTCGGGAGTGGCAGACAACACGATAAAGCGTGTTGTGTTATGGCTTTCATCTTCAATATTTTCGCGCAAGATATCGAGGCCATAAATTTTTGCGGCAAGCCTGGTTGCGATAACACCGCGGGTTTTATCCTTGGCTTCGACAAGTTCACGCGCGGCACCTGCCGTATCGACGGCCACAATGGCCTTGAGGCCGAGCTCACGAATGAGCTTGCGGCACTGGCCCAGCGCATGGACGTGGCTGTGGACAGATTTCAACCCGTCAACAGACACGCCGGGAATTGCTAGAAGCTGGTGATGAACGCGCAGGAAATATTCGCCCACGATATGCAGGTTTGATGCTGGCATTAGGTGATGAATATCCGCCACGCGGCCCGCCACAGAGTTATCAATGGGAATCATGGCGCGTTGGGCTTCGCCGTCTTTCACCGCCTGGAACGCGTCCTCGAAGGTGCGGCAGGACAGCGGTTCAAAGTCCGGAAAGGCTTCAATGCAGGCAATATGGGAATTGGCACCGGGTTCGCCCTGGTAGGCGATTTTCGCTTTCATTATTTTTTCCTCAGAATTACGCGAGCCGCTTCAAGGTCTGCGGGCGTATCGACACCCAGCGGCACTGATTCCACCCGGACCACGGCGATCCGCATATCATTATCAAGTGCCCGCATTTGCTCCAGCTTGCGGCGGGCCTCGCGGGTGCTGACCGGCAGGGCGACGAAACGGTCCAAGGCTGCGCGCCGATAGGCATAAACGCCGATGTGGTGCCAGAACGGGGCCTCATGGTCGGGGCCAACCTCGCGCACGAAGTCGCGCGCATAAGCCACTTCACGGTCATCGCTTAGCGGCGCAATAGCCTTGACAATATTTGGATTTTTGACGTCTTCATCGCGCTCTATGCGCGCGGCGATGGTGGCAATATCGACCGATTCATTGGTGAGGCCCGCCAAGCAGCGCTGCACCGCGAGGGGATCAATGGTTGGCAAATCCCCTTGCAGATTAACAACATACTCGAACTTCCCCTTGCTATCGCGGAGTTTCAAGGCGGCGGCAATGCGGTCAGAACCGGAGGGCAATGACGCTTCTGTAGCAATGGCATCGCCACCGTGCTGCCTGATGACTTCGACAATCACACTTTCGGCAGCCGCCACCAGAACCTTGCCAATATTGGCCTCAACGGCCCGCTTCCAGACCTGCACAATCATGGGCAAGCCGTGAATATCCGCCATGGGCTTTCCGGGCAACCGCACAGAAGCCATGCGGGCGGGTATCACAACGATGGTTTTTTCGAATTCAATCATGGTTTTGATTCTGGGCGCGGCAAATTGTTCAGGCGACCTTATACGTATTGCAGGGCTCACGAGAAACAATTAGTTTCCGCCCGACTTAACCAACCGTCAAAGGACCGGCTAGCCCTATGGATAGTTTTGAATTTAACAAAATCGCAGGCGCTGTTTTGGCAACAGCCTTGGTTGTATTTGGCCTTAAAGAGCTTTCCGGCATTATTTATCACAGCGAAACGCCTGAAAAACCCGGCTTTTTGATTGAGGTTGCGGCAGCAACTGAAGCCGCCCCGGAGGGCGGCGAGGCAACTGCTGCAGTTTCCTTGGGGACGCTGCTGGCTTCGGCTGATGCGGCCAAGGGTGCGACGGTCGCCAAAGCCTGCGCTGCCTGCCATGACTTCTCCAAGGGCGGGCCTAACAAGACCGGCCCTAACCTGTGGGATGTGGTTGACCGCGCCGTGGCTGCCCATGAGGGATTTTCCTATTCAGAAGGCTTCAAGACCCATACGGGTGAAACATGGAGCTATGACCACCTGAACGCGTTCCTGAAGGATCCCAAGGGTGTCATGAAGGGGACCAAGATGGCCTATGCCGGTGTCAAGAAGGATGCCTCGCGGGCGGACCTGATTGCCTACCTAGCTTCGCTCTCCGATGCGCCAAAGCCGTTTCCGGCCCCATAAAGAACTCAATCATTGCAAAGAATTAACACCGGCAAGGCTTTGCCGGTGTTTTCTTTTGGGCCGAGCCATGCGTATCTACTATAACGAATCAAATTGGAGACCCAGCCCCATGAGCCTAAGCCGCAGAACCATGCTCAAACTGGCAGGCGTGGCG
Source organism: uncultured Alphaproteobacteria bacterium (assembly GCA_963763635.1). Classification (GTDB taxonomy): domain Bacteria; phylum Pseudomonadota; class Alphaproteobacteria; order Rhizobiales; family Aestuariivirgaceae; genus Aestuariivirga. Next base: position 172,972 of record CAVXPO010000021.1, read on the forward strand.
CCGTTTGCGAATACCTCCGGCATTTCCATCGCCTTCGCCCAGGACCGCCAATTCCGCCATGCGCTGACACTTTTTGATGACATCAAATACGGGCCAGATTTCAAGAATTTTGATTATGTGAATCCGGCAGCGCCCAAAGGCGGCAAAGTCCGGCTTTCGGCGGTGGGATCTTTTGACAGCCTGAACCCCTATACTTTCAAGGGCGATTCCGTAGGTATTGCCGGCAATGAAACGCTGTTGGCCTCGTCGCTTGACGAGCCCTCAACAGAATACGGGCTGATCGCCGAAAGTGTCTGGTATCCCGATGACTGGTCTTCGGTGGTTTACCGCTTGCGGCCACAGGCACGCTTCCATGACGGCAAGCCGATTACACCGGAAGATGTTATCTGGAGCATGATGACGCTCAAGGAAATCCATCCCGCCTATAATGGCTATTACAAAAATGTAGCGAAGGCGGAAAAAACCGGCGATCGAGAAGTCACCTTTACGTTCTCTCAAAAGGGCAACCGCGAATTGCCTTTGATTACCGGCCAGCTCCCGGTCCTTCCCATGCATTGGTGGACGGGCAAGGATGCCAATGGCAAGCAGCGCGACATCAAGGAATCCACCATGGAAGTTCCGCTCGGTTCGGGGCCTTACAAAGTCGTTGACGTGAAATCCGGTGCCTCAATCCGATTGAAGCGGGTTGAAGATTATTGGGGCAAGGATTTGCCGGTGAATGTCGGGCAGAACAATATCGACGAAATTGAATATATCTTCTTCCGCGATGCGAATGTTCAGTTCGAAGCATTCAAAGGCGATCAGTTCGACTACCGCGCCGAGTTCGAGCTCCAAATACTGGGCGACGGGCTATGATTTTCCCGCAATCAAGGACGGACGCTGCATCAAGGAAGAAATTACGCTGAAACAGGTGGAGGGCATGCAGAGTTACGCCTTCAACACACGGCGCGCCAAATTCCAGGACGTGCGCGTTCGAAAGGCATTCAATTTCGCGTTTGATTTTGAATGGGCCAACGCAAATTTGTTTTATGGCCAGTATGTGCGTTCGCGCAGCCTGTTCAACAATTCCGAAATGGAGGCGAAGGGCCTGCCATCACCGGAAGAACTGGTGTTGCTTGAGCCGCTCAAGGCGGAATTGCCACCGGAAGTTTTCACAACTGAGTACACCAATCCAGTTAATGGCAACGCCACTGAAAGGCGCAAGAACCTGCGCGCGGCTTCCAAGCTTCTCGCAGAAGCGGGATGGAATGTTACACAGGACGGCAATAAATCCGTATTGAAAAATGCCAATGGGGAACGGCTGGAAGTTGAGTTCCTGCTCGACTCGCCGCTGTTTGAACGCATCACGCTTCCCTACCAGCAACAGCTTGAGCTGCTGGGTGTCACAGTGCGCATAAAAACCGTTGATGGTGCGCAGTACCAGCGCCAGGTCGAGACCTTTGACTATGACATCATGGTGGGCAACTGGGGCCAGTCACTTTCACCCGGCAATGAGCAGCGGGATTTCTGGGGATCGGAATCCGCCAACAAGAATGGCAGCCGCAATGCCATTGGCATCAAGAACCCCGCCATCGACAAGCTGATCGATGCCGTCATTTTTGCCAAGGATCGCTCTGGCCTTACCACGGCGTGCAAGGCCCTGGACCGGGCAGTGATCTGGAACCATTATCTGGTTCCCATGTGGTACATCCCTTACGAGCGCATTGCGCGGTGGGACCGTTATGGCAAACCGGAGAAGCTGCCAGATTACGCCATTGGCTTCCCGGCCATCTGGTGGTGGGATGAAGCCAAAGCCGCCAAAGTGAAAGCTGGTTAAGCCCCCATGGGAGCCCATCCGCTCAAGCGCATACTCCTGATGGTGCCCACATTGCCGGGCATCGCCCTATTGTGCGCCGCACAGTTTCTTGTAACTTCCAGTCAGGCCGAGCCGAGGCATGGATTCTCCGTTTTTGGCGATCTCAAGTACCCCGCCACCTTCACCCATTTCGACTATGCGAACCCCGATGCCCCCAAGGGCGGCCGCATGGCGCTGATCGGGCCTGTGCCCAACGACACTTTCGACAGCTTCAACGGCTACATCCTCAAGGGTGATCCCGCCCAGGGAACAGCGCTCATGTTCGACACGCTCATGGACCGCGCCATGGACGAGCCGGATGCCGTTTATGGCCTGGTGGCCAAGACCGCCGATCTCGCAGCAGACCGCAAGAGCATCGTCTTTGAGCTGCGGCCGGAAGCGAAATTCGCTGATGGCACAGTGCTCACCTCCGAGGATGTCTGCGACAGCTTCCGCCTGCTTTCAACACTCGGCCACGAGAACATCAGGCTCACGATAAGGGATGTCGAGGCTTGCGAGGCATCGGCACCCCATACCGTGCGCTACCGCTTCAAGAGCGCAGGCATCCGCGATCTGCCGCTTAGCGTCGCGGCATTGCCGATTTTCTCCAAGGCGTACTATGTCAAGAATGATTTCGCCAAGACCAGCCTTGATGCGCCGCTTGGCTCCGGGCCCTACAAAATCAAGAGTTTCCGCGCCGGTGAATATGTGGCTTACGAAAGACGCACCGGCTATTGGGCCAAGGATCTCCCCGTCAATCGCGGCCGCTTCAATTTCGACGAAGTGCGCTTTGATTATTTCCGTGAGCGCACGGCGGGTCTTGAAGCGCTCAAGTCCGGCGTCATCGATCTTCGCGAAGAATACACCTCGCGCGATTGGGCCACGGCTTATGATTTTCCGGCACTGAAGGAAGGCCGCGTCAAGCAAACCGTGCTGCCTGATGAAACGCCCTCGGGTGCGCAGGGTTATTTCTTCAATCTGCGGCGTGAAAAATTCCAGGACATCCGGGTGCGCCGCGCCTTCAACCTGGCGTTTGATTTCGAATGGACCAATCGGAACCTGTTCTACGGGCTTTATGAACGCACGGCGAGCTTCTTTGAATCCTCGCCACTGAAAGCCGATGGTCCGCCGCCCGACGATGAACTCGCCATTCTCGAGCCGATGCGCGGCACGCTGCGACAGGAAGTTTTTTCAGCGCCCGAACTTCCCCCCATCAGCGACGGTTCAGGCCAAGACCGCAAGCTCTTGCGCCAGGCTTCCGAACTTCTCAATCAGGCGGGCTGGGCCAATGACAATGGCTTGCGCAAAAACGCCAGGGGAGAGACGCTTTCCGCCGAATTCCTCATCGAAAGCCCGACGTTCGAACGCATTCTTGCGCCCTTTGTCAAAAACCTGAAGCTCCTCGGCGTCGACGCCAGCATCCGCATCATCGATGATGCGCAATACCAATCGCGTCGCGAGACCTTTAACTATGACATCCTCTCCAGCCGCTTTGCCTCTGGCGTGACGCCGGGCACCGGTCTCCGGGTTTTCTTTGGAACTGCTTCCGCCAATGCGCCGGGAAGCTTCAACGTCTCCGGTGTCGCAAGCCCCGCCATCGACGCGCTGATCGAACAGGTCGTTTCCGCCGACAGCCGCAAGCAGCTTGATGTCGCCGGCCGCGCCCTTGACCGTGTTCTCCGCGCCGAACATTTCTGGGTACCCAACTGGCACAAGGGCAGCCATTGGATCGCCCATTGGGACCGTTTCGGCCAACCTGCGATAAAGCCCAAATATGACCGTGGCATTGTCGATACCTGGTGGTATGACCCGGCCAAAGGAAACTGATTCACATCATGGGCGCCTACATCCTGAAACGCATATTGCTGATGATCCCAACCCTGCTTGGCATCATGCTGATGACTTTTGCCGTTATTCAATTCGTGCCGGGCGGCCCCATTGAACAGGTTATCGCCAGGATGCAGGGCACCGACACGGATGCCACCGCGCGCATCAGCGGCAATTCCGGCAATGAGGCGGGCGGCAATCAACAACAGCAAGCCGGAAGCGAAACCGCCATAAAATACAAAGGTGCGCAAGGTTTGGACCCGGAGTTCATCAAGTCACTTGAAGTGCAGTTCGGATTTGACAAGCCCGTGCATGAGCGGTTCCTGATGATGGTCAGCAATTACCTGACGTTTGATTTCGGCCAGAGTTACTTCAGGGACCGTGATGTTGTCAGCCTGATCGTTGAGAAAATGCCGGTGTCCATTTCGCTGGGGATTTGGCTGACGCTGATAACCTATCTTGTTTCAATTCCGCTTGGCATCCGCAAGGCCGTGCGGGATGGCTCCACCTTTGACGTGTGGACATCGGCCGTCATCATCGTTGGCTATGCCATTCCGAGTTTCATCCTTGCCATCCTGCTGATCGTTTTGTTTGCAGGCGGAAGCTACTATAGCTGGTTTCCATTGCGCGGCCTGACCTCCGACAATTTTTCCGACCTGAGCTGGTTTGGAAAAATTGCCGATTACGCCTGGCATATGGCGCTCCCCCTGTTTGCCATGGGCATTGGCGGATTTGCAACGATGACGCTTCTCACCAAGAATTCCTTTCTTGATGAAATCAAGAAGCAATATGTGGTTACGGCGCGGGCCAAGGGACTTACTGAATCACAGGTTCTCTATGGCCACGTGTTTCGCAACGCGATGCTGTTGGTCATCTCCGGTTTTCCCGGCGCGTTTCTCGGCGCATTTTTTTCGGGTTCATTGCTGATTGAGACCATTTTCTCCCTCGATGGACTGGGTTACCTGACCTACAAGGCAGCCCTCGACCGCGATTATCCCATCGTATTCGCCAACCTGTATATCTTCACACTCGTCGGCTTGGTCGTGGCCCTCATCAGCGACTTGACCTACATGTGGATTGATCCGCGCATTGACTTTGAAGCGCGCGAGGTTTGAATTCCATGAGGCTTTTTACACTCAAGGGGTTAAACAAAAGGCGCTGGGATCTTTTCAAGGCCAATAGGCGCGGGCTTTGGTCGCTCTGGATTTTTGGCCTGCTGTTTTTCATAAGCGTGTTCGCGCCATTGATTGCCAATGACCGGCCTATTCTTGCATCTTACAAAGGCGAGCTGCTGTTCCCGACTTTTGTCGAATATCCGGAGTCAAAATTTGGCGGGTTTCTGGCGCGCACTGATTATCGCGATCCGGTAAACCAGGAGGAAATTGCAGCCAATGGCTGGATGATTTGGCCACCCATCCGCTATTCCTACAACACTGTTAACAACGAACTGCCGCGCCCTGCGCCTTCGGCACCTGTTTCTGGCCTGACGCGAGAGGAAGCCTGCGCCAAGTTTCCGTTGGGGGCAACCGATCCCAATTGCGTTATTGGAAACATGAATTGGCTTGGTACCGATGATCAGGGGCGCGATGTTGTTGCGCGGCTGATTTATGGCTTCCGGATTTCCGTAGCCTTCGGCCTCATACTCACATTTTTCTCTTCAATCATCGGCGTGGCGGCAGGTGCCGTGCAGGGATATTTCGGTGGCTGGACTGATCTTCTCTTCCAGCGCTTCATTGACATCTGGGCCTCCATGCCAACGCTTTACCTGCTGATTATCCTCGCGGCATTCATCACGCCAACTTTCTGGCTGCTACTTTTCATTCTCGTCCTGTTTTCATGGACAGGACTTGTCGGTGTGGTGCGCGCGGAATTCCTGCGGGCGCGGAATTTTGAATATGTTCGTGCCGCACGGGCGCTCGGCCTCAGCAATTCAAAAATCATGTTCAAGCATCTCTTGCCAAATGCCTTGGTATCCACGGTCACCTTCATGCCCTTCATTCTCTCAGGTTCCGTGACAACGCTTACGGCATTGGATTTTCTTGGCTTTGGACTGCCGCCCGGCTCTCCTTCGCTTGGCGAGTTGTTGGCGCAGGGAAAATCCAACCTTCAGGCGCCGTGGCTTGGGTTCACGGGCTTCTTCGTCGTATCCATTATGCTCACACTTCTTGTGTTTATTGGCGAAGCGGTGCGCGATGCGCTTGATCCGCGAAAGACTTTTGCATGAGCGAAGCTCTGCTTGAGGTCAGAGATCTTTCCGTTGCTTTCCGCCAGGATGGCAAGGCGTTGCTTGCCGTGGACAAGGTTTCCTTTTCCATCAAGAAGGGCGAGACACTGGCGCTGGTGGGTGAATCCGGTTCCGGCAAGTCCGTGTCGGCGCTTTCGATCCTGAAACTCCTGCCTTACCCCGCGGCGTCCCACCCCTCTGGCTCTGTCCTGTTCAAGGGCGAGGAACTGCTGGATGCGGATGACCGCGATCTCCGGCGTGTGCGCGGCAATGACATTACGATGATCTTTCAGGAGCCGATGACGTCGCTTAACCCGCTCCACTCGGTTGAGCGGCAGATTGGCGAAATTCTGGAGTTGCACCAGAATCTAAATGGCGAAGCGGCGCGCGAGCGCATCATCAGCCTGCTGACGAAAGTCGGGATTCGCGATCCCGAAACGCGGCTGCAGGATTACCCGCACCAGCTTTCGGGCGGCCAGCGACAGCGCGTTATGATCGCCATGGCGCTTGCCAACAATCCGGACCTGCTGATTGCCGATGAGCCAACCACCGCCCTTGATGTTACGGTGCAGGCGCAGATCCTCAAACTGCTCAAAGAACTGCAAGCCGAGTTTGGCATGGCTCTTCTCTTGATTACCCATGATCTTGGCATCGTGCGGCACATGGCTGACACTGTTTGCGTGATGCAAAAGGGCAAAGTGGTTGAGACGGGTGACGCCAAAAAAGTATTTGCCAATCCCCAGCATGCCTACACGAAAATGCTGCTGGCGGCAGAACCCAAGGGGACGCCACCAAAGACTGATACGCGTGCGGCCATCGTATGCGAGACCCGCCAACTCAAAGTTTGGTTTCCCATCAGACGGGGATTTTTCCGCAAGACGATTGGACACATCAAGGCAGTGGACGGGCTCGACACGTTGGTGAGGGAAGGCCAAACCCTTGGCATTGTTGGGGAATCCGGTTCTGGAAAAACCACGCTGGGGCTTGCAATACTCCGCCTGATTTCTTCCCAAGGCGAAATTCTTTTCCAAGGCAACCGTATTGACGGGCTCAATTCCAAAGCGATGCGGCCTCTGCGCAAGGACATGCAGATCGTTTTTCAGGATCCGTTTGGCTCCTTGTCGCCACGTCTTTCAATCCTGCAGATTGTTGAAGAAGGTTTGCTTGTGCAGGGCGATCTTCGCAGTGCCGCGGCGCGGCGCGAACATGTGGCGCAGGCGCTTACCGAGGTGGGGCTTGATCCCGGCACAATGGATCGCTATCCCCATGAATTTTCTGGCGGACAGCGGCAGCGCATCGCTGTTGCGCGCGCTCTTGCCCTCAATCCAAAATTCATCATGCTGGATGAACCCACGTCGGCGCTTGACATGTCGGTTCAGGCACAGATTGTCGATTTGTTGCGGGGGCTTCAGGCAAAGCACAATCTCACCTATCTCTTTATCAGCCATGATCTCAAGGTGGTTCGGGCGCTTGCCAATGAGGTGATTGTCATGCGCAATGGGGTAGCCGTTGAGCGGGGCGCCACGGCGCAGATCTTTGACAACCCGCAAACGGATTATACCAAGGCACTGATCGCCGCCGCGCTCAACCTCAAGACGGCGCCTGAAAACATCGTGAGGCAGTAGTCTTGGCCTTCGCTTTCATCACCCCAACCTGGCCCACTGACGTGTGGAAAGCAGCCATGATGAAGGTAGCGCCCGGACTTGATGTCCGGATGTGGCCTGACTCTTTGGGTGACGTGAAAGACATCACTTACGCCGCGGCGTGGCTGCCGCCGCCTGACGTGTTGCGCAACCTGCCCAATCTCAAAGTCATCTTTTCACTTGGTGCTGGTGTTGATGCCATCCTGAAAGATCCGACGCTGCCTGTGAGTATTCCCCTTGTCCGCGTCAATGTTGACGATCTTACGTCACGCATGACTGAATACATCGTGCTGCATGTTCTCCTGCACCACCGGCAGCAGCGGCGCGTTGATGCCAACCAAAAGCTCAAGGTGTGGGATAGCTTCCCCACCCATTCGGCCTCCGCACTTTCCGTTGGCATCATGGGACTTGGCGTCATGGGCCAGGATTCGGCCCAAAAACTGCGCAGTCTTGGCTTTCGTGTGGCGGGCTGGAGCCGCAGCAAGAAGGAAATTCCGGGTGTTGACTGTTATGCCGGGGCTTCCGAGTTTGACGCATTCCTGGCGCGTACGGATATCCTGGTTTCGCTGCTGCCCGCAACGGCGGAGACGGATGGCATCATCAACCGGGCGAATATCCGCAAACTTTCACGGAATGGGCCTTTCGGCGCGCCCATCATCATCAATGCCGGCCGGGGGCGGCAGCAGGTTGCGGCTGATATTTTGACGTGCCTGGACGCGGGCGAGCTTTATGCGGCCACGCTGGATGTTTTCGCGGTGGAGCCCTTGCCGCCTGATGATCCGCTGTGGGGCCACCCCCGCGTTACCGTTACGCCCCATATGGCGGCGGACTCCGATCCTGAAGTTATCTGCGCCTATATCTACAAACAGATCAAAGATTATGAAAAGGATCTGCCGCTTGCCAACCTGGTCGATCGCGCCCGCGGCTATTAGGGAGCAATCTTTCCTTGCAATTAATAGGAAATAAAACTTATAATAGAAATTAATCCTAGGCTGGCTTAATGGCCCGTGGACGAAATTTCGGCCCTGTCAGCTATCTCCCCTGCTCACCCCTCCGCAAAACCGCTGTAGCGCCATCTAAATAAGTTTAAAAGCCTGTTTAAAGATTACAATCTTATTACTGTCCCTTTTTGCCATTTACAGCCTTTTTATGCTGGTGATCTGGCTGCCCGACTGGGCGATCCGCTGCGCCGCCTCCGCAAGAGGCTCTTTCACGGTCAGCATATGATGGCCATTGGCATGCAACAGGATCTTGTTGTCGGACATGATGCCCACATGGCCCTTCCAGAAAACAAGGTCGCCGCGGCGCAGGCCATCGAGGTCGTTGATGAGCAGGGATTGCCCCAGCTGGGATTCCTGCATGTCGGCATCACGCAATGCCGGGATGCCGCACGCCTCGAGCGCGGTTTGCACGAGGCCGGAACAATCCAGCCCGGTAATGGTTTTTCCACCCCAATAATAGGGAACGCCCAAGAAATTCTCAGCTACGCCAACGAAATCCTTGTCATAATCGGTAGCAGCTTTGATATGGGCCGTGGAAACAAACCTTCCATCCCCGAGCTTTGAAAATGTTTCATCCGTTTCGCCAATTTCGAGCCGTGCATTCATGGGCAGGAATTGCGTGGGCTGGGATTTGATATCAGGTCGCGGGTAAAGCAAAGTGGAAGCGACGGCCACACGATGGGTAGGGCTGTCAACGACGTTAGATACATTTTGCTTTTCAATATAACCCACGTAGCTGTCGCGTTCCAACTGGCACCACAGCCAATCATCGCGCCCGTCAAACACAATTATTCTTTCACCGAACAAGGCTTGGGTGGTTTGCATTGCTGTTGGCGACGGTTCGCGACGCAGGGATGCGACGGAAGCGGAAATGCGCATCGTTGTTCCCGAGACAAAGCGCTGGCTCTCCACTTTACCCTTGAGTTTCGCATCCGCCAGGTCGGCGCGATAGGCATTCAGGCGATCGCTCAATTCCGGCATGTCAGAGGTTCTTTGAGTTCAGGCCAATCAAATCGGCCAAACGGTCAAGATAAAGCGCCCCTTTGACCGTGCGCTGCACCAGTACATTGCGGCGGTCGGTTTCATCGCGCCTGCGGGAAACAAGCTCGAGTTTTCCCATAGAATCCAATGCGCGCGTAATCACGGGTTTGGATACCTTAAGTTTCCCGGCGAGATCCCGAATGGTGTGCGGCGGGGCTTCCATATAAATGGTGAGCAGAATGGTGATTTGGCGCACGGAAAGGTCGGCTTCATGGCCGTGCACTTGGGCAAGATTGACATCGTGCCAAAGCTTCAATGCCTGTGCTGTTCCCAGAGGGACTGCCATATCTACCATTAATCATTACGGATGCGTTTCAATCTTATCCATCACTGCAAAAAGCGCAAGCTTATTTCTTATACCGCTCTGCAATCAGCGCAAACAAAGCGCGAATGCCCTGTGCTTCGCCACCCTTGGGGCTGCCGGGCTTGGCGATCGGCGTCCATCCATAGACATCGAGATGCACATAGGACTTCGCCTTCTCAACAAAACGCTTCAGGAACAATGCAGCCGTAATGGAACCGGCAAAGCCAGTGTCGCCGCTATTATTCATATCGGCCACGGAAGATTCAAAATAGGCATAGTAGGGATCCCACAAAGGCAATCGCCAAAGGGGGTCTTTTTGGAGTGACGCGTGTTTCGCCAGATTCACGGCCAAATCCTCATCGGTTGTATAGAAGGGGGGAAGATCGGGGCCTAAGGCCACGCGGGCAGCGCCTGTCAGGGTTGCCATATCAATGAGAAGATCCGGCGACTCTTCATCGGCCAGGGCGAGCGCATCGCCCAGGACCAATCTGCCTTCCGCATCCGTATTTCCAATTTCAACAGTGAGCCCCTTTCTGCTTTTCAGCACATCACCGGGGCGGAAAGCGTTTCCGGCGATGGCGTTTTCAACAGCGGGAATAATAACGCGCAAACGCACGGGAAGCTTTGCGTCCATGATCATGTGGGCCAGGCCTAGAACGTTGGCGGCACCGCCCATGTCTTTCTTCATCAATATCATGCCAGAGGCCGATTTGACATCAAGGCCGCCTGTATCGAAACAAACGCCTTTCCCGACAAGTGTCACTTTCGATGCGTGTTGCGCGCCCCAGGAGAAATCAATCAGTCGGGGGTATCGCGGGCTGGCCTTGCCAACTTCATGCACCAGGGGAAACCCGCGCTGCAATTTGGCGCCGGATGTTACCGAGATTTTGGCCTTGTGAGTGGAAGCCAGTTTTTTGGCAGCCAATTCCAACTCGTCTGGGCCCAAATCATTCGCTGGTGTATTGATAAGATCGCGCACGAGGAAAGTTGCGTTTGCACTGCGCAGTGTGGTTTCATAATCCATTGAAGCCCGGCAGACGAGCTGTGCAACACCGCGGTCATCTTTTTTGTATCGATCAAAAGTGTAAGCCTCCAGACACCAGGCCAATTCGAAGTGATCGAGATTTGGCGATGACAAATCCTCCAGCACATAGATACCTTGCGGTAATTGGCGGCACAGACGGGCAAGCGAGAAGCCGTCACCCCGCTCGTCGGCACCTACAAAAATCATTGAAATTGCGCCCGCCGCACTCGGCAGCGCAAGATTGGTTCCAGCCTTCCCCTCAAAGCCTTGAGTCTCGGCCCATTTTTGCTCAGCGGCCGAAAACGCGGTTTTAGTCTTTGGCCAGCTCTGGGGGGTTACCAGCCGCAGGGGAATTGCATCCTTGGTACCGGATTTCAGCAGGACTTCCTGGGCATCCATCATTTCGTTGCTCGCATTCTTGAAACTTGTTCCATCAGCTTGAACCGCAATATGGTTAATCGATTATTGACAACTGCCCATCAAGATCACGTTTACCCATACAGGCACGGGGCCTGATTCTATCGGAGTTTGAGTGATGATATCGGCTTTTAACACTGGCTTGCGTAACTTATTTCTGCCGGCAATGCTGGTGGGCTGCGCGTTTGCCATGTCCGCATGTCAAAGCAAGACTGCCAGCCTGGACAAGCTCGATGACATGACAACGGGCAGTACCGGCGAAGCTTCATTCAAAAAGACCGCAGAACTTGGAAATCAGTGGAGCAAGGACAAAAAGAACCTGCAGTTGGGTATTGCCTATGCAGACGGCCTCGAAAAGCTTGGCCAAACCGACCAGCAAATGCAGGTTCTCCAGACTGTTGCCTCACTCAACCCATCAAATGCCGGCGTTCAATCGCTTTATGGCAAAAAACTGATAGCTGCCGGCCACCCCGAGGAAGCAGCAGCCGTGTTGCAAAAATTATCGGACTCCGGCTCCACCGACTGGCGCACATTATCAGCGCTGGGATCGGCTTATGACCAGCAAGGGCAATACGCCAAAGCACGCGAAACCTATCAAAAAGCGCTGGCACTGCAACCTAACCAAATCTCCGTGCTTAACAATATGGGCATGTCCTACGCTCTTGAGGGAAACCTGAAGCAAGCGGAAACCACCTTACGCGATGCAACCGCTTTGCCTGAGGGCAAGAGCCTGCCCCGCCTGCGGCAGAACCTTGCACTTGTTGTTGGGCTGCAAGGCCGGTTTGAAGAATCGCGCAAAATCGCTAGTGCCGATTTGCCGCCCGAAGAAGTTGAAGCCAACATGGCTTATTTGCAGAAGATGCTTTCACAGCCCAATACCTGGCAGCAGCTCTCAAACGAAACATCGGGTTAAAGCCGCCGCAACTGCCCAACAAAAAAGGCGCGAATTTCATCGCGCCTTTTATTTTGGCCTTGCATAATCTACTTCAGTTTCAACACCAGGATAATGGATGGCCCTAGAATGATCACGAAAATGATGGGCAAGAAGAACAGGATCATTGGAACTGTCAGTTTTGGCGGCAAAGCCGCGGCTTTTCTTTCGGCTTCCGACATACGCGCATCGCGATTTTCCTGAGCCAATACGCGAAGGGCCTGGCCCAGCGGCGTGCCATAGCGTTCGGACTGAATGAGGCTGGTCACGACGGACTTCACTGTCGGCATGCCGGTGCGCTTGCCAAGATTTTCAAATGCCTTGCGGCGGTCCTGCAAATAGGAAAGCTCAGCAACTGTCAGCGTCAGTTCTTCGGCCAAAGGCACAGAGCCGCTGCCGATTTCCTTTGCCACGCGTTGCATGGCAGGTTCGATGGCCATGCCGGATTCAACGCAGATCAGCAGCAAATCCAGCGCATCCGACCAAGATCTTCTAATCGAGTCCTGACGTCGGGTTTTGAGATTCTTGAGAAGAACGTTGGGCAGATAAAAACCCACCACCAAGCCAATCATAGTGGCCGCAATCCGCATGTTTGGCGGAACACGATCAGCAAACACAGTTGACGAATAGACGAATACAATAATGGCAACGATTAATGGCGATACAAAGCGGATACCAAGGAACGTTACGAGGTTGCGTTCACTTCGCATGCCCGCCTGCCGCAGTAATTCACGCGAGCCTTCTGCCTGAAATACCTTGCGCAAGTTCAAGGCTTCTACAATTTGCGATACCAGGCTGCGATTGGGCTTGTCACGAAGCCTCGCTTCGCCACTTGTCAATTGGGCTTTCTGTTGGGCGCGCAATTTGTCGCGTTCAATGGAAACGGCCTTGATGCGTGTTCCCAGATTATCGGTTTCAAAATAAGGAGCTGCAATTGTCAACACTGTGCCAAAAGCCGCGAACCCCACCAGTGCGGTGATCATGACTTCAATCTGCAGAAAGCTTTCAAAGAAACTAAACATTCAGAAAATGCCTTACGTTAAATGTCGATGTTAATCATTTTCTTCATGACAAGAACACCCGTTGTCATCCACACGGCACTTGCAATGAGGATCATGTTGCCAGTGCTGGTGTAAAATAGCGGATTCATGTAATTCGGATTCAACATGGTCAATGCGCCCATAATGATGAAAGGCAGCGATCCAATAATGGCAGCGGAAGATTTGGCTTCCTGGCTCATCGCCCTGATCTTTGCCTTCATTTTCTTACGGTCGCGCAGAACTTTGGAAAGGTTGCCCAAGGCCTCAGAAAGATTGCCGCCGGTCTTGGTCTGGATCGCCATAACAATGGCGAGGAAATTCACTTCCGGCAGCGGCATGCGCTCCACCATTCTTTCAACACCCTGATCGATTGAAATGCCGACACGCTGGCCTTCAACAATTTCCATAAACTCGGGGCCAACTGGCGGGCCAGATTCGGTAGAAATAACGCGCATGGCATCAGTGACTGGCAAGCCGGATTTTAGACCCCTCACCATCACGTCAATGGCATCGGCAAAATCATTCAGAAAAACATTCTGCCGGCGGGTGCGCAGATATTTGATGAACCAACGGGGAAAACCCAGGAACCCGACAAGCCCCGCACCTACGGAAACATACCAGGGACTGCCAAAAACGAATGCGACAATGGCCAAAATCACTCCTAGAGCGAAAGACAGCAACCAAAAAGTCCTTATCGACAAATCAAGTCCCGTTTGGGCAATCATTGTGCGCAGGTTAATGCGTTTCTTGCGCTGTTTTTCACGCTCATTGAGCTGGTTCAGCGATTCCTGGATTTGCTTGCGGCGTGAATCCTTGGGATCCTCCATCAGGCGTGAACGCAGGGATTGCCTTACTGGTGTCCTGACATTGGATGTGACGGACTGTATTCGTTTTGACGCCGTGGCGCCTGCAAACATCGGGAACAAGACCGCGAGTGCGAGGCCGCCCACAGCAATAGCGACCATGAACACAAACGCAATCTGTGTTAAATCCTGGCCGTATAATTCCATTGCAATAACCCTTCAACTTCATGCGCCATAATTCTATCGCGCGTCTTCAAATTTTGGCGTTAGTCCTGAACGTTGCGGGTTTCCGCTTTTTCAAGAGCCGCCGCCAAACGCACTTCCTCATTATAATAGCGTGCACGGTCCCAGAAATGGGGGCGTGCAATGCCGGTTGACCGGTGACGGCCCATGATTTTTCCATTGGCGTCTTCACCAACGATTTCATAAACGAAAAGATCTTGTGTGATGATCACATCGCCTTCCATGCCAACCACTTCGGTAATGTGGGTGATGCGGCGCGAACCGTCTCGCAGACGGGCGGCTTGCACGATAACGTCAATCGAACCACAAACCATTTCCTTGATCGTCTTGGATGGCAAGGAGAAGCCACCCATCGTAATCATGGATTCAAGACGGGACAGGGCTTCGCGCGGGCTGTTGGCGTGGAGGGTTCCCATGGAACCATCGTGACCCGTATTCATGGCCTGCAAAAGATCGAAAGCTTCAGGTCCGCGGACTTCGCCCACGATGATTCTTTCAGGGCGCATGCGCAAACAGTTCTTTACAAGATCACGCATGGTAATTGAGCCTTCGCCTTCCAGGTTTGGAGGGCGGGTTTCAAGACGAACCACGTGGGGCTGTTGCAACTGAAGTTCTGCCGCGTCTTCGCAGGTGATGATGCGTTCATCATGGTCAATGTGGCCAGTCAAACAGTTCAACAATGTTGTTTTGCCGGAACCCGTACCGCCAGAAATCAGCACGTTGCAACGGACGCGGCCAATGATTTCCAGAATGGTGGCACCTTCTGGCGTAATGGAATTGAATTTTACCAGATCAGTAAGTTTCATGCGGTCTTTTTTGAACTTGCGAATGGTTAGTGCTGGACCATCAATGGCGAGCGGACCGACGATGACGTTCACACGCGAACCGTCCGGCAAACGGGCGTCGCATATGGGGCTTGCTTCGTCAACGCGGCGGCCAACCTGGCTCACAATGCGCTGACAAATGTTCAGGAGCTGGCCGTTGTCCCTAAACCTTACCCCAGTTTGCTGCATCTTGCCGCCGACTTCGATGAAGGTAAGATTGGCACCATTCACCATGATGTCCGAGATGTCATCGCGGGCGAGCAGCGGTTCCAGCGGACCGTAGCCAAGAACGTCGTTACAAATGTCCTCGAGCAACTCTTCCTGCTCGGCGATCGACATGACCACGTCTTTGAGCGTGATGATTTCATTGACGATATCGCGGATTTCATCGCGCGCTGCGTCGCGGTCGAGTTGTCCCAGCTGCGTAAGGTCGATGGCGTCAATCAAGGCGTTGAATATTGTGCTCTTGATATCATAATAATTCTCGGATTTGCGCGCTGACAGTGCGCTATCCTGCCTGTTTACCTTTGGTGCCGTGGGCGACACGCTGGTGGAGCCAGGGCGCGCTGCCTGGCCTGAAAATTGAGTTGCAGGGGCTGGCGGCGCGTTGAGATCAGGAATGTGGCCGGGAATGGAAGCGCCGCCCGCAAAAACATCTCCACCGCCTGGAGCAGGCTGTGTTACAGGCGGGGCAGCCTTTTGTGGAGCCGCAGAATCACTTCTCTTGCCAAACATTATTTCTTCCTCAGCATCGGCAATTTCTGGAACAGGGACGGAAGTTTAGACTTCGAATCTTTCATCGACTTTTCACCACCCACAAGAAGCTGGGTGAAGTCTGCAAGCATTTCCGCTGACTTTGACTTTGGCGCCACTTCGAAAAGCATCTGCCCGTTACTTTGGGCAGCGCCAAACGATTGCGGATCATGCGGAATTACGAATGATGGTGTAACACCAACGGCTTTTGCAAAATCAGCTGCAGGAATTTCGGGACGCTTCAGTACGCCGACCTGATTGAGAATCAGCCGCGGCGGCTTGTCATTTGAACGGGAGGCCTTGAGAAGATCGATAATGTTCTTGGTGTTCCTCAGGCTTGCCAATTCAGGTGTCGAAGTGATCACGACCTCATCTGCATTGAGCAATGTATGCCGGATCCAGGGCGCCCACATGTTTGGCACGTCGACAACAACGCTGGGCACACTGTGGCGGACCACGTTCAGGATGGTTTCGATGGCGGATGATTCAATTGAAACATCACGGTCAACACCGCCAGGGCCGCTCAACAGGCTCAGCTTGTCGCCAAGTTTTGTCAGCAGGCGGTCCATCAATGTCGCATCAACGCGGTCTGGCTGGTTGAGGGCATCCAGAATGCCGCCGGCGGCATCCTGATTGAAATTGAGGCCCGCGGTTCCGAAAGCAAGATCAAGATCAGTGATGACCGTTTCCAGGCCATGATTTTTTGACATCGCCCAGGCAACGTGGTGGGCGATCGTGCTTGAACCAACACCGCCCTTTGCACCAACAAACGCAACAATTCGGCCAAGAGGACTTGCCTTTGGATCCTGATACAATCCAGCAATGGTTTCGATCAGCTGCATTTGACCGAGAGGAGCTACAAGGTATTCACTCACCCCCTGCTTGATGAGTTCGCGATACAGGATAACATCGTTGAGATGGCCGACAACAATCACTTTAGTGGTGGGTTGGCACACTTGAGCCAATTGCGCCAGCTCAGCCAAAATACCGTCACGCGAACTATGAGACTCCACCACAAGTACGTTTGGCGTTGGCTGCGACTGGTAGACTTGGACCGCGGCCATAATGCCACCCAGTTGAATGGTAACATGGGCGCGCGACATGCGCCTATCCATTGCGGCGGCCTGTAAGGTTTCAGCCGTCTGCTGATTGTCGCAAAACGTGTGGATGTTAACGCGGGGAACCTGGGCCACAGGAAATTCTGTAGGTTCAGGAATTGCGTTGCCTTGGGCTGCTGCGTTCATCATTTTTCTTGGCCTGTTTTGAATTCTTTACGGCGTGTATTTCAATGCTTTTGTATCTAGGTATTAAGGTGCAGATCCAGTTGTGGAGGTGGCCGTTGTTGCCGTTGAGCCCACCCCAGATTCAGAATAGGTCTCAAATGCTGTCATTCTTGATGCGGCGGTTGCCGGAGTTGTGGGTGCCGGCACAACAAAATTCTCTGGATTGACGACCATGGCGGCGATATTGTTCTGCGTGGCACATCCCATATTTGGGTAAGGTTCGTTGCCCCCCGTATCAGCCAAATTAGCCGACCAATCGCCGCACTCCTTGGTAATTGCAACGCTGCGCAGATACGAAATTTGCACTGGCGCCTTGGCCCCGCCCGGATATGTCCCCGTTACGATCATATGTGCGGAAACGCCACTTTGAACGAGGAGATTGATTGTCTCACGTGCGACTTGGCCTGAAGCGCCACCACCGGAAGGTCGACGCACCTTAATTTTGGATATACCAGCACTCTTCGCTGACCGCGCAAATCCGGATATGGCATTTATCTGGGAGGGCTGAAGGGTTCCCTGCTTTGAGGATACCTCCATTTTCACAGGTCCCTTCGCCACCTCTATCGGGAATTTTTCGTAATGGGCGATAGGTACGAATTGATCGTCACCTGCAAGTTCACCTGCTGTGCAGGCTGCCAAACTTGAAGAAACCGCAAGCATCAAGAGAAGTCTTGTTTTTGAAGCGGCCGACATAGAAGAATATTTATACATGGGAGTCTCCGCTTACGCTTATTCTACAATGAAACCGACGTTGCCGTGATAGACGCCGTCAGGATTTTTGGCAGCCGTGCCATAAACCTTGTTCAGGCGGCCCAGCAATATTGTCTGGCGGTCAGTTGCCAAGTTAAAATTATCCGTTGGCGTTGAAAGCTGTTTTTCTGCAACTGATCCCACGAGGTAAGGCGTTACAATGACGACCAACTCGGTTTGGTTGCTGGTATAGTCTCGGCTGCGGAAGAGTGCGCCGAGGACCGGCAGCTTTTTCAGACCTGGTGTTCCATCAACCAACTGACGCGTAGTATCCTTGATCAAACCAGCGAGCATCATTGATCCTCCACTTGGAAGTTCCAGCACAGTTTCTGCACTGCGCGTGTCAAGGGCGGGAAAGCCACCAACCTTTACAGAGCTAATTTCACTCACTTCGGTTGCGATTTTGAGGTTTATACGGCCTTCAGACAAAACCAGCGGTGTAAAATTTAATGAAATACCGTAATCTTTGAACGTGACGGTACACTGTATAACACCTCCGGTATTATCACAGGACTCATAAGGCAATTGGCCGCCAGCATGGAATTTCGCGGACTGGCCAGAGATTGCGGTCAAGTTCGGCTCCGCGAGGGTTTTTAATACTCCATCTTGTTCCATAGCCCGAATGACGCCAGTAATGCTGTTTGCGCCACTCGTGTAGCCAGCTTTATATCCGGTATCCTGTGTAATTGGGAGGATACCAAGGGGAGCACCAATCTGAGTACGACTCAGCAGATTGACAGCCAAACCGCCTGTAGAAAGAAGTGCTTGAAGATTTACACCAAACTGCTTGAGAATGTTGCGCTGTACTTCAACTACCCGAACTTTTAACATCACCTGGTCTTCACCAGTAATCTTGATTGTGTTAATTACCCCAGCAGCTTGCGTAGTAAACAAAACTTCACGGCTCATAAACTTCTTTGCGAGGTCTTCGGCCAGTGCGGCCTCGGCGGCGTTCGGTGCAGTTCCCGACAAAACCACATTATGGTTTATAGTATCGGCTGTAATTTTTGTTCCAGGAATAGTTCTCTGAATGAGTTTGCGAAGGGCCGTTACATCTATCGCTACTTCCAAATCGAGATTGAGAATTTGCTGCCCGCTTTCGTCAAAGAAAAAAATGTTCGTTTGCCCGATGTTTCGTGCAAAAAGGTAAGCCGTATTCTTGGAGCGGACAACAGCGTCCACGATTTCCGGATTGCCTACGATAACGTCTTTGGCGTTGGCCGGAAGCCGGATGACCACCGACTTATTGAGGCCGATGCGGACGAACTGCCCGCCCTCATCTGCGGACACTGGAACCGCATCCAAATCACTTGCAGCAGCGCTGTGAAGCATGACAGGCCCAGCCAGCGGCATGATTGCGAAGGCGCCGAACAGGAAGGCTGCCCACTTCAGGCTCTTGAACTTCGAGCTGATCGTTGACGATTTATGGTTTGCTACTAACATGACTTGATGCCTCAACGATTGGACGTATAGGTTTCGACGCCGTAACGGACGAACAATGTCTCATTACTGTTGGATTTTTTGCCCAGATACTTGTCGGCGAGCCTTGGGCCTTCCTGGTCCATGCTCTTGCCGTCATTCTCGGCGATCGAGCGCAAAGCGAGTGATAATTCGCCAGCAAACTCAATCATTGCAATCACTTCCGTTTGCCGCGGATCCAGCTCAAGAGTTGCTGTTTTTCCTTCGGCCACGGTTACGGAGTCCGTTGTGCCTTCCGTGGCCTGACGGTAGGTTTGGTTGACTGCCAACACGCGCACATTCGTCAATGCGGTCTCGCTGACGGAAATTTTTTCTGAACCTTGCGGATTATCCAGTTTCCTTGTGAGGATCACATCCACACGGTCATTTGGCAGAATGAAGCCCCCTGCGCTCGAACGTTCCGAGATTGCCACCGAGATGGCGCGCATGCCCTTGGGAAGAATGGCGCTCATGAATCCGGATTGGCCGGGAAGCACCAGCTTCTTTTCCAGAATTGTTTCGCCTTCATAAATTGCTAAGCGGGCACGCGCCGTTGCGTATTCGGATCTTGCCTCAGGCTTTTCATCCTTGGTGATCATTGCGTCGGTCACATTTTCCAGCGGCCACGGTTTCCAGTTGGCCGTTCCATCAGTGAAGCGTTCACCCATGAAAATATCCTTGGTGGCCACCAGAACATCAACAGTTTTGAACTTGTTGATCTCAACTATTTCTTTGGCCGGCTTGGCTCCAATGAAACCCTTGGCAAGCAAGCCCGCTACAACCGCGGAACCCACGGCCAAGCCCAAAATGACAACGCGCATCTTACTCATTTTTTACCCCTACCCCACGCTCTCAGCGTCAAATGATTTCCTGACTTTCGGACGGAATGGTCAAATTTAGGTTAATGACCATTGAAAAGATTTCGATGTGTTAACCGGAAGCCCCCATCCACCAGGTCTGGGGAAACGCTAAAAGCGCCCCCACAGCGAACGCGTAGCCGTAAGGGACGTTGGGCCGGAGGCCTGTAATTTTTTTCAGCCAGGGGCCGTCATGGATTTCAAAGTAAAGCCCTATGATTGACCATAGAGCCACAATCAGCGCCAATATGCCGCCAGCCACCACCGTGAAAACAAGGAAGGGAATGGCATGGGCAGAGCCGAACCAAAGCCCCGCCGCAGCGAGAAGTTTTGCATCACCGCCCCCGAAGAGGCCAGCAGAGAACATGACAAAGCCTACGACAAATAGAATCACGCCAGTCAAAACATGCAGGCCAAATGCCTCAAGCGGCATTCCGGTTGCCAGCGCCAGCGGGAAAAAAGCGGCAGCAATTGACAGCGTCAGCCAATTCGGGATGCGAAATGACAAGGCATCGCCGACGCCTGCGACGATCATGAGCAATGGAAAAAGCGAGAGTGAAAGAAAATGGATCATGGAGTCTCTTCGTCAGCCCTGTGGAAATGAAATTACTCAAGAGATCATCACATGAATGGCGTAAAGACGGAGTTAACCTTGCTAATTGGTTGACGAGAATGAAAAGAACCACTGGGACGAGCCCAGTGGTTCTGATTTGTTGAACTTCTGCCAAGCTCAAAAAACAAGCTTTGGCGAAAAAGTTATGGGGTAACGGTTGCAACACCTGTCGTCAGGCTACTGAACACGCCCTGAACAGCCGCAGACAAAGGAGGCATAACAACCACGAGCATCAAGCCCATTGCAGCAGCGATGAGGCCGTATTCGATTGCAGTTGCGCCTGATTCGTCATTGATAAAACGCTTAATCATTTAAATTCTCCAAGTTACTCTTCAGCACCTGGTTCCACTAAACGGGGCTTCATGCACCGTCTCCGTGAACCATAGATAGACCATAACCGCCACCTATTAATGCCAAGTAAATCTCTTACTATCGCCAAATAATTGCGGACCTATATGTTGATATTGGTTATCAAATTGTTATATTTATGCATATATTTTTATTTATCATGTTTTTAACTGCATAAATTATATTGTTTCCAATTTTTTCCCAATAAATATTATAAATATTGTTATTAATAGTATTTGCATCATTATAATTTTCAATTTTATCATTTTATACTATTAATATACTTATGCTTTGGCAAGCTTGCAAATCAAACCAAAACTAACAGCGGGATTTTCAGGCTGTAGCCTTCGTAATATTTGGTTGCCGAATTAATGACGGGGATAAAAGCACGCTGGCGGACAAATTCGTAACAGAAGATTCACCATTCCGGTGCAGATTGGCGGGAGAACGAACGCCAAGTTACATATTTGCACGAAGGAAGATTTTGACATGCTCAAGCTATTGCGCCTCGCCTTAAGCGCCGCCGCTTTATCCGCCCTTTCAGCTTCAGCGGCATTTGCCGGACAAGAGCTTATAATAAAGTCAGATGAGACCCAGCTTATTTCCCTTTCCGGCAACCCGAGCGCCATTGTGGTGGGAAACCCCAGCATTGCCGATGCAACGGTGCATGGAAACAAGATTTACGTGCATGGCCGCGCTTTTGGCTCAACCAACATGATTGTGCTTGATCAGGACGGCTCCCAGTTGGCGGCTTTGGATATAACTGTGCAGATGAATGGGGCAAACAATGTTGCCATCTATAAAGCCGGCAACCGCTATTCTTATACATGCGCTCCGCTGTGTGAAGTTGCGATGCAGCCTGGCGATCAGATCGATTGGCTCTCGGATAACATAAAGGCCAATGGCCAGAAATCCGGTCTGGCAACCGGAAAATCCAGCGCTGACTCAGCCCAAGCCCCCGCCGCCCAATAACTCTCTTTATTTGTGATGATTTCAAGGCCCTGTAATTGCAGGGCCTTTTTGTTTCAGACGTGCTCCGACGCAGCAACCATAAAATTTGAATGAATTCTTTCAGAATACAGCAATGGCTTGCTGATAAATACGCTTGTCTAACAGGCGGAATCTGCGCGTCAAATTGAACACCGCCGGAACAGGGAGCACCATATGTCGGGGCTGATTAAAAAGTTTCGCTCGAAAGTCCTTCGCCGGTTTGTCAAATCCGATGCCGGAGCCACCGCCGTGGAATTTGCGCTTGTTGCGGGTCCATTTCTATTTGTTCTTTGTACAATTTGCGAAACCGGCGTGATGCTATTTACAGAATATGCAATCCAGTCCGGTGTTCAGGAAGCAACCAGGCAGCTGAGAACGGGGCAAGCGCAGGCAGCAAGCATGAGTGCCGCCTCTTTCAAAAGCAAAATTTGCGAACTTGCTGGCATTGTTATTGACTGCGAAGCCGACGTTACGGTGTATGTAAAGCCAGCCACGAGTTTCAGCTCCCTCAAATCAAATTTGCCCAGTTTTTTGAATGTCGGCTCAAAACCAGACGGCTCGCCAAATCCTGGTTCTTATGGTTGCGGCGGCCCCTCCATGCCTGTTGGCGTTATTGCGACGTATGACTGGGAATTCAGCGTGCCCTTCATGTCATTCATGGGAAACATCCAAGGCGGCAAGGCGCGGCGTCTTCATGGCATAGCGATAGCCCGCAACGAGCCATTTCCGGCGGGGGCAGGCACATGCTAATTCACAAGGTGCGCACCATGAAAAATCCAGCTAAAAGATTTTCCGCCGACAATAAAGGCATTGCGGCAGTGGAAATGGCAATCATCATGCCCTTCCTGTTGTTTTTATATTTCGGCCTGTTCGATATTACTTCTTTCATCACAGTCAGCAGAAAAGTTACAAGTTCAGCCAGCATCGTTGCTGATCTTGTTACCCAAAACACTGGTTATGTATTGGGCACACAGGTTACGGACTACTATAATGCGCCAGATATTGTCATGGCGCCGATCCCTTCAAACGATGTCCGGGTTGAATTATTTGGATTCCGCAAAACGGGCTCAACGATTGCGCAATTCTGGAAAAAGGATAATGGCCGCGGCAGTTCCTGCGGGGCGGCGCCGACGGCTTCGACACTGACAAATTTGATGACAGCTGGCAACGATCTGGTTGTGGCCCGCGTGTGCACGCCATTTGTGCCACATTTTGCGTCATTCATGGGTCAATATATCTTTGGCAAAACCTCCTACACGATGGTTGAAACCATCACTCAGCGGCCGAGGGCTTCCCTGCAGTTGACCTGCTATCAAACAACGCTAAACGGGGCACTTTGCTCCTAACCAAGAACCAATGAAACAAAGAGGGGAGCCCGGCGGCTTCCCTTTTTTTGTGCTCTGGCGAAATTGACTAACCCGCCTTAAGAGAGCCGATCACCTGGAGTCTTTCATTTGGAAATCACGGTATTCCTGGCTGTCATCGCGGCGGCATTCATGCATGCAAGCTGGAACTTGCTTGTCAAGCTTAAGCTGGACCGATTTTTGTCCCTCTTCCTGCTGCAAACCTTGATGGGCCTTATGGGCATAGCCATGCTTTTCTTTTTCGCTTGGCCCGCCCGCGAGAGCCTTCCCTACGCACTGGTTTCTGGTTTGCTGCACACCGGTTACAATATCTTCCTCGCCAGAAGTTACAAGCAGGGCGACTTAAGCCAGGTTTATCCCATTGCACGAGGCACCGCTCCCCTGCTCACGCTTTTGGCAACATGGATCATTGCCCACGAACATATCGGGCTGCTGACAACGCTCGGAATTGGCGCGCTAGTCTTGGGGATTTGGCTCATTGCCGTTGGCAGGTCAAAAACGCTGCAAATTGACAGGACATCACTTTTGTTTGCGCTCGGCACTTCCGGTTTCATTGCGGCCTATACCGTGGTGGATGGATTAGGCGGGCGAATATCTGGTGCGGCTTCGGGTTACACCGCAACCGTGTTTATCCTTGATGCCGTGTTCCTCCTGATGGCTGCATTCTATGTGAGGGGCCCAGGTATCATTATCAGCGTGGCTCCTTACTGGAAAAGCGGATTGGCAGGCGCTTTCCTTTCGGCTGCGGCCTATTGGATTGTAATTTGGGCGATGACGCACGCCCCCATTGCTGCCGTTGCTGCCTTGCGCGAAACCAGCATTTTGTTTGTTCTTGCAATGTCAGCCTACTACCTCAAGGAGCGGATGACGTGGAGCCGGGGGCTCGGCGGTGCGCTTGTTGTTCTCGGCGCAATCACGCTTCGCCTGTCCTGAAAGCAAGAAGTTGGCTGACATTTTTTTCACCTTGCCCTTGTGCCACGGCTTCGGAGAATACGGCTACAACAGCTGCAGCTAGACGGTTCTCGCCACCGATTGCCTTGAAATAGGCAATATCCTTGAAGGCATTTGCCACTGAAAACTTGTAGCCGTCGAAATCCCCTTCAAGAGCAGGCCCAACCATCTTGCGCAGGACACCAGAATTGCCGGAACCGTTAAGCATTGCGTCGTAGAGGTTCTTCCAATCAATATCGTGTTTTAATGCGGTGCCAAAAGCGTCGGCCACCAATGCAATCATTCCTGTTACCAGGTAATTTGAAATCAGTTTAGCAGTGTGGCCCGAGCCGACAGGTCCCATATGACGGATGGTTGAGGCAAAACATTGCAGGATCGGTTTTATGGCATTGAAGGTTGCGGGAGTCGCTCCACATAGAACGCCGAGCTCCGCCTTCACGGCCTGCTCTGGCCCCCCAGTTAAGGGCGCATCCACGAAGTCAACGAGCAGGGGCTGCAATTCGCGTCCAAGCCGTCGCGTGGTTTCGGGCCTCGAAGTTCCGGTGTCAATGATGATCTGGCCAGCCCTCAAATGGGGTTTGAGGCCAGAAATTATATCTTCCACAATGCGGGATGAGGAGAGACAAAGCATGATATAGTCACTGCTCCGAGCAAGCGTCCCCAAATCTGGTGTCTCCACAGCACCGTGAGTGGCCAGGTCATCAACGGGTGCGCGGTTGCGGTGGGCCACAACGCAGACGTCATGGCCTGACTTTAAAAGGTTCAGCACCATCCCGTGCCCCATGAGGCCTACGCCGATGAATCCAATTCGCATGCTTGTTTCGTTTCCTTCCCGTGCTATTTAATTATCCTATAATAGGGAGCGGACACTATCATGGCGCTACAGAAGAATTTCATCAATGGCGAATGGGTTGAAGGCGTTGGGGCCAAAGCCAATATCAACCCCTCGGACATTTCGGATGTCGTCGGCGAGTACGCGCAAGCCGACAAAGTGCAGGCTGAAACGGCGATCGCTGCCGCACAGGCGGCATTTCCCGCTTGGTCTTCAACCACGCCGCAGCAGCGGGCCGACATTCTCGAAACAGTTGGCATTGAGTTGCTCGCCCGAAGGGAAGAAATCGGACGGTTGCTTTCGCGTGAGGAAGGCAAGCCCTTGGCAAACGGCATTGCCGAAACCATGCGCGCCGCCCAGATTTTCAAATTTTTTGCGCAGGAAACCTTGCGCATTGAAGGCCACCTGGTTGCCTCTGTGCGCGCTGGCGTCGATGTTGCCATCACGCGGGAGCCGCTGGGTGTCGTTGGAATCATCTGCCCTTGGAACTTTCCCATCGCCATTCCAGCCTGGAAAGTGGCACCCGCGCTTGCCTTCGGAAATACCGTTGTGCTGAAGCCTGCAGACCTCGTTCCCGCGTCTTCCTGGGCGTTGGTTGAAATTCTCTCGCGCGCTGCGCTGCCAAAAGGTGTTTTGAATTTGGTGATGGGGCGCGGTTCTGTTGTCGGGCAAACGCTACTGGATGCAAAAGGCGTGAACGCCATTTCATTTACCGGCTCGGTGGAAACGGGCGCCAAAGTTGCCATGGCCTGTTCCCGGCGTGGTGCCAAATACCAATTGGAAATGGGCGGCAAGAATCCATTGATCATCATGGATGATGCGAATATCGACGCCGCCGTTGCTGCTTCGATCGACGGTGCATTTTATCAAACCGGCCAACGCTGCACGGCATCCTCGCGCTTTGTGGTTCAAAGTAAAATCCACGACGCATTCATTGAAAAAATGGTTGCGGGAATGAAGTCGCTCAAAGTTGACCACGCGCTGAAGGAAGGCACCCAGATTGGCCCCGTGGTTGATGAAAATCAGATGGCGCAGGACGAAAAATATATTGGCATTGCCCGCGCAGAGGGCGGCGAGCTTGTGTGGGGCGGCGAAAGATTGAACCGCGACACGAAAGGCCATTATCTGTCGCCCGCCCTTTTTGTGAATACCAAAAATGACATGCGGATAAACCAGGAAGAAGTATTCGGACCTGTGGCCTCTGTTATCAAGGTTGGCAGTTATGAAGAGGCGCTGGCTGTAGCCAATGATACAAAGTTTGGCCTGTCATCAGGCATCTTTACCACATCACTGAAATATGCGACTGACTTCCGCAAGAAATCGGCGGCGGGCATGGTGATGGTCAATCTTGCAACGGCGGGCGTGGACTATCATGTGCCGTTTGGCGGACGAAAGGGCTCGAGTTATGGCGCGCGTGAACAGGGCCGCCATGCGGCCGAATTCTACACCACCATCAAGACGGCGTACACACTTGCAGGCTAAACTCGCCCACACCGGTGATCCGCGCCACCAGGCTGTCGCCAATCTGAACAGGCCCAACACCACTCGGCGTGCCGGTGAAAATAATATCACCGGCATGCAGATCGAACAGCCTTGACAGTTCACTGATGATTTCTGGAACATTCCAGATCATTTTGGAAACATCGGAATCCTGGCGAACCGCGCCATTCACGCTCAAGGAGATTTGCGCCGCTTCAATCACACCTGTTTCTGATTTCGGAGCGATCGCACTCATCGGCGCGGAGTAATCGAAGGATTTTGCCACTTCCCACGGTCTTCCCAGTTTTTTCATTTCGGCTTGCAGGTCACGCCGTGTCATGTCCAATCCGACGGCATAACCAAAGATATGCTGTTGGCTTTCTGTCAGGGGAATATTCCTGCCGCCAGACTGAAGGACAACAACCAGCTCCACCTCATAATGGACATTTGAACTCTGCGACGGATAGGGAAACTTGCCATCAAGCAGTATTGCGTCCGCTGGTTTCTGAAAGAAGAATGGCGGCTCGCGGCCCGGAACTCCACCCATTTCAGCCACGTGGTCATCATAGTTGCGGCCAACGCAGTAAATGCGGCGAACGGGAAAACGCAGTAACGAGTTTCTTATGGGCACACTAACCTGATCGGGCGGTGCCACCGCAAAACTCATATGAGTTCAATCCCGCGGTAACGGAACAGGTTTCTGGTTGCTTCCGCTGATCCATCCAGATCGATTGCCTTGCAGGCATCTTCTACGACAGCTACGTCGAAGCCCAAGGATTTTGCATCTTCTGCCGAATAGCGGACACAATAGTCGAATGCCAAACCAACGATGAAAACCCGCGTAAACCCGCGTTCTTTCAGGTAACCGCCAAGCCCCGTTGGTGTCTTGTGGTCATTCTCAAAGAAGGCGGAATATGAATCGACCTCGCGCCGGAAACCTTTTCGAACTATGAGTTCAACATGTGGAATATCGAGATGCCGATGCAGCAGCGAGCCGTGCTGGCCCTGGATACAGTGATCAGGCCACAGGGTTTGCGGGCCATAGGGCATTTCAACCTGTGAAAATGGCGGGTAACCCGGATGCGAAGACGCAAAGGAAGAGTGTCCGACGGGATGCCAGTCTTGGGTCAGCACAACATGCTTGAAGTGCTTGGCGAAATCATTGATCAGCGGAACAACTTCATCGCCCTCAGGCACTGCCAGATTGCCGCCGGAACAAAAATCATTCTGAACATCAACAACAATAAGCGCTTCGTTTTCGGACGTGATCATAATTTCCTCACAAGGCTAGAGACGCCGCACACCCCTTAAACGCAGGGAAGCGGTCGACAATGACATAGACGGGTATGGGGCGCATGACGTAAGCCAGCTTGCCCTTCTCTTCAAAGATTGAACGGAACACGCCAGATTTCAAATGTTCAATTATCGAAGGGGCGATGCCACCTGCGAGATACACGCCACCCTTGGCCTGCAATGTCATGGCAGCGTCACCCGTAATTCTGGCGAGCCAGATAATGAATTGATTAAGGGTTTTGGATGCCGCCACATCGGTGTTTGCAAGGGCTGCCGCAATGACAGCTTCAGGCGTGGCAAGTTTTCCTTCAGGCGCTATTGCCTTGTAGGTAAGAAACAAGCCACCGCCGCTTACAGCTTCTTCCGTTGTAAACACGCTCCCGGGTTCACGCATTTTTTCGCGCAGGTCAAACTCTTCCTGGGTTTCCGTGGGCAGTGTGATGTGGCCAGGTTCACAGGGCAATGCCATCCAACCGCCCGCAGCCAAGGGAACCAACGCTGCCATGCCAAGACCCGTTCCCGGGCCCAGCACGAGCTTTACCATGGGCTTTGACGATGCCTGCCCGCCGATTTGAACAATGTCATCGCCTTCAAGATGAGGCAAAGCCAAGGCCAGCGCTTCATAATCATTCAACAGCCGGATGCGGTTGGCCCCCGCCGCTGCCCGCAGGGATTCTTTGGAAAATGTCCAATCCCGGTTGGTAAGTGTGATGCGCTCTCCATCCACCGGGGCGGCAACAGCAATGGCAGCGGCTGAGAGGGCGGCAAAGCTGCGATTTTTCATGTATTGCTGAATTGCAGCCTCTAACGAGGCGAAATTATCGTTTCTCAGCGCTTCCATGTGTTCAACCGCCATCGAACCGGTTTTAACCAGTCCAAAGCGGGAATTTGTGCCGCCAATATCGCCCACTAGTGCATATTCTGTCATTCTCAGCCTCTCTATTCCACTGCCACGGACAAGGCGCAAGGGCAAGAGTTGCTGTTGATCTGGCGCATCATAAAAACTTGGTCTAGTAAGCTTTTCAACATTAACCAATTGGAATTTTCGTGACTGACCAAATTGCTTCCGAGGTTGCCCGCAGGCGCACCTTTGCCATCATTTCCCACCCCGATGCCGGCAAAACTACGCTGACTGAAAAACTGCTATTATTTGGCGGTGCCATCCAGCTGGCAGGGCAAGTGCGCGCCAAAGGGGATAGGCGCAGAACGCGCTCAGACTGGATGTCGATTGAGCGGGCGCGCGGCATTTCCGTTGTCACTTCGGTGATGACATTTGAATACAACAACTGCGTTTTCAACCTGCTGGATACGCCGGGCCACGAAGACTTTTCCGAAGATACCTACCGGACACTTACGGCGGTTGACGCGGCTGTCATGGTCATTGACGGGGCCAAGGGCATAGAAGCGCGCACCCGCAAGCTGTTTGAAATTTGTAGGCTCCGAGATATTCCAATCATCACTTTCATCAACAAGATGGATCGTGAAACACGAGAGCCCTTGGATATCCTCGATGAGATCGAAAAAGGCCTGGCACTCACTGTCGCCCCGATGGTATGGCCCATCGGTATTGGTCGGGCTTTCGTGGGCACATATGATCTCACAACGCCGCGTGTTCGCAGGCTTGATGAAGACCCTGCCGGGCAAACGGTTTCAGGGCCAGATGACCCGCTCATCGCAACACTCCTTACGCCCCCGCAGTTGGCAACATGGCGCGATGAAATGGAACTGGTGCGCGACCTCTGCCACAGCTTTGACCGGAAATCATTTCTGGAAGGGCATTTGTCGCCCGTGCTTTTCGGCTCCGCCTTACGCAATTTTGGTGTTCGCGATTTGCTCGACACACTCATTACCCATGCGCCGCCACCCCGGGACCAACAGGCGCGGCAACGGATTGTTCATGCCAGTGAACCGAAGATGGCCGGCATCGTCTTCAAGATTCAGGCCAACATGGATCCCAACCACCGGGACCGCATTGCCTTCATGCGCCTGGCTTCCGGCAAGTTGACACGCGGCATGCGCGTCAAGATCGTGCGAACGGGAAAAACCTTGGCGCTCAACGCACCGCAGTTTTTCTTTGCGCAAGACAGATCGCTTGCCGAAGAAGCCTTTGCCGGTGATGTGGTGGGCATTCCAAACCACGGCGTTCTCCGCATCGGTGATACGCTGACTGAAGGTGAAGACATTGTTTTCACCGGCGTGCCAAGTTTTGCGCCGGAAATTTTGCGGCGGGTGAAGCTGGGTGATCCCATGAAAGCAAAGAAGCTTCGCAGCGCGCTGGAGGAGCTTGCCGAGGAAGGCGTAGTACAACTGTTCATTCCAATCGATGGATCGGCCGCCGTTGTCGGCGTCGTTGGCGCCTTGCAGCTTGATGTGCTGGCGGACCGCCTGGCCCAGGAATATGGCGTGCCTGTTGAGTTTGAAACGACACGCAACGAGGTGATGCGGTGGATTGCCTGTGATGATGACAAGAAACTTGACGAGTTTATTGCGGCAAACCGCTTTTCAATCGCCAATGATCTTGATGGTTCACCGGTATTAATGGCGCAATCCGCTTTCAGCCTGAACTATACATTGGAACGCGCACCCGACATAAAGGCCACTGAAATAAAGGAAATGCACAGGGCCGCCTAGGGAGTGGAGGATACATTGCCAAATGATCTCGACGTAACACGGGTGTTTGCCCTCGGTTTTTTGTTTGTCATGTGGGGGCTCTATGGCCCTATCCTGCGAACACTGGGACGCGGCACACTGAATGCGCAGTTGCACGTGGTGCGACAGCGCTGGATGCGGATGCTGCTGCATACGGGCCGCGAACACCGCACATTTGATGCGGTAATGCTTGGCCATATCTCAAACTCAATGTCGTTTTTTGGGTCTGCGACGCTTTTGGTTTTGGCGGGCCTGCTGGGGACGCTCGCCAACATCAGCCATCTCTATGCATCCGTGATGGAGGTCAAGTTTGTTCCGGTCATCAGCCTTGAATTGTTCACCGTCTATTTCGCAACGCTTACCCTCGTCATGGCAATCTGCTTTTTCTCCTTTACCTATGCGTTGCGAAAACTTTCTTACACGCTCGCCATGATCGGCGGCATGAGTGAAGCGCCGGGCGATGATGCCAGTTCACAAATCATGATTGCCCAAACGGCAACAGTGATGACCGAAGCCGTCAAAAGCCTTAACGACGGCATTCGCGGATACTATTTCGCTTTGGCTGCCTTGTTTCTGTTTGCGGGCCCTTACTATTGCATGTTCGTGACAACGATAATGAGTGGGCTGCTCCTCTATCGCCAGGGATTTTCAACAACGGCACTGGCCATCGAACGTTATGTTGACGCCATGAACCACTTGCCGAAGTGAACTAACCTTTCAGCTTTGAGGCTTCGCGGGCAAGGGATTGAATACCTGCCCAGTCACCCGCTTCAATAAGCTTCTTTGGGATCATCCATGAACCGCCAACGGTGATGACATTGGCAAGTTTCAAATATTTTGGCGCAGATTCCAGCGATATGCCGCCAGTGGGGCAAAACCGGATTTGTGGGAGTGGGGAGCCCAACGATGAGAGATAAGCAACGCCCCCTGCTGGTTCAGCTGGGAAAAACTTCTGGAAACCGTAGCCGTGGTCCAGCAAGTTCATGCATTCGGAAGCTGTGACTCCACCGGGAAGCAGTGGCATTTTGATATCCTTTGCAGCCTGAAGCAGCAGGGGAGAAGAGCCTGGCGATACGGCAAACGCGCAACCCAGCTTGTCCATATCGGACATTTGTGTTGGCGTTACAACAGTGCCCACGCCCACTACGGCGCCCTCCACTTCAGACATGATGGCGCGAATTGAATCGAGTGCTGCCGATGTACGCAGTGTGATTTCCAAGACGGGCAAACCACCCTTCACAAGTGCGCGCGCCAGCGGCACTGCATCCGCGACACGATCAATCACCATGACGGGAACAACGGGAGCAGCAGAAAGAATAGCTTCGACGCCTGATTGCATGTCTCTTGTCATTTATGCGACCTCAAAAATTGATGCACCCTGGCTGGCGCGGCCTGCCAAATTTCGGAAGGCTGTGAACAATTCACGTCCGGTTCCCGCTTCATTCTTTGATAAATCGGCTGTCGCCGGCGCCCGTGCCGCGAATTCCACTTCATCCACCAGAATTTCCAGACGGCCTGCATTTGCATCAATGCGAATGATGTCTCCGTCCCGAATTTTCGCGATGGCACCGCCATCAGCGGCTTCTGGTGTTACGTGAATGGCCGCCGGTACTTTTCCAGAAGCACCGGACATGCGGCCATCGGTCACCAATCCCACACGGAAACCCTTGTCCTGCAGGACGCTGAGAGGTGGTGTCATGCGGTGAAGCTCGGGCATGCCGTTGGCCTTTGGTCCCTGGAAACGCACAACGGCAACAACATCCTTGTGGAGCTCTCCGGTCTTGAACGCGGCATGGAGTTCTTCCTGGGAGTGAAAAACGCGCGCCGGTGCCTCAATGACATGGCGATCGGCTGGAATTGAAGACGTTTTGATCACGGCCTGGCCCAACGGGCCTTCGAGAACATTCAACCCGCCCGTTGCCTGGAAGGGATTGCTGCAGCCGCGCAGAACTGTATCATCTTGTGAAGCATCCGCCGCTTCTTTCCATTCCAATGAACCCGTCGAACCCAGTTTTGGTTCAACGAGATAGCCATTCAGGCCCGTTCCCATGATGGTTAGTCACATCTTCATGCAGCAGGCCCTGCTTGAGCAGCTCACGAATCAGATAACCCATGCCGCCCGCCGCATGGAAGTGGTTAACGTCAGCCTTGCCATTGGGATAAATGCGCGTCATCAAGCGGCACAATGGCAGAAAGCTCTGCCAGATCTTTCCACGTGAGGATGATGCCAGCACATGCCGCCATCGCAATCAAATGCAGGGTATGGTTGGTTGAGCCGCCGGTAGCGAGCAATCCGACGACACCATTCACCACGGCCTTCTCATCATAAATGCGGCCAATGGGCGTATAGCTGTTGCCCAAAGCAGTGATGGAAAGGGCACGTTGCGTTGAGGCTTTGGTGATCTCATCGCGAAGCGTTGTGCCTGGATTTACAAATGTTGTTCCCGGCAAATGCAACCCCATGATTTCCATCAGCATCTGGTTGGAATTAGCCGTGCCATAGAAGGTGCAGGTGCCGGGGCCGTGGTAGGATTGTGCTTCTGCTTCCAGAAGTGCCACGCGATCAACCTTGCCTTCAGCATAGAGTTGGCGGATTTTTGCCTTTTCGTCATTGGGAAGGCCAGATGTCATGGGACCTGCGGGAATGAATACCGCTGGCAAATGGCCGAACGACAAGGCACCCATGATAAGACCGGGAACAATCTTGTCGCAGACACCGAGATAGACGGCGGCATCAAACATCTGGTGCGACAGGGCAACCGCCGTCGAAAGGGCGATCACATCGCGCGAGAAGAGTGAAAGCTCCATGCCTGTTTCGCCCTGGGTAACACCATCACACATGGCGGGGACGCCGCCTGCAACCTGGGCCGTGCCGCCATTTTCGCGCGCGGCTTCACGAATGAGGTTCGGGTAATACTCAAAGGGTTGATGGGCGGAGAGCATGTCGTTGTAAGATGTAACGATGCCAAGATTTGGCCCTGAGCCATTGCGCAGGCTGTCCTTGTCTTGCGGGCCACAGGCAGCAAAACCATGGGCGATATTGGCGCAACCCAGCGCTTTTCGTTTTGGCTGCGTGCTAACCGCTGCTTCCATGCGCAAGAGGTAACGGCCACGCGCTACTTTACTGCGGGCGATGATTTTCTCGGTAACTGCCGAGACGATTGTGTGCACAGACATAGGCGTAACTCCGTCAAGGACACCAATAAAGTGTCATGGGCTTTTCCGATCTCAAGACCGCGCGAATGGGCATTGCTTCTGCGGGACCTTCCGCCAACGCTTTATTTAACACATCGCGCTTTTCCTGTCCTTCAAGGTGGAGGCAGAGGAGACTGGCTTCAAGGAGTGCTGGTAAGCGTAAAGGTCAATCGTCGGTTCGCCTGAGGCTGGTGCTGAAATTTCAACGATGCGTTTGGCAGTTTTGGCGCTTATTGCTTCTGCCAGATTGTCGCCACCTGGAAAAAATGAGGCAGTGTGCCCGTCATTGCCCATGCCGAGCACAACGACATCAGGCGAGAGTTCTTGCGCGGCCCCGACATTTTTATAGAGAGGGGTGAACTGCGCCCCTGCCGCAAGATTTTGCAGAAGATTCTCGCGCACCAGTTTGGCATTGGAGCGCTCGCTGCTTTCTGGCACTTGCCGCTCATCCACCAAAGTGATGCTGATCTTGCGCCATGGAATATCGATGCGGGACAGGGTTTCAAAAAACAGCTTGGGCGTTGAGCCGCCCGAAACAGCAAGACAGGCTTTGCCCTTGCTCATCACATGGTGGGACAAGGCATTGGCCACATCCGCCGCCAATGCTGAAGCCAGGCTGCCGCGGGTCTCAAACAATCGCTCTTTGGCGATCATTCAATTTCGCCTTCATGCCAGGTACGCCCGTCACGCTCGATCAAGGCAATCGCTGCCGTTGGCCCCCAGGTGCCGGCCGTATAGGGTTTCGGCAACTCGGGCGATTCTTTCCAATAATTCAAGATGGGATCAATCCATTTCCACGCGGCTGTCACTTCGTCACGGCGCATGAACAGGGTTTGGTTGCCCCGAACCACATCCATAAGGAGGCGCTCGTAAGCATCCGGGTTGCGCACACCGAAAGCATCAGCAAAACTCATGTCAAGAGGTACTTGCCGCAAGCGCATGCCCCCCGGGCCCGGATCCTTGATCATCAGCATCAGCTTTACGCCTTCATCAGGCTGCAAGCGTATAACGAGCATGTTGGATGCAATGGGGCCGGCACTCGAGCCAAACACTGAATAGGGAACCGGTTTGAACTCAACTACAATTTCCGAAAGGCGCGAGGGGAGCCGTTTTCCCGAACGCAGATAAAACGGAACACCATTCCAGCGCCAGCTTCCGATTTCAGCTTTGAGAGCCACATAGGTTTCCGTCTTGGACGTGTCGGACCCCAGCTCTTCAAGATAACCTGCAACTGCGCCGCCCGCAGATGCACCTGCACGGTATTGCCCGCGCACGATTTGGCTGGCCAAACCTTCTTCCGTGAGTAGCTTCAGGGATTGCAGAACTTTCAGTTTTTCATCACGCACGGAGTCTGCGTCAATCGACGTGGGTGGTTCCATCGCCACAAGGCAAAGCAATTGCAGCATGTGGTTTTGCACCATGTCACGCAATGCACCCGCCGTATCATAATAGCCGGCACGGCCTTCAACGCCCAAAGTTTCCGCCACGGTGATTTGCACATGGTCGATGTGGGCGGCGTTCCAGATGGGTTCAAAAAGCGCATTGGCAAAACGCAATGCCATCAGATTTTGAACGGTTTCCTTGCCGAGATAATGATCAATGCGATAGATTGACGGTTCAGGAAAAATGCGGCCGATCTGTTCGTTTAGCGCTTTGGCAGACTCGCCATTTTTGCCAACCGGCTTTTCAACCACAACGCGCGATTTTGGCGTTACGAGATTGTGCGAGCCAAGGCGGTCACAAATGGGGCCGAAAAGATCAGGCCCTACGGCGAGATAGAAAACCCTGACGCGGTCTTCCATTGGCTTTAGAATTTTTTCCAGTTGCAACCATCCCGCTTCCTGGCTGGCTTCGGCAGCAACGTAATCCAGCCTCTCAACAAACCGCTTGCACAGGATCTGGGTGCGATATTCGGGGGCAACATGGGCTTCGATGGCTGCCAGCGCAAATGCCCGGAATGCATCCTTCGTCATGGGCCGGCGCGAGGTGCCGATAATGCGTGCTTCCGGCAATATTTGCCCCTGCACGTCGCGATGAAAAAGCGCCGGCAGCAGCTTGCGTTGCGCAAGGTCGCCAGTCGCACCGAAAACAATAAGGTCAAACACATCAACGGGAATTGTTCTGGGAGTCATTATTTGTCATATATTCCAGATTTGAGGTACGTTCATCAAAATGGCGATTACACGCCAAAGCCGCCGTTTGCAATAATTCAATTCCACTGATTTATTGATTTTTTTGCGGGGTTCGGCAAAGAGTAGCATTAAGTTATTGAACAGTGGAGAAAAACCATGATCGTTTGTTGCGGCGAGGCGCTGATTGACATGTTGCCGCGCACGTCGGCCCAGGGCGTTGCGGTTTACCAGCCCTGCAACGGCGGATCAATTTTCAACACGGCCATCGCCCTGGGACGGCTGGGAATCAAAACCGGCTTCTTTTCAGGCCTATCGACAGACTTTTTTGGCGACAGCCTGAAGGCGGGCCTGGAGGCCAGCCATGTCAGTTTGAAGTACACGAAAATATGGGACAAGCCGTCGACACTGGCATTCGTAAAGCTCGATAACGGCCATGCGCGCTATTCCTTCTTTGACGACAACTCCGCCGGCCGCATGTTGACGAAGAAGGATTTGCCCAAACTGGGCAGGGACGTGGAAGCGCTGCACTTCGGCTCCATCAGCCTCATCCCGGAGCCCGGCGCTTCAACGCTGGAAGCATTGATGAAGCGGGAGGCAAAGAAACGGGTGATTTGTTTTGATCCCAACATCCGGCCAACGGTGATCAAGAAGCGCCGCGAATATCTGGCGCGGGTTCAACGCCTTGTTGCGATGTGCGACATCCTCAAGATTTCCGATGAGGATGTGAAATGGATAACGGGGAAAGATGATTTGGCGGGGGCTGCCAGGAAATGGCTGAAGGCCGGCGCCAAGCTGGTGATCATCACCAAGGGCGGCAGCGGCGTTGAGGCCTTCACCAAGAAATTTTCGGTGTCGCATCCCTCAAAGCCCGTGACCGTGGTGGACACGGTCGGGGCGGGCGATACATTCACCGCCGGCATTCTCGCCGCACTTTCACAGGCGGGCAAGCTGACGAAGGCTGGTGTTGCAAGCCTTGATGAAGCAACATTGCATAAAGCGATCAGCTTTGCGGCGCGCGCCGCAGCCGTAACCGTTTCGCGCGAAGGCGCCAATCCGCCCTGGGCCCATGAACTTTCCGGTTGATGCGGTTGTTCCGCAGCTACGGGACGCCCTGACAAAATCGACCTCCGCCATTCTTGTGGCCGAACCGGGTGCGGGCAAGACGACGCGGGTGCCGCTGGCCTTGCTGGATGCGCCGTGGCTTGCACCTAAGAAAATCATCATGTTGGAGCCGCGCCGGCTGGCGGCGCGGGCGGCGGCCAAGCGCATGGCGGAAACGCTGGGGGAGGAAATTGGGGCGACGGTGGGTTACACGGTGCGGCTTGACCGCAAGGTTTCGGCTGCCACCCGCATTGAAGTCATCACCGAAGGCATTCTCACGCGGCGCTTGCAGAATGATCCCGAACTGAAAGACACGGGGCTTGTCATTTTTGACGAGTTCCATGAACGCAGTTTGGATGGGGATTTGGGGCTGGCGCTCGCGTTGGACATGCGGGCCGGCCTCCGCGATGATTTGCGCATTTTGATGATGTCGGCGACTTTGGACACGGCGCGGCTTTCGCAGCATCTGCAGGGCGCTCAGATCATTCATGCCGCTGGCCGCATGTTTCCGGTTGAAACGCGCTATCTCGCACGCGCCGACCGCAAGACGGTTTCGGCGGATGCCTGCAAGGCTGTTCAATTGGCGTTGCGTGAGACGGCCCAGAGCATTCTGGTTTTCCTCCCCGGTGAATCCGAAATTCGCCGCACGGAGGAGATGTTGAACACGGCCGGATTGCCGCCCAATGTGATCGTGCGGCCGCTTTATGGGGCCATGGGTTTTGCCGAGCAGGATGCGGCGCTGAACCCAGCACCTTCCGGCACGCGCAAGATTGTTTTGGCGACGACGATTGCCGAAACCAGCCTGACCATTGAGGGCATTGGCACGGTGATTGATGCAGGCTTCAAGCGCAGCGCCCCGCTTTGACCCGGCCAGCGGCATGACGCGTTTGGAAACGGTGCGGGTGAGCCTGGCATCGGCGGACCAGCGCCGGGGCCGTGCGGGCCGCTTGGGGCCGGGCGTATGCTACCGGCTGTGGCCGGAAGCCGAGAGCCGCGCTTTGGCCGCCCATGACCAGCCGGAAATTCTGGTGAGTGATTTGGCGCCCCTTGCGCTGGAGCTGGCCGCCTGGGGCGTGAATGACGCTGCACACGCTTTCGTGGCTTGATGCGCCGCCTGCTGCCGCCTTTGCGCAGGCGCGGGATTTGCTGGCGAAACTCGAGGCCATTGATGATGGCATCACGGCGATGGGCCGCGCCATGGTGAAGGTTCCGCTGCATCCCCGCCTTGCCCACATGGTGGTGCGGGGCCAATGAATTGGGGTCGGGTGAGCAGGCTTCCGAACTCGCGGCGTTTCTTTCGGAGCGCGACGGGCAGGGCCGGGATGCGGGCACCAACATTGCGTCGCGGCTTGGCGCCACGCGGGGCAGCGCACGCCAGCGCATTCAGGCCTCGGCCAAGCAGATCAAGCAGATTCTCGGGCTCAAGAATGATACGAACTCGTTGAGCGAGGGCGTGTTGGTTGCGTTGGCATGGCCGGACAGGATTGCGCAGAAGCGCGGCGGCGAGCGGCGTTACCGATTGTCCGGCGGTGGCGGTGCGATACTCCCCGAGCATGATGGGTTGGCGAAGAACGAGTGGCTCGCCGTTGCGACAACGGATGGCGCGGCGGGCGACCAGAAGATTTTTCTTAGCGCGGCGCTCACCCGCGACGAGATTGAGACGCATTTTGCCAAGCTGATTGAGGTGAGCGAGCGTGTTGAATGGGACACGCGTTCGCAAGCCGTGAATGCCACCCGGTCTCGCAAGCTTGGGGCGCTTGTTCTTGAGGAGCGCGTGCTGGCCGATGCGGACCCAGAGGCAATCGCGCTTGCGATGACGAAGGGCATTCGCGAGATGGGGCTTCGGGTTCTTCCGTGGACGGATGGTTCGAACAGTTTCAGGGCGCAGGTGATGTTCCTGCAGCGCCTGCTTCCCGAAGAGGGCTGGCCTGATCTCAGCGACGCGGCCTTGCTGGCAAGCCTGGAGACGTGGCTTGCGCCCTATCTCGCCGGGCGTTTCGCGCAAGAGCCATCTCGACTCGCTCGACATGCTGGCGATCATCAAGGCGTTGGTGCCTTACGCGCTGCAACGGCAGATGGATGTTCTGGCGCCGCGCCGCATTGAGGTGCCGTCCGGCAGCCATGTGGCGATTGATTATGAAACGGAGGGCGATCCCGTCTTGCGGGTGCGCCTGCAGGAAATGTTTGGGCTGGCCAAGACGCCCAGCATCGCGCGGGGCCGCGCGCAACTGCGCATTGAATTGCTGTCTCCGGCGGGGCGGCCGCTGGCGGTGACCAAATCGCTGGAGACGTTCTGGACCAATGGCTACCCCGACGTGCGCGCGGACATGCGGGGGCGCTACCCCAAGCATTCCTGGCCGGAGGACCCGTTGACGGCGATGGCGGTGGCACCCCGGCGGCGATGAGCTGAAAATTTCAAGGCGGTTGCGGCAGGGGAAAAAACGGAGGGGGATGCCCAATTGCGGCTCCTTGCCGGTAAAAAAGCTTTTGAAAAAATGGCGTGAAGCCACAGGTCCTGGACGCAGCGGTTTTTGCCTTCGGTTTGCACTTGCAGAGCCCCAGATCGCACGGTGTCTGTTGTTTGCCGCTGAGGTTGTTTAGCCATTTAAGGCGCGTGGACCGTAGTATCCACGGGGTTAGCCGTCGGCTCCCGGAGATGGGCGGCGCGTTACACCTCCATCCGCAGGCGCTGCCTTCTGAACCGCAATTTCGAGACGCTGTCGACACTGTCCCCTCCTTCCGGTTCAGATGGGGACTATATAGATACGATAGGAATGTTTGTCAAGAGGGGAAAGTAAAAATTCTTTTGGGCTTTCGCTACGAGTATTTGACACTTTCTATATGGGCGAACGTAAAATGCTTTTGATCGGTCAACCGCAGACGAATTTTCATGTATCGCGTTGGCCTCAATAGATTATGAATTGGGAATATAGCGAGCTTGCCTATAGAAATTTCAAAAGTAATTTACTTATAATAGCGCCATCTCCACTTTCACTTTTTCGAGAACAAGAGAAAACTCGATCGACCGAATTTTATACTCACCTGACACTTGCTCTTGACTCTGATTTGCAAGAAAATTCAGGGCATCCCCTGCTAAAATAACTTGGGTTGCAATATCCGAATTAGCGTTGATGTGATTTACCATAATCCACCGCTGAATTGCTCCATCGGATAACGCGTAGAGTTGCTCGGTCGACCATGTACGCGAATTTACGATCTTAAGCAGCTCACGCTGTGCTTCCATCCTATTGTTGAAGTCACTCAGCATTGCATAACTCCCTTGTCAATTCGATCATCCAATCTTCAAGCTTGACTAAGCTACCAACCGCGTTTCGAACCTCCTGTGATGTTAAAGATTGACCATAACCACGCGTACATAGAATACGCGCACGTTCAAGAGTTTTATAATCTTCCATGGAAATTGGAGGGGAGGTCCCCATCAATTCTAAAGCAACATTTCTAGAAAAATTAAATCCGCCTCTTCCCAAGATGAAACAGCTAGAAAAATTCCGAACTCCCAAAAACGCAGCCGATAAGTCGAAAACGATGCTATCATTACTAGCTTCTGCTGAAACTCGCGCTTGCTTAAACAAAAGC
Organism: uncultured Alphaproteobacteria bacterium; assembly: GCA_963763635.1. Lineage (GTDB taxonomy): Bacteria > Pseudomonadota > Alphaproteobacteria > Rhizobiales > Aestuariivirgaceae > Aestuariivirga. Next base: position 213,773 of record CAVXPO010000021.1, read on the forward strand.
ATGAATCGGTTACAATCGGTAACTCGTCGCTCATAGGGCGATGGCGCTCCAAGAAATCTTGAGAAAATCATTTCCATCGTGCGAAAATATTAGCTTTGCTTCGAGATGCAAATGCCACGCAAACGGGTTCCCCTCTTCCCAAATTTTGGAGAGCCTTCTATGTGAGTATATTGAAAAAACGGACCTCTTTAGTTCATTGACGCCGCCGCTCACGGCAGCCAGTAAGTCAACGTCCGACTCGGGAGATACTTCTCCACGGCAAAGAGAGCCAAATGCATAGATATGTAGCTCGCTCATCGTCGATTAAATCTCTTGATAATCACGGACATGAAGAACCCAAATGTGATGAGACGTACAACGACAAAAACAGTTAGCCAATTTGGCGATATCTCTTTTGGCGAAATAACTCCAAAAAATATTTGGGGTGATCTAAATACTGCAGCCAAGGCGCTATCTACAGTCATAAGATCCGATTGTGACGAAACATCAATTGCGGCAATAGCGAGCAGAATTATACATAGAAATCTGAATAGCTTCGGGACACTTTCTCCGTTACCCCAAATCAAATCAAGGCACCTAAAATAACTCCAACTAATTAACATCTTCAGACGGTTAAATCCACGATATTTTTTTCTGTGGTAGGATTCTTTTGAGTGCCATGCCTTCAAGAGATGGGCACCCGTAGCTTCCAATTCAATTTTAATTGCTTTGTTTGCAGCAACTGCATCTCCAATTTGCTGATAATTCACTCGTAGACTACGTGCAAACCGCAATCTTAAATTTTCGTGTCCGGGACAACTGGATGATAATATATCGTCGTCTACAAGAGTTCTCTCAAAAATGGCGTAGTCAAACTTGCAACCACTAAATGTTGCTCCATGCATGTTTGTTGAAACGAACTTGCAGCCAGTAAAATCACAACTGTCAAAAGTGCTATCGCGAAAATAGCAAGAATCAAATATGCAATATTTGAATTCTACGTTCTTGAATGTTCGACTTTTGGCGACCAGTCTTATAAACATTACGTTGTGCCATTTGGCGCCAACCACATCAGCCCGGATTGCCTTGTCTTTGCATTCTGTGCGTCCGCTGTGGGCAAGCTCTGAAATATCGCCAGTGATTTGACTTTCTGACATATGCAGATGCCTCCAATCCATCCTAAATACCGTCAAAAAATGACAGTGGCTAACTGCAATGCCCTATTCACTCATAAATCGTCAACATACCTAATTCTGGGAAATACTACCCGTCCGTTAACAGCTAAGATTACAATGAGTATCGCAACTCGGCCTAAAAATCATGCGCCAGCGCGGTGGTTCTGGGCCCGACTTTCGTCGGGATGACGGGTGTTTGGTGTTGAGCGCGGTTGTGCGGGACTGCGGGAATTTGGCCGCTTTTCCACATCCTTACGCCGCCCTTGACCATTGGGCAGGCCAATGCCAAACACCGCGCACAATGACCGACACCGCACATATCCGCAATTTTTCCATCATCGCCCATATTGACCACGGCAAATCCACCCTCGCAGACCGGCTTATCCAGCTGTGCGGCGCGGTGACCGACCGCGAGATGGTCGACCAGATTCTCGATTCCATGGATCTGGAGCGCGAGCGCGGCATTACCATCAAGGCCAACACGGTGCGGCTGGATTACAAGGCGCGGAACGGCGAACAGTACGTGTTGAACCTGATCGACACGCCGGGGCATGTGGATTTTGCCTATGAGGTTTCGCGCTCGCTGGCGGCCTGCGAGGGATCGCTGCTGGTGGTGGATGCTTCGCAAGGCGTTGAAGCGCAGACGCTGGCCAACGTCTACCAAGCCATCAACAACAACCACGAGATTGTGCCGGTTCTCAACAAGGTGGATTTGCCCGCCGCCGAGCCTGAGCGCATCCGCCAGCAGATTGAGGACGTGATCGGCATTGACGCCTCCCAAGCGGTGATGATTTCGGCCAAGACGGGCCTGGGCGTGCCGGAGGTTCTGGAGGCCATTGTCCACCGCCTGCCTGCCCCCAAAGGCGACCGCAAAAAGCCGCTGAAAGCGCTGCTGGTTGACAGCTGGTATGACGCCTATCTGGGCGTTGTGGTTCTGCTGCGCATCATCGATGGCGAATTGAAAAAGGGCATGCGGGTCAAAATGATGGGAACCGGCGGTTCCTACCAGATTGACCGGGTGGGCGTTTCGCGGCCGAAGAAGGAAATGGTGGCAAGCCTTGGCCCCGGCGAAATCGGATTCTTCACCGCCTCGATCAAGGAAGTGGCCGATACGCGGGTGGGCGATACGGTCACCGACGAAAAGAACCCCACGGCGGAACCGCTGCCCGACTTCAAGGAAGCGCAGAGCGTGGTGTTCGCGGGCTTCTTCCCGGTGGATGCCGCCAAGTTTGAAGACCTGCGCGAGGCCATGGGGCGCTTGCGGCTCAATGACGCCAGTTTCACCTTCGACATGGAAACATCCGCCGCCCTCGGCTTTGGATTCCGCTGCGGATTTTTGGGCTTGCTGCATCTTGAAATCACGCGCGAGCGGATTGAGCGCGAATTCAATGTGGATATCATCACCACGGCGCCGAGCGTTATCTACAACATCAACATGCGCGACGGCACGCAGAGGACGCTGCACAATCCGGTTGATATGCCGGATGCGACACTGGTTGAATCGATTGAAGAGCCGTGGATTGAAGCCACCATCCTGGTGCCGGATGAATATCTGGGTTCCATCCTCAAGCTGTGCGAAGACCGGCGCGGGCGGCAGAAGCAGCTGACCTATGCGGGCAGCCGCGCCATGGTGATTTATGAATTGCCGCTCAATGAAGTGGTGTTTGATTTTTATGACCGCCTGAAATCGGTAAGCCGCGGCTATGCCAGCTTCGACTACAAGATGATCGGCTATGAAAAGGGCGACCTCGTGCGCATGGGCATTCTGGTGAATGCGGAGCCGGTCGATGCGCTGGCCATGGTGGTGCATCGGGCCAGGGCCGAGCAGCGCGGCCGCGTGATGTGCGAGAAGCTCAAAGACCTGATTCCGCGCCACATGTTCCAGATTCCCATCCAGGCCACCATCGGCGGCAAGATCGTGGCGCGCGAGACTTTATCTGCGATGCGCAAAGACGTGACCGCCAAATGCTACGGCGGCGACATCAGCCGCAAGCGCAAGCTTCTGGACAAGCAGAAGGAAGGCAAGAAAAAAATGCGCCAGTTCGGCAAGGTGGAAATTCCGCAGGAAGCCTTCATCGCCGCCCTCAAGATGGACGAGAATTAGGCCAAGCCGCGGTTGCGCCGGTCCCAGTTTACGAGGCGGCCGGCCAGCCACCAGCAGGATACGGCGATAGCCATCCCCGCATAGCCGTCAATGGCGTAGTGCCAGCCCAGGTGGACGCAGCCCACCAGAATCAGGAACGCAAAGACTGACAGCAGATGGCCCAGCCATTTTTTGCCCGAAGCATAGCCGAGCAGCGCAAAGAGTGTGGCTGACGCCGTGTGCAGTGACGGCATGGCGGAAATTCCGACGATGGAGCCTGCGCCCGTCTCATAGTTGCGCCACAGCGTGTCCATCACCGTCAGGGACCAGATGGTATATTGGCCGGTGGCTTCATTCAGGTTGGCCATCAGGGGTGCGTAGGGGTCTGGCCCTGGCAGGAGCTTGCCATAAAAGCAGGGGCCGCCGGATGAAAAGATGGTGGCCAGAATGCAGCCGCCCAAAAACCAGGTGAGTGCGAAGCTGAGCAGGAACTGCTGCCTGAGAGGTGAATCGGCCTTGGAAAACCCCTGCCAGAACCAGCAGGTGAACATCACGAAGAACCAGATGTTGTAGTTCAGATTCACCAGGAAAGTGGCCAGCGGAAAATTCAGGACGGGGGCCAGCCATTCATAGGGCTGCCTGCCGAAATGGATGAACTTGTCCCACTGCATGAAGGTTTCATCCCAGGAATAGGGAACCACATGGGGGATGGCTTCCTTTACCGAGCCATAGCCCGCCATGAACATGGTCATGAACAGGCAGGCATGCAGGGCGTTGGCCACGCGCTGGGGGCTAAAATAATCATCATTGAGCTTCAGCCACATGCCGTAGAGAAGCCGCCCTTCATAGCCTGAACGATGCAGCCGGTGGAGCTCACAGGCGAGGCCCAAATAGATGAGGCCCGCCAACAGGCCCAGAACGGGCCCCGTAAAGATGAACACCATTTTCAGGTTTACTGGCAGATCGAACAGCACCGATTCGCCTACGGCGAACACGGACGCAAGGCCCGCAAAAAAATAGAGCAGCGCGTGGGCGCGAAAGCCCTGCATGAAAACTGTGAGCGTCTCCACGAGCCGGTTGTCACGCAGGGAAATTGCCGCAGTGTTCATAGGTCCAAATCTCCGCCGAAAATCTCGGTTTTAGGCGGCCCAAAGTTAAGAACTGGTTTCACGGGCTAGACCTCAGATTAGAACTGTTCTAATCTGGTTTAATGAAGAGCTTTTCAGACCTCACCGAACAGGAAATCATCGCCCTTGCCATTTCGAGCGAGGATGATGACGCCCGCGCCTATTCCGGCTTTGCCAACGCCCTGATGGAAACCTATCCAGCCTCCGCCAAGGTTTTCATGGAAATGTCGGAAGAGGAGCATCAGCATCGGCGCTGGCTCACGGATCTGTACCAGAAGAAATATGGCGATTTCATTCCGCTGATCCGCCGCTCCGACATCAATGGATTTGTGAAGCACCGGCCGGCCTGGCTGGTGAGCAAGCTCAACATCGACGACATGCGCAAGCGCGCCGAGGTGATCGAGCTTGAGAATTACCGTTTCTACAAGCAGTCCGCCGAGTACAGCAAGGACCCGCAGATCAAGAAGCTGCTGAACCAGCTGGCGCTGGCCGAGAAGGGCCATGAGTCGCTCGCGGCGCGGCTGGGCGACAAGCATGTAACGGCGGATGTGAAGATTGACGAGGCTGAAACCAAACGGCGGCTTTTCCTGCTGCAAGTCATCCAGCCCGGCCTTGTGGGGCTGATGGATGGCTCGGTGTCAACGCTGGCCCCGCTGTTTGCCGCCGCCTTTGCCACGGGCAGCACCTGGGAAACGTTCCTTGTGGGCGTTGCCGCCTCGGTGGGCGCCGGCATTTCAATGGGATTGGCGGAAGGCCTGTCCGACGATGGCAAACTCACGGGCCGCGGCCACCCGATGATCCGCGGACTTGCGGCGGGCATCATGACCGCTGTTGGCGGGCTGGGCCACACGCTGCCTTACCTGATTTCCGATTTCAACACCGCCACGGGCATTGCTGTTGCCGTGGTGTTCGTGGAACTCTGGGCGATTTCGTGGATACGTTACAAATATATGGACACGCCGTTTTTGAAGGCCGCGTTCCAGATCGCCGTGGGCGGGTTTCTGGTGTTCCTGACGGGCATGCTGATCGGCAGCGCGTGAGTAATTTGGCGGCCTGCCACGCGAAGCCTTGGCGGTGACTGGAAAATGGGGCCAGGCAAAATCCCGGCCCCAAATTTCTTAACGCAGCTGCGACATGTTAATATAGTTGGGAACCGCTACCACGCGCATTATGTTCTTGTGTGACAGGGCAAACTTTGTAATGAGCTTTTTGCTCACGGGATGCAAAGAGCCGACTTTCATGTTGCTGTAGAACCTTGGGGCATCCGTATCCACACCGTTGCCGGGACTGCCGGCGAACGCTGCTGTTGAGAGGGCTGCGAGGCTTGCGATCGTGATCATTACTTTCTTCATAGGTATCTCCTGTTGGGTTTGGGTTGATAGGCTTCATTCAATCTTGATGAATCTCATCTGATCTCATCTGCCCCAAAATATCGCAGGTTGCCTGAGTGAACAGAAATACCAACTCGGTATGAATTCGATAGTTTGGCTGGGCTGTTTGCAACAAGGGAGAAATAGGGTTATTATCGCCAGAGTTGTTTTTTGGACAGCTCCATAAGAACAATAACCCGGAGAATTTCTTCAAATTTTGAAGGAGTGACCGTATGGAACTTCACCAGATACGCTATCTGCTGGCGCTGTCGAAATCGCTGAATTTCACCCGCGCTGCCGAGGAATGCCACGTCTCCCAGCCAGCCCTGTCGCGGGCCATTTCGCAACTTGAAGCCGAGCTGGGCGGCGAGATGTTCCGGCGCGAAAGAAGCCTCACCCACATCACTGATCTCGGCCAATCGGTATTGCCGGCCCTGCGCCAATGCTATGAAGCGAGCAATCTGGCAAAATCCCTGGCGCGGGAGTATTTGAAAGAGGGTCACGCCCCCTTAAACATAGCGTTGTCGCGTTCCATCGAGATTGAATTTCTATCAACGTTGCTGAGTGAAGTAACATCAGCATTTCCCAAAATTGAGATCCGGATTTCCCGTGGCCACCCGCAGGAAATAGTTGAGAAGCTGCGAAACGGCGAAGCGGAGATCGCCATTGCAGGCCCTCTGCCCGACGACTGGGAACGGCTGGAAGGGAAAATGCTCTATGAGCAACGATTTGGCTTATTGCTGAACCGCGATCATCGGCTGGCCCAGCAGAACGAAATTCAAGTGTTGGATCTAAAGGACGAGCGGCTGCTCAGCCGACCCTATTGCTCGTTGACTGATATGCTGCTTGAAAAACTCAAGGAGCTCGGGGCACCTGACATGGTAAAACATGAAGTCCCGCAGATTGATGACATTCCTGACCTTGTTCAGGCGAATTTCGGCGTGGGCATTTGGCCGTCGGCGCGAAAGCTGAAAGGCAACCTGGCGGTCAACCATCTGCATGGGGTGGACATGATCCGCTGGATCCAGGTCTATACGGTCTTTGGAAGGCAGCATTCTGCCGCCGCCAAGACCCTCACAGGTCTATTGCGCGCCAAGGATTGGTCAGTTTTCAGGCCGGATGGCTATGCCTCGACGGGGCCCATGCAATGACCCAGCTTTCTCTTGAACAAGAACTCGAAGCCTGCACCCAGCGTTGCAAGACAATGGATGCCCCGCTTGAAGAGCGGCTGCGCGCGATGGCGGACGATGTCCGCCGCCTGTCGTCTGATTTCGCGGAAATCGTGGATCGCATGGTGGCTCGCCTTAAACAAGGTGGCGCCGGCGCTGCGGCACCGCTGTCGGCGAACCCATGCCTGAGTTTGTGCTTCCAGACGACAACGGACGGCTCACAAGCCTTGCAGCGCTGCTCTCGTCTGGCAATGTCGTCATCGCCTTTCATCGCGGCCACTGGTGCCCCTACTGCCATATCAATCTTGAAACCTTGGCCAATATTGAGCCTGAGGTGAAGGCAGCGGGCGGGCAATTGGTTGTCATTACACCTGAAACCCAGAAATTCTCCAAACAGTTCAAGACTGAAACTGGCGCGGATTTTCCGGTGCTAACGGATATTGATTGTGGTTATGCGCTTGAACTGAATTTGGCGATTTTGATCAACGAAGAAAAGCGAACCGCCATGACCCAGGCCGGCTGGGACATTTCGCCATATAACGCAAATGACAACTGGATACTTCCCATTCCGGCGACTTTTGTTGTGGGGCAGGATGGCATCATAACAGGCCGGTTCGTTGACCCCGACTACCGCAAACGCATGGGCATTGAGGATTTGCTTGCGGCGCTCAGGAAGTGAAGGCTTCTATTCCAGCGGCTTGAGATCCTCCAGCAGCGTCGGCAAGTATTCAGCCACAGTCGGATGAATATGCATGGTGCGAGATATGGCCGTGTAAGGTGCGCCGATGGACATGACATCAAGAAATGCGTGCACCACTTCATCGCCATTGATGCCGAGAATGGCGGCGCCCAGTATCTTCCTGCTTTCCGCGTCAACCACCACTTTCATGAATCCCTGGGTTTCGCCCCGTTCGCGCGCACGGCCCACGGATGTCATCATGCGCTTGGAAACAAGCGCCTTCATGCCCTTGGCTTTCACTTCTTTTTCGGTCATTCCGACGCGGCCCAGCGGTGGATCAGTGAATAATCCGTAGCAGGTGATGCGGTCTGAGATACGCCGCGGGTCGTTGTCGAAGATATTGGCCGCCACGATCTCATAATCATTATAGGATGTGTGGGTGAATGCGCCACGGCCATTGACATCGCCAATGGCCCAAACACCTTCAATGTTGGCGCGGCATTGGTCGTCGACTGTGATGTAGCCTTTTGCATCGGTAACGATACCCGCCTTGTCGAGGCCAAGGTCATCAGTGTTTGGCTTTCGGCCAACCGCAAGCAGCAGGTGACTGCCATGGAGCCGAGGCGCGCCAGCGCTGCAGACCATATTCATGGCGATACCGGAATCGGCATTCTCCACTGACAGGCATTTGGCGTTCAGCCGGACATCTATGCCTTCTGCTTCAAGTATTTCACGCACCGCATCGGACACATCGGCGTCCTCCCTGGCGATTAACCGGTCCGCCATTTCGATGACTGTGACCCGCGAGCCAAAACGGCGGTAAATCTGCGCAAATTCAAGCCCGATGTAACTGCCGCCCACAATAAGAAGATGCTCCGGAACGAAGTCAACTTCGAGCATTGAGCTGTTGGTGAAATAGGGAACAGAATCCAGGCCTGCCATATCAGGAACGAGGGCGCGCCCACCTGTGTTGATGACAATCTTGTCAGCTGTAAGAGTCTCACCATTCACGACAATAGTGTTTGGTCCGGAAAAACGTGCGTGACCACGGTAAACCTTTCCGTTCTTCAGACCTTCCATCCAGTTTGTCACACCATTGCGCGATTTCATGATGATGGCGTCCTTGCGGGCCTTCACGCGCTTCATGTCGACATTGACGCCGCTGCCAATGTCTATTCCATACTCCGCCGCCCGGCGCGCCATGTGGGCCACATAGGCGCTGGCAACCAGCGTTTTGGTTGGGACGCATCCGTTGTTGACGCATGTCCCGCCAAAATTTTGACGTTCGATAATGGCCACCTTCTGTCCTGCCTGTGAAAAACGCTCCGCAAGTGAGGGACCGGACTGGCCAGAACCGATAACAATTGCGTCAAACTTCGTTGTCATGCTGTTTCCTCCCTTTGGGTCTGGTTTTTTATCTGCCATGGCCATCGGCCATCAACTTCGATAACCAATGTCCAGCTCAGGAATGTCCTGACTACCACCAAACCGGCGAGAACGCCCAAACTTGTAAATGTCGCCTCAAGGGCAATTGTCTTGACGATGTCTGCGGCCACCAGCATTTCGAGTCCGAGCAACAGTGAACGGCCGATGCGGCTTTTGTATGTGTAATAATGCTGCTCGCTCATGTGCTGCAGCAGGAAATGAAATGTGGACCAGGTGATGCCGCCGACGATGACAGCAACTCCCAGCAAGTCAATGCCAAGCGCCACAGCGCCAATCCACCACTCGGTTATTTCCTGAAGTGTGGTCATTCAGCAGCGGCGGCCATAGCCTGCGGCTGATTATCATGCACAGGCTCATGCAGGATAACACCTTCGAGCGGATCAAAATCACCTTCCCAGGGCGCGCGTTCCAAGGCCTCAACCGTGTCGGCGTAACCCGCATCCCAGCGCTGGCGGATTCCCGACGGGCTGAAGTCAACATCCTTGGTGTGATTTTCGTCGGCGAGTCTTGGCGCCAGAAGCCTGACGATATGCATTTGCGTAAGGCAGCCCCAGCTTTCCAGCTCACGCACGTCGGAGCTGCTGCGCATAGGTTCCGGAATTTGCGCGGCTAGCTGTTTGATGACATGGCGCAGCCGATGGGAATGCAACTGGCGCGCAATGTGGTTTGCAACGCGACTGGAGTACTGGATATCCTTTTGGCGGCACAGCACTTCCCAGATTGTCTCAGGTTCTGGCCCCACCGGGTTCCACATGTGAACTGCGAAGATCAGGGAGTTTCGGCGCGGATTATCATCGAACACGACCTCCGTTGGCGTGTTTGAGAGTATTCCGCCATCCCAATAGAGCTCGCCATCGATGCGCACTGCCGGGAAAGCCGGCGGAAGGGCGCCCGATGCCATGATGTGTTTGACGCCTATTTCCATGTCGCGGCCATCGAAGTACTTCATTTGACTGGTGCGCACATGGGCTGCACCGACCGTAAGCCTCGGCTTGCAACGGTTGATCAAATTAAAGTCAACCAGTTCCAGAAGTGTCTTTTCAAGCGGCGACGTTGAATAATAACCCGCGTTTTCCGAACCCAAATATGCATGCTGCCCGCCGAACGCCAGAATATTTGGCAGAAAGAAACCGGGTATGCCATTGACCACGGTGTTCAGGTAAGACATCGTTTGGGAGAGCTGCGGCCACGCCGAACCATAATTCCAAACTGACTTGTGCGACATGCGCCGCCAGAATTCCTTCAGCTTGGGCAGGCGATCGGCTACTTCATTGCCAGCAATCAAGCTGGCATTAATGGCGCCAATTGACGTGCCGATAATCCAATCTGGCTCAATCCCTGCTTCATGCAAGGCTTGATAAACGCCGGCCTGGTAGGCACCCAGGGCGCCGCCGCCCTGAAACACAAGAACGATTTGACCCGCATCACTCGCTGGCCGCTTGCCATTTGTCACGGTGGTTTTTTGACCAGATACTTTTGATGGGCTTTTCATTTCACTCTCCAGAGATTGCAACTATTGCGCGGTCCAACCGCCTTCGACTGGCAGCGCCGCGCCGGTCATGGATGCCGCACCGCCGGTGCACAGGAATACGGCGAGCGCTCCGATCTGCTCGGTTGTCACAAACTGCTTGGTGGGCTGGGCATGAAGCAGGACATTCTTGATCACATCTTCTTCACTGATTCCGCGCGCCTTTGCCGTTTCTGGAATTTGTTTCTGCACCAGAGGTGTCAGCACATAGCCTGGGCAAATCGCATTTACAGTGATCCCAAACTCTGCCGTCTCCAGCGCCACGGTTTTTGTCAGCCCGAGCAGCCCATGCTTGGCGGCGACATAGGCCGACTTGAAGGGTGACGCGACAAGGCCGTGGGCGGAGGCGATATTGATAATGCGGCCCCAGCTGCGGGACTTCATGCCGGGCACCACGGCCCGGATGCCATGAAATGCCGAGGAAAGATTGATGGCGATAATCGCGTCCCACTTGGCCACCGGAAATGTCTCAATGGCTTCCACATGCTGAATGCCGGCATTGTTGACGAGAACATCAACCTGGCCGAACAGTTTGCGGGCTGTCTTCGACCATCGCGACGATGTCATCGGGTTTCGTCATATCGGCCGCAGAGTAGCCAACGCCCACTTCAAATTGATCCTCAAGGCGCGCCCTTATCGCTTCAATCTCCTTGGCATCACCAAAACCATTCAGCATGACATTCATGCCCGCTCCTGCGAAAGCGAGCGCAATGCCAAGCCCGATGCCGCTGGTGGAGCCGGTGACAATGGCCGTCTTGCCGCGGAATTCTTCGTTTGGTGCGATTTGGTCGCTTGGATTGGGGTTTTACGATTTTCGACAAAGGTTCGCGCATCGTTGGCTCCATGAAATTCTGATGCTTGAAGCCTATGCCCCTCCACCCGCCATTGGAAATGCTGCATGCATCTGGTTTCGATAGCCTGCGCGCATGGATACAAGAAGCACCCGGCATTTCACTGTCCGCAGGTAAAAATGCAGAAATAGCGGCATCAACTCTTAGAGGAGTGGAATGCCGTGGACCAATTGACAACGAGGCTATCCCAATGGCCGCAATGGAGCCCAGAAATGCCATGCTTTTGCGCTCATTCGTTATCGGCGTGATAGGCTTTCTGACCTTGGTCGATCTATTCGCCACCCAGGCAATTCTGCCGTCTTTGGCCCAGCATTATGGTGTTGCTCCTTCAGCCATTGGTTTTGCCGTAAATGCCAGCACTATCGGCATGGCAATATCCTGTCTCGGCGTGGCCCTCATCAGCCGCCATCTCAACCGGAGACGGGGCATTTGGATAAGCTTGACATTGCTGGCCATACCCACATCGTTTCTCGCTGTCGCCCCCGACCTGATGACATTTGCCGCTCTCCGTGTGGTCCAGGGCGCCAAAATGGCTAACGTCTGCGCACTGAGATGGCTTACCTCGCCGAACACTGCAGTGCTGAAGAAACTGCC
>CAVXPO010000022.1:0-73105 GCA_963763635.1 uncultured Alphaproteobacteria bacterium
TCAAAGGCTGCGCCAAGCTGCTCGAAAGCGCCGCGCAATCCGGCGCGGCCGTCTGACGTTGTGCCAATGGACGAGCAAGCGTTCGATCGCGCGCTGCTGGCGTTACGGAGCGCGGCGGGCGACGCGCCGCTGTCGATCTTCATCGACCCGACGCTTCGAGATCCAACGCAACACGACGAGGCATTGCAGGCGGAGTTGACGCAGGCCATCGAAGGTGCAAACGCAAGCCGGCATGTGCTGCCGAGCATTCACGATGACTTCGATCCATCGCGCCAGCCCTTTTTGCTTCACCTTGCCTGCGAGGCTCGCGCTGAGCGCGTTGTCACTGTGGCCGTTCGCATCGCATTGAGTGAGGCCCTCGATACGGAGTCGCCTCGGTTCACAGGCCGCACGGTGTGCGGCTGGATCGTTCACGATCAACAGCCGTCGCAAACCGCGCAGGCGCTGGCGCAGGCCGCGCGCTTGTTCAAACACGACGGCACGCGCCACTATCTGCGCTTGTGGGACCCGCGCGTGTGCTGGCACCTGCCGGCCTGTATGCCCGCGGCGCATTGGGCGGACATTCGCCGAGCGATGGGGCAATGGATGTTTTTCGATCCGCTGCGTCAGCTCGTCGCGCTCGACTCGTTCGATCCGAACCCGCTAGCCGCACACACATTGCAGGGCCAGACCACTCACCGGGCCGACGCGCAAACTTGGCAACGCCTCGAACGCATCGCACCGGTCAACAAGGTTTTGGCGATGAGCTGGGATTGGGGTTTGCTGCCCAACGCAGCCCTGGGGCGGCAGGCCGAGGAACTCGTCGTTCGCAGCGTGGAGCATGGCTTCGACAGCGAACAAGACATGCTGGTCTTCGCGGCCTGCGGGCTAGCAAGCCATCTGCAATTCGACCAGCATCCGGACGTTCGCAACGCGCTCGCCAAGGCCGCTTCGACCGACGAGCCGTTGCGCAGCGCGCTGGAACGTTTTGACGACACATTCTGGGCGCAACTGCAAGCCGACACGCAGTGGCTCGACGACACGCGCCGAGCACAGACCGCATCAAGTAAAGCACCCTCCCCATGAGCAACACCAAGACCCGGCCGAGCCCCACCATTGCTATTGCGCAAGCCGCCGCACAGGCCGAACACGCGCCCCAAGAACGGATGCAAGGACTGCATCAAGGAAGGTCTGGCCATCCTGCCGCTGGTGCCCACGCTGGCACCGATGGAACTGCGCGGCAAGAGCGCCGAATTGCAGGCCTTGGACTCGCGTTTTGTAGCCGAAGATCTGAAACAGCATTGGTATGTGCTGCGCTCGCTGCCCGCGGGCTACCTCTATGTTTTCAAGGAGAGCGACAGTTCATGGGACGCCTACGCCGTCGATCCCGACGGCATGCTGCGCATGTGCCCACCGGTGCGCAGCCCGCCTCGCCCGCGGATGTGACGCCGATGAAGGAGGCCTGCACGCGCGCTGGCGACAACATACCGGCGCAGGTGATAGCGGTTGATCCGCAGAAGCACACCACCATCTGGATGGCGTTCAGCCGCTACCGCTGGACGCAGCAGGTGCTCGACGACTACCGCGCCGACACGACGGGCGTCGCACGGCGCGCATGACCAAGGTCAACGTCACGGCGGCTGCCAACAATCAACTCGGCATGGGCAAAACGGTACCGAACGGCGCGCAGATGAACGCGGCCACGCTGCCCAGCTTCGTCGCCGATTTCGCCAGCGCTGGCACGCAGGCCGCGCTCAACAAGCACCTGCTCACGCCCATTCGCACGCGCGCCAGTCAGGCTGCGCCGTTGGCCGACAAGATGGCGCACATCTCGCGCTTCACGCCGGGCAAGACCGGCTGCATGATCGTCCTGACTGATCCGGTGAACAACACCATCGAGCTCGGCGCCTCGCGCGATGGCTACGCCTACAAGGTGGCCGAAGCCTCGGGCTTGTTCGACGCAGACGGCAAGCGCGCCCGCGCGCGCGTGGTGGCCGAGATGGTCGAAGCCGTGCGAGTGCATGCCCAGAAAAACCCCGGCCCCTGGTACGACAAGAACTACGGTCCGGATCGCTTCATGAAGCATGTGAACCAGGGCGCCGTCAAGGCCGCGCTGGACGACAGCCAAGCCTTCAAAGACAACATGACCAAGGTCGATGCGTGCAGCGCCGACTACGTGGCGGTGAAGGAGTCGTTGCCGTGGAAGGCCGTGCAGCGCTGGGATTTCGGCAGCAAGGACGACCTCTCCGCGCAGGATCATTCAGCGATGGTCGCCGACAGCACGCGCGGCTCGGGGGTGACCAAGATCGAGAAGGAGCGGGTGTGGTATCCGGTGCTGATCGACATGCAGGCCAGCGACCCGGAGAACTGGTTCTATCGCTCGATGGCCGCGCTGCACCCGGACCTGCAGGCCTACTTCGACGCCAACAAGCAGTGGGACAAGGAATACGAAGACGTGCCCAAGGCGATGGCCACGCTGGTGCGCGACATTGCTTCCGAATCTGCGCAGGAGATCGCCAGGATGCATGCCGCTATTCGGCTCAAGCGCGCGGCCAACCAGGCCACGGCCGACATCATCGAAAGCGTCACCTCGCTGCTGCTGCACCTGCGCGAGAAGAATCCACAGGCGTACCAGAAGCTCATTCGCCGCATGACGGTGTCGCTCATTACACGCGCCGATCTGATCGCCGAGCCCGTGGTCGTCAAAGGCCGCTACAACCAGCTCGTGCAGATGATCCAGAGCGTGGCCGCCGGCGATGTGCGCACTGTGGGCACGGCGCCGGTGAACGTGGCGCCTGGCGCAGTGGACCCGCAGCTACATGGCGCAAAAGGGCAACCTCGGCGGCAAGGGCCTGGCGCTGTCGCAAGGCGTGGATGGCGCCGTGCTGCTGGACTTGCCCAGCGACAAGAACGAGGTGCGCTCGGTGGGTGCGTGGGTGGTGGGCAGATTGCAACACGGCGGCAAGTTGAGCAGCGCCGATCTGGGCAAGCTGCAACTGCGCACGGTGGATTTGACGCTGCCGAACACGACAGCGCCAGCCAACGTTTGGCTGAAGAACCTGCTGGACAAGCGTGCGAATCAGAGCAACGTGGTGCTGAGCGGCTTTGCAGCGTTCCTGCAGATCGTGGCGCTGGGCAATGCGGGCAAGGATTTGGCCACCAAACCTGGCGCAATGGACAAGGGCGAGGCGTCTGTGGGTGCCGCAACGGCGGTGCTGTCGGCGATTGCGGCGGGGATGGAGGTGTACACAGCGGTGGTTGCGCTGCGCGCTGGTGAGGCGGCGGCGAAGACGGCTACGCGGACGCGGTTGATCGCGAAATTTGCGGGTGCGGCGAACTTGATTGAGGGGGCATGGCTAATCTACAAGGGACGCAAAAAGGAAGGCAGCGGCGATGCCGATTCGGGCCTACGGACAGTGCGCTCAGGCTTGTTCCTGATGGCTGGTGGAGTCACCACCATGGTCGGCGGCGGACTCGTCGCCTCTGCGATCGCTGCTGGCACGACCACACTGACGGTACCCATCATCGGCTGGGCTATTGCCACAATCATCTTCCTGGGTGCATCGATCTATTGCCTCGTCAACGCCTTCAGTACCGACGACAAGAATCTGCTGCCGTTGGAGTATTGGCTGGACAATGGCAGTTTTGGCAACGGTGCTCATCGCAGCAAAGAGGAGAGCCCGTTCTACGACAAGGCCGCCAAAGCGCCTGCCCAGCCTTTTGCAACGCTGAACGATGAAGTGCGCGAGTTTCAGCGCATCGTATTTGCTGCGGCCGGGGACATCCGCGGCATCAGCGACCGCAACAACAACGGCACGATCAGCTTCTACGAAGTGTCGCTGCCGCGCTGGGTGACCACGAGTGTGTTGGATATCGAACTGCATGGCACAGCAGACGGTAGCAAGCTGCAAAAGGTGGCGCACTTCAAGTACAGCAACGGCCGAGAGAAGGCCGACCAGATTTGGTATGCCGACCGCGCGTTTGGCACAAGAGAAGACCCAAGGATCGAAGTGGATCGCACACTCGGCACGGCGCGCATCAAGGGCAACGTGGCCAGCGCGCAGCCGGGTGGTATCGCTGAAGGCGTAGAGAACTTCTTCGAGTGGATCGGCGCCACCGAAGAAAAGGATGGCCGCATTTACCTCAAGGACATCCGCATGATCGTGACCTACACGCCCGACGCCGAAGGCATGCCCGGCATCGTGCAGACCTTGAGCGACTGGAGCATCCGCAGTGCTCCATGAGACCTACACGCCCAACCAGGGGCCGTGGGTCGAGTTGCCGCCGCCAACATCGAAGCACTGGGACTTCGGGGATCGGGTCGGGTCGTTGGTTTATCGGATTAACCCGACTTATCTTGCTTACTGGAATCCGGATGTGGCAGGGCGGGGGTTTTTGTTCGCTGGGCTCGGGTACGGCGCGATAGCCATGGCGTGGCTACTTGCGCTGACCCTACCGACTGCTTCCATCACTAGCGAGTCTGATGTCATAGTGCTTTTTGTGTTCGTTGCGTGCACATTCGGCACCTACCTCTCCGCCCGCAAACCTCTCCCCCCACCTACCTACCTCAACCGCAAACTCCAGCGCGTTCTGCAGCATCAGAAGGTGCCCGGCCGCAAAGCTGAGTGGCTCGACTGGAAGTGGAACGAGATCACTGCTGCCGTGCGACAGGTTCACGTGTACAGCACGGCCGGCCGCTCCACAATGTACGTGCTGGTGCTCATGCAACTCGAGCCCGGCACCAACAAGATTCTCAAGAGCTTCGGCGCCTACAGCTCGGTGGCGCTGAAGCTGCCGTGCGTGCAGGCCTGGGAGTACATGCGCCGCTACATGAACGAGCCGCCCGAGCGCGTGCCCGCGGCCTACATTCCGCCCTTCGGCTTCGACCCCAAGACCTGGGCCGTGCGTTGCCAGATGGAAAGCATGCAGTGGGGCATCAACCCCGACGGCAGCTTCAAGACGTGGTTCGACCACTTCTTCATGCCAGTGGCCGGCACGGCGATCTATCCGTTCATGTGGGCCACGCTGTGGATTGAGAAGACCGCGCCGAAGATCGCATTGCCGCCAGAGATCGCCAAGCTCAACGAGTGGGACGACCAGCAGACCAACCCCTACAAGATCGAGCATGCATGGGGTGGCGGTGAAGACGGCGACCTGCCGCTCGAGAAGGTGTACGAGCGCATCAAGCTGCGTCACACCGTGATGACCCTCCTGGGCTTCGGCTGGTTCTTCGGGTTGCTGGCACTGATGCTGTGGTACGGGTGGGCCGGAACCGTTGGGAATGCATGAGCACTTTGTTGTAGCCGCAAGCGCGGCGCTGCGCGGCAGCCTGCGCGCTGCCTGGGCCGCAGCGGCCGGCTCGCTAGGCTGAGTGCGCTGGCGAGCATGGCCGGCTTACCTCAAGACAGACTCGCCAAGGTGGCACTCATCGCACGGCGAGTTTGGGCAGCAGTCTGCAGCCACCTCTTGCGGGTGCCTTGGCCTGTGTTCTTCGGGTACGCGATCCTCTCGCTCGTTGGTTCAATGGCAAGCAGTGTCTGGCTCTTCGATCGCTCTGCGCGCTGGCTCGGGATCTCAACGCTTTTGCTGGGTGTGGTGGGCTTCGTGACGATAATTCTCGGGCGCTATGGCGCGGAGGAAAAGTTGCTGACGCAGACGCTTGCCGCCGACCCCGAGCGGGCGTTCGTGTGGGCCGTCGAGTCAGTGCGAGACGGCGTCGTTTTTCGCTTGAAGCTTTCCAAGTCGTGGGCCCACATGGCAGCGAGGCAACGGCTCGAAGTCTGGTTTGGTGTGGCGATAGCTGTCGTCATCAGCGTAGCCCTCGCGGCAGTTGCGATGAACGTGCTCGATGGTGGCGTGCGCGCCAGCGATCTGCCAACGCTCCTTCCGACCGCGTTGGTGGTGGCGATCCTCTGGTTCGTTGTCGTTCGGAGCGCCGTCGTCGGCATGTCCGTGCTGGTGCCGCTGGAAATCCACTTGGATCAGCGCGCTGCGACGTGCAAGCTGCGTGGCTTGCGAGCGCCTCCCGGCCCCACCGAACTCACGGTGTCGCTTGCGGACGTCTGGGCAGTTTCGAGCTATCGACAGTCTTACAAGGGGATGCACGTACACCGAGTCCATCTTCACCATCGAGACGGACGCAGGCTCTTGCTTTTCGGCGGTTTGAACAACGACGACTGGAAGCGCATCGCTGGCACTCTGGCGCAAGTTCTTCCCGGGCATATCCGTCGCGACTTTTAAGGGAACGCGGTGTCGCCACATCAATGCAAGTCTCACAAGCCTATCGTTGCTTGAGGCGAAGACGTGGAGCCGCCGCTCGCTCAGGCGTAGTACGTAACCAGCTGCTGTGATCCTGATCGGGCAGAGCAAGCACCTGAAACCATGATTCGAAGCCGCCACAAACCCGTTGCCCGTACCGCGACACCGAGCAGCCCCGAAAGCGCTGTCCTCAAGAACACCAGCATCCTGGCGTGGATTGGCTCACTCGTCGGCGTTATCTCCACCGTGCTGCTGCTGCTCGGCTACGGCGCCGCGTTGTCCGCCGAATCGGCGTTCGGCATGCCGCACTCGGCACTGTTCCAAGGCGCCAACGAGCTGCTGGATTTGGGCGGTATGGCGTTGGGCACCTGGATGGTCCATGCGCTCGAGCTGTTGCAGTCGCTTCGCTTCTTCCTCGAGTACCTGTCGAGGGTAGGTCAGCTGGTGCAGGTGCTGATCCTCGGCGTGGCGGTGCCGGCGGTGCTGTGGGCTCTTCAACGCTTGTTCGGAATCTATGGGAAGGGGTGGTGGCGCACCGGCACCAGAAGACTGTCCGCAGCCAAGGGCAAGGGAATGGCGGCTGCCGTGTTGGCAGTTGCCGCCATGGCGCTGTCGCCGCTGCTCGCGCTCGTGCTCGTCGCCGCAGTCGGCGCGGCGATCGCCGTCATTCCCGTCTTCGGAATGATCGCCGGTGAGAGCCACCTCGCCCGGTGGGTCATCGGCCCTAAGCAATGCGCATGGCTCGTCGATCGCGACGACAGACTCAAGCGCATCGAAGCGATCAAGAACGGTACGGCCAAGCGCAACGAAGGCCCGCCGGTGGTGCAGTGCGTTCGACTCCTGCGAGACGGCAAAGAGGTCGGGCGCGGCCGCGTGGCTTTTGCAACCAGCTCGGCGGTGATCCTCTATAACTCGAAGACCGGCAGCGTCAAGCGCTTGCCGATCGATGACGTCATATCGAAGTCATCGCCGACGAGTGATCCACCCTCGCTGCGCTCGGCGAGCCCCTCCACCGGCGCTGCGCGCCGAGCACGTTGAGTCAAGGGCTGTCATGACGACCGCGCGCTGGCCGCGCGCTTTAGCGAGAACCGCCTGAAGAACGTCATCGACGAAGTCAAGAAGAGCCCACACCCGATCATCCTGTTCATCGACGAAGCGCACACCATGATCGGCGCCGGCGGCGCGGCCGGCGGCGAGCGACGCGGCCAACCTGTTCAAGCCGGCTCTCGCCCGCGGCGAACTGCGCACCATCGCCGCCACCACCTGGGCCGAGTACAAGAAGTACTTCGAGAAGGACGCCGCTCTGGCGCGGCGCTTCCAGGTCGTCAAGGTCGAAGAGCCCAGCGAAGCGATGGCCGCGGCCATGCTGCGCGGCATGGCGCCGCTGATGGAGACGCACTTCAAGGTGCGCCTGATGGACGAAGCCATCACCGAAGCCGTGCGCCTGTCAGCGCGCTACATCAGCGGCCGCCAACTGCCCGACAAAGCCATCGGCGTGCTCGACACCGCCTGCGCCAAGGTCGCACTCGGCCAGGCTGCGGTGCCGGCCGCGATGGAAGACATCACCAAGCTTCTCGAACGCCTGGCCGCCGAGATCGGCGCGTTGGAGCGCGAAGCCGCTGCCGGCGCGCCGCATGAAGCCCGGCTCGTTGAGCTGCGCACGCAGCGAGACGTGGCGCAGAAGGATCTGGCCGTGCTCAGCACGCGCTACCAGCAGGAGAAGGCGTTGGTCGGCGAGATCAGCGCGCTGCGCGCCAAGCTCGAAGCGCAGCCGGTTGATTCCACACCCAAGAAGCCATCGAAGAAGGCTGCGGCCCCCACCGAGCTGCAAACCAAGCTGCAAGCCCTCACCACGCTGCAAGGCGCGCGCCTTGAAGCTGAAGTGCTCAGCATTGCTCCGCAGCAGGCGGTTGCCTGGAACCGGCGTGGGATGGAGCCTTATGCCGAACCGGTTGAACTGGTCGATGCAACGATCCGCCGTCTCGGCTTGGGCCAGCAGCAGATGGCCGCCATCGAACGACAGCGTCAGCGGTTCCTTGATGGAGCTGAGCCTATCGCCCGCCTATCAGTTCAGACTTCGCGGGCACGCGTCGCACCGTTTCCGACTGGCCCGTTCCGGTTCGTCGCTCTCGACGTCGAAACAGCGAACAACGACCGTGGCAGCATCTGCCAGATCGGTGTCGCATGCGTGCGTTCCGACAATTCCATCGACACTTGGGTCACCTTCGTCGATCCCAAGACAGACGTTTGGATCTGGAGTGGACTACACGGGATAACAGCCCGCACGGTGCGCGGCGTGCCAACATTTAAGGAATTGCTGCCGATGCTGGAGGCCGCCCTGGAAGGCGGGATCGTCTATCAGCATTCCGGCTTCGACCGGAGCGCGATTTCCGCCGCATGCGCCAATGCGGGCATTTCGGCTCCGCTCTGGCAGTGGCGCGACAGCGTGCTTGTCGCCCGGACGGCTTGGCCTGAACTAAAGGGTAATGGCGGTCATGGCCTTTCCAGCCTGAAGGCGCATCTTGGTCTTGAATTCAATCACCACGACGCTGGTGAAGATGCTCGGGCCGCCGCCGAGGTCGTCTTGCACGCCGAGGGGGCGCGGCCGATCAAAGCGGAATATCGCGCGCCGAGGGTCGAGAAAAGGACCATCGAGACGGATGATTTCGATTTGATCGAAGATTGCAGCGAGGACACCTCTGTGCCGGTGCCGACTTTGTCGACCTCTCAGCCGACCCCAGTGAATCGCACGTCTCGCCACATTGGCACGTCGCAGATCACCCAAGGCAACATCGACAACGCGCATATCTATCTGCGTGGCTTCTTCGAGAAGTTTCCGGCGGATGCGATTGGCGGATCGAACAAGTCAGAAGCCGCCCGGCGCGAGATTTCCGTAGATTGGGGCGGCGAAACGATCGTCATGACCGACCTCGACGGCGCGAAGAAGTTCTTTCGCAAGCGCAGCTGGATCAGGGCGTTCTTCGAAGGGAACGGTATCGTCGCGGGCGACGTAGTTTCGGTCGACGAAACCGCATCCTTCAGCTATCGGGTTTCGCTACTTCGGCAGGCGACATGACCCGCCGGAAAAGTGCGGTCGCCCGCGCAGATTATGATGGTTGTGAGTAGATCGCGGGTGCTACGTCAACGCCACGTCAACCCGCATACGCCGTTTTGGCGCGGTCGGTGACGGTGAAAGCAGGTCAATGTCGAGCGTTGTCGGAATGGAAAATGCGCGAAATCAAAGGCTTGGGCCGTAAGTCGTTAAGATGTATAAACTATTGAAATTATTTAGGTTTTTGTTCATAGCCTGGTTGGTCGGGTCGAAGCCCGACCAAGGAGAGAAAACCAAATTACCCCAACAATCCTTCGGCCTTCATAGCGGCCTGAACAGCGGGGCGCTTGGCGACAGCTTCCAGATACTTGGAGATATTCTTCCAGTTCTTCATGTCAACACCAACCCACTGGCCCCAATTGAGAATCGTGAAGGCATAGGCGTCAGCCACGCTGAAGCTTTTGCCGGTCAGGAACTTGTTCTTCGCCAAAACGCCATCAACATAGTCGAGGCGTTTGTTGACGCGCTCGATGATGACCTTACGTCCTTCTTCCGGCATCGCCTTATTGAACAGGCCACCGAGGCCCTTGTGTAATTCGGAAGCGACGAAGTTCAGGGTTTCCATGGCGCGGTAGCGGGCCATGGTGCCAGCCTTGGGCAACAGCTTCGTGTTCTTCGCCTTGTCCGCCAAATATTGAACGATGGTTGACACTTCGGTGAGCACTTCCCCCTTTTTCATTTCGAGCGTGGGAACGTAGCCCTTTCCGTTGATCTTGTTGAAATCCTTGCCGCCATCGGTTTTCTTTACACCGAGATCGACTTTTTCAATCTCGAACTTCTTGCCGAGCTCGTGAAGCACGATATGAGGAGCCATGGAGCAGGCTCCGGGCGCGTAATAAAGTTTCATGGAGAGTTTCCTATTTAAGGTTGCAGGAACTCTCTAACAGTAAATTGAAACTAAACAAGTGACATTTTAAAGTGGAGCAGGAAATTTCTCGCGGAAGGTGAAAGCGCGGGGGCTGACGCCGTGTTTGGTGAGGTGTTCAAGGCGCTCGCGGCCCTCGAGCCCTGTCGGAATATGCCCCGCTTCGATCCACCATAGCGCCATCATCGGCGCGCCGAAATCTCCAAACCATTCAGCCCGGCGGCGAACGAATTTCACATGCTCGCTGCGATAAGCGAAGGCCTGCAGGCTTTCCAGTGAGTTCCACACGGACATATTGAGCAGGATGCCGGGGTCATCAAAAGCCTTGATCGAGGTTGCATTGCCTGTGTTGTCCTTAAGCCGCCAGACAAATCCGGCGGAGCTTTCAGCGAGGCCGTTGATGGCATCAAGGTTGTTCATGAAATCCGCAAGGCGCGGGTCATCATGCGGGTAGAGCAGGCGGCCAACATTAATCTGCGCGAGCTGGTATTTCACGGTGTTCCAAATATCTTTTGAAAATTGTTTTTGAGTGCAACGTCTGCATCGGCCATCGTAACGGACAAGCCCAGGTCTACGAGACTCGTAACGCCATGTTCCGAAACACCGCAGGGAATGATGCCATCAAAATGACTGAGGTTGGGATCCACATTGAGACTGATGCCATGATAGGAAACCCACTGGCGCAGCCGAATGCCAATGGCGGCGATCTTGTCTTCCCGTTGCTCGTGCCGCACCCAAACGCCAACCCTGTCTTCGCGCCGTTCACCCCTGACATTGAAGGCTGCCAGCGTGGCAATCAACCATTCCTCCAGCCCCGCCACAAAGGCGCGCACGTCCTGGCCGCGCTTCTTCAAATCGAGCATGACGTAAGCCACGCGCTGCCCCGGCCCGTGATAGGTATATTGCCCGCCGCGCCCTGTGTGGTGAACCGGAAAGCGCTCAGGCGAAACGAGGTCTGTGTCTTTCGCAGATGTGCCCGCTGTATAGAGGGCAGGGTGTTCCAGCAGCCAAACCAGCTCAGGCGCTTCCCCTCGCGCAATGGCCGCAACCTCATCCTCCATCCGCGCCACGGCTCCTTCGTAGGGCACAGGCGCAGAAGCGATTTCCCACCGCACGGGAACATTGCTTTGCAGCTTGGGTTGAATGTCGAGACGGAGCGTCATTTCACTCTTTTCCCAACTTCGACAATCAAAGGCAAGCGGTGTAACTTCGCCCGACTCAATTTGCGCTGGGGTTTACATGGACGGTTTTGGATTTCTGCTTTCGCTGGTTTGCTTCGTCATGCTGCTATTCGCGCTCAACAAGATGTCGCGATTGGATACGCGTATTGCACAGTTGAAACTGGTTGTGGGCGCGTTGACGGACGAGTTGCTGAAACTGCGCCAACCCGAGGCGTTGAAACCAGAAGTGCCAAAGGAAGCCGCACCCGTGGCAACGCCCGCAAAGCCTGCAAAACGCAGCAACTGGAAAAGCACGCCAGCACCCGTATTGAAATCGGAAAAGATTGCCGAAGAGCCGCCGCCAAGCGCCCCTCAAATCTTGACAGCCCCCGAGCCGTCCAAACCTGCAGCACCTGTGCGCGATATGGAACAGGCGCTGGCATCGCGCTGGTTCGTGTGGATTGGCGGTGTGGCCATCGCCATCGGCGGCCTGTTGTTCGTGAAATACGCCTATGACAACGGATTGATTTCACCCGCCTTGCAAATATTCTTGGGACTCGTTTTGGCAGCAGCACTGATATTCATGGGAGACAAGTTGTATCGCAAGGCTGCACCTGACGATTACGTACCGGCAGCCCTTTCCGCCGCAGGCCTTTCCACCGCCTTTGCCAGCATCTATGCGGCTTACGCGCTCTATGGTTTGGTGTCGCCCACGACGGCCTTTGTCGGCCTGGGCCTCGTTGGTCTTGGGGCCTTGGCCCTGTCGTTCCGCCAGGGGCCGCTCATCGCGGCACTGGGGCTTCTGGGCTCCTATGCCACGCCCACAATGATTTCGTCGCCTGATCCCAATGGCTGGAGCTTCTTTCCCTATCTCCTGATCATTATGGCAGCAAGTTTCGGCGTGTTGCGCAAACGCAGTTGGTGGTGGCTGGGCTACGCCGCCATTGCCGGATCAGCACTCTGGTCGCTGCTGTGGCTGGGTGGACCGTTTGAAGCGGCCGATACATTTCCGCTTGGCTTGTTTGCCATCGCCTTTGCCGCGATATCCATATTTGGAATTCTGGGCCGCGATGTTTTGAAAGCGGAAACGGGTTCGCTGCTAAATCCCGTTGGCATGTCACACGCATTGCGTATCGGTTCAGTTGGCGTGGCTGCTGGTGCATTGGTGTTGGCCGCGGTGGTGTTCAGAACCGCTCATGCCCAGGACGCCTTGACACTGTTCTTCCTTGGCATGTTGATGATTGCGGGCCTTTCGTGGTTCAAGCAGGGCGATACGGCAGCAGCGCCTGCCGCTGCTCTCTTGTCGCTTCTTGTTCTGATGGGATGGGAACGCGCTTCCTTCATCGAATGGGCCATGGATGAGCGCGGGTTCTGGACGAGTGTGCTTGGCGGGGATGCCGTTGCGTACCTCCGCTGGATGCTGCGGGCCTGCGTTGGCTTTACGGCAATCGGGCTTGTTGGCGTTTTCATGAAGCGGCCGCCTGTGGCATGGGCAGCCCTCGCCGCAGGGTCGGCATTGCTGTTTATTGCTGGCGCTTGGGCGCGGGTGGATAGTTTGATTTCAGATCGCGCCTGGGCATTTGCAGGCGTGAGCGCTGCCATCGTTTTGCTTGTGGTTATCTGGGTACGCCGCAATCAGTTGCGCGAGCATGAGGACAATCTTGCATCCGGCATTTTGGCGGTTGGTGCAGCGGGCCTGCTTGTCTTCACGGCGGACCGCATATTGGATGGCGTGTGGCTCACCATCGCCATGGCCGCAATCGCCGCTGTGTATGCCTACGCGACGCGGTTGCTGGATGTGCGATTGTTGGGGCCGGTAGCGGCTGTACTCGGTTCACTCACGGCGCTGCGCCTATTTGTTTCCCGCGAGCTATGGGAAGATGACCGCACACTGCCGCTGGGGCAGCACTGGCCGCTCTATGGTTACGGCATTCCCATTGTCCTGTTTTACATGGCGGCACGCCGGCTCAAAACCACTGGGCATTTGCGAGCAGCGGCGGCCCTTGAAGGCATTACCCTGGGCCTTGCCATCTCGCTCATATCGCTTGAAGTGCGCGTGCTGATCGGTGGCGGATTGACGAATGATGAACCGCAGCTTCTTGAAGTCGCGACGCACGTCCTGACCTGGCTGGGCGCCGCCTATGGCCTGATCTATCGGCAGCAGATTTTCTCAAGCTTAATATCCCTGTGGGGTGCACGTATCCTGATTGTCGTATCCTGCGCCGCTATCCTGTTCCTCAGCGTCGGTGCGCTAAACCCTGTGGTGAATGAAGAGCCGGTGCCCGGCAATGTCGTGTTCAACGCTTTGCTGCTGGCTTATCTCGCGCCGGTTTTCCTCCTCGGCCTCATCGCGCGCAAACTTGCCGCGTTGGATTGGGAAAAACTGCGCCCCGCCGTTGGCATGTTGGCGCTTGTTCTGGCAATGGCCTACGTGACCCTTGAAACCAAACGCGTGTTCCAGGGCCGCCTGATGATGGCGTCGTCGCTTACCGAAGCCGAGTCCTATGCCTATTCCGCCGTGTGGCTGCTGTCGGCACTGGCGCTGTTCATCGTCGGCATAAGGCTGGGCCGCCAATACATTCGCTATGCGGGGCTTGGCGTCATGGTGCTGGTTGTGCTGAAAGTATTCCTCTGGGATATGTCAGGGCTTGAAGGGCTTTACCAGATCGGCTCCTTCCTTGGCTTGGGCGCAAGCCTTGTGGGCATCGGTTGGCTCTATCAAAAATTTGTACAGAAACCCGCAGCAGGAATCCCGGCATGACCAACAAGACCATCAGCTTCACCGATCCGCTCTACGATTACTACAAGACTGTGGCCTTCCGCGAAGCTGATGTTCTTAAGGAGCTGCGCGTTGAAACGGCAAGGCTTGGCGGACCATCCGCCATGCAGATCGGGCCGGAGCAGGGCGCCTTCATGGCCATGCTGGTGAAGCTCACGGGTGCCAAGAACATTCTCGAAATCGGCACCTTCACCGGCTACTCCTCACTCGCCATGGCGCTGGCGGGCGACGTTAAAATAATTGCCGCTGACGTCAGCGTGGAATGGACCGACGTGGCGCGCAAATTCTGGAAGAAGGCGGGCGTTGAAGCCCGCATTGATTTGCGGCTTGGTCCGGGCGCTGAAACGATTGAGAATCTTTTGAAACATGGAGCCGCAGGCGGTTTCGATATGATGTTCATTGATGCCGATAAACCATCCTACGATATCTACTACGAAGGCGGCCTGAAATTGTTGCGGCAGGGCGGCATCATGCTGATCGATAATGTGCTGTGGAGCGGCAAAGTGGCAGACCCTTCAATCAATGATGAAGATACGGCAGCGCTCCGCACGCTCAACTCGAAGATCGTCAAGGATCCCCGCGTTGACGTCGTGATGGTGCCGATTTGCGACGGGCTGACACTCGCATGTAAAAGGTGAGGTGATGATGGACGGGAACTCAACCAAGCGCATTCTGGATTTAGCCGCCGCTGAGGCATTGAAATTCCGCAACAGTATTCCGACAAGGCTGCACCGCCCTTTGAAAACCTACGCGGAGATGAAAGACATTTTCGCTGCCCCGCTTCCGGAACACCCCGAGGACGGTGAAACCGTCATCAGGGAGTTGGCGGAAAAGGCTGACCAGGGCTTGATGATGCCGACCGGCCCCCGGTTTTTTGGCTGGGTTATTGGCGGCTCACATACCGTGGGCGTCGCTGCCGACTGGCTGACATCAGCCTGGGGACAGAACGTGGGAAATCATCATGCCGATCCGGCAGCCTCGGCATCCGAGACGACCGCTGCGGGCTGGCTGCTTGATCTCCTCGACCTGCCGCGTGAAAGTTCAGTTGGCTTTGTGACAGGGGCAACAGTTGCCAATTTTGTGTGCCTTGCGGCTGCACGTGATGAGATGCTGCGCAAGGCCGGATGGAACGCCGACGCCGACGGATTGTTTGGCGCACCACCTGTGAATGTGATGATAGGTGATGACGCACACACAACAGTTTTCTCGGCACTGCAGTTTCTCGGGCTTGGCCATGACCGCATGATCCGCGTAAAAACCGATGATCAGGGGCGGATGTTGGTGCCCGCTTTTGCGGAAGCGATCGCCAAGACGCGTGGCCCCACCATAGCGATTGCCCAGGCGGGCCAAATCAACACAGGCGCTTTCGACAGGTTTAGCGAGATTGTGCCATTGGTCAAAAATGCTGGCGCTTGGTTGCATGTTGATGGCGCTTTTGGACTGTGGGCGCGGGCCAGTTCCAAGACCCGCGATTTAGCTAAGGGAATTGAAGGCGCGGATTCCTGGGCGACCGACGGCCACAAATGGCTGCAAACGCCCTATGACAGCGGCTATGCGATTGTGCGCCATGAGCTGGCCCATCGCCGCGCCGTGACGATTGCCGCCAGCTATCTGCCGATGGCGGCAGAGGGCGAACGCGACCCCTCGCATTACGTGCCCGAGCTTTCGCGCCGTGCCCGCGGATTTCCGACATGGGCGATGATCAAGCATTTGGGCCGAAGCGGCATCGCCGCAATGGTTGAGCGGCACTGCGACGTTGCCAGGCTTATGGCGAAGAAGCTGGGAGAGGAATCCGGCATTGAAGTTCTGAATGACGTCGTGCTCAACCAGATCATCGTGCGTTTTGGAAAAGGTGAAACGATCGAACGCGGCGATCAGCTCACCCGCGATACGATTGCCCGCATTCAGGCGGACGGCGAATGTTTTGCAGGCGGGGCCCTGTGGCGTGGCCGTCAGGTGATGCGGCTTTCCGTCATCGGTTGGGAGACCACCGCAAGCGAAGGCATTCGAAGCGTTGATGCAATCATCAAGGCATGGCAAATTGTGAAGCGGAAACCGGCCCAAACTACCAATCAATAACCGCAGACGCCGATACAATATCCAGATGTTGCTTGAAGTTGGCGTCCAGCGGCGGCAGTCCGCCTCCGCCCGCAAGGTTGACACCGCCATCCTTCATGAACACGTGGCTGTAAGCAAGATTTGCAGTCAGCCAGTTGTTTATCTTGTAGCCGGCGCCAACTGACACCCAGACGCGATCATTGTCCGGCAGGCGAGGTGTTCGATCAGCATCAGTGACGGGCGAAATTTCATAGGCCAAGCCACTCCGCAGTGTGAGCGCATCCGACATGGCATATTCTGCACCAGCTGAGAAATACCAGGAGTCCTTCCAGTTCTCGACTGTTGTAAGCGTTGGTCCTGGAGCATCAAAATCAATCGTAAGTTCCTTGAAGCGACTCCAATTAGCCCATTCAACGCCACCCATAAGCTTCCATTGCTCGTTGACATCATACTTCATGCCAAGTGTTATCATTTCAGGTGTTTTCAGGTCGGCGGATATGTTCCCACTGAAGCCGCCGATGGTTCCGTCACCGTCTGCCTTATGGCTCATAGATGAGCGAAATCCGATACCAATATCCAGTGCATCATTTGGCTCCAGCAGAATGCCTGCAGTAAATCCAAAGGCAATGTCATTGACTTTGCCATAAAACAGCGGAGCGCCAGCAGGTGCGGATGACGTGAGTTTCACACCCAAATATTCGCCCTGCACGCCCGCTGCGATGGTGATCCAGTCCACTGGCTTGTAAGCCACGTTTGGGTTCACATTGAGCGTGAAAACATCCGATACATTTCCATGCGGCGAACCTGCCCAAATATCAGAATCCGTGGAAAGGCCAAACGGTGCGGAGATCGCCATTCCAAGTGTAATCTCATCTGTCAGGCCGTAGACGGAATAGCTTGCTGGAACCAGCGCCGTTACGCCGATATTGCCGCTGTCAGGGCTGCCGCCAACCCCGACCCCATCCTTGGCGCGGGAATAGGGCAAGATCAACGAGGCATTGCTTTCCGAAACATAGCCTTGGTCATTGTGCTGCGAAATTGTGGCGGGGTTCCAGAACATGGCTGACAGGCCGTCGGTTCCCGCGGCAATGCCGGCAAACGCCGAGCCCAACCCTTCAGCCGATTGTTCGCGAATGGCAAAGCCGCCCGCCAAACCGGATTCGCTGAGCAGCACTAAACAAATTGCAGAAACAATTGATTTTTTGACTTGAATGCCCATTGCTTCTCCCTCACGATTTTGCTCTTCGCCGAGTGTGCCGCAAAAGGATTCGCTGATCAAACTAAAAAATTGCGAACCACCCAGACCTATCTGCGCCGATGCTTGCGTTTGGTTTTCTTGTGCGAAGAAACAACCTGCAGCGCAAAGCTCTTCTTGACGCGTTTGGATGCAAACTTGCTCTTGCGTTTGCCGCAACCCCAGTTCCAGTCACGGTTGGGACCAACATCGACATGAACAAAACTTTGGCGGCAATACCCGCCAACGCCGCCACGGCCCGGCATGGTGCGGGCATAGCCAAGCAGCTTGCCGCGGCTCACGCCAGCAACGTGAATGTCCGCCGCCTGACAGCGCAAATGATAGGATTCCTTTGCCCCGCCAATCCTGCGGTTGTGAGTATGGGACCTGCAGCCGGATACAACTTTCACCGGACGGCCGAAATGATTTGAGATGCGGTTCAGCGTGGAAACGAGGCGGGGTGACAGCCCGCTACCCCCGTTGATCTTTGCCAAGGCTCCCTGCCCCGGCAGTGCAAAAACAGCCACACCCATAAAGGCAGCAAAAACGACCTTGCGGCCCAAAACCCAAACCCTCAAAACACAACACTCCCCAATACGTAAAATGAAAATAAAATCTGTGGTTTCATAATTGGCGGGAAAGCACGGTAAAGTTAATGGTCTTTCACTGGTTAAGCGTTAGGGATAACTGGTTGGCTTCTGCTGGCGGCAGAGGCGGGATTTCCCGCCAGTAGCCGTCGGGCACGAATCCCACCGGGCGGGTTAGACCGTCTGGCCCTTGCCATCCGGTTTTTACCCCTGTATAGGCCACCCGTTAAATACACACGCGGGTGTTGGAACCAAGCATGGGAACAAAAGTTCCCCACATAGCGAAAGTTCCATCCGGTGCCGGATAATCCGGTCACAACCATCCGCGGCGGATCAACCGGAAAAGGAACTAAACATATGGCTTCGCCAGAATTCACCATGCGCCAATTGCTTGAAGCAGGCGTTCATTTCGGCCACCAAACCCACCGCTGGAACCCCAAGATGCAGTCGTATATTTACGGCTCGCGCAACGGCATCCATATCATTGACTTGGCCCAGACAGTGCCGTTGCTGCATCAGGCGCTTCTTGCCGTGACTGCGGCTGTTGCCAAAGGCGGCCGTGTATTGTTCGTCGGCACCAAGCGCACCGCGCAAGAGCAGATTGCAGACAGCGCCAAGCGTTCAGCCCAGTATTATGTGAACTCCCGCTGGCTGGGCGGCATGCTCACCAACTGGAAAACCATTTCAAACTCAATCAAGCATCTTCGTACCCTTGACGACCAGCTTGCCAAGGATGGCGGCGGTTTGACCAAGCGCGAATTGCTCACCATCTCCCGCGAGAAGACCAAGCTGGACAAGGCCCTGGGCGGCATCAAGGACATGGGCGGAACACCTGACATCCTGTTTGTGATCGACACCAACAAGGAAGCGCTTGCCATCAAGGAAGCCAACCGTTTGGGCATTCCGGTTGTTGCAATCATCGACACCAATTCGGATCCTGCCGGCGTGAACTATCCCATCCCTGGCAACGACGACGCTGGCCGTGCTGTGGCGCTTTATTGCGATCTCATTGCGCGTGCCGCCATCGAAGGCATTTCGCAAGCGCAGGGCGGATCAGGCCGCGATGTTGGCGCTGATGAAAATCCGATGGCTGAAGCCGTTACAGCCGAATAACTTTCATTGCAGGGCCAGCATTGACGCTGGCCCTCATTTCATTTTCAGATGAGGTAGATCATGGCTGACATTACAGCTGGCATGGTGAAAAGCTTACGCGAAACCACAGGCGTTGGCATGATGGATTGCAAGGCAGCGCTTGCTGCCACAAATGGCGACATGGAAGCAGCCATTGACTGGCTGCGCGCCAAGGGCCTGGCAAAGGCCGCCAAGAAATCAACCCGCGTCGCCGCAGAAGGCCTTGTCGGCATCGCCATATCAGGGTTGACGGGTGCTGCTGTCGAGGTGAACTCGGAAACTGATTTCGTTGCGCGCAATGAAAAATTCCAGGCCATGGTCGCCGATGTGGCAAAGCTTGCCCTGACGGCGAATGGCGATACGGAAAAACTCAAGACCATGCACTTCCCCGGTTCGCAACATGCAGTTGCTGAATATGTGGCGGAAATGGTTGCCACCATCGGTGAAAACATGACGGTGCGCCGCACCGCTTCGCTGAGTGTGAGCGACGGTGTGATTGGTTCCTACATTCACAACCAGGCCGCCCCCGGCATGGGCAAGATCGGCGTTCTTGTGGCGCTTGAATCAAAAGGCAGCAAGGAAGAGCTCGCAAGCTTTGGCCGTTTGCTGTCCATGCACATTGCGGCAACCAACCCGATTGCCATAGATCTGGCAGGTGTGCCCGCTGACACGCTGGCCCGCGAAAGTGCAATCCTTGAAGAAAAGAACGCGGGCAAGCCTGCCAATGTTCTGGAAAAGATCATCGCTTCCGGCTTGAAAACATTTGCCAAGGAAAACACCCTGCTCGAGCAGGCCTACGTGCATGATGGTGCAAAGTCGGTAACCCAGGTTCTGGCAGAAGTCGGCAACAAGGCGGGCGCGCCCGTTAAGCTTTTGGGCTATGTGCGCATGCAGCTCGGCGAGGGCATTGAAAAGACGGTTGATGATTTTGCCGCCGAAGTGGCCAAGGCCGCTGGCGTTTAAGCACAAAATTCAAGGTGAATAAGGGGTCCGTTTTCGGGCCTCTTTTTTGTTAGCCGCGTTTTCCAAATACGGGTGATCCACCGGTATTGGCCGCAGGCGCTGGTCGATAAGCCGGGACTGCAGCCGCAACAGGCTGTTGGCCGCTTAGTGCCCGCAGTGCTTTGAGGTCTTCCTCAATATCCATGTCCGGACCATCGCCATAATCATTGTCACCGTAATCTCCCACGCAGAACCCCAGTTCAATGAAGGCCCAGATGGGTCCGATAAATGGAATATACTGGATGAGGTACCACCAGCCCGATTTGCCCCGGTCGTGATAGCGTTTGACGGTGATGCAAAACGTGACCCAGATGAGCACAAGCAGGTAAAGGGTAACTGCCACGATACTTGTGAGGGAAATATTTTCCGGTTGATCCTCAAGATGGATGAACAAGTCCAAACCGAAAAAAAAGAATATTACAACGGTGCAGATAAAGAGCCCAAGGTGCAAAAGCCACCATTTGCCTCGGCCAATGCGCCCTGATGGGCTGAACAATAAACCAAGCATGCAATTCTCCCAATTCGGGGTATCCTAGACTTGGTTTCATTTACATGTCGTAAATGGCGTGCTGTCCGGCCTTGCCAAACGGTTAACAAATCCCCTAAGACGAATCGCGCCGCAACTGACTAGGATGCCGGAAACAAAGGCATTTTCTCCCTATTGGACTGACGATTACCATGAGCAAAATCAGCTACAAGCAAATCCTACTTAAAGTATCAGGTGAGGTGTTGATGGGGTCGCAACCCTTCGGCATCGACCTTGACACGGTGGCGCGAGTGGCTGACGAGGTGATCGCCTGTGTCAAAGCCGGTGCCCAAGTTGCCCTGGTGATCGGCGGCGGAAACATATTTCGTGGATTGGCAGGTGCGGCGAAGGGCATGGACCGTGTGAGCGCCGACCACATGGGCATAATGGCGACAATTATGAACGCGCTCGCCATGCAGGGCGTGTTGAAAGCCAAGGGCATTGATGCAAGGGTACTGTCAGCCATTGCCATGCCAACGGTTTGCGAAACCTATTCGCCAGCCAAAGGCATTCACCACCTGGAAAAGGGCAGGGTGGTGATCTGCGCGGCGGGAACCGGCCTGCCGTTTTTTACCACCGACACGGGCTCAGCGCTCCGTGCCGCCGAATTGCAATGCGATGCCCTGCTCAAAGGCACCAGCGTGGATGGCGTTTATGCCGAAGACCCCAAGAAAAATCCCAAAGCCCAACGCTTCGACAGGATAACATTTAATGAAATATTGGCCAAAGACTTGCGTATAATGGACCCAGCCGCAATCGCCCTTGCACGCGACAATGGGATTCCGGTAATTGTATTTTCCATCCGCGAGCCAAACGCCGTTTCTAAAGTCTTGAGCGGCGCTGGCCGGTTTACAATTGTGACGAAGGATTAACCCATGGCGCAACCGACACCTTTTAATCCCGCTGAAATCAAGCGCCGCATGCATGGCGCAACAGAATCCCTGAAGCATGATTTTGGCGGCCTGCGCACCGGGCGCGCCGCCGCGTCATTGCTTGATCCCATTCAGGTTGATGCCTATGGCGCCATGATGCCGTTGAACCAGGTTGCTTCAGTTACAGTGCCGGAAGCGCGCTTGCTGCAGATCAGTGTTTGGGACAGGGGCCTGGTGATTGCAGTTGAGAAAGCCATTCACGCATCCAACCTTGGCCTCAATCCGCAAACCGAAGGCCAGGTCATTCGCTTGCGCATGCCCGACCTGACGCAGGACCGCCGCAAGGAACTGGTCAAGGTCGCGCATCAGTATGCGGAGAAAGCCCGCATCGCCGTGCGCAATGTCCGCCGCGATGGCATGGACCAGTTGAAGGCTTTGGAAAAAGAGCATCTGCTGAGTGAGGATGACCACAAGAAAAAGTCGGAAGAAACCCAGAAGATGACCGACGAGACGATCAAGGAAATCGATGCTTCTTTGAAAGCCAAAGAAGCCGAAATCATGCAGGTTTAAGGGGCCGCCAAGACCGGATGCTCAAGGGCCAGCCAATATCGCAGCTTTCGCCGCGCCATGTTGCCATCATCATGGACGGCAACGGCAGATGGGCGTCCATTCGCGGATTGCCACGATCAGCCGGCCACAAGGCAGGCGTTGATGCGCTCCGCCGCGCCGTAAGCGCTGCCGCAGAGTTTGGTATTGAGTATCTCACGATCTATTCTTTCAGCTCCGAAAACTGGTCGCGGCCTGCATCGGAAGTTTCGTTCCTGTTCGAACTTCTCCGGCGTTTCATCCGGCAGGATGTGGCCGAACTGCATAGCGCAGGGGTGAACATCAAGATCATTGGCGCCCGCGAAAATCTTGAACCCGGCATGGTTCTATTGCTTGATGATGCGGAGCGGCTGACGCGCGAAAACTCAAAACTGAAACTTGTTGTCGCCTTCAACTATGGCAGCCGTCAGGAAATAAGCGCGGCGGTCGCTGTCATTGCGCAAAAAGCAAAGGCTGGCGAAATTTGCGTGGCTGACATCACACCGGAATTGATCTCGCAAAACCTGGATACTGCAGGCATACCTGATCCGGATCTTCTCATCCGCACCGGCGGCGAGCAACGCATCTCGAATTTCCTTTTGTGGCAGTGCGCCTATACGGAATTTGTTTTCGTGGAAGAATTCTGGCCGGACTTTAATCAGGAAATTTTTGCGCGCGCGCTTGAAACCTATCGACAGAGAGACCGCCGCTTTGGTGGAATTGAAGCGCAAACTGCATGAGCAATACCGCTATGTCGAAATGGGGCGATCTTGGTGTCAGGACAGCATCTGCCATCATTCTCATTCCCGCCGTCTTGGCCTGCATCTGGCAAGGCGGCCTGTGGTTCATCGCCTTTGTATTGCTGCTGGGTTTTCTGGTAGCCCATGAATGGGTTTCGATGGTGTTTCCA
The DNA here is from genome assembly GCA_963763635.1 of uncultured Alphaproteobacteria bacterium. Classification (GTDB taxonomy): domain Bacteria; phylum Pseudomonadota; class Alphaproteobacteria; order Rhizobiales; family Aestuariivirgaceae; genus Aestuariivirga. The sequence goes on from CAVXPO010000022.1 coordinate 23,059, forward strand.
GTAAACCCTGTTCAATACGCACTGCATTTTCTTGCCGCAGGGGTCGGTGCCGTTGCTCCTGCTTTTCTGGACGCACAGCAAACAGTCCTCTGCATTATTGGCGTCGCCATGGTTTCCGCGATTGTTGCCCGCTTTGGCAATAATGCCACGAGCAAGTGGAGCTACTTTGGAATATTCTATGTTGGGCTTCCGGCCGTCTCGCTTGTGCTGTTGCGCCGTGACGCGGATTATGGCGCGTCAGCCATCCTGTGGATTTTCCTCATCGTTTGGAGCGCAGATATTTTCGCCTATTTCGCCGGGCGCAATATTGGCGGCCCCAAACTTGCCCCCCGCATATCACCAAAGAAAACCTGGGCGGGGCTCGGCGGCGCAATTTTTGGCAGTGCGTTGGCATCCGTCCTTGTGGCGCATTTTGCACAGCTGAATGGCATCGCCACTTTGGCATTTCTCGCCGGAATTTTTGCAATTGTGGAGCAGGGCGGCGACCTTTTCGAATCGTCTCTCAAGCGGTTCCACAATGTTAAGGATTCTGGGCGGCTTATCCCCGGTCATGGTGGCATTATTGACCGCATGGATGGCCTGCTCTTTGTGGCTGTAATTGCTGCAATAATTGGCTTGTTGCGCGCCGGCGACACGGCTTTGGCCCAAGGGCTTTTGCGCTGGTAACCATGTTTTGCCGAAATGTTGACTTAAATACCCGCTTGTGTGGTTAATAATGGTTAAATCGCAGGCGTGCCATGGCACGGTTCCTTGCGAAGGTGCAGGCAGGACGGGCGTAAACAGAACACAATGTTCGCGGCACGCGCTGCCTGGGGAGAGTTGGAATACACGATGACGTTGATGAGTATCCTTGCAACACCATTTGGCTATCTTGTGCCGTTCATTGTTGCACTCACCATAATTGTTTTCATTCACGAGCTCGGCCACTTTCTTGTGGCCCGCTGGTGCGGTGTGACGGTTGAGGCTTTCTCGATTGGCTTTGGCAAAGAAATTTTTGGCTGGGTTGACAAGCACGGCACGCGCTGGAAAGTTTGCTGGCTGCCGTTGGGCGGCTATGTGAAATTTGAAGGCGACGCAAATCCCGCCAGCCTGCCGCAAGCAACGCCGGATCCTGAAACGGTTCGATCGCCGGGAAACTTTCATGGCAAGCCAATTTGGAAAAGGGCAGCCGTTGTGGCCGCAGGTCCAATTGCAAATTTCCTGCTTGCAATTGTTATTTTCGCGACTGTTTATGCATTCGTTGGCGTTCAGTTGCTTGAGCCGCGTGTAGCGGAATTTACTGAAGGATCAGCCGCGGAAAAAGCCGGCATGCGGAGTGGTGATGTGATCACTGCGGTGAATGGAAACAGGACTGAAACATTCAGCGACCTTGTGCGCGCCGTGTGGGACAAAGGTGGCGAACAACTGAAAATATCAATCAACCGCAACGGAACGCCGATTGATCTCAGCATCGTGCCTGAGGTCATGGAAGAGTCAGACGGTTTTGGCGGAACCTTCAAGCGCGGGCTTCTCGGAATAAAACCGGTTCAGGCGACCAGCGATACACCGGTGCGCCGCCTGTCAATTCCCGCCGCTATTGCAAAGGGCGGCGAAGAAACCTGGCGCATCATTTCTGTGACGATGAAATTCCTCGGCAAACTTGTTGTCGGCCAGGAAAACTCCAAGCAATTGGGCGGCGCCATTTCAATTGCCAAAGGTGCGGGTGATGCCGCTTCAGGCGGTGGCCTCAGTTTCGGAGGGTTCATCGCCTTTCTGTCCGTAAGCGTCGGGCTTATTAACCTATTCCCAATCCCGATGCTGGATGGCGGGCACCTGGTTTATTATGCCATCGAAGCTGTGCTTGGAAAGCCGCTTGGCCAACAGGCGCAGGAATGGGGTTTCCGGGTGGGGCTATCACTCGTGGCAATGCTGATGGCGTTTGGTTTTTGGAACGATCTCAGCCGTATTTTCACAGTAATTACAGGTAGTTAAGCTGTGGACCAAGTTTTGTTTGCAAAGCCGGGCAAAGACGATAAAAGACCACTAGGCGAGGTAAGTGATTTGGGACGGTTTAGACTATCGAAGAGTGGCCGGATTAATGCTTAAGAAATTCTATTTTGTAGGCCTGTTGACGATCGTGATGTCCTTTGCTGTTTTTGGCATTTTGCCAGGAACCGGGGCAAGCCCTGCCTATGCCCAGACAGTTTCCAACATCGTTGTCGAAGGCAACCAGCGTGTTGAAGCCGATACGGTTTACTCCTACCTGCAATTTTCGCGCGGTGACGTTGTTGATGCCGAGAAGATCGACGCTTCGGTCAAAGTATTGTTTCAAACCGGGCTTTTCTCTGATGTGCAGATTGTCCAGCGTGGCGGCACGCTCGTCATCAAGGTTGTTGAAAACCCGCTGATCAATCAGGTCAATTTTGAAGGCAACACCGAGATTGATGACAAGGCCTTGCAAAAGGAAGTTGTCGTCCGTGAACGGATGATCTTCACCCGTGCGCAGGTTCAAAGCGACACGCAGCGTGTGTTGGCGCTTTACCAGAAAGCCGGATTTTATAACGTGCGCGTGGCGCCGAAATTGATCCGCCTGCCGGAGAATCGAATCAACCTGGTGTTCGAGGTTACCGAAGGGTCGGAGACAACTGTTCAGTCGATTAATTTTACAGGTAACAATGCATTTAGCTCTGGAGCGTTGCGTTCAGTTATCGGAACAGCCGAGCACAGCTGGTGGAATTATTTCCAGAAGAACGATACCTATGATCCGGATCGCCTTGAGTATGATAAGGAATTGCTGCGCCGCCACTATTTGAAGAACGGCTTTGCGGATTTCCAGGTTATTTCGGCTGATGCCCAGCTCTCGCCGGACGGCGCCTACTTTGACATCAACTTCACTGTTGAAGAAGGCGTGCATTACACGATTGCAGATGTTGCCGTTAACATTGGCGACACCAATCTGGATCCTGACAAGCTAACCAAGGTTATCAAGACCGGCGTTGGCGACAATTATAATGCGACCAAGGTCGACAAGACGGTAGAGAACCTGACGCTGGAAGCCAGCCGCCAGGGTTTTGTTTTCGCCAAGGTTGAACCAAAGATTGACCGCGACACGGCGAGCGGTTCGCTGAATATCAATTACACGATCGCCGAAGGCCAGCGCGCCTATGTCGAGCGCATCGAAATTGAAGGCAACACGCGTACGCTTGACGAGGTTATCCGCCGGGAGCTGCAGATTTTTGAAGGTGACGCATTCAACCGCACACTGATTGAGCGCGCCCGCCGCAGGCTGACCGCCCTCGATTTCTTCGAGAAGATTGATTTCCAGGAAGAGCAGGGATCAGCCGCTGACAGGGTCAACATTTTTGTCGTGGTAACCGAAAAGGCCACAGGCAAGATCGCCTTCTCGGCCGGTTACTCGTCGACGGAAAAGATTATTGGTTCGGTTGAATTGACTGAACGCAATCTGCTGGGCAAAGGCCAGTTCCTCAGATTGAACACCTCGCTTAGCTTCAAGAAGCAGTCGGTGGATTTCAGCTTTACTGAACCTTATTTCATGGGCATGCCGCTTTCTGCCGGTATCGATCTTTTCGCCACACGGACGGATAATACGGACACGTCTTCCTTCAACAGCAAGCAGGTTGGCGGCGCATTGCGTACCGGCTTCAATCTTGATGAATATTCTTCGCTGAACTTCCGCTACTCGCTGGCCTATCGTAAGATCGACGGCATCAATGCTGCCACATCTTCACCGGCGATTATTGCCCAGGAAGGCAGCTCGTGGAAATCGGCCATTGGCCCAACTTATACGTGGGATGATCTCGACGATCCCAACCGCCCAACCACGGGTTTCCGCGGCCAGATTGAAACAGAAGTTGCGGGCCTTGGGGGTAATACTTTCTATGGCCGTGCAGAAGCCCGTGGCTGGTACTTCATTCCGCTCTATGAGGAGTCGGTGGTTCTGAAACTCGAGGGCAACGCTGGCCACATTCAAGGATTTAATGGCAAGGATGTTCCGTTGCAGGATCGCTTCTTCCACGGAGCGGATACTTTCCGTGGCTTTGCCAAGTCGGGCGTCGGCCCGCGTCAGGTCAGCAACGGCGGCGGAACAGATGCCATTGGTGGAACCAGCTATGCAATAGGTACGGCAGAAGTTGCATTCCCTCTCGGCCTGCCGGAAAACTGGGGCATCGAGGGCGCAGCCTTTACGGATTTCGGTACGGTGTTCGGGGCGGAGGAATCTACTGTCGCGGACACCGTGGGTGGATGCGCAACTGGTGGGCCAGACTGCACCGTGTTCGACACTATAGCCTTCCGGGCCTCTGTTGGTGCGGGCATCATTTGGCAGTCGCCGTTCGGGCCCTTGCGCTTCGAACTCGCTTACCCCTTGATGAAGGAAAAGTTTGATGAGAAGGAATGGTTCCGCTTCTCGGTTGGAACGCGCTTCTAGATTTTTCCGCAACAGGCGCTAAAGCTATTCGGACGGTTCAAAAGACCGTCCGAAATTTATTGGGGTGCATGATGACTGAAGAGGCAACTGGCAGGGTTTTGGCAACGGCGGATATCACCCGCATCATGAAGCTGCTGCCGCACCGCTATCCATTCCTGCTCATTGACAGGATGATTGATATGGACGGCGAACAATCCGGCACCGCCATAAAGAATGTTACCATCAACGAGCCCTTTTTCCAGGGCCACTTCCCCGGCAAGCCGGTAATGCCCGGCGTGCTGCTGGTGGAAGCCATGGCCCAGGCCGCAGGCGCACTGGTGCTCAATCACCTGGGCGATGCCCACGCGGGCCAGCTCGTGTTCTTCATGTCAATTGACAAGGCCCGCTTCAGGAAGCCGGTGCTTCCCGGAGATCAGGTTCACTTCCATGTGAAGCTCGCCAACAAGCGCGCGCCGGTGTGGAAATACTGGGCCGAAGCGCATGTCGATGGCAAGAAGGTGGCCGAAGCCGAAATCGGCGCCATGCTCATGGCTGAGCGCTAGAAATAAACGCGGGTTTTTACTTCCCGCGCTTGCTCATCGAAACATATTCGCGCTTGGGCGACCCCATATAGAGCTGGCGCGGGCGGCCAATGCGCTGGCTCGGATCCTCGATCATTTCTTTCCACTGTGAAATCCATCCCACGGTGCGCGCGAGGGCAAATAACACCGTGAACATTGAAGTCGGGAAGCCCAGCGCCCGGAGAATGATGCCGGAATAGAAATCAACATTCGGATAAAGCTTGCGGTCGATAAAGTATTTGTCGTTGAGCGCAACCCGTTCAAGCTCGCGAGCAACATCCAGCAGCGGATCGTCCTTGATGCCCAGCTCGGCGAGAACCTCATGGGCTGTCTGCTGCATGATTTTGGCGCGCGGATCATAGTTTTTGTAAACCCGGTGGCCAAAACCCATGAGGCGTACACTTGAAGTCTTGTCTTTCACCTTTGCAATGAAAGCCGGAATTTTGTCGACAGTGCCAATCTCGCCCAGCATATTGAGCGCTGCTTCGTTGGCGCCGCCATGCGCAGGCCCCCAGAGGCAGGCAATGCCGGCGGCAATACAGGCAAATGGATTGGCGCCTGACGAGCCCGCAAGCCGTACGGTGGATGTGGAGGCATTCTGTTCATGGTCAGCATGCAGAATGAAAATCCGGTCCATGGCGCGGGCAAGAATGGGGTTGACCTTGTAATCTTCGCACGGCACCGCAAAGCACATATGCAGGAAGTTGGCGGCGTAGGACAGGTCATTGCGCGGATAAACGAAGGGTTGGCCAATGTGATATTTATAAGCCATCGCCGCGATCGTCGGCAGCTTGGCGATCATCCGGTGCGAAGCAATCTCGCGCTGGCGCGGGTCATTGATGTCGGTGGAATCATGGTAGAAGGCAGACATGGCGCCGACCACCGCAACCATAACGGCCATCGGATGCGCATCACGGCGGAAACCGCGGTAAAACAGCGCCATTTGCTCATGGATCATGGTGTGGCGGGTAATTGATGTTTCAAATACCTTGCGCTGCGCCGGGGTCGGGAGCTCGCCGTGGTAGAGCAGATAGCAGGTTTCAATGAAATCGCCATTCTCGGCAAGCTGGTCGATGGGATAGCCGCGGTGCAGGAGAATGCCCTCATCGCCATCAATATAGGTGATCTTGGATTCGCAGGCTGCCGTCGAACTGAAGCCGGGGTCAAAAGTGAAGGCTTTGGATTCCGCGTAGAGATGCGAAATGTCGATGACGTCAGGCCCGAGGGCACCTTTGATAACCGGCAGATTATAGGTGTTGTCCATGATAATAAGCTTCGCCGAATTTTCTTGTAGTCATCGCGGGACCTTTGTTGTTTCATCAAACCCTATTGCAGCGCAACAAAAAGGTCAATTGACGAATGATCCCGAGGCCTGAACAATTGGCGGCAACCAACGAAGCGACCGCTAGTTTCCTTTCTCATCCAAAACCGTTTCATACATGCCACGCGAGGCAACAATAGCTTCTACACGGTTGCGCACACTCAGTTTTTGCAAAACGCCACTCATGTAATGCTTCACGGTCTTCTCGGTAAGATTGAGCTTGGCGGCAATTTCCCGGTTGGTGTGGCCGCGTGACAGCTCCTTGAGTATTTGTTCTTCTCGGACCGTGAGCCTCTTGGAGGGATCAGTCTTGGTATTTTTCGGATCCCGAGCCGGGGAAGCCAGCAGCTTTGCGGCAAATTCCGGCGTTACGTAGCTCTCTCCCAAGGCAACTGAGCGGATCGACTTGACGAGGTCAGGGCCGCTGATGCCTTTCAGGATATAGCCGCTTGCCCCCGCTTCCAACGCGGCCATTACGTCCTCGCGCCGTTCCGACACGGTCAGAATGACAATTCGTATTTCGGGGAATGTGGTGAAAATCTGGCGCGCCGCACACAGTCCGCCACCCGGCATGCTGAGATCGAGCAGCATGAGATGGGGCGCGTGATCCTTGGCGATGCTGATGGCTTCCGCGGCAGTGCCGCCTGTCGCCACGACCTTGAAATCCTTCTCGTCATGCAGCCTGTTCACAATTGCCTCCCGCATGATCGGGTGGTCATCAACAACGGCTATCCGAATTTGCGCCTTCATAATGATCCTTCCAAAACTACGCCATTGACCAGATAGACACTTCCCCCCGGTAAGGTATGTGAACTGCAATACAGTTGATCTGTACGCCGTCCTGTTTCAAGAGTTCCATGCAAATCCCGGGCCAAAATCCTTAACAACGACACGAAACATTCCAAACGGCCGCAATTCCATGGGTCACCCGCGCATAAACCCAATAAATTGGCCACATGACGCAAAAATGACACGCCACCCGTCTCACAACTAATGTGAACCTTTGTCAACCTATTGGTGTAGGCATTGGTGTAGATGTGAATGACCAAGGTCATAACTTTATAAGACCTTGGTCGGAAAGGGCCTACGACCATGTGCTGCCCAGATCGTTCGACGTCGTGCCCTAGATTTCGTTTGGCCATGAGGTAAATTATTCCCTAACGGTGCCCCCAAACCGTATCAGGTTAGCACACGGGGGAGAGGGCGTCGACAGGGCAGACTTCACTAGATTTTTTCGTGACTTACATTTGCGGCAAGGGATTGGTCGGGTTCGCCCGTTACGGGATGAATGTTACCGGTCCTATCTTAAACCAGCGCAGGGCGGCGCAATCGCTCAGAGAATTTTAGGTCGATTTTGGCTTCGGGGAACTGTTGCCGTTTGTTGGCTGAACCCTATCGCGTACAGGAGAAACTTCCATGTCTAATTTCATTGTCAACCTTGGTGACCTCAACAAAATTCTCGAACAGATCAAGATTGCCGAACGGCATGTGGCAGGTGAAGCACTGATCGATATCATCGGCCAGGACGCGGCATTGCTCCCCATGGGCCTGCGTACCGTTGACGGCACGTTCAACCACCTGACTGGCGACACCAACGCTGGCGCGGCAGATCAAGTTTTTCCTCGTTTACTTACGCCGGAATACCGCAACGAGGGGGACGAAACTCCTTTCTTTGGCGTCTCCAACACAAACTATGACCCGACAATTCCGGGTAGCCATTCGGTTGTTGACAGCGATCCGCGCACTATTTCGAACCTGATTGTTGACCAATCCGCCAACAATCCGGCGGCCATTGCCGCTGCCCGCGCCCTTGCTGGTGATGCTGGTGCAACTCAGCAACAGCTGCTTCAAGCGCAAGCCTTGGTCACGTCAACTGCCGCTGCTGCTCTGGCAGCTCAAGCCGTTGAAACCGCGATGGAGCTGGCTGAGACGAATGCATTTGCCGCTCAGGCAGCGGTTGCCGCCGCAATTGCCAAACTCAATCAACTCGCCATCGAGCTTGACAGCGGGCCGATCACCGCTGCCCAAATTGCTTTGGTGAATAATGCAGTAATCGACGCCCAAACCGCAGTGACAGAAGCCCAGAATACTGTGAACCTTCTGCTTGTAACGACAGGCGCCAGCGGGGCAGACACGGCCGCGGCAAACACGTTTTTACTTCAAGCGCAAGCGTTACATGCAGCTGTGACGCAAGTCGCGGCAGACGTGGGAAGTCCTGCTGGCACACCATTCTTTACAGGTGCCGAAACAACATTTCTCAACAACGTTACAACCAATGTTGCGCCTGCCACTTCGACAGCTGCCACGACATTCTTCACCGCCATGTCTACGTCTGAAAATGCAGCCGAAGCTGCGAGCAACGCGGCTGACTTAAATTCCTCCGCAGCTCAACTTGCATTGAGCATACTTAATTCTGTTCCCGCGCTCGACCAGCAAGGTGATGGCTCTTTAAACATCGAACACCGTTCAGCAGACATCGGCCTCTCTCCTGCGAACAGTGGCTGGATGACGCTCTTCGGCCAGTTCTTCGATCACGGTCTCGACCTCGTTGCAAAGGGCGGCAATGGCACAGTCTTTATTCCTTTGTTGCCAGATGATCCGCTTTACGACCACACCCCCGGCGCTCAGACCAATTTTATGGCGTTGACGCGCGCTACTCCGGCTGCCGCCGGCCAGACGGAATTGGTTAATACCACAACACCTTTCGTCGACCAAAACCAGACCTACACCTCCAATGCTTCGCATCAGGCATTCCTGCGTGCATATAAGAGTGTAGATGGCGTGACCGTGAACACCGGCGAACTTCTTGATGGCGCGCAAGGCGGCATTCCAACATGGCTCGAAGTGAAAACCCAGGCCAAAGATTTCCTTGGTCTCACCCTCAACGACCAGAACGTCCTTAATGTCCCAATGCTGGTGGTTGACCCTTATGGTAAAATTGTCACGGGTGCCAACGGTTTTGCACAAGTCGCCGTAACAGTAACGCTGTCGGACAACACTACAGTCAACACCTATATCGAAGGCCGCGCTGGCGGCCTTGATCTCGGCGCATTGACTGCGGCCGATGTTCCACCAGCTGCAATTCCTCCTGGCCTCTCTGTGAGTTCTGTGAGTACCATTGGAACCGGCCATGCCTTCCTCGACGACATCGCCCACAACGCCGCACCGAAAGCTGGACTTGTGGAAGATAGCAACACGACTGCCGGGTCTTCCCTGGGGCCGCAAGATCCTGGAACTTACGACGATGAATTGCTCGACTCGCATTACATCACGGGCGATGGCCGTGGCAATGAAAACATCGGCCTCACCACCGTACACTTCATTTTCCACAATGAGCACAACCGCATTGTTGAGGAAAACAAGAAAACAATACTCGCATCTGGCGACCTCGCCACCATCAATGAATGGCTGGCCACAGACCTTACCGATTTAAACGACCTTCCACCTCCAGGCGATCCAGCCGCACTTGCAATCTATGCGGCGACCCTAGACTGGGATGGCGAGCGGATGTTCCAGGCTGCGCGCTTCACCACGGAAATGCAGTACCAGCATCTCGTGTTTGAAGAATTTGCGCGTCGCATGCAGCCGAATGTGGATCCCTTTATATTCACCAACTCGGCTGACCTCGATCCGGCAATCGTTGCCGAATTTGCCCACGTGGTCTATCGCTTCGGCCACTCCATGCTGGACGATACCATTGACCGGTTTGACAGCGACTTGTCGACCGTCAATGGAGACGCTGACCAGATTGGCCTGTTGGAAGCATTCCTCAATCCGCAGGCCTTCGATGCAAGCGGTGCTACGGATACTGACTCGGCTTCCGCCGTCATTCTCGGCATGACGCGGCAGGTGGGCCAGGAAATCGACGAATTCGTTATCAACACCTTGCGCAACAATCTGGTGGGCCTGCCGCTTGACTTGCCGGTTCTCAATATCGCGCGTGCCCGTGAACAGGGCATTCCATCGCTCAATCATGCGCGTGAACAGCTTTATGCAGCATCTGGCCATGCCGATGTGAGGCCCTACACCAGCTGGATTGATTTCGCCCAGCACCTGAAGCACCCGGAGTCCATAATCAACTTCATTGCGGCCTATGGCACGCATCAGACCATCTTGGATGAGACAACGCTTGTTGGCAAACGAGCAGCAGCACTTGAACTGGTCATGGGTGTGGACGCCGATAATAATCCATCAACAATTACGGACCGCATCGCATTCCTCAACGCAACCGGTTCCTATGCATTAGGTGACCTTGGCGGCCTGAACCTCGTGGATATGTGGGTTGGCGGTTTGGCCGAAGAGATCAATGAATTTGGCGGCCAGTTGGGTTCTACTTTCAACTTCGTCTTCGAATACCAGATGGAGCACCTGCAGAACGGCGACCGCTTCTACTATCTCAGCCGCACCCAGGGCATGAACCTGTTGAACCAGTTGGAAGGCAACACCTTCGCTGACATCATCATGCGCAATACCAATCTCAGTGACCTCCATGCCACCCATATGTCGGCCGAGGTGATGGAGGTTCCAGACATGATCCTGGAACTCGACACAATGGTCGCGCAAGTAGATTACAACGGCGACGCGCTGGGCAAAGACCCGACCCATGACAACGCCTTCCTGCAAGCGATCGATCCAAAAGTCCTTCGTATCAATGGCACAGTCGATGTCGATGGCAACGGCTTTTTGGATGGCAACGTGCTCAAATTCTCTGGCGGCGAACACGTCGTGCTCGGCGGCACCGAAGGCAACGACAGGCTTTATGGCGACAAGGGCATCGACACGCTATGGGGCGACGGCGGTGATGATTATCTGAATCCGGCATGGAATCCGATCAGGTGTTCGGCGGTGACGGCGACGACATCATCGAAGATCCGTTCGGCGACGATTTCCTGCGCGGCGAAGCGGGCAACGACGTTGTCGTCAACGGCGCCGGCCTCGACATCCTCTTCGGCGGCACCGGCAATGACTTCATCATGGCTGTAACCGACACAACGGAAGTGTTTGCCGGTGAAGGCAATGACTTCATCCTCGGCGGCACCGCACCTGATGTGCTGCTGGGCAACGAAGGCGATGACTGGATTGAAGGCGGTGAAGGCTTCGACGGACTTTCCGGCGAAAACTCCGAATTGTTCTTCAATTCACCCATCGTCGGACACGACATTCTCAACGGCCAAGGCAACGACACCGATTATGACGGTGAAAACGGCGATGACATCATGGTCCAGGGCGCTGGCATCCAGCGCAACAACGGCATGGACGGTTTCGATTGGGCCATCCACAAGGGCGATGCTGAAGCGGCTGATTACGACCTTGGAATACGCGTCTTTGACGCAAGGCCAGCTTTGATCCTGCGTGATCGTTTTGACTCCGTTGAAGGCCTTTCCGGCTGGCAAAATGACGATATCCTCACGGGAGCGGCAAAGCTCCTGATCGGCGAAGGTTTCTCCGATGCCTTGACCAGGCTGGCGTAGACCGGATTGCTGGTTTGCGCACAGTTATCGGCGCAGCACCAGGTTTGCCGACTGATGTAGTTCTCGATCCAGACACCAATTTGGGTGGTGAAATTCTGCTCGGTGGTGCGGGCAGCGATACCATTCGCGGCAACCTTGGTGACGACATCATCGATGGCGATGCCTGGCTCAACGTGCGCATTGCGGTGATGGAGAATAAGGATGGCACGGGTACCGAACTGTTCTCGGTTGACAGCTTGAATGATATACAAGCTCGACTGCGCTCGGGTGAAATCAATCCGGGCCAACTCAAAGCGGTGCGTGAAATCCTGTATGACGACGCAGCAACTGTAGCCGCTGGCAATCCGGTTGATACCAGCGAAGATGTTGCAGTTTTCTCGGATATTCGTGACAACTATACAATTACCCGCAACCCGGACGGCACTTGGACAGTAAACCATACGGGCTTCACGGTTCCAACGCCTACGGTGCCAGACTAGGATGGCATTGACACTTTGCGGAACATTGAAATCGCTCGCTTCCCCGATGGTGATATGTTGCTGGTGAACCGCGCAGCAACAGGAACACCTGTACTCAGCGATACGTCACCGACAGAAACTCAAGCGGTTAGCGTCAACGATCTCGCAACTATAGCTGATGCGAATGGCATTGCTACGCGTTCACCTTCCAGTGGCAGTCCAGCCGTCTGCAGCAGTCGGCACATTTGCTGACATCGGGGGTGCAACCAACGTTACATTCACGCCAAATCAGGCGCTGGTTGCACAATTCCTGCAAGTTACTGTCAGCTAAACTGATGGCCTAGGAAATCTGGAAACAGTAGTATCAGCACCAACAACACGAGTTGTGGGTGATGCCATTGTTTCTAATACTGAGAAGAAAAGAGGTACGGCAGGAGAAGACATAAAATAAACAGAAGATAAAGAAAAAAAAGATATAGGTAAGAGAAATAAAACTGCCAATACAATAAAAGGACTAGAAGGAGATGAACAAAAAACTGGAGGGAGAGACAACGACAAGATAAATGGAGGTGATGACAACGACAGGAAAACTGGTACGCAAGTAAGTTAGGACTACAGACTGAAGGTCGAGACATCATCGATGGCGGACTTGAAATCACTGACAGGCATAGGTGAAACTTAAGTCAAAAAAGGCAGCGACATAGCAGAAACCTACAGGGTCTATACCGCGCTTGCCTGGACAGGACTGGGTGGTCCAACCCACACGCTGGTCAATGCCGGTACGGAAATCGTCATCACCCGTGTTGGTACAACAAATGCGCATGTGATAGCTGAACTTCGCGAAATCGAGGAAATCACGATCAATACCGGTGCTGGTGCAGAAACGGTTTAGATGTTAGGCAGCTTAGCTCCAACAAATCTGTCGTTCAACACTATCACGGTGAATGCTGGTGAGGGCGATGATACGGTGGACATCAGCGAACAGACATCTGATCACCACGTCGTTCTCAACACCGGTGGTGGCAATGACACCTTCTCGGTCAGCGCGACCAGGATGAATTGAACATCACCGGGCCAAAAGGCGGCGACTTTGATGGTGATGATGACGAAGACAACGACGATGACGTCGACAACGGCGGCGGAAGTGATGAAGACGATGACGTCGATAATGATGATAACGGCAATGATGACGACAACGATGATGATAACGACGACGACAGCGACGATGACTCAAATGATGACGATGACGATGAGGTAGGCCAGAACACCGGCGGCACCGTATCGCCATATGTTGTCTACATCGGCACAGGCGCCAGCGATACGTATGTTGGTGGTGCCAGCCACGACACGCTTGCTGGCGAAGGCGGCGATGACACCTTGTTCGGCTTTGACGGCAACGACAATCTGGCGGGCGGTGCAGGCGCTGACCACCTGATTGCGGGCGCGGGTGATGATGTCATCGTTGGCAATGACGGCAGCGACACGATCCTTGCTGGCGCGGGCAACGACACGATACTCGCCGGTGCCGGTGACGATACGGTCTTTGCTGACGATGGTGATGATCTCATCTTCGCAAACGAGGGCTATGATGTGGTTAACGCCGGAAACGGCAACGACACGATCTACGCGGCGGTCGGCGACGGCAGTGATGCTCTCCACGGCGGCGATGGCACGGATACAATTGATCTCGAGGCGATCACCGCCAATCTGGTTGTCGATCTCGGTTCGAATGGTGTTGGTTCGTCGAATAGCACCAGTCCGGTTTTGATACACTGAGCGGTATCGAAAACGTTGTGGGTGGTTCCGGGAATGACACGATCTATGCCAGCAACGGCGTCAATGTGCTTGATGGCGGCGCCGGAAACGACAGCTTCGTGTTCAAGACAGCGGCGGCCGCCAATGGCGACAGCATCGTTGGCTTCCAAACCGGCGATACGATTGACCTCGATCAGTTGTATGCTAGCTTGGGCGTCAGCAATACTACGGTCATTGCAAATAACGCGAACTTTAGTGCCACAGGGCAGGTACACCTTCGTGTTGTGGGCGAAAATACCGTGATTGAAGGCAATACCGACATTGATAATGATGTTGACTTCAGCATCACCGTTGTCGGGCGGACTAATCTTAACGCGAGTGACCTCGCATAAGGGCGTGGCTCATTTATTGCAGTAACGAGTGAGACAAAACGCGGAGAGGCGCAGGAACGCCTCTCCGGATTTGGTGTCTGGACTGATGTGTGGTTTGGTTGAGGGCCTCGAAAATGCGCAAGAAAGCAGCAAAGAAGCGATTGTATTCAAAAATACGGACCCCTTTTGCTGAGCTTTCAGGCATGCGAAGTATCGGAGGGTTCCTTTTTCTGGTATCAGGCGTGGTTAACATCCTCGCCCTTACCGGCGCCTTCTACATGCTCCAGATTTATGACCGTGCGCTTACCAGCCACAGTGTTTCAACCTTGGTTGCCCTTTCCGTTTTGGCGATTGGTTTCTATCTGATTCAGGGCATGCTCGATGTCAGCCGTTCACAAATTCTGGTGCGTCTGGGGGCAAAGCTTGATCAACGCCTAGCACCGCTTGCTCACCGGGTTTCCATTGATATGCCGCGCTATGGCTTTTCAACGGCTGAATCCACCGAGCGCAGCCGCGACGTGGATACACTGCGCAATTTCATGGGCGGCCAAGGCCCCATGGCGCTTTTTGATTTGCCCTGGATGCCGCTTTATCTCATTTTCGTATACTGCCTGCATCCTTGGCTTGGCATTCTCACCTTTGCCGGTGCCCTGGTTTTGACATCCCTGACAGTCCTGACCGAATTTCTGATGCAGAAGCATGTGGGTTCAGCCAGAAGGCAGCGGTTGCCCGTGCGGCGGTTTCGGATTCCCATGCCCGCAATGCCGATGTTATTCGGGCCATGGGATTTTCCGGCCGCGCCGTGGAGCGTTATGAAAAAATCAATTCGGAGCACCTTTCGCTGCAGACCAAAACAAACGGTGTGACAGGCACGTTCAGCGGGATTTCAAAGATCCTGCGTATGGTCTTGCAGTCGGCTGTATTGGGCCTCGGTGCCTATCTGACAATCAAAGGAGAATTCACCGCAGGTTCGATCATTGCGGCTTCTGTTGCCTCGGCGCGGGCCTTGGCCCCCGTTGATCTGGCGATTGGCCAGTGGAAGAACATTGTTTCGGCACGCCGCAGTTACGCGCGCCTAACAGAAACACTGACGGCAATGGAGGATGCTTCTCCCCGGATTACGCTGCCAGCGCCGATGCGCGACCTCAAGATTGAGAAAATGACCGTTGCCGCACCGAGCAATGGAACCGTGGTCCTAAGCGATGTCAGCCTGGAATTAAAGGCCGGGCAGGCAACAGGCATCATTGGCGTCAGTGGTGGTGGCAAGTCCTCCCTGGCGCGGGGCCTCACCGGCGTTTGGCCTTTGCTGCGTGGCAATGTGCGCCTTGATGATGCTGATATCGGGCAGTGGGCCCCTGACGTGTTGGGCCAGCATCTTGGCTATCTGCCCCAGGAAATTTCCCTGCTGGATGCCACAATCGGCGAAAATATCAGTCGTCTTGATCCAGATGCAGACGGCGAAAGCATTCTGGCTGCCGCAAAAGAGGCAGGTGTACATGACCTCATTGTCCGCATGCCGCAAGGCTATGATACCGAACTTGGTCCCAATGGAACCGCGCTGTCAGCCGGGCAGCGCCAGCGCATTGCTTTGGCGCGGGCCTTGTACAAGAAGCCATTTCTGGTTGTTTTGGATGAGCCCAACTCCAATCTGGACGCGGAAGGCGAGGCGGCATTGACAGAGGCCATCAAGGGCGTTCGAGCGCGGGGCGGCATTGTTGTCGTGATTGCCCACCGGCCGAGCGCGCTTGCAGCCGTGGACATGCTCGGCGTGATTCAAAATGGCAGGCTTGTCGCATTTGGGCCAAAAGACGAAATTGCGTCCCAACAGCTCAAACTGAAAGCGGCACCAGCCGTTCAGTTAGTTCCTAAAACAGCAGCACAAGCATCGTGAGGCTAGCCATGAAAACAATAACCGAACAGCCAGAACTGAACGATGATGGGACACCACGTCGGAAGTATGAAATTGATGAACAGCAGGAAAGCCAAAGGGTTTTCAGTATCACCATCGGCTTGGTGATTGTGCAGGCGTTGGTTCTCCTCAAGAACATATTGTTCGGCGAGGATGCACCCCAGCCGCAGCGGGCGTCGGGAAGCAGTTCGGACGCCAATAAGGCTAACGCGCCCGATGGTGATGGTCCGGCCGTTCTTGACGAAGAAAGCGTCTTAGCCGGGAAATCGGACCGTGAAGATACTGGCGAAGCAATGGCGCCGCTTTCAAAAACGCTCTCAATGTCAGCGTCAATAAAGCGGCCAACTGTTTCTTTGCATGAGGAGCAGATTGAATATGCGTCGCTGTTTCCCTTAGCCGCGAACGACAACGCAACGCCGCTTGACGAGCTATTGGGCGGAATGACGGGGTTACCAGCAAGTGGTTCCGGCACTTCCGAACCTGAAGACGGTGTTGACCCCCCCAATGGTGATGGCGACGATGACGAAACGGATGATGATCCGCGCCTCGTGAACCGGCTGCCCGTCGTATCGCGCCCGGTATATCTTGGTGAGTTCTTGATGAACCAGGCGGTTATCATTACGCTTGTCGAATTGCTGCGGTTTGCAAGTGACGCGGATGGCGACGCGCTTGCCATCGGAAACCTGCAGACAACCTCTGGCATCGTAACGGTTCGCCAGGATGGAAGCTGGCTTTTTTCTCCGCGTTTCAATGACAATGCAAATGTCACCTTCACCTATACAATCGGTGACGGTAAGGGCACCATCGCTCAAACCGCCTATCTGCAAATCGTCAATCCCCACGAGGCTCCAATTGTTGGAACCGAGGGCGACGACAGGATCGTCGGCACACCCGGTAATGACACTATTGATGCGTACGGCGGCGATGATACGATTATCGGCCGTGAAGGCGATGATGTCATTTATGGCGGTGAAGGCAATGACCGGATCTTGGCCGGTGATGGTGATGACGTCGTCTACGCAGGAGGCGGCGATGACGTGGTGTTTGCGGGTGCTGGCAATGACTCCGTATTTGGCGGTGTCGGCGATGACATCGTTTGGGGCGAAGAGGGTGACGATACTTTGTTCGGTGAAGCCGGAAATGACCGCATCATGGGCGGCTCAGGCATTGATACCATCAGCGGTGGAGACGGTTTGGACGTGTTGGATGGCGACAGCGGCGACGATATTATGGATGGCGGCGCTGAAGCTGACACCATTAATGGTGGCACTGGCCAGGATATCATCATCGCTGGCCAGGGCGACGACCATGTTTTGGGCGAAGACGGCGCCGACCTACTTATAGCGGCAGTCGCGGATGGCAATGACTCCTACGATGGCGGCTCAGGCTTTGACAGCTATGATCTATCCGCCACCACCGCATCCGCGGACATCGATCTGGTTTTGGGCAGCGCCAGCAGCGATGATATCGGAACCGATACGGTGACCAGCATTAAAAGCCTCACTTCGGCAGCGGTGATGATCATCTTACGGCTGGCGAGATTGCGGCCATCTTGCTGACCAACCCCGAGCCTGATCGTTTTGATGGTGGCGATGGCGATGATACCTACGACATCTCGTGGACGGTTTCGGCGACTGTGGTTAATCTGGAGACCGGACAGGTTCAGGGCGACGAAATTGGCACTGACATCCTGACGAACTTCGAAAACGTCAACTGCGGCAGTGGCGATGATGTGATCATAGCCAACGATAGCGTGAATACTTTATCGGGCGGCGATGGCAACGACAACTTTGTGTTTGGAACTGTTGCGTCAATCGGCAGCGGGCAGGGCTCGCGTGACCAAATTCTCGATTTCGCCGTAGGCGATCGTATCGACCTGAATAACCTCAGCGACGAATTTGCTGATCTGGTTGATGCAACATTCGAAGATCAGAATATACGCCGCTTTGTGCTCATCCGGGAACAGGAGGAATTCTCACGCCCGGGCCAGATAAAATTCAAATACGAAAGCTTTGACGATCACTCGGTCACGATCATCCAGGGCAATATGGACTACGACGATGAAGCTGAATTCGAACTCGAGCTGATTGGAATTTACGATCTGCGGGATGAGGACTTCCAGCCAACGGCCTAAAGGCAATGGCAGTTGGCCCTGATTTCCCAACCTGTGAACGTGTAATGGAGTAAATTGATGTGTAGCCAGAAATTGCAGCCCACGACCGGTTCAGAAAAGCCGAACAGCTTTTCAATTGGCAAACATATTGTCTTTGCGACCAGCGCCATGGCACTGCTTATTTTTGGTTTTGGCGGCTGGGCGGCAATGGCAAACCTCACGGGCGCGGTTGTGGCACCGGGCATGTTCATGGTTGAGGGCAACGTCAAGAAGGTTCAGCATAGCTTTGGCGGTATCGTTTCGGAGATCAATGTCAGGAATGGCGATCGTGTAAAGATTGGCCAGATATTGATGAAACTGGATGATACGCAAATCCGCGCCGAACTGGGCATCATCAGATTGCAGATCATTGAACTCACGGCCCGCAGCGCGAGGCTTGAGGCGGAAGGCAGCGGGCTTTCGAAAGTGGAATTTCCGGCTGGTTTCCTGGAGCAGAATCCGAGCGCGAAGGCTGCAGTTGATGGAGAAATCCGTCTCTTTGAAGGGACACGGCAAACCAAGGATAGCCAGAAAGAACAACTGGCTCTCAAAATTGAGCAATCAAAAAATGAAATAACAGGGATGTCGGCCCAGCGTGATGCCAAGGCTGGTGAATTGAAACTCATCAAGAAGGAGCTGGTCCAGATTCGCGGCCTGTTTGCCAAAAAGCTCACGACCCAATCGCAAGTGTTCGCAATGGAGCGTGAAGAAATGCGTCTCGCGGGCGAAATTGGCGGCTTCGTCGCGCAAATTGCCCGTGCGAAAGGCCAAATCAGCGAAATAAATGTGCAGATACTTGCCGTCGACGAGAATGTGCGCGCCCAGGCCCAGCGTGAGCTGCGCACGGTCGAGGCGAAACTGTCTGAGCTCTCAGAGCGTGAAGTTGCCGTGAAAGACAAATTGGCCCGCGTTGATTTGCGTGCACCGAGAAGTGGCGTTGTGTTGGAATTGGCCGTTCATACGGTGGGCGGTGTCGTCAGCCCAGCCGAACCCGTCATGCTCATCGTTCCAGAGGAAGAAGGATTGATGATCATGGCGCGAATTTCTCCCCCTGACATTGACCAGGTTGTGGCTGGCGGCAAGGCAAAGCTGCGGCTATCGGCGTTCGACCAGAAAACCACTCCTGAGCTTGATGGTCATGTCATGGATGTTGCAGCCGACGTCACTATTGATCCAAAGACCGGTCAAAGCTACTACGGCGTTCGGCTTGAGATGGATGAAAAGGACCGGCACACCGTTGGCGATCTCACGCTTGTAGCCGGTATGCCTGTGGAAGTATTTATTTCGACCGGCGACCGTACGGCGCTCTCCTATCTCACCAAGCCCTTTGTTGACCAGGTCAACCGGGCATTCCGCGAATAAGTTTCAATGGACCAAGATCGGAATGAGTTTTGACGGAATTGGAAAGTGGTTCTCAAATCATTTATTTTCTAATCCATGTCGATGACTGGATTGGAGCCAGATTTAGTGTTATGATTTAGCTTAATGCAGTGCAGCAAGAAGGTCAATTCAGCTGATCATTGATCCGCCCCATAGCTTCCTCTCTTCCCAAAACTTCCAGCACATCAAAAATTGGGGGAGATGTGGAGGTTCCGGTCAGGCTAGCGCGTAAAGGTTGCGCCAACTTGCCCAATTTTATGCCCGTGAGCTCTGCATGGGCCTTAACAGCCGTTTCGATGGCAGAAGCAGTCCAGGCCCCGCAAGCATTCAGGACGGGTAGCAGTTCCATAAGTGCTGACCTGCCACCATCGGCTATAATCTGCCTCGCCTTGTCATCCAGGGCCAGGGGCCGGGCAGCAAAAATGAAGGCCGCGCCATTCTTGAGCTCCACCAGCGTTTTCGCCCGCTCCTTGAGGCCCGCCATAGCTCTCTGCAATTGATCCCGCTTGATGTCATCAATCTTGTTAAGCAGTTCTGGCCCGCCTTCGGCATAGGGAAGAAAGGAAATCAGCTCACGGAGCAATTCTGCGTCATCCATGTGGCGGATATAGTGCCCGTTGAGGTTTTCGAGTTTGGCAAAATCGAACCGTGCCGGCGATTTCCCAATGCTGCCAAGTTCAAACCACTCAACCAATTGCTGCGTCGAGAAAATTTCATCGTCGCCGTGGCTCCAGCCTAAACGTGCGAGATAGTTTCGGAGCGCCGCTGGCAAATATCCCATGGCGCGGTAGGCCTCAACGCCAAGCGCCCCATGGCGTTTGGAAAGTTTCGCTCCATCGGGCCCATGAATCAGCGGAACATGGGTCATGTTCGGCACAATCCATCCCATGGCGACATAAATTTGAGTCTGCCGTGCGGCATTCGTCAGGTGATCAACGCCGCGCATAATGTGGGTAACGCCCATGTCATGGTCATCAACCACAACGGAAAGATTGTAGGTGGGATTGCCATCAGAACGCAGGATGATGAGGTCATCAAGTTCCCTGTTGGCAAAAACCACGCGGCCCTGTGCATTGTCATTGATGACAGTTTCGCCTTCCTGCGGTGACTTGAAACGAATAACAGGCTTGACGCCGGCTGGCGCATTTTTTGGATCCCTGTCGCGCCAGGTGCCGTCATAACGGATCGGGCGCTTTTCGGCTTCCGCCTTGGCGCGCATCGCTTCCAGTTCCTGGGGGCTGCAATAGCAATGATAGGCGTTGCCGGAAGCCAGCAACTGCCCGGCTACCTCGCGGTGGCGGGGGGCACGGGCATGCTGCGAAACCGCGTCGCCATCCCACGTGAGGCCGAGCCACGTCATGCCCGCAAGAATGGCGTCGATTGCAGCGTCGGTTGACCTTTCCCGGTCCGTGTCTTCAATGCGCAGCAGCATCTTGCCACCCTGGTGTTTGGCATAGGCCCAATTGAACAAGGCCGTGCGCGCACCCCCGATATGGAGATAACCGGTGGGTGAGGGGGCAAAGCGTGTAACGACGGGCAATGACATGAACACCGTTTTCCTTGTAGGCTGGTGGTGGGGATAGCGCTCGGAGGCTTGTGGGCACGAAATAGCACAAGCTTTTGCAGCGCGTAAGAGGGTGGGGGCGTGGCGGTCAGCAGGGTGCAGGCGTTATGGGAGGCTCAAGCCGGCAATGGCGTGCTGTGGGCTCCCGTGGCGCTGACCTTCGGCATATGGACCTACTTTTCCCTTCCCGAAGAGCCAGCACTTGCCTTGGCCGCTGTGATGATGGTGCTTGCAGCGGCCCTCTTCTGGTTTTCGCGGGGAAGGATTGGCATGGTGCTTTTGGCGGTGTTGATCAGCGGATTTGTGTTGGCAAAATTCCGCGCGGAAATCGTGGGCACACCTCTCCTGAAGGCGACCACGAGCGATGTCGTCGTTACCGGCATCGTTCGCAATCTTGATAGTGCATCGCCCAAGCGGGGCATCATCATTCTAGAGCCAAGTGCCATAGAAGGCATGCAAGAGGCCCAGTTGCCGCGCCGCTTGCGCCTCACCAATTTCAGCAAGAACGGCACGCCGGAAATTGGCGCGCAGGTGGTTTTCAGGGCGCGGCTCGCTCCCATTTCTTCGCCCGCCATGCCCGGCGGTTTTGATTATGGCCGCCAAATCTATTTCGAAAGCATTGGGGGGAGTGGGCGCATCACATCAACAATCGATGTGCTGGGTCAAACCAATTCGCCACGTCTCTGGCTTTCCCGCACCCTCCATGAATTGCGAAGGAGCATCGGCAAACGCATTGCGGCGCACTTGGAAGGAACCATTGCCGCATTGGCTGAGGCAATGATTACAGGAGAACGCGCTTCAATCCCGAAAGACACCAACAAGAGCCTGCAAATTTCAGGGCTTGCCCACATTCTCTCAATTTCCGGCTTGCATATGTCGCTGGCGGCGGGTGGAGTGTTCTGGGCAGTGCGCGCCATTCTGGCCCTTTTTCCCACCATTGCGCAAAGGCAACCCATCAAGAAATGGGCGTCCGCTGCCGCCCTTGTCTTTGGTTTCATCTACATGCTGTTGGCAGGCTCCGGTGCTGCCACACAACGTTCCTACATCATGCTTGCAGTTGTGTTTCTCGCCATCATTGTGGACAGGCCTGCGATTTCGCTCCGCAATCTGGCACTGGCCGCCATCGTCATTCTCATTCTGCAGCCAGAATCTGCTATTCAAGCCAGCTTTCAAATGTCCTTCATGGCCGTGATGGGCCTTGCCGCCTTTTTCGAATTCTGGAACCGGCCACAGAAAGAGATGGAATACAAGATTGAGAGCCAATGGCTGTACTATGGTCGCAAAACCTATCGAATTCTCTTGGCTTCCATTCTTACAACACTGATTGCCGGTGCCTTTTCGTCAATCCCTGCGGCTTATCATTTTGGCCGCTTGGCGCCGTATGGTGTCATCGCCAATGGCCTAGCCCTTCCCGTAATGAGTCTGCTTGTCATGCCCTTTGCGCTGCTGAGTGTGCTGGCCATGCCCTTTGGCCTGGAAGCATTGCCGCTCGCCGTTCTGGGAAAGGGATTGCAAATGGTTCTCGCGATTTCCGAATGGGTAGCGCAGATGCCGGGTGCCCAAAGCGTTATCCCGCAATTGCCGATAACCAGCGCCATATTGCTTGCGATTGGTGCATCAGTTATCTGTCTTGCCAAGGCGCATGCGAAGTATGCCGGCATCGTGTTTCTGATGGCGGCGGCAGCATTTGCACAATTGCGCAAAACACCTGATATTCTCATCGAACGTACGGCGGCCAACATGGCAATTCTCAATGACGCCCAGGAATTGGTTTTTGCCAACGCGCAGAAGGGACGTTTTGCCGCTGAAAAATGGCTTCAGGCAAATGGCGAGGATGTTGGGTTGAAGGAAGCCGCAGCACGGCATGGCTGGCACTGCGAAGGCCGGCTTTGCAGCATAAGCATCAAGGGCAAAACAGTGGGTTATGCGATTGAGGGAGAGGGCGCTGCCCCATCCTGCAAAGGATTGGATATTGTTGTTGCGGCTTATCCCCTTCGGAAGACTTGCAAAGAAGTGAAGATCCGGATTGACCGATTTGACGTGTGGCGAAACGGGGCGCACGCCCTGGAAATTTCCAATGATGCCATTGTGGTGACAACCGCGCGAGCCGCGATTGGCAATCGCCCTTGGCTTGTCGTGCCTGAACCCCGCAGGAAGCCTTTCATCCCCCAATGACGTGGCGCTTCGACACATTCACCTTTTCAACGTTGGGTTTATCTATGCTGCCATGGGAAACAAAAGCATTGCCGAACTGCGTGAACAAATCGACGCCGTCGATGAAGAGCTGATTAAACTGCTGGCACAGCGCCAGCGGCTTGTGGAAGCGGTCCTTGTTGTCAAAAAGCGCGACGGTGTGGCGAGCGCGTATTCCTTCACGCGTGGACCATGTCATTGATCGCGCCCGCGTGCTCGCTCGGGCCTATCATTTGGACCCTGCTTTGGCTGAAACAATCTGGACGGAAATGATAGAATGGTTTGTGGCGCATGAAGAGCGCACGCTGGACATGAAGTAGGGCGCATAGCGGGTGTTAAGCACCGCAAATCAGTTTCAAATCATTCCATTGTGCGTTCGTTAAGGCAGGATTAGCCGAATTTGCCTGCGGGAGTGGTGTGATCATGCCGATGCGCTCCTCTGTGCCTGGATGCGTTGAGAACAGCGAACCCAGTTTCGAGAATGCACTGCCAGAATATTTGCCTTCCTCTGCCAACACCTTGCTAAAAAAACGGCGCAACCCGGTGCGGTCAAGATTTGCTTTATCGAGCATGGCAACAGCAAAGGCATCTGCCTCATGCTCAGCATCCCGGCTAGACCGCAATATGGCCGCAAGACCTGCAACATTGCCGATGTTTGAACCGCTTGAACTGCCGCTTGCCGCGCTGAGCAACACCTGCAATCCGGCAATCCTGACCATCTGTGCTTCCGAATGATGGTTCGCCGCATGGCCAATTTCATGGGCCAGTACGCCCGCCACTTCATCAGCGGCATCAGCTCCGTTCAGCAAACCACGGGTTAGAACAATGTAGCCCCCCGGAAGGGTCCAGGCATTCATCACCGGGATGTCGTAAACCCTTACCCGGATAGGCGGCATGTCCGGATTGCCTTCCGCAAGTTTTCCGAGCATAGCCGAAAGCGCCGCATCGCCTCGGGCGGTGTGGCAGACTTTGGCTTTTTCAACCAGTGAGGCTTCCATCTGATCGCCAACACGCCTCGTCCAATCATCAGGCAGCATTACAGCAATGCGTTGTGGCGCGAAATTGAGCGCGAGATATAGCAACCCCGCAAAGAGTGCGATGCCTGAGGCAATCCACCCCGCCACGCGTATTGCCACGCGGGCGTCAAATCCGCCGTTCAAATGAGGCGCCAACGCGAGAACTTCTTGCTTGAAATCTTCATCAGCGATAATCAGCCGGGCACCTGGATGCTTGACATGCGCCAGGCGCAAACTATGCCTTGGCTGCGGGCTGTCGACCGCTGTTAGCCCATTCCGGCTCCATGATTGCGGAAAAACTTCCGCACTGGAAAAGCTTAGGCCCATGGAATCCAGTTTGACATTCACCCGGTTTTCACGGGCCGTTTCGCCATCAAAATAAATCGCTTCAACCGCCATCAGATCGCACTGAGGTCAAAGGCATCCGCCAGACCTTCCCCGGTCTTGTCGATAGCGAATTTTGATTGAAGGATTTTGTCCACGTCCAGCATGCCGATTATTTCCGCGTGATCGCATAAATAGCGCACCAGCCTCTGCTGAGTGAACGGGCGTCCGATACCGAGCGTAAAAATGATAATCAGCAGATTGATGACCACAAGTGAAATAAGGTTGCCCGGCGTGGCGTTCAATTTGAAATTGAGGCCCCCTGCGGAAGTGTAATTGGCAAACGTTGAAAGCTCCTTGGCGTGGTAAAGGGACCACAGCATCGGGATGATGAGATACAATGCGAGGAATGAGAAAAACAGGATAACTGTTACCCTAAGTATGGTCCACGTCTGTGCCGGCGAAGGTTCAACATCAGGTTTCCCCACTTCTCCAAATGTAGCGAGTGTGAGAGGATCAAGAATGGCCCAGACTTCCGCTGTAAACAGTGCAAGACCGACAATGATTGCCAACAGTGAAAGAAACCAGCAAATCGCGTAGGTGGGATAAAGCGGCCCGGCGCGCCCCCGGAACTTGAAAGCCAGATTCCCAAACCGCATATCGCCGATAATCTGTTCCTGCAGAACGGTGTTCAAGACGGGGGTTGACCAGCCGAAAGACATGGCTTGCGCCACGAATGAACCAAAATAGGTTAGACTGTAGATCATGGACGAGCCAGCCAGTGTTCCCCTGATGCCGCGCCACAGGGTGCGGGAAAGCTGGTAGCGCCGGGTACGGTAGAGGGCGGCACCCCAAAGGAGCAAGACAATCAGATAGAACAGCAGTTGCACGGCAACGAGGGCTGGATGTTCTGGCCCATAGGCGATGCTGATTATTGAAATTAGGGTAACCAATGGCAAGATGAACAGGCCGAGTATGATTAGGAATCCCAGAAAAAGCTCCATTCCGCGACCCGTATATTCCAAAGGCTGGCCGTTGATGTGTACGCAGCCCCAAATATGCTTTCGCACATTGGTTTTGCCCCAAAATCGATAGATTCCGATGGTAATGACGCTCAAAAGGAAATTCTTGACCGAAAGCCAGCCGAGGCCCGGTCTCGGCACATAGTCAATGCGGATGGTTTCGCCGAAAGAATCTGTCATGGCCGCAACTTTGGCATGGCAATTGGAAATGCGAAACGGGTTAGTTGACCAAGTGTTTCCCTCTCGACACAGCCTGTTGCGAAAATGCCACAGCACCACAATTTGTGTATTTCGTCCAGTTTGACACCAAATTGAACCTTCGAACCGCCTAAATTGGAACTTAGCGTCATGATTCACAGGAGCTGAGACCTGTGGAACTCAAGCTTATAGGGCTTCTGGGGAATATCTAGTGGGTTGCTCTGGGTCACCAAGAACGCGGGTGACGGAAGAGTGAAACCGCCGATTGTTTGTGCAGGAAGGACTGAAAGCTGTGGCGTCGTTACTAAAAAAATAAAGCGAAAACGCTGACACAGGGAAATCAAATGGACGTTAAGGCAATTTCAAAAACGCGGCTGCCAAGCCGCCACGTTACAGTTGGGCCGCAACGCGCCCCCCACCGTTCCTATCTTTATGCGATGGGCCTTAATGAGCAGCAGATCAATCAACCACTGGTTGGCGTGGCAAGCTGCTGGAACGAGGCCGCGCCTTGCAACATTTCGCTGATGCGCCAGGCGCAATCTGTAAAACGCGGTGTTGCCGCCGCAAACGGGACACCCCGCGAATTCTGCACGATAACCGTTACCGATGGCATCGCCATGGGTCATCAAGGCATGAAGGCCTCGCTGGTGTCGCGTGAATGCATTGCGGACTCGGTTGAGCTTACAATGCGTGGCCACTGCTATGACGCGTTGGTCGGCCTTGCCGGTTGTGACAAATCCTTGCCTGGCATGATGATGGCCATGGTGCGCTTGAACGTGCCCTCCGTTTTTATCTACGGCGGCTCCATTCTCCCCGGCACATTTAAGGGCCGCCCTGTAACCGTGCAGGACGTGTTCGAAGCCGTGGGCAAGCACAGCGTCGGCGACATGAGTGATGAAGACCTGCACACGCTGGAGCAGGTCGCCTGTCCATCAGCTGGCTCTTGCGGTGCGCAGTTCACCGCCAACACCATGGCAACCGTTGCCGAAGCCATTGGTTTGGCGCTGCCGTATTCCTGCGGCGCACCGGCACCCTATGAAATCCGCGATACTTTCTGTTTCACCTCCGGTGAAAAGGTTATGGAGCTCATCGCCCGCAACATTCGACCGCGCGATATCGTAACCTTAAAGGCTTTGGAAAACGCCGCAACAGTGGTGGCCGCATCCGGCGGGTCGACCAATGCTGCCTTGCATCTTCCAGCCATTGCCCATGAGTGCGGCATCAAATTTGACCTTTTCGATGTGGCCGAAATTTTCAAGAAGACACCCTACATTGCTGACCTGAAACCCGGCGGCAAATACGTGGCAAAAGACATGTTCGAGGCAGGCGGCATTCCGCTGCTGATGAAAACCCTGCTTGATCACGGCTTCCTGCATGGTGATTGCCTCACCGTTACAGGCCGCACGATTGCCGAGAACATGGCGAGCGTAAAATGGAATCCGGATCAGGATGTGGTTTATCCCGCCAACAAACCCATCACAAAAACCGGTGGCGTCGTCGGCCTGCGCGGCAACTTGGCGCCCGAAGGTGCCATCGTGAAGGTTGCTGGCATGAAGAACTTGACGTTCACTGGCCCCGCCCGCTGCTTTGATTCAGAAGAACTGTGCTTTGAAGCCGTAAGCAAGAAGCAATACAAGCAAGGCGAAGTTCTCGTCATCCGCTACGAGGGCCCGCGCGGCGGTCCCGGCATGCGCGAAATGCTGTCAACCACGGCTGCACTTTATGGCCAGGGCATGGGCGAAAAAATGGCACTCATTACCGATGGCCGTTTCTCTGGTGCAACTCGTGGATTCTGCGTGGGCCATGTGGGCCCAGAAGCGCAATTGGGCGGACCCATTGCACTGTTAAAAGACGGTGACTTGATTACGCTTGATGCGATTGAAGGCACGCTCACATGCAACGTGAGCGATGCTGAATTTGCAACCCGAAAGAAAAGCTGGAAGCCCCGTGACCATGGTTATGGTTCCGGCGCTTTGTGGAAATATGCCCAACAGGTTGGCCCCGCTGTTTCAGGTGCCGTTACCCATCCAGGAGGAAGTGCGGAAGGTGTTTGCTACGCCGACATCTAGTTCTTTCGTGACGCTTGCGTCACGCCAGGCCAGAAGTGTGTTCATCGCACTTCTGGCAACGCTGCTGCTTGGTTTTTCAAACGCAGCACCGGCCCAGGAACAAGAAAACGACGCGGGCTTCTTCTCATATCTTCCGGCGACTCCAAAAATAGACTTGCCCGATCTCGACATCATTCCATTTTGGACTGATGACCTGAAGAAGGCCAAGAAGGCTTACAGTAACGGCAATTACGACAGGGCGATCAAATTCTTTCGTCGCGCATCAGACGATGGAAACATGGTGGCCGACTGGTATCTGGGCCACATCTACCGGACAGGACGTGGCGTTTCACGGGATGATGCCACCGCCTATTCCTACTATTCCCGCGTGGCCGACACCTATGACCCTGATGAGCGCGACCAAAACAAGTTGCGCATAATGGTGGATGCCCAATTGAGAATTGCCGACTATCACCGCACGGGTATTGCCGCAGCGGGCATTCCCGTTGATTTCAAATTGGCTGCCCGCAGTTATTTAAAAATTGCCTCAACCTATGGTCACCCCAGCGCGCTCTATGCACTTGGTGTCATGAACATCAAGGGACAGGGGCTGAACAAGAATCCGAAGCAGGGTCTGAAATGGCTGATTGCGGCCGCCCGCAAGCGCCACCCTCAGTCGGAAGCTTATCTCGGTGATATCTATTCGGATGGAAAATATGTTCAGCAGGATACAACCCGGGCTTTGATGTGGTATATACTTGCACAGAAAACCACCAATCCCGCTGAAAATCCTGACATCATAAACCGCTTTAATCAGCTGCAGTCAGAAGCCTCAGAAGACCAGCGACTGGAGGCCGAAGCCCGCGCGCAGGTTTGGGCAGAGCAATATCCCTCAAGTGCAGTTACCTCCGCTGAGTGACAGGGGTTAGGCACTGGGGCGGGTGCCAACAAAAATGCCTGCCCCCAGCATTGTGGCAATCACCAGTCCCAGAATCCACAAAGCCAATCCACTGTAGAACCACAACCATCCTGCCATCAGGCTCATCATGCCAATGGCGAGGCTTTTGGCTTTCAGGGAAATAAAACCATTATCCTGCCAGTCCCGTATGGGCGGGCCAAACACCCGGTGAGCGCGGATTTTTTCCGCAAGCGCTGGCGAGGATTTGCTGAAGCCCCAGACGGATATGAGAAGCATGGGTGTTGTGGG
This sequence comes from uncultured Alphaproteobacteria bacterium, assembly GCA_963763635.1. Lineage (GTDB taxonomy): Bacteria > Pseudomonadota > Alphaproteobacteria > Rhizobiales > Aestuariivirgaceae > Aestuariivirga. The sequence goes on from CAVXPO010000022.1 coordinate 52,434, forward strand.
CAGAATGGGCAGAATGACGCCCGCAATACCCATGAGGAGGCCCAGCCAACCGATACCCAGATATATGAACCGCTTCACTTCGCTTTATTCTCTATAACGACTAACACTTGCAATCTTCTGCCAGTATATGCGATTTTCAGGGTTCAATGACAAACAATCAACCTGCCGAAACTTCATCCCCATCGCCGCCCCGTATATCCTTTTTTGGAAGGCTTCGCGCCTATTTTTTTACCGGCCTTGCCATCACGGCACCCATCGCCATCACGATTTGGGCCACCCTGTGGTTTGTCGCCATTTTTGATACGTGGCTCAAGCCCTATATTCCAAGCTACTATAATCCAGACACTTACCTCCCTTTCCAGGTGCCGGGGTTCGGCCTCATCTTCGCGCTCATCACAATTACCGTCATTGGTGCTTTTGCAGCAAATCTTGTGGGGCGCACGCTCATTAGCCTGTGGGACAACGTGTTGAACCGCACGCCCGTGGTGCGGTCTATCTATAAAGGTTCCAAGCAGATATTCGAAACGCTATTCCTGCAAAAGGGCGCGTCTTTCCAGAAGGTCTGCCTGGTTGAATGGCCACGACGGGGAACCTGGTCGCTCGCATTCATTTCGCGGAGTATTGATGGCGGCATGGTGGGACTTGAGAAGGGCCGGGCGATGTATGCGGTCTATGTCTCAACAACGCCAAACCCAACTTCGGGCTATGTTTTCTTTTGCGACGTCAGCGATGTGGTGGTGCTGGATACAACTGTTGAGGACGCCTTGAAGCTGGTCATTTCCATGGGGCTGGTTTTTCCTGATGCGCCCCTGGCTCCGGGAGTGGAAACAAAAATGGCGGCGGTGAAAAAACTTAGCCGGCGGAAAGCAACTTGACCGCCTCATCCCGCTCAAAAAGATAAAGCAAGATACGCAGCGCCTCGCCGCGCCCGGTTTTCAATTCCGGATCGCGCAAAAGCATGAGTGCTGCATCATCGCGCGCCGCTGCCAGAAGCTCGCCATGGGCGGCAAGATCGGCAATGCGAAACAGCGGAAGGCCTGCCTGCTGCGTTCCCAGCATCTCGCCAGCGCCCCGCAGCCGCAAATCCTCCTCGGCAATGCGAAACCCGTCTTCAGTCTCCCGCATGATTTTGAGACGGGTTTTTGCGGTTTCGCCCAAGGGCTCTTGATACAACAGTACGCAACTTGACTTCGCGGTGCCGCGTCCGACGCGCCCGCGAAGCTGGTGCAATTGGGCAAGCCCGAACCGTTCGGCATTTTCAATCACCATGATGCTGGCTTGCGGCACATCCACACCCACTTCAATGACAGTTGTCGAAACCAGGATATCCAGCGCACCCGATTTGAAATCCGCCATGACGGAGTCTTTTTGCGGCCCCTTCAATCGCCCATGAATGAGCCCGACACGACCCGGGAAAACCTGGTCCAGATGCTTGAAGCGTTCTTCTGCGGCAGATGAATCAACCAGCTCGCTTTCTTCAACCAGGGGGCACACCCAATAGGCGCGCGTGCCACTTGCAATGCTGCGGGCCAAGCCCGCCACAACTTCATCCGTCCGGTCCAGCGGCAACACGCGGGTTTCAATGGGCAGGCGATCTGCTGGTTTTTCGGTAAGTTTTGACACGTCCATATCGCCATAAACCGTCAGTGCCAGCGTGCGGGGAATGGGTGTTGCCGTCATCACCAGAAGATCCGTCGCCTTATCCGCCTTGGCTTGCAGGGCCAGCCGCTGGTGAACACCAAAGCGGTGCTGCTCATCAATGACCACAAGCCCCAGATTTCTGAAATCCACACCCTCCTGAAACAGGGCATGGGTGCCTATCAGAATATCGATCTCGCCCTTGGCCAGGCGCTCCAAAACCTCGTCGCGCTGCTTGCCTTTTTCACGGCCCGTAAGAACCGCAAGGCGAATGCCCGCTGCTTCGCATAGGGGCGAGAGTGACATGAAATGTTGGCGGCCGAGTATTTCTGTCGGCACCATGAAGGCTCCTTGCGCGCCGCACTCTACAACGGTTGCCAGCGCCAGCAACGCCACAATGGTTTTTCCTGAACCCACATCGCCCTGCAACAGCCGCAGCATGCGTTCCCCGGCAGCCATGTCATGTCGGATTTCTTCGCCCGCCGTTTCTTGTGCCCTTGTCAGTTGATAGGGCAGGGCTGAAAGTATCTTCGCTTGTAATGAACCGTTGCTAACAAATTTCTGCCCTGCGGCACGCTTCATGTGGCCGCGCACAAGGCTGATGGCCAATTGGTTTGCCAGCAACTCGTCATAGGCCAGTCGCAGTCGAGACGGCGACGTTAGCGGTGATATTTCGGCTGCTTGCGGATTATGCAAAGCACGCAAAGCGTCGCCAAATGACAACCATCCGTGCCGTTGCTTCCAAGCCGCGTCTTGCCACTCCGGCAAATCAGGCAGCCGTTCAATCGCGGTTCTCACAGCCTTGGCTAAAATTTTGGGCGATAAGCCAGCGGTTAGCGGATAAACCGGCTCGATCAGCGGCATGGTGGAAAACTCGTCCGCTGACAGAATATGATCAGGGTGCGCGATTTGCGGTTCATCTCCAAACCAGCCAATCTCACCAGAAACAAAGCGCGTTTCGCCTTCCGGCAGGCTGCGCTTCAAATGATCGACAAACGCCCTGAAAAACACAAGGGTGAGGCTCCCCGTGTCGTCTGAAACGTCAATGCGGTAGGGCACGCGCTTGTTAAAGGGCGGTGGCGGCCTATGGCGGCCAACTTTCACTTCAATCGTAACGATGCCTTCCCGTGGCAGATCAATGATGCGGGGGCGAAAGCGCCGGTCAACCAGGCCGCTCGGCAAATGGAACAGCAAATCTACCACGCGGGCAGGCGTCGATTCTGATCCGCGCAACAGCTTGGCCAGAATTTTCTCAAGCTTCTGCCCAATGCCTTTGATGCCCGAGGCACTGGCAAACAGGGGGTTGAGAACGGATGGACGCATTCAATCATTTTGTTGGGGAAGTTGTTGCAGCGCAAGTGCAGAAAGCGCTATTCAGGCGGCAAATGACAGCACCTCCCGACCCCCATGAATCCCGCCGCAAGCGCCTGCTGTGGCGCAGCAGCCACCGCGGCATCAAGGAGATGGACCTGCTGATGGGCGGCTTTGCCGTGCGGCATGTGGGGGCAATGTCGGAAAGCCAACTAACCGCCTTTGAAGTGCTTATTGAAGTGCCAGATCAGGAACTTTTTTCATGGGTAATGGGAGAAGCGTCCGTTCCCGACGATTTCAAAAATGAAGTGCTGCCAGAGTTTATTAAATTCCGCCCATGATTGATATTTCAAAACTTCTCCAGCGCCTCGATACCTCTGGCCGCATTCCGGTGTCGGGTGTTCCGCAGGGCCTTGACGCCATCCTGCTGACGAAGCTTGCAAGCGCCCTCGGCGGTGTGCCCCTGCTGCACGTTTGCGTCGATGACCAGCGGCTGTCGACGCTCGCCGAACAGGTGAGTTTTTTTGCCCCCGAACTCGATGTGCTGCGTTTTCCTGCTTGGGATTGCCTGCCTTATGACCGTGTTTCGCCCACGGCTGATATCCTTGCGCGCAGGCTATCAACACTCGCGCAACTACATAAGCCCAATGAAAAACCCCGCCTGGTTTTGACAACCGTGAATGCCGTGCTGCAGCGGGTTGTGGCACGTGACATGATCAGCAAATCGTCACTCAATGTTGCGTCTGGTCGCCGGGTCAACAGCGATGAACTGCTGGCCTTCCTGGGCGGCAATGGTTTCTCACGGTCCAGCACGGTGGTTGATCCCGGCGACTTTGCGGTACGCGGCGGCATTATTGATATTTTCCCGCCAGGTTCAGAAAATCCCGTGCGGCTGGATTTTTTTGGCGACACACTGGAAACCATTCGCGCGTTTGATGCGCAAACCCAGCGCTCGACCACCACGCTGAAAACACTCTCGTTAAATCCCGCCAATGAGGTTCTTCTGTCGCCGGAAGCAATCGGAAGGTTTCGCACGGGTTACGCAGCGGCCTTCGGCGGTTTGGATTTGAACGACCCGCTGTATGAGTCAGTGACCAATGGCAGGCGCTATCAGGGCATGGAGCACTGGATGCCCCTGTTCCATGAGCATCTTGATACGCTGCTGGACTATGTGCCGAATTCGCCCGTCTCGCTTGATCAGGCAACCGATGAATCAATGCTGGCAAGGCATGAGCAGGTGGCGGAATTCTATGACGCCCGCCGTGAAGCGCGCGAAAAAGGCTCCTTTGGTGCGGCACCCTATAAGCCCCTGAAAGCGGAACGCCTTTATCTGGGCGAACAGGAATGGAAGCAGCTTATCGCGGATCGCACGTCACTCGCCATTTCCGCCTTTGAAAGTCCCGAAAGCTCCAGCATTTCCTTTGGTGGCAAACGCGGGCGGAGCTTCGCCGCCGAACGCGCTCAAACCGGCACCAGCATTTATGATGCCGTGAAAACCCACACGGTAGATTTGCGCAAAGCGAACAAGCGCGTGCTGATTGCGAGCTGGACGGAAGGATCGCAAGAACGCCTGCAAACCATTCTGAAGGACCATGAGCTGGCGCCTCTCGCCACGGCTGCAACATGGGCCGATGCCAGTAAGCGTGACATCTCCATCGTGAGCCTCGTTGTGCTGGGCCTTGAGGATGGTTTTGAAACCGCTGATTTCGCCGTCATCGCCGAACAGGATATCCTGGGCGACCGCCTTGTGCGCAAGGCCCGCAAGAACAAGAAGGCGGCGGATTTCCTGTCCGAGCTTTCCGCCCTGTCCCCCGGCGATCTTGTGGTGCACGTCGATCATGGCATTGGCCGCTTTGAGGGATTGAAAACCATCGAGGTGCAAGGCGCTCCCCATGACTGCCTGCTGCTGATCTATGCCGGCAATGACCGGCTTTTCCTGCCCGTTGAAAACATCGAGCTGCTTACCCGTTATGGCGCCGAAGACAATGGCAGCCAGCTTGACCGGCTGGGCGGCGGCGCCTGGCAGGCCAAGAAGGCCCGCCTCAAGGAGCGCATCCGCGAAATCGCCGAGGATCTGATCAAGACGGCGGCGGCACGCGAATTGAAAGCCGGAGATATCCTGCCGCCGCCCGATGGCGCCTTCGACGAGTTCTGCGCCCGCTTCCCCTATGAGGAAACCGAGGACCAGCTTTCCGCCATTGAGGCTGTGTTGGCCGATTTGCAAAGGGGCCGCCCCATGGACCGCCTCATTTGCGGTGACGTGGGTTTTGGCAAAACCGAAGTGGCGCTGCGCACCGCCTTTGTGGCAGCCCTGAACGGCAAGCAGGTGGCCGTGGTTGTGCCGACAACACTTCTGTCGCGCCAGCATTTTGCGACCTTCGAAGCGCGCTTCAAGGGACTGCCTCTGCGCATTGCCCAAGCCTCACGGCTGGTGGGCCGCAAGGAAATCGACCGGGTGAAAGAAGGCTTGGCCGCAGGCGATATTGATATCGTCATCGGCACACACGCCCTGCTGACCGGAAACATCAAGTTCCGTGATTTAGGCCTCCTGATTATTGACGAAGAGCAGCATTTCGGCGTGAAGCACAAGGAACGGCTGAAGGAGCTCCGCGCCAATGTCCATGTGTTGACACTGACCGCAACACCCATTCCCCGCACCTTGCAATTGGCATTGTCTGGTGTGCGGGAATTGTCGCTCATTACAACACCGCCGCTGGACCGCTTGGCCGTGCGCACCTACATCTCGCAGTTTGATCCCGTGATTATCCGCGAGTCCTTGCTGCGGGAACATTTCCGTGGTGGCCAAAGCTTCTATGTGGTGCCGCGCATTACGGACCTTACCGAGATCGGCGAATTCCTGCGTGAGAATGTGCCAGAAGTGAAATTCCGCGCCGCCCACGGCCGCATGGCGCCAACAGAACTTGAAGACATCATGTCCGGTTTCTATGACCGCAAATTTGACGTGCTGCTGTCGACCACGATCGTTGAATCCGGTCTCGATATTCCAACGGCGAACACGCTGATCATCCACCGGGCGGACATGTTTGGCTTGGCCCAGCTCTATCAATTGCGTGGCCGTGTTGGCCGCTCAAAACAGCGCGCCTATGCGATTTTCACCACACCACCCAACCGCACGTTGACAGAAACAGCAGAGCGCCGCCTGAAGGTTTTGCAATCCCTCGACTCGTTGGGCGCTGGCTTTACGCTCGCCAGCCACGATCTGGATTTGCGCGGCGGCGGCAACCTTTTGGGTGAAGAGCAGTCCGGCAATATCAGGGAAGTAGGTTACGAGCTTTATCAATCCATGCTGGAAGAAGCCGTTGTCAAAATGCGCACCGGCGAGGAAATGCAGGAAGCGGAAGGCCAGTGGTCGCCGCAAATCAATGTGGGAACATCGGTTCTCATTCCGGAAAAATATGTATCGGACTTGCAGGTGCGCCTCGGCCTCTATCGCAGGCTGGCGGACCTCCACGAACAATCAGATCTTGAAGCCTTCGGCGCGGAACTGCATGACCGTTTCGGAAGATTGCCCGATGAAGTCAATCATCTCCTCGAGGTGGTTTCCATCAAGATGCTATGCCGCTCTGCCAATGTGGCCAATGTGGACTCAGGCCCCAAAGGCGTGGTGCTGGGTTTCCGCAAGGATATTTTCCCCAACCCGCCAGCGCTGGTGCAATGGATAAATGGGCAGGGCACCTTGGCCAAGCTGCGGCCTGATATGAAGCTGGTTATCCTCCGCACCTGGAAAACCGCCGAAGAGCGCCTGAAAGGCACCCGCCAGATTATGCAGAACTTGGTGAAACTGGCCGCGTGATCGGCTGATCACGCCGCAAGCTTGGACTTCAACTCAGGTCGCGGAAGAAGGCGGAAAGATCGCCGGCAACGGCTGCTGGTTGCTCAACCGGAGCAAAGTGCCCGCCGTGCGGAAACACCGTCCAGCGTCTGACATTGTAGAGCCGCTCCAGATACGCGCGTGGTGGCTCGCCTTCGGGAACTGTCTCGTTCGCAAAGACACCGAACGCCGTGGGCGTGCCGACGTAGGCGGGATCGGCGGGATACCGGCGGTTATCCCAATAATCGCGCATCGACGACGTGATCGTTTGCGTGGCCCAGTACAGGGTGAGCGTGGCGCAGAGGAAGTCGTCTGGCGGCGTGACATCGCTCCACGAGCGCCACTTCTCGCCCAGATATGCGGCAAGCCCTGTCGGGGAGTCGTTGAGGCCGTAGCCGATGGTCTGTGGTTTGGTGGACTGTATTGCGCTGTATCCCCGCTCCACCGCCTCCCAGCCGCGGTTCACAGCAAGGTACGATCGCTCCTCATCTGACAGCGCCGCGTCCTCCACCTTGGGGGTGAGTTCCGGTGTGGTGAGGTGGATGCCGATTACCGCTTCGGCATGGTCCAGGGCGAGGAAGGTCGATACCCCGGCGCCGAAGTCACCGCCGCCTGCGCCATAGCGGGAATATCCGAGCGCGGTCATGAGCCGGTGCCAGCGCTCGAGCCACGTATCGGTAGTTGATGCCGACTTCGGGTGGGCGCGGCGAAAAGCCATATCCAGGCAGGGAAGGCACGACCACGTCGAACTCCTCAAGCATCGGCAGCATGTCGATATAGTCGAGAAAACTGCCGGGCCAGCCGTGCGTGAGGATCAGCGGTACGCCCCGGCCGGATGCCGCACGCTGGTGAACGAAATGGATGCCTTCCCAGGTGAAGTGGTGGAGCGTATTAAGCTTCCGCTCCCAGGCGCGCCAATCGAACGTATCAGCCCAGTAGGATACGAGGTGCCGCAGCCAGTCCTGCTCGGTGCCCTGTTCCCAACCGATACCGGCCAGTTGACCAGGCCATCTGGTATGGCGCAGCCTTGCCCGCAGATCGTCGAGAACCTCATCCCTGACGTGGATCTGAAACAGTTGCATCGGCTAGGCCGCCAGCTTGCCGATGGCATCGGCCAAAACCTCGGTAGGCTGCGCACCCATCAGCCCCTGCTTGCGACCGAGAATGAAACAGGGAACACCGTTAACGCCCATGCGCGCCGCGTGGGCAACTTCGGCAGTAACAGCATCAACGTCAACGCCATCATCAAATTTCTGGGCGATATCCGCTTCAGCAAGCCCCGCTTCGCCTGCAATTTTGAGTAACACAGCGCGGTCTCCCACGTCCTGTCCCTGGTTCCAATAAGCCATGAACAGCCGCTCGGCCATGTCATGCTGGCGCCCCGTTGGGTGGCTCCAGCGGATGAGCCGGTGGGCATCCAGTGTATTGGGCGTGCGGGTGATTTTATCGAAGGCGTAGGGAACACCATCCTCCTTGCCAGCAGCAATAAGAGGATCGTGGATTGTTTTCACGCGTTCAGCGCCGAACTTGTTTGTCAGATACTCGACGCGGCCTATTCCTTCTTTCGGAATGGTGGGATCCAGCAAAAAGGGCCGCCAGTTCACATCCACCTTGATGTCATCCAGCAGGCTGATGGCCTTGTCCAGGCGCCGCTTGCCGAGGAAACACCAGGGGCAAATGACGTCTGACACAACGTCGATCTCAAGCGACTTCATGGATTATACCACAAGGTGGTTCCTTCAAATCCGGGAAGCGGTTGCGCATCAGGCCTGCCAATCCTGTTCCACCGCGCCACCCATTGGCCGCCCGCATCATAAAACGGAATGATGTAGAAACCGGAGACCAGCAGCCGGTCAAGTGCGCGGACCGCCGTTGTAAATTCCTCGTGGCCTTTGGCTGTCAGCAATCCGGCAATCGCCGCATCCACCGCAGGATCAGCAATGCCGGGATAGTTGCGCGTGCCTTCAGTGGTTTTGCCATCGGAGCCAAAATACAATTTCTGCTCATTGCCCGGCGACAGGGAATTGAACCAGGTCGCCGGGATCATGTCATAGTCGTAGGTCTTTTGAATGGAGGCAAACTGCGCCGAGTCGACGATGCGCACATCCGCCTTGATGCCAATCTGTTGCAGGGTGCGCTGATAGTGCAGCGCGATCTTTTCCTGCTCCTTGTTCTGGATTGAAATGGTGAAGGCAAAAGGTTCGCCTGCTGCGTTTACAAGCCCCGTATCCTTCACCGTCCAGCCCGCATCGCTCAGAAGGGTTACAGCCTTGCGAAGCTGCTTGCGGTCGTGGCCCGAACCGTCGCTGACTGGAAGTTTGTAGGAGCCATCCATAAAGTCGGCCCGCAGGGAAGCGTTGCCAAGCAGCGCTTTCTCGGCATCATCAACCGGCTTATCCTTGGAAGAAAGTGCTGAGCCGGAATAGTAGCCATAGGTGCGCTGATAGGCGTTCGAGAAAAGATTGGCATTGGCCCATTCAAAATCAAAAGCGTATAGCAGCGCTTCCCGCACGCGCGGGTCTTCAAAAATCTTGCGGCGCGTGTTGAAAGCAAAACCGCTGGCAGGTGCGGGGGAGCGTTGTGCTACCTTTTCAAGCGTAATCTTGCCATCCTTCACCGCAGGGAAATCATAACCCGTGGCCCAGCGCACGGGGTCGCCTTCGGTTCGGACATCAGAGTCGCCTTTCTTGAAAGCTTCAAAAGCAGCGTTGGCGTCCCGGTAATAATCAAACTTCAACGTATCGAAATTCCACAGCCCCTTGGAGAGCGCGAGCGACTTGCCCCAGTAGTCCGGGTTCTTCTTGTAGGCAATGCTTTCACCGGCCTTCACCTCGGCGATAACGTAGGGACCGGAACCGATAAGGGGATCAAGCGAACTGGCGTCGAAGGCTTTGCCTTCCCAGGCGTGTTTCGGCAGAATGGGCATGACGCCGACGATCAACGGAAGTTCCTGGTCGCCAGCTTCCTGATGGAAGGTAATGGTGTGCTCATCGGGCGTCTCAACCTTGGTGATCTTACCGTAATTGTTCTTGTAATTCGGACGGCCCTTGTCGCGCAGCGTCTCCATGGAAAAAACCACGTCCGCCGCAGTCACCGGTTTTCCATCGGAGAATTTGGCCTCCGGCCTTAACTTGAAGGTGAACGTCTGCCGGTCATCGCTCACGTCAATCAACTCCGCCAGCAAGCCGTAAAGTGAAAAAGCCTCGTCCCAGTTGCGGCCCAGCAGGCTTTCAAACACATAGGTGCGAACGCCTGTCGCCGCTGTGCCCTTGACGATGAAGGGAGACGTGCTGTCGAAAGTGCCTGTTATGGCTTGACGCAGGGTGCCGCCTTGTGGTGCATCGGGATTGGCATAGGGCAAGTGCTTGAAGTCTGCTGCCAACGCTGGTTGACCATGCATGGCAATTCCATGTTGGGGTGCGGCAATAGAAGCTGAACATGTGAAGACGGCAAGCACCGCGCTAATTGTGAGAGTTTGAACCATTTTCATGTCAGCATCCTACAGCAAGGCTAAACAGGGCCAAAAAAATTACCGGACAATAATGTTCGAAAATTGCCACGGGTCGCGGGTGTCCAGTTTTTCGGCAAAGAACTCGCCCCGCCCCTGAAGCGGTGTCCAATCTGTATAAACGCCTTTGAGTGTTCCAAGATAGGGAGTTTGCACATCGAGGCAGCGGCGGAAGTCCATTTCCTCGGTTTCAACAATGCCCGCTGTGGGATTTTCAATGGCCCAGATCAGGCCCGCCAAAACAGCGGAAGTCACCTGCATGCCCGTGGCGTTCTGGTAAGGCGCCAGCTTGCGGGCCTCATCGATGGAAAGCTTCGAGCCATACCAATAGGCATTCTTCTTGTGGCCATACAGGAACACGCCCAGTTCATCGCCGCCATCAACGATTTCCTGCTCTTCGAGAATATGCTGGTTGGTTTGGCGTTTGCCGCCGGCGCCAAACATTTCAAGCACTGAAAGCACCGCATCGTTTGAGGGGTGGTAAGCGTAGTGGCAGGTGGGGCGGTAGGTAACGCGTTTGCCATCGCGCACGGTGAAATAATCTGAAATCGAGATGGCTTCGTTATGGGTCACTAGCAAGCCGAAATGCGCGCCCGACGTTGGAACCCAGCTCCGCACCCGCGTATCAGCGCCCGCCCGGTTGAGATAGATCGCGGCACCACTGCCCTTTTTGTGCCTCTTGCCATCATAGGGCAATTTTTTCTCGTGGGTGCCCCAACCAAGTTCAGCGGGTTGCAAGCCTTCTGAAATAAATCCGTCCACGGACCAGGTGTTGATGAAGACATCCAGCGGCTTGGGATTTTTTGAGCGTTGCGTATCGCGCTCGGCAATGTGAATGCCTTTCACCCCAAGCTTCTTCATGAACTTCGCCCAGTCTTCACGCAACTTTGGCTCGGCGACCGTCATGTTCATGTCACGGGCCATGTCAAGCATGGCTTGCTTTACCAGCCAGGAAACCATGCCCGGGTTTGCACCACAGCAGGAAACGGCGGTTGGCCCCGTCTTCAATTTGCGGCGAATTGCCAGCAAATCTTCGCGCATCTTGTAATTCGTGCGGTCGGCGTTATCGAGCTTGGTGTTGTAATAGAAACCGGGCCACGGCTCGTTCACCGTATCGAGGCAAAGCGAATTGGTTTTGTGGGCGAGCTTGATGATGTCAATGGAGCCCACATCAACCGAAAGATTGACGATGAGCGCCTGGCCCGGGCCCGCGGTGAGCAGCGGCGTCAGTACGCTGGCGAAATTCTTGCGGGTAATGCTTTCCTGAAGGAATGTAATGCCCTGTTTTTCCAGCAAATGGCGCCATGAGGCGGAAGGATCAATGACCGTGATTTTCGATTTGTCGCACTCAATATGGCGAAGGATCAGCGGCAGAGTGCCCCGGCCAATCGAGCCAAAACCGATCATCACAATGGGGCCATTCCAGCTGGCATGCACAGGCCACTTATTCATTCATTGAAACTCCTGGGTTGCATTGAAAACAAACCACGCCTCTTAGCGCAAACCATTGCCCGTGAACACAAAAACTTGCAATAATGCCTCAGGCAAAGATTTCCCGATCACGTATCTTGTCGGGCTTTTTGAAGTCCTCGTCCCACCAGGGCTTTTCGCCGGTCTTGCGCGGCGGCCTCTGTAGCTCAAGTGTGTCGCGCCTGGTTTTGGCTTCCATCTGCTTGGCGCGGAATTTGTAGTGGTCAAAAATGCGCAGCGCCTCAATCATGTAGCTGGTGGCAACGCGCCGGTCTTTGATAAAAACAAGATTTTCACCATTGCTGTCATCTGCGGGTTCAGAAAAATTATAGGATCCCAGATAGACCCGCGCATCATCCGTGTTGAAGTCCAGCACAACAAATTTATGGTGCATGCGTGTGCCTACGCCGCCTTTGACGCCCGATGGTTCAGATTTAAACGGCTTGGGGACATGTCGGGTCAGGGCTTCAGGCTTTACGGTTCTTTCCTTGCCATTGGAATCCATAACGGTGATGCCGAGGTTCTCCGCCTTGATCAGCTTGTCGGAAATGCCGAGACAGAAGAGTTTTTTCTTTTTAAAGGCGCGGCCCATTGCGGGCCCAATAGGCCCTTTCTTGGTTTGCCCAAGGAAGGCCAGCGAGAAAAACACGCTGGAGCTGGCGTCGTCAATGTCTTTGGCAATGGCTTTCAGCACCGCGTGTCCTGCTATGTGGGGCGAGAAAGTTACACGTGCTTCAATGCCCTGCAGCCCAAGTGAATGCCAGTCGCTCGCCGCAGGCGAAACCCTGAAGGTGCCGGGGTCATTATTCCAATAGCTGTCAAAGGCGTCAAAATAGGCTTGAACCGCTTGCGCACCTTCAACAATCAGGGCGTTGTTGTTCTGCACGTAAAAACCCCGCCAGCTGAAATTGGTTGAACCATAAATCACGGTTTCAATGCCGGGCCCCCGAACGGCAATTGCCTTGTGGTGCTGCAGGATAACCATATGCTGGCGCAGCACGTTGCCTTTGCCAGCAGATTTCTTCAGCCGCTTTTCTGCCTGGCTTTCTGAAGAAGTTGCCCCCTTATGGTCCTTTGAATCATCGATGATGATCTTGAGGCGGCTTCCAAGTTTTTCCAGCCGCTCAACGATCTCCGGCATATTGAGGTCATAGGCGATGACACGCACGTCAGCTTTTGCAGCAATCGCCTTGTCCAGCACGGCAAGAATTGAAGCCCGCGCCTCAAATCCCATCCATTGATAGGCTTCCGCTGCCTTCTTGTGGGTTGATTTAAAAGTGAGCCCCTTTTCCTTGCTCTCCGGCACCAAGGTGGAAAGTGCGCCATCCGGCTCATAACGCTTCACGAAGGCCTGAGAGGAAATGAAGCCCCGCGTGAAGCTCACGTTCAGCTTGCCCGGGTGGGTAAAACGGTGCAGGGCAATTTCCGCTTCCTGCGGCTCGCCCAGGCTGATTTCGTCCTTGTCGTTCATGAAGGCAGGCGAGATGCGATAGGTGAACATCCCCTCCTTATGGGCATATCGGGGAAAATGCACCCAACGGAATTTTTGGATGGGGGCGAGCAGCGTGGAAATGCTGGGCTGGTCTTGATCCGCGATCATGCCCTTGAAGCCGATGCGGTTTTTGACTGCGAAAAACCGGTTGCCGCCGGGTTCCTTGTACTCAATGGCAAAGCCCGCGAAGTCCTTTGGCGGTTTTCCGTTGCGCCAGTTCATGGCGATCAGTGTCATGCCATCGCCGCGGTGCAGCTTGAGAGTGAACAATGCGTTGGCGTTCTTGCCTACAACCTGAAACCCGTCAGCCATGGTATTTCTCCCTGATGAACGATCGCCCAGTATCCAATTTCTCATGAAGGCTTGATGATGCCTTCGGCCTTCAGCTTTCTCGCAGAGTTAATTGACCCGGTGTCCGGTATATCGGGTTCCCGAGGCGGATACAAAGAGATCACAAGATTTTCAGCAACCATCACGTCATAGCAGGCCCAGGCTTCATTGGGCGGCCATTGGGAACAGTATTGATCGCCGCGGACTTCCCACTTGCCTTGGCTTTGCGCACCGCCCGTGGCGTAGAAAGTGACGCCAGATTTCTGGAATATCTGCTCCCAGGATTTCCCCTCTTCGCCGACGCCTCCATACGTGTGGTCATTCAGTGCAAGTTGAATTTCGGTGCCCGAAAGTTTCTGTTCCCCGGCCCATGCCGAACTTGACGCCAATAAGAGGTTAAGAATTATTGTGAGGCTGCGCATGTTTCCATATTTCCCACTGCACCTTGGACCATTTGTAGGCGTCAATGATTGAAAGGCCATAGATAAACAAGCCGCCGATATGCCGTCCGAAAAAACTCGCCGTTGGCGGCATGACATGAGTGCTGGCCCAGCCCAATATGATGATGAAAAACAGGAACATCAGCCCCCGCTGGGCCCGGCCCTGCAGCACATGGCCTGAGGCTGGCAAGATGATTGCAGCCGCCAGCACATACAGCGGTTTGCTGGGGGCCTCTGTCATTTCTGCTTTTCCCATTTCAAAATATCACTCCGTAAGGCAATCAAAGTCGCCAGCAGTTCCTGCACTTTGGTCGAGTCGATTTTTACGTCCCCAAACTCAGCTTGGCGAAATACACCATAGCGTGCGCGGTCCGCCTCTGCCAGCAGCCACACAATGCGGAGGCCATTTTCCGTGATCAGCAGCTCCTTGGCGCGTGGCCCGAAAAAAAGTCCGAGATGGGGTTTGATGATGTGTGACGGAATGACAGATTGGGCGTCATCCGTGCGGACAACCGCGTGTTCAGGAAATCCGGTTGGGTGCGCAAGCGTGTAGGGCAGGTGATCGAAATTTGAAAATGTCGTAGCCGCTGCGGGCCGCATCATCATGTCAAACCGTGCCGTGACGGGGAGCTTGTCTTGCAGCGTGACCAAGAGCCATAGCGCCGGCAAGCGCCGCGTCGCAAGCGTATCCACCACAGGCTGAAGTTGAACCGAAAAATCTCTATATCTACCTTTTAGCTTGGGAAACTGCTGGGGCCCAACTTGTTCGAATTCGCACTCATCAAGCAGCGGCACGACATCCGAAAACAGCGCTTCAATCTCGGCATGGCGGCGTTTTATGCTTCTCTGGTAAACATGGGCAAGCCGCCAGATGGCAGCAAACAGCACGACAACGCCAATCCAACTCCACATCACTTAACTCTCAAATAAAAATGGCCCGCCTACTGAGCGGGCCATGGTTCGCGTTGAACAGGTTAGTAGCCCCTGGGCTTTGGCCACGGCATGGTGAACTGGTCACCCCTGCGCACATACTGGTAACGGTAAAAGTGGAACCATAGTGACACCACGAGATAGAACACCACCATCGCCGTCAGTTGGGTGCCAAATCCCAGGAAGATGGCGAAGTAAGTCACGATGCAGAGCACCAGCAACACAATGGCCGGTATCGGGTGGAACGGGTGGGTGTAACCCCGCCTGATCGTGCCCAACGGCCATTTATTGCGGAACATGATGATGTTGATGCTCATGAAGGTATACTGCAACACCCCAGACAGGATCGAGAAGGTGATCGCCTGGTTCAAGTCGGCAATGAACGCAAAGGCCAGCGCGATCGGCAACAGGAACACGATTGACCGATAGGGCGTGCGATACTTTGGATGAACTGCCGAGAACCAGGTTGGCAGGTAACGGTCGCGGCCCAGCGAGAACCAGGCGCGCGCCGCATCATTGATACAGCCATTGGCCGAGGCCACCGCCGAGAGAACCGTTCCCCAGAACAACAGGAATTCAAGGGTTGAGCTGCCGGTCATCCGCGCTGCATCGTAGAGCGGGAAGAAGGTAAAGCCCAAGTACTCCCATGGCAGAAGACTGGCACACACATACCATGTGAGGGCCGCCGCAATGAGTAGCGTGATCATGCCAGCCATGGTCCCATAAGGGAGCGAGCGGGAAGGTGAACGCACCTCTTCAGCGGCCTGTGTGGTGCCTTCAATGCCGAGATAATACCAGATGCCGAATTGGAATGCGGCGATAACGCCAATCCAACCGTAGGGCAGGGCATTCTGCGGCGTAACGAGTTCACCGAGTCTCAAAACGACTCCCTGACTCCACGGCTGAACCGAGAAGAACAGGATAACAATGGAAGCATAGGCAAGAGCTGTGATGATGAAGTTCACATTCAACGTCATCAGCACGCCGCGATAGTTCAGCCACGCGAGCAACACGATAGTGAACACCACAAAGCCGTGCCGGGTTAGGCCCTCCGTAGCAGCGACCGTTGTCATCAGGTCGCCCACCAGAATGGCGTCAGAAACTTCCAGCATGGTGTAGGCAAAGACAAGATAGAGCGCCACGTTGAAGGCCATGAGCGGACCCACAATATGCTTGGCTTGCGCATATTGGCCGCCAGCGGCGGCAACTGTTGAGGTCACCTCCGAGTCAATCATGGCAACGGAGGTATAAAGCAGGCCCACAACCCAGCACACGATGAGGGCGGCTAGTGCGCCGCCCTTGTCTGCCGAGAAATTCCAACCGGTGAATTCACCCACCAGAACGATGCCAACGCCCAGGGCCCAGACATGGCCCGGACCCAACACGCGCAGCAGGGATACTTTTTGAGGTGCCGAACCGGCAGTTGCTACATTTGCCATGCTTACACCTTGTGCTTTTCTTGAACGGCTTCAATCTCGCCTTCGCGCGATGAAGTCAGCGTTGCTTCGGAATAGGCGCTGTCGGTCTTGAACCAGTCAAACAGCATCCAAGCGGCAAGGGCGGCAGAGGCGGCCCAGCAGAGATAGGAAAGTGTTACCCACATGATGTCTATCTCCTCATTTACCGTTGAACTTTTCGTCGATCACTTCGCGGTATTCCACTTCCGATGCCCTGAACAGGAAAATGAAGTACCCGATGACCACGGCCGCCATGATGACAAGCTGCAGCCAATCGATTGAATAGTGGAACCTGTTCTGGATAACGTCATGGGCGGCAGCCGCATCGGCATAACCAAGCTTTACCCATTGTTCGACCATTGCTGGCGTTTGTCCCAATGCTTCCCAAGTCGGATTTTCGATCTTGTCGATGGATTTTGACGCGCCGGCCCAGCCCGCCTGAAGCGGCAGCCAAAGTGCCGCAAAAATAGCCGCGACAAGAAAAACGATGTCAAAAATCTGAAATGCTTTTGGTTGTTCCGGTGGAGTGTATTTGGCCATGTCCCTAACCCCTGTTTTTCTTGGCTTCATCAAGATGCTTGATGTCGAGGCCGTAAATGAATTCCTTGTCCTCTTCATAGTGTTTCACCATGGCGGCAATCGAGGCCGTATTGAAAATCAACACGGCAGCGGCAGCGATAAGCACCACCGTCTTCACACCCGCATCAGGAATGTGTGGCCAGCTCATGAACAGGACAAAGAGGATGACGATCCATAGTAGCGCAACCAGAAGCCATGCACCGCGTTTGTCGCTTTGGTACATCGCCTCAATCCGCTGATTGAGGTCGGACATTGGCAGTTCCCTCCAGCGTGCAGCGCTTGTTATCCCCACAGCCTTGCGCCACCGCCCCTTGTTAGACTCATTTGCTACGGGGCAACTTTGTTACACTACAGGAAACATGCGGTGCGCTCCCTTGTCAAGGAACAGTTGAAGTTTTGTCCACAAATCTGCGCAAGGATTGTGCAACTGCGAAGTGCCTTTCCATGAACAGCTGATGAACCTGTTACTCAGATTACATACAGGCAGCCGGGAATAGGGTGATCTCCAAGTTGAGAGGAATTACCCATGAACCGCCCAAACAACAACAATCGTTCGACCCGCATCATCCTCGGCCTCATCATTGCCATTGGCCTTGGTGGTGCGCGAACGGAAAAAATCTGGGCGGAGGCGTTGAGTGGCTTGGACCTGCGGCCGACCCACGTCAGCCTCGTGCAATTGGGCCATGAACCCTTTGATCCACGCCGCGTGCCAGCGTCCGGCGGCATGGCCAGCCGGCTGTTGTCAGGGATCACCGTGAAGCACACCTAAACGGCTTTGGGTTTCCAGAAGATTGGAAGCAGCAGCATGGCGGCTGACAGCAACAGCAAAACCAGCGAAATGGGATGGGTTGCAAATACGCTCCAGTCGCCTTGCGAAATGGATAATGCCCGCCGCATGTTTTCTTCGGCCAGCGGGCCAAGGATCAGCCCGATGATGCAGGGCGCCGTGGGAAAGCCAAATCTGCGCATGAGATAGCCAATCACGCCCATGATCAGCAGCAGCGCCAAGTCGAACGTTGAACGGTTCAGGCTGTAAACCCCAAGGGAGGAGAATACCAGAATGCCGCCATAGAGCAGGGGCGCCGGGATCGACAGCAGCCGCACCCACAGGCCAACCAGCGGCAAGTTGAGAATGAGCAGCATCACGTTGCCGATATAGAGGCTGGCAATGAGAGTCCACACCAAGGGCCCGCTGGTGCTGAAAAGAAGTGGCCCTGGCTGCAATCCATATTGCTGGAACGCGACCAGCAGGATTGCCGCCGTCGCCGACGTGGGCAGGCCAAGCGTGAGCAGGGGAACCAGAACACCGGCAACCGCAGCATTGTTTGCCGCCTCTGGCCCCGCCACACCTTCAATGGCGCCATGGCCAAATTCTTCCGGATGCCTGGTGAGTTTCTTTTCCATGAAGTAGGACAGGAAAGTTGGAATTTCCGTGCCGCCGGCAGGCAGCGCACCGAACGGAAAGCCCAAGGCCGTGCCGCGCAGCCATGGTTTCCAGGAACGCTTCCAGTCCTCCTTCGTCATCCACAGGGAGCCGCGCACCGTTTCAATCGTCGCGTTGCGAAGATACGGCTGCGAAGCCACATGCAGCGCCTCGCCAATGGCAAACAGGCCAACCGCCACCACGACCACATCAATCTGGTCCAGCAATTGCGGAAAGCCGAAGGTCAGCCGCGCCTGGCCCGTAAGCTCGTCGATGCCGACAAGCCCAAAGGCAATGCCCAGCACAAGGCTGGCAACGCCGCGCAATACCGATTGGCCCAGCATGGCGGAAACCGTGGTGAAAGCCAAAATCATCAGCGCGAAATATTCCGCCGGGCCAAACTTGATCGCCAGCTTCACGATGACGGGTGCGAGAAAACTCAAAAGCACCGTGCCGATGGTGCCGGCCACGAATGAGCCGATGGCTGCCGTTGAAAGTGCGGCAGCACCCCGCCCCTGGCGCGCCATGATGTTTCCCTCAACGGCGGTGACGATGGAACCGGTTTCGCCCGGTGTGTTGAGCAGGATCGATGTGGTCGATGAGCCGTACATGGCCCCGTAGTAAAGCCCCGCAAACATGATGAAGGCGGCGGCGGGATCAAGATAGGCGGTGAGCGGCAGCAGCAACGCAATCGTCAGTGCCGGGCCGATCCCAGGCAACACGCCGATGGCCGTGCCGAGCGTGACACCAATCAGCGACCAGCCCAGATTTTTGAGTGTGAGTGCGGCGGCAAAGCCATCCAGCAACTGCGCAAAGGCACTCATGCAAAAAGGCTACCGGCTGGAAGATTAAGCCCAAGGCCAAAACGGAAAACCACATACGCGAGAACCGCAAGTGTTACGGCGGCAATGCCATCGCGCAAATATTTGCGGCTGCCAAAGCCATAGGCCGTCAGGAAAAACAGGAGCGAGGCCGTGATGATGAAGCCCACGCGCTCGAAGAGAATGACTTGCAAAAACAATCCGCCAACGATTGCAGCGGGCCCGGAAAGCTCTGCTGTCTCCGCATCAGGATTTACGCTGCTTGTGCACCCCACGCCAGCAGCCCGCCGCACAGGATCATGAGCGCCGCCACCAGCCAGGGAAACGCCGCCGGGCCAACATTGGCATAGGCCGGGCCCGCCTTCATGGTAAAAGCCTGAAAGGCAATGACAAGACCCAATAGAATAATCCCGAACCCCAGGAGGAGTTCGGGAAGATTGCGTATTTTTGAAATCACTTCACCAGGCCAAGTGTCTTGAGAACACCCGAAACGCGCGTGTCTTCCGCTGTCAGGAAGGCGGAGAATTCATCGCCCGACTGATAGAGGTCAATCCACTTCTTGTCGGCCAGAACCTTCTTCCAGCCGTCGCTGGCATGCATGGCGTCAGCCGCGGCAACCAGCGCCTTCTTCTGCTCATCGGAAATGCCGGGAGCGCCCACAATGGCGCGCCAGTTGGCAAGCTCAACATCCACGCCCTGTTCCTTCAAGGTGGGAATATCGATGCCCTCAACCTTTGCGGGCGATGAGATGGCAAGCGCGCGGAGTTCGCCGGACTGGATTTGCCCGGCCCATTCGCCATAGCCGGAAATGCCAGCGGTCACATGGCCGCCCATGATGGCCGCAAGCGCTTCACCGCCGCCCGAGAAGGGCACATAGTTAAGCTTCGTGGCATCAGCACCCACAGCCTGCAACAGCAGGCCAGCAAGGATATGATCCGTGCCGCCCGCCGAACCGCCGCCAATCGCCGCCGAACCCGGATCAGCCTTCACCTTGGCCACCAGGTCAGCCAGTGTCTTAAGCTCAGAAGCGGCAGGAACGACAATCACTTCATATTCACCGGTAAGGCGCGCAATCGGCGTCGTGTCCTTCAATGAAACCGGCGAGGCATTGGTGAGAACAGCCCCCACCATGACAAGCCCATTCACCAGAAGCGCATTGCCATCGCCCTTGTTCTTGTCGGCAAACTGGGCAAGACCGACGATGCCGCCAGCGCCGGGCACATTTTCAACGGTCACCGCCGTCGCAATGCCGCCGGACTGCATGACTTCCTGCATCGCCCGCGCCGTCTGGTCCCAGCCGCCGCCGGGTTTGGCCGGGGCGATAAGGGTGAGATTGTCCATGCCCGCGAGTGCGGCTGTGGACATGAAGGTGGCGGCCAACGCGACAGCCAGCATGGATTTAAAAATGTTACGCTTGTTCATGGATCCTCCCAAATCAGTT
>CAVXPO010000023.1:0-93239 GCA_963763635.1 uncultured Alphaproteobacteria bacterium
ACTACCCGTCAAACCGGCGATAGCGGAAGTAATGCGTTTCGCTCGTTGCCGATTGCGTGGCTGCGGCTCGTATATCGCCGTTGAAGGCCGACAGGGAGCAGGCGGGATCTGCGTTTTCGGCCTTGCCCGTCAATGCCATCGCCTGACAGCGGCAACCGCCCCAGTCGGTTTCCTTGCGCTCGCAGGATCGGCAGGGCTCCGGCATCCAGTCAGTGCCGCGATAGGCATTGAACGCCTCGGAATTGAACCAAATATCTCCCAAGGATTTGTCCTTCACATTGTCGAAGACCAGACTTGGGATAGTTTCCGCCGCGTGGCAGGGCAGGACTTTGCCCTTAGGTGTCACATTGATCACGCGGCGTCCCCAACCGCCCACGCAGGCCTTGGGAAAGCGCGCATAATAATCGGGCACCACCGCATCGATAACGATGACGCCGTCATAGCGCTGGCGCAAATCCTCGAGCAGTTTAACGGCCGCCAGCGCCTGCTGGTGGGTTGGCATCAGCGCGTCGCGGTTGGCCAAAGCCCAGCCGTAATATTGGGTATGGGCAATTTCGATTCGCTTGGCGCCAAGGCTGACCGCCAACTCCACGAATTTCTCGGTGCTGTCGATATTCTGGCGGTGGACCACCGCGTTGACCGTCAACGGCAGGCCAAATGCTACTATCAGTTCCGCCAGTTTAAGTTTTTTTGCATGGCCGCCTTTATAGCCGCCGATACGGTCCGCATTTACGGCTTCGACATCCTGGAACGACAGTTGCACGTGATCGAGCCCAGCATCGTAGAGGTCCTGCAAGCCCTTTTCGCCGAGCAGCACGCCAGAGGTGATAAGATTGGTATAGAGATTCTCCGCCCGGCAATGGGCGATAATTTCCGCCAAGTCGGGACGGGCGGTGGGCTCGCCGCCCGAGAGATGCACTTGGAGTACGCCTAGTGCTGACGCTTCTTTGAACACCCGTTTCCAGGTTGCCGTATCGAGTTCGCCCGATTTGCGGTCGAGCTCGACCGGATTGGAGCAATAGGGGCACTGCAGCGGGCAGCGGTGGGTGAGTTCGGCCAACAGGCCGATGGGTGCAGGAATCGTCATAGCGTTACAAAATGCTTGGCGGCAAGCCCGCCCAGCATCTCCTTTATATCGATCATGATCTCGGAAGTCTCCGCATTGTATGTCTTGGCCAGTTCGCCGCTAATTTGAGCCACGTCGCGGTTGCCGTCGCAGAGCACGAGCACCGCTTGGGCGATATCGTCGAGCTCGAATATGCGCTCCGGCGCGAGCAACACCCAGCGATTTCGGACGCGGTCCTGCGATAGCCGCACGCCGCGGGGGATGCGCGGGATCGCCGTATCGCTGACGGCGATCATCAGGGCTTCTCCGGCACGAAGGCGCCCGGCGCAATGAGTCCCGGTGTGACATAGGCGAAATGCAAAGCGTCCAGCATGGACCATAACATGTCGCACTTGAAAATAAGCCCATTGATCGCCGCCTGCTGCTGCTCCGGCGTCCGGGCCTCGCGCTTCACGTAGTCGAGAGCAAAATTCGCATCGCGCGGCGCCTGAGAAAGACGTTTTTCGAAATAGGAAAGTACCTGGGGGGTGATGTAGTCGTAATTCTTCAACATCCCGGCTACGCGGACGCTGATGGTTTCAGGCGAGAACATTTCGGTGAGCGAGGAAGCAATGGCCTCGAGGAGCGATTTCTCGCGCACGAAATGAACATAAGCCTCAACCGCAAAGCGCGTGCCCGGCAGAATGCCGGCAAGCGAGGACACGTAATCACGATTGAGGCCAAGACCTTCAGCCAATGCAAACCAGCGCGCGATGCCGCCTTCTTGATCACTGTCACCATCATGATCGATGATGCGCTGGCGCCATGCGCGCCGCAGGGCGGCATCGTTCATGCGCGACAGGATCACCGAATCCTTGATGGGAATGATCGCCTGATAATAATAGCGGTTCAATGCCCAAGCCTGCAGCTGGCCTCTGCTTAACTGGCCTGTGTTCATCAAGGCATGAAACGGGTGCCTGTTGTGATAGCGCTCGGCACCGACGGCCAAGAGCCGACCTTCGAGCTCTTCAGGTGACAGGACCGCGGTCACAGTTCGATCTCCAGGCCGTCGTAACCGGTCTCTGCCCCCGCCGCGAGGACCGCCTGGTGCTCGTCCGAACCGTCGATAAGCATGGGATTGGTGTTGTTCATATGCGTATAGACCAGCCTTTTGATTCCCATACCGGTCAGCGCTGCAAGCGAGCCGTCAACTCCGCCTACCGGCATGTGTCCCATCCGGCGCCCGGTCTTCTCACCTGTTCGCGAGGTGATCATTTCATCATCGGACCACAAGGTTCCATCGAAAAACACAAGTGCGGCGTTGGCGATGCGGGCCCGCGTGTCATCGTCCAGGCTGGCGCAACCGGGAATGTAGTAGAAGCCCTTGCCCTTCTCGGTTACCTTCACTCCGACCGTATTGCCGGATTTGAGTTTGGTGTCGGGTGCGTTGCCCTCGAGATAGAGCGGTAGTTTGCCAGGCACCATGAAGCATTCGACTGTCAGTTCGCCCGATATCGCCTGCTCAACACCGATTTCGAGGCGGCGTCGGCTCACAGTGTTCCCGGATAGAACATCAAACACCGGGTTTCGCCCAAGTATATCAAGCGTGTCGCCCGTCGCGTGAACAGTGAAGCGATGGCCTTCGCGCAACGACAGCAGGCCGCCAATGTGATCAATATCCGCGTTGGTCAAAACCACATCGCTAATCGGACTGCCGCGTAGCCCGCCTTGGGGACGCAGAGCGCCAGCAAAAGCAATCTGCTCCCGGATATCCGGCGAACAATTCAAAAGACAACAGGCCTGATGATCAGTTCTGACGACAACACTCGCTTGCGTCCGCCGTTTTACGCGAGAGTCACCAGACCAACCAAGAGTGCAAACTCTGCAGCGGCAGTTCCATTGTGGAGAACCGCCACCAGCTGCGCAGCCAAGAACCAGTATTTTCACACGTTAACTCATGTGAGTTCAAGAAGTTGGACTGAGCAATGGACGCTTTTACTTAAAACTCAGCCGGAAAATAATCGTTGATTTCCATACCGATGCAAATTTCCTTAACCTTTGGCTTGTTCCAGTTCATAATAGCCTCGCTGAAGTGGATTGAGCGCACTGAGGCGCTGAGAATAAAGTTAGTACTATTGGAACCGGTGTCAATGCATTTTTGTAACGCGATGAGCTGACTGGCCGGTTTTCCGTGTTCAATGATTTCAACCTGCGCATCGATCCCGGCATCGCTTTCCAGCTGCCTGCAAAATATCCAGCCCATCTTTAGGAAGATCGCTTCGGCGCGTTGACGCCTTTCTGATCAATGTTGTCACTTGAAGAACTCAGAAGCTCTCCAATGCCGCCCCCACCTTTCACGAATGATCTCCGCAAGTGACTGACACCAACTGCAGACAAATTTTGACTTGTGCACGGTACTAATTGTGAATTTTTATTATTGACCCTTGTGAAAGGTTGCATCGCTGATTCCAGCCCTCAGGCAGATATCATATTGCCGCAAACCTCTCGCCCGCTCCGTAGCCTCTGGCCTTCGACGCGAGCGGGTTGGTTTTGACAAGTCACGGGCCATTCTTTCCATTACAACGTCCCCCTCTCCGTCACGGGCCCTTGGCCCGCGCCACCTCTCCCCCGCTTATTGCGGGGGCGTGGATTTGATTCAGCTCCTCGGCCTCGTCTTCTCCGGATCATAATGCGCGAATTTCACCACGCGGCCGGGAAGCCGCTTCTGCATCCCGTCGAGCTTGCCGATTTCGATTTCCGTGCCGATGCCGCTGTGCAGCGCGTCCATACGCGCCAGGGCGATGTTCTTTCCCAGGATGGGCGAGCGCGTTGAGCTGGTGACGACGCCAACTTTGGCACGGCCAATATAAACGGGATCGCCGTGGCCCACAGCTTCATTGGATGCGATATCCAGCCCGACAAGTTTGTGGCGTGGATGCTCCTTGCGCTCAATGAGCGCCTGCTTGCCGATGAAGTCATCAAGCTTCGATTTGAGCGGCACGGCAAAACCGATGCCCGCCTCGAACGGATCGGTTTCCGAATTGAATTCATAATTGGCGAAAATCAGTCCCGCCTCAATGCGCACCATATCAAGCGCCTCAAGCCCCATGGGCTTCAAGCCGTGCTTTTGGCCCGCCGCCCAGACAGCGTCAAACACCGCGAGCGCATCCTTGGGATGGCAGAAAATCTCATAGCCCAGTTCACCCGTGTAGCCCGTGCGCGAGACAACGATGGGCGCGCCTTCAAAATGGCCGATGCGCGCCACCGCAAAGCGGAACCACTCAAGCTCGGCAATGGCGGGTTGCGACGGCGCCGTCCAGATGATTTCTTTGAGCAACTCGCGGGACTTCGGTCCCTGCACGGCAATGTTGTGAAGCTGGTCGGTGCTTGAGCGCACCCATGCCTTGTAGCCCATTTTTTCGGCCTGCTCGCGCAGCCAGATGCCGCTGTAATCATCGCCGCCGATCCAGCGGAAATTATTTGGCCCCAACCGGAACAGCGTGCCGTCATCAATCATGCCGCCATTTTCAAAGCACATGGCAGCGTAAACCACCTGCCCCACGGCAAGCTTGCGCACATCGCGCGTGAGGCAATACTGCAGCAACGCCTCGGCATCAGGGCCGGTGACTTCAAATTTGCGCAAGGGCGAAAGATCGGTAACCGCTACATTCTGCCGGCAGGCCCAATACTCCTCGATCGGCCCTTCATTGTTGAAGCGCTGCGGCAGCCAATAGCCCCGATACTCGCCATAATTTCGCGTCAGCGCTGAAAGACGCGGATGGAATGAGGTTTCCCTGGTGAGTTGGGCTTCTGCTTCGGCTGTCATGCGGGTGACCACTGCTCTGGAAAATTTCTGTTTGTCGGAATAAGTGCGGATGTGAATGTCGGTGGGATCCCAGCCGTTGGCGGCATCAATGTCATCCGGGCAGGATGAGGAAACACAGATGATGTCGGTCAGCGCCCGCATCAAAACATAGTCGCCAGGGCGCGACCACGGCTCGTCAAGATAAAGCTGGTTCTGGTGGTCAATGTTGGTGTTATAGAAATAATTCAGGGCTTCCCAGCCCTTGCGGGGCGCGACACCGTAGGGCGCCAGCGCGTGATTGAAATTTTCCGTGCAGTTCGCGTGGCCGGGATAACCCATGTCATCATAATAGCGCGATGTGCAGGCAAGTGCGAAGGCATCGTGGCGGCCGACCGTATCCTGCACGATTTCAATCAGCGGCTCCATTTCACGGTCAAAGGATTTTGACGGAAGGCCGGGCATCGGATAGCTGCGGCCCAGCAGCGTGCGCGTGACCGTTAAATCCAGCGCGAGGTTCAATCCCTTGTCCACCTTGCGGGCGGCCAACGCCTGAAAATCCGTACACTGACGGCCTGAGACGTCGATCACCTGGATGTATTCGCCAGCCCGCACCAGATAGGCGGTTGCGGTTGCCGCCCTGATGCGAATATCCTGCAAGGGATCGGCCAGGGGTTCCGGCAGGAGATCAATGCGTTCGCTGGCGTTGTGATTACGTTTTATGCGCAGCTCAATATCGGTAGCCGTATCCTGGTTTCCCGGCGACATGGCAACGCCCGGTGCAGCAATGATGAGAACCCCGTCGCACAGGGCCTTGAATTCCGCGCGGGCGCCTGCAGGTGATCCGCCGCCAAAGATGCGCAGCGTTTCCGCTTGCCCAAGGTCAATGCCGCGGCGCTGTAGAGCCAACCTGGTGCGCCGGGTATTTTCAGTGTCATCGGCAAGCAGGGACTTCAGCCCCTCGCCGCGACCGTTGGCATGCGCTCCCAGCGCCGCCGAATCAAAGCGCCCCGAGGCATCACAGAAGGTCAATTCGCAGGGTTGGCCGCCTTCCACATCAGTCACAAACAAATCATCGCCCGCACGGACAGCGGCAACCAGCGACCCTGCTCCCCGGACCAGGTAACGCTCTACGCCTGGCGGCAAGCTCCTGATTCCGGGGCGATAAATGAGGCTGGGCTGGGGCGCAACTGAAAGCATGGGCTGAGGAAACTTCACCAAGGGAGCTAAGAATTAGCCGCTCAATATCGCATAGTTCCGCTTGACCGTCGATATAATAGCATTCAAAATTGTTTCCTGAGGGTTAGATTCTGCTTCCGCAGAAGAAGTCAAGTCTGGCGCTTGTTTTTTGGGGATAAATTGGAGGGAATAATAATCATGTCAGCTGAAAAAAGCTCGGGCGAACTCGTCCGCGCGTTAGACTGGAAGGGTGCCTTCTGGGTCGCGGCCGGGGTGCCGCCGCTTGTGCTCTTCTCCATCGGTGGCATCGCCGGCGTTGCCGGCAAACTCGCCTTCGTGGTGTGGATCGTGTCCATGATCATGGGCTTCCTGCAGTCCTTCACCTATGCGGAAATGGCCGGCATGTTCGGCAACAAATCGGGTGGCGCTTCCGTGTATGGAGCAACGGCCTGGCTGCGCTATTCAAAATTCATTGCGCCGCTTTCCGTCTGGTGCAACTGGTTCGCCTGGAGCCCCGTGCTGTCGCTGGGCTGCGCCATTGCGGCGGGCTATATCCTGAACGCGCTGTTTCCGCTGCCACTGTTTGTTGATGCCTCGCCAGAAGTGGTGGCGTGGCTGGCTGATCCGGCGAACGCCGGCAAGGCCGTGGCAGACGCCATTGCAGCCGTGACGGCGGCTGGAACGCCTGCCATCAGAAGCTGGGAACTTTTCAGCCTTGGCATTCCGGGCCTCGGCGCCTTGCACTTTAACGCCACCTTCCTGATCGGCGCTGTTCTCATGCTGATCATGCTGGCCATCCAGCATCGCGGCATCGCCTCAACCGCAAGCGCGCAAAAGCTTTTGGCCATCATCGTGCTGGTGCCCTTGCTGCTGGTTGGCCTCGTGCCAATTCTCACCGGCGCCATCGACACGGCCAACGTCACCGGTCTCGTGCCGCCGACAGCGGCCTATTCCGGCATTGACGGCACCTGGAGTCTTGGCGGCTGGACGCTTATTTTGGGTGCCCTCTATATTGCGGCTTGGTCAACCTACGGCTTCGAAACCGCCGTCTGCTACACCAGCGAATTGAAGAACCCGAAAACAGACACCTTCAAGGCCATCTTCTATTCCGGCCTTCTGTGCTGCGTGTTCTTCTTCCTTGTTCCCTTCGCCTTCCAGGGTGTCTTGGGCCCATCCGGCATGCTGGCGACCGGCATTGTCGATGGCACTGGCATTGCGGAGGCCTTGGGCAACATGGTGGGCGGCCACCCGGTGATCACGCAGATTTTCGTGATCCTCATGATCCTGGCACTCTTCCTCGCCATCATGACGGCGATGGCTGGCTCTTCGCGCACACTCTATCAGGGCTCGAAGGATGGCTGGCTGCCCCGCTACCTGGGCGGCGTCAACGAGAATGGCGCGCCAACGCGCGCCATGTGGACGGATTTTACGTTCAATCTGTTCCTGCTTGCCCTTGCTTCCGACGTTGCAGGCTATTTCTACGTGCTTGCGATTTCCAACGTGGGTTACATCATCTTCAACTTCCTTAACCTCAATGCGGGCTGGATCCACCGGGTGGACTCAGGCCACATTGCAAGACCCTGGAAAGCCCCCACGGTGCTGATCGGCATCAATACGGTGCTGGCCTTCGTGAACGCATTATTCCTCGGCGCTGGCGCCAAGGTGTGGGGCTACTCTAATGCCCTGTGGGCGGGCCTGGTTTTCGCCGCCCTCATCATTCCGGTGTTCTATTTCCGCCATTACATCCAGGATGGCGGCAAGTTCCCCAAGGGCGCATTGGAAGCGTTGGGCCTCAGGGATGGCGACATGGGCGAAAAGAAAGCCGGCATGCTGCCTTACCTGACACTTGCCGCCGGTGCCGCACTCGTGCTGTGGGCCAACTGGTTCTTCCAGTTGCCGACCTAAACAAATAATTCCCGCCCTGGGAAAAAGCCTGGGGCGGGTTTTCTATGAAGCCCATTCGCCTTTGCGCATCAGCGGTTCAACCGAACCATCCGGCAATACGCCATCAATATCCATGTCACCTGAACCGATCATCCAGTCCACATGGATGAGGCTGGTGTTGGCGCCGCCTGCCGCCAATTCTTCCGGCGTCTTGGAGAGGCCATCCTTCATCGTATCCGTATAGGACTGGCCGACGGCAATATGGCTCGCGGCATTTTCATCAAACAGCGTGTTGTTGAAAACGATGCCGGAGGCCGAGATCGGCGATGAGTGGGGAACCAGCGCCACCTCGCCCAATCGGCTGCCGCCTTCATCCGTGCCAATCATTTTCGCGAAAGGCTTCCGCACCTTTCTCAGCCGAAGATTCAACGATGCGGCCATTCTCAAAGCGCACCTTGATGCCATCAATGAAGGTGCCGCCATAGGACAGGGGCTTGGTTGAACGCACAGTGCCGTCCACCCGGTCCTTGTGGGGCATGGTGAAAACTTCTTCTGTCGGTATGTTGGGATTGCAGATCACGCCATTCTTGGCAGGCGACGCGCCGCCTTTCCAAATGTGGCCATCAACCAGGCCCAGGGTGAGGTCAGTTCCGGGGGCCCGGTACTTGAGCGCTTTGTAACGCTTCGCGTTGAGAAACTCGGTGCGCTTTTTCAGGTTTGCCGAGTGCTCCACCCAGGCCTGGACCGGATCATTCAAATCGGCGCGGGCGCAGGAGAAAATTGCTGCCCAAAGTTTTTCAATGGCGTCTTTTTCGGATAGCTTGGGGAACACCGACTTCGCCCACGAAGCCGTGGCGCAGGAAATCACGCACCAATTGATGGCAAAGCTGGTGATGAGCTCCAGCGCCGGACGATAGGCTTTCGAGCGCGCGCGGTTGGCGCGCGAAACTTTTTCAGGATCTTGCCCGCCAAGCAGGCCCGGATCTTCGCCAGCGATTGCAAGACGCGCGCACCCGCCCTTGAAAGCCTCCGCCATGCCCTTGAACAGCCAGTCCGGCGCTGTATCAAAACTGGCATCTCCCGCCGATTGAAAGCGCGACAGCGTGGTTTGATCATCCGTGTAAAGCGTGGTGACAAGCGTTGCCCCTGCCGCGTAGGCATGGCGGGTTACGCGGCGCACCAGTGCTACAGCTTCAATGGGAGCAGAAATCAGCAACTGCTGGCCGGGGGTGATATTAAGTCCCGAGCGCACGGTCAGCAGAGCATACTTGTCCAAAAGTTCATCATGTTTTTTTGTCATTGCAAATTTATAATCGAAGAACGATGCGAAGGGCAACTGGCCAAACTACTCAATTGCCCCCTTGCGGATCTTGCGATAGGCTTTGCCCAACGATAACACAGGGAGAAATTGAATGGACCGTCGTGGATTTATGAGAAAAGCGGGTGTGGCCGCTGCTGCCGTGCCTGCCTTGGCATCGCCTGCCATCGCCCAATCATCGCCGGAACTGAAATGGCGCATGACCTCAAGTTTTCCAAAAGCTCTTGATACGATTTATGGCGCGGCGGAAACCTTCTCAAAGTTTGTAGCCGAGGCAACCGACAACAAATTCCAGATTCAGGTTTTTGCAGCTGCTGAAATCGTGCCCGGTCTTGAGGCAGCCAACGCAGTGTCCGCCGGAACCGTGGAGATGTGCCACACGGCTTCCTATTACTATTGGGGCAAGGACCCTACCTATGCATTTGGAACTGCGGTTCCCTTTGGCCTGAACTCCCGCATGCAAAATGCCTGGATGTATCATGGCGGCGGCATTGACCTGATGAATGAGTTCTACGCAACGAAAAACCTCATTGCTTACCCTTGCGGCAATACGGGCGCGCAAATGGGCGGCTGGTTCCGCAAGGAAATAAAAACGGTGGCTGACATGCAGGGCATTAAAATGCGCATCGGCGGTTTCGGCGGCAAGGTTATTTCCAAGATCGGCGTGGTGCCCCAGCAGATTGCCGGCGGTGAAATTTATCAGGCCCTGGAAAAAGGCACCATTGATGCCGCTGAATGGGTGGGGCCCTACGATGATGAAAAATTGGGCTTCTATAAAGTGGCGCCCTATTATTACTATCCCGGCTGGTGGGAAGGTGGCGCCATGCTGCACACCATGATCAATACGGCGAAGTGGGCTGAGCTGCCGCCCGCCTACCAGTCCATTGTCAAGACCGCTTGCCAGGCCGCCAACGTCGACATGCAGGCAAAATATGATGCCCGCAATCCGGGCGCGCTCAAGAAACTTGCGGCGGCTGGGGCAAAGCTTTCGCCTTTCCCGCAGGATGTTCTTGAAGCCTGCTTCAAAGCCGCCAATGAAACTTATGCTGAAATCAATGCCTCCAACCCAGCATTCAAGAAGGTCTATAACGCGATGGTGGCCTTCCGCGCCGATGCCTATCTCTGGGCCCAGTTCTCGGAGTTCCAGTTTGACAGCTTCATGATGAACCAGCAACGCAAGAAAACGCTCTAACCAATTGAATTGACAAAATAAAAGCTCCGCGGTGCGGGGCTTTTTCAATTGGTCGTCAGGGGTGGCGGCTGGCTGAGATCGATAAGCGGCGGAGCACTCAAGTCGCCGCCCTCTGATCCCGGCACGATGAGTTCAAAATTGGGATCGACAACAATTTCCGCATCAAGAAATGAGGTGACCAATCCCGGCCAGAAAATCAGAATGGCAACCAGCATGACTTGCAGCACGACCCAGGGAATGGCGCCCCAGTAGATGTCACTGCTCTTGACGCCGGGCGGCGCAATGCCCCTGAGATAAAACAGTGCGAAGCCAAACGGCGGATGCATGAAGCTGGTTTGCATGTTGGCGCCCAGCAATACGCCGAACCACACGAGGTTGATGCCGAGCGCTTCAGCCGCTGGCACCAGCAGTGGCACAATGATGAAAGCGATCTCGAAAAAATCCAGAAAGAACGCGATGATGAAGACGAAGATGTTGACGAAGATGAGAAAGCCCACCTGCCCGCCCGGCAAAGCCACCAGGAAACTTTCAATCCATTCCTTGCCGCCTACGCCTTGAAACACCAGGCTGAAAATCCGCGCGCCAATGAGGATGAAAACCACCATCGCCGTAATGCGCATGGTGGTTTGCATGCCTTGATAGACGAGCGCCCAGGTCAATCGCCCATTCAGCCACGCCAGCACGAAAGCGCCCAGAACGCCCATGGCGCCCGCTTCGGTTGCCGTTGCAATGCCTGTGAAAATTGTGCCGAGCACAATGAAGATGAGTGCCAGCGATGGCACCATGCCCTTGATGCAGCGCCGGACCAGCGGCCACCCCCGCAAGGTGCGCGCTTCCAGCGGCAGCGCGGGAACATGCTGCGGACGGATGACCGACAGCAATAATACCCAGGCCATGAACAACAGCACTTGCACAATGCTGGGCCCCAGGGCGCCACGATACATGGAGCCCACGTCAACGCCCATCTGGTCAGCCAGCACGACGAGAACAAGGGATGGCGGAATAAGCTGCGTGATGGTGCCGGAAGCCGCAACAACGCCCGTCGCATGACGCACATTGTATCCGTACCTGAGCATGATCGGCAGCGAGATAAGCCCCATGGCAATGACTGAAGCGGCCACTGTTCCTGTTATGGCGCCCAGCACCGCGCCCACAAGAATGACGGCGTAGGAAAGTCCGCCCCGCACGCCGCCAAACAACTGGCCAAATCCTTCAAGCAGGTCTTCGGCCAATCCGCAGCGTTCAAGGACTGCCCCCATCAGCGTGAAAAAGGGGATGGCCAGCAGCAGGTCGTTGCGCGTGATGGATTCAAGCTGGAACACCAGGTTGCCGAGAAAATCCGGCTGGATGAGGCCAAGCTCAATGCCAATAATGCCAAAGAACAACCCGACCGCCGCCAGCGAAAATGCTGCCGGATAGCCATAGAGCATGAACAGGATGAGCCCCGCAAACATCAGGGGCGCCATATTGTGGGTAATGAAATCAATCATTGCACAGGCTTTTCATAGCCATGCTCGCGGCGGTAGCCTGTAGTGAGCGCTGCCACACACTTGATGATTTCCGAAAAGCCCTGCAGCATGATGAGCGCAAATCCCAGTGGCATGAAAATTTTGACGGGCCAGCGCGGCAGGCCGCCCGCATTCTGCGAAAGCTCGTTGCCAGTCCAGGATTCGAGAAACCATGGCCAGCTGAAATACATCAGCACAATGCACATGGGCATGAGAAAAAGAATGGCGCCTGAAAGGTCAATCCAAATCCGCCGCCGGTCGCTCACCGAGCCATAGACGAGATCAACCCGCACATGCTCATTGACTTTCAAGGTCCAGGAAGCGCCAAGCATGACCATGCCGGTAAACAGCACAAGCTGCAGGTCGCGCAGCGAGTTTGAATTGTTGCGGTAGAAATCCAGAAGCCAGGTGAGGTTGCCGCCCGATGCCGACAGCCACTTGTCAATCCAGATGATGGTGCTCAGGCTATAGCGCAAAAGCGCGTCAAAAGCGCAAACCAGCGCTGCCAGCAAGACGAACCAATTCGCGATTATGCCCGTCCGCTGGCTCAAACCATCAATAGCCCTGCTCAGGCCCAGCAGTCGTTCCACATTTCTCCCCTTTATGAGTCTCCCGTTTGCCGGGATTGTTCTGCGGCAGACTAAACGAATTTCCCGGCTTCGCAATGCCGCTCTGGACAGCCTTCATGCAACTGTCATAAGTCCTTGATTTAGAGAAACCATGAACCAGAATAAAACCTATACTGCCCTCTTCCTGTGCACCGGAAATTCGGCCCGCAGCATATTGGGTGAGGCAATCATGAACCGCTTGGGCGAAGGCCGTATCAGGGCCTATAGTGCCGGAAGCCAGCCCAAAGGCGCGGTTCACCCCTATTCCATCGCCCTGCTCAAGCAGCTCAACTATGAAACCAGCCAATTTCGGTCAAAATCATGGGATGAGTTTGAAAAATATGACGCCCCGCAATTCGATTTCATTTTCACGGTGTGCGATAGCGCCGCTGCGGAGACCTGCCCTATTTGGCCAGGCCACCCCGTGACGGCCCATTGGGGCATTCCAGACCCGGCAGCCGTGGCAGGCACTGAAGCCGAAAGACGCGCTGCCTTCGCCGATGCCTATGGCCGATTGCACAATCGTATTTCAATATTCCTTAATTTACCCCTTGCGTCTCTCGACAGGCTAGCATTGAAAGAAAAGTTGGACCAGATTGGCAACACGAGGGATTGACTTGAAGCGCAAGCTTTTTGCGGAGGCGTTGGGCACCGGCCTGCTTCTTGTCGTGGGCTCCGGTATCATGGCAGCCAAGCTGGCGGGCGGAAACATGGCGCTGGCGCTGCTCGGCAACACATTGCCAACCGGCACCATTCTTGTCGTGTTGATTTCCATCTTCGCGCCTGTCTCCGGCGCGCACTTTAATCCGTTGGTGTCATTGTCGGCATGGATCAATGGCAGGGCAAGGTTGCCGGAGGCCATGGGTTACATAACGGCGCAAATTTTCGGCGCGGTCGCAGGTGTAATTCTCGCCCATGCGATGTTTGATTTACCATTGTTGCAGGCTTCAACCACGGTACGCACTGGGCTTTCCCAATGGATTGCCGAAGCAGTCGCCAGCTTCGGCTTGCTCACCGTCATTTTTCTCAGCGTAAGAAACACGCCAAACCAGGTCGCCCTGAATGTTGGCCTCTATATCGCGGTCGCCTATTGGTTTACCGCTTCGACCAGCTTTGCCAATCCGGCAGTAACACTTGCGCGCGCCCTTTCCGACACGTTCGCGGGGATCAGGCCCCTGGACGTATTTGGATTTATCATTGCCCAGTTTATCGGTGCGCTTCTGGCCCTTTTCGTTGACCGATTTGTCTGGCAAATAGAAGACAGATCATGACCAAAACTGTCCATCTCATCCGTCACGGCCAATCAACCTTCAACGCAATCCATGATTCAGCCGGTCATGACCCGCTGATTTATGACGCTCCGCTTTCAAAACTTGGCCATCAACAGGTGGCAGAAGCCAGGGAAGCCTATGCCGACCACGCCTATGACATCATTTTTACATCGCCCCTGACACGCGCCATCCAAACCGCAAAGGGGATATTCGGCACCAACGCGCCGATGATCGTGAACGCCTCCCACAGTGAATGGGCAAACTGGAGTTGCAATATGGGAAGGCCCGCATCGGAACTGGCGCGGGATTTTCCTGATCTTGATTTCAGCCACCTCACCGAAGACTGGTGGCACAAGGGCGGCCCCATCAACACCTACGGCATCCCTTGCGAACCGCTGGAATCCCTATTGGCGCGGGTCGCATCGTTTCGAGCCATGATCGCCGCACGGCCAGAGCGGAAAATTGCCATCGTTGGCCATGGCGATTTTTTCTATCACCTCACAAGGCGCGCCATGGCAAATTGTGAACGTGCTGTCATGTCGGATCACGTGGCGGAATTCCGCGCAGCTAACTGATAATCCCCTTGCCTATTTTCGGGTTGCCATGCCATCTTTCACCGTGGCAACCAGGCGGGGAAAGATCGGGCATGGCGCAGTTTATCAACAAAAAGGAAACCCTTGTCACCGATGCGATTGACGGGCTCCTGCGCGGCAGCGGCGGGGCAAATCTCGCGAGGCTCGATGGCTTCCCCCACATAAAAGTTGTCTGCCGCACGGATCATAAACCATCGCGCGTCGCCATCGTTTCCGGCGGCGGCTCGGGCCATGAGCCGGCCCATGCGGGCTTTGTCGGCAAGGGCATGCTGACGGCGGCGGTTTGCGGCGAAGTATTCGCCTCGCCCAGCGTCGACGCCGTGCTGGCCGGCATCATGGCGGTGACGGGCAAGGCGGGCTGCCTGCTGATTGTCAAAAATTATACCGGTGACCGCTTGAACTTCGGCCTCGCCGCCGAAAAGGCGCGGGCGCTTGGCAAGAAGGTTGCAATGGTTGTGGTGGCCGATGACGTGGCCATTCCCGGCATCATCCAGCCCCGCGGCGTTGCGGGCACGCTCTTTGTCCACAAGATCGCGGGCTACCTCGCAGATAAAGGCGCCTCCCTCAAAGAGGTGGCGGAGGTCGCGCGCAGAGTTGCCAAATCAACTGTCTCGCTCGGCATTTCGTTGAACTCCTGCACCCTGCCTGGCATTGGCCGCGAAGACCGCGTGCCGCATGGAAAAGCCGAACTGGGCCTTGGCATTCACGGCGAACCCGGTGTTGAGTTGATTGAATTTACTGACGCAAAACAGGTCGCGTCATTGCTCACCATCAAACTGTTCGCGCATGCCGGCAAGGCAAAATCCCACGCCTTGCTGCTCAATAACTTGGGATCCACTACGCCGCTTGAAATGAGTTTGATCGCCAATGAAATTCTGGGAAGCGCCGCGGCCAAAAAAATCAAGTTGGTCATTGGGCCTGCGCCCTTGATGACGTCGCTCGACATGCACGGCGTTTCGGTTTCACTGCTGCCGCTCACAGCAGAATATGAAAAGGCCTTGCTTGCGAGTGTCACCCCTTCGGCATGGCCATCGGTCGGCATCCATGCAGAACCAAAAACCTTAAAGATGCCAAAGGAAATAAAACCAAAAACGATAAAACCAAGCAGCAACGCAAAACTGCAAGCCCTGCTCGAACGCGCCTGCGACGTGTTGATTGCGAAGGAGGCTCACCTCAATGCGCTGGATGCCAAGGTGGGCGATGGCGATACGGGTTCAACCATGGCAGCTGCAGCGCGCACCCTGAAATCAAGCCTCAAAGGGTTGCCGCTGGCAAATACCGCCGATCTGTTTGAGGCCCTCAGCACCGCCCTAACCAAAACCATGGGCGGCTCCAGTGGCGTATTGCTTGCCATCCTGTTTGCAGCCGCCGGAACCGAAGCCGCCAAAGGCAGCGCGTGGGCACCGTCCCTGCAAGCGGGCCTCAAGCGCAT
Source organism: uncultured Alphaproteobacteria bacterium (assembly GCA_963763635.1). Taxonomy (GTDB): domain Bacteria; phylum Pseudomonadota; class Alphaproteobacteria; order Rhizobiales; family Aestuariivirgaceae; genus Aestuariivirga. The sequence continues at coordinate 15,833 of CAVXPO010000023.1, forward strand.
GATGGAATATGGCGGCGCCAAAGCCGGAGACCGCACGATGATTGATGCACTTGAACCTGCCTTGGCCGCATTGGTTTCTGGCAAACCGCTTGCAGACGCAACGAAAGCGGCACGCCGTGGAGCCGATGCAACGGCGGCCATGACCCGCGCCAAGGCTGGCCGCTCCACCTATGTTTCCACCACCAACCTGCAAGGCATCAATGATCCCGGTGCCGAGGCCGTAGCCTTGTTGCTGGAGGGACTGTGAAGTGATCCGCCACACCGTCGTTTTCAGTTTGAAGCATCCCAGGGGATCTGCGGCGGAAGCGGATTTCATGGCAGCCGCCCGCATCCTTGCAAAAATTCCGGGCGTACAGGAATTTGAACAACTGCGGCAGACCAGCCCAAAAAATGATTACAGTTTTGGATTCTCCTTTGAATTTGCCGACCAGGCTGGTTACACCAGCTACAACGAACATCCCGATCATGTGGCTTTCGTGCGCGATCGCTGGATTCCGGAAGTTTCGGCCTTCATGGAAATTGATTACGAGCCGCTCCCATGACAATACATTTGTACGGAACTGTTTCCCTTTGCACATACGAGGTGGCCGATGAAGACCGGATTTAACTTGTTGCTCTGGACACCCCATGTGACGGGCGAACATACAGCCATTCTGAAAAGCATAAAAAAAGCCGGTTATGATGGCGTTGAGATTCCGGTTTTCGAAGGCGATGTTGATCACTATGCCAAGCTTGGCGACGTTCTCGACAAGATCGGGCTGGAGCGCAGCGTCGTAAGTGTCATCGGCCCGTCAGGGAAAAACCCGCTCAGCCCCGACAAGGCATCGCGCGATGCGGCTGTAGCCTATACAAAATGGTTCATTGATTGCTCTGCCGCCTTGGGGGCAAAAATCCTGGCTGGCCCCATGCATTCCGAACTGGGCTATTTTTCCGGCAATGGGCCGACAGCCGCAGAGCGCAAGCGCGGCATTTCATTCCACCGGAAGGTTGGCGACTACGCGGCCAAAAAGGATGTGCGCTTTGCACTTGAGGCGCTCAACCGTTTTGAATGTTATTTCCTCAACACCATGGCGCAGCTTTCGGATTACCTGGATGAGGTCGATCATCCCGCCGTCAAGGCCATGTATGATACCTTCCACGCCAACATCGAGGAGAAGGATCCCGTTGCCGCCATCAAGGCCATCCGCAGGCACATGATCCATGTGCATGTCTCGGAGAATGACCGCGGCACACCGGGCAAGGGCCATGTGCCGTGGGAAGCAACCTACAAGGCGCTGCGTGCGGCCAAGTATGATGACTGGCTGACCATCGAAGCCTTTGGCCGTGCCATACCGGCAGTGGCGGCAGCCACCCGCGTCTGGCGCGACTTTTTCCCGACACGCGAAAGCGTGTATCTCGAAGGCCTGAAACAGATGAAAACGGGCTGGGCCAAGGCGAAGTAATGCCCAAGGTCTATATCATCGGCACGCTTGACACCAAAGCGGCGGAACTTCGCTATGCCAAGCGCATGGTGGAAAAAGCCGGTGCGGCAGCGGTGCTGGTTGACGTGTCCACACAAGGCGTTTGCGAGGCGGACGTTGCCGCCACGCAAGTTGCGCGCCATCACCCCAGGGGCGAGGCGGCCGTGCTGGGCCTTGCCGATCGCGGGCAAGCCGTCACCGCCATGGCTTTGGCGCTGTCAAATTTCCTGCGGGCGCAAAAAAATATTGGCGCTGTTCTGGGGCTTGGCGGGTCCGGCAATACGGCGATCGTCACCGCCGCCATGCGGGCCCTTCCCATCGGCATGCCAAAGCTGATGGTTTCAACAGTGGCGTCGGGAAATGTCGCGGCCTATGTGGGGCCTTCTGACATTGCCATGATGTATTCCGTGGTTGATGTTGCAGGGCTGAATTCAATTTCGCGCAAGGTGATTGCCAATGCGGCCCATGCGGTGGCGGGCATGGCGATGAACCGGGTTGCCCGTGGCCGTTCCGACAAGCCCGGTCTTGGCCTCACCATGTTTGGCGTCACCACGGCCTGCATCACCCAGATCAGAAACCAGCTTGAAAAGAATTACGAATGCTTCGTGTTCCACGCCACCGGAACCGGCGGGCAATCCATGGAGAAGCTGGTGGATTCAGGCCTGCTCGCCAGTGTCATGGATATCACCACAACGGAAGTTGCCGACTTTCTGGTCGGCGGCACGCTGGCCTGCACCGAAGACCGCTTCGGCGCCATCATCCGGCAGAAAATTCCCTATGTGGGTTCCGTGGGGGCAATCGACATGGTGAATTTCGGCGCGCGAAAAACTGTGCCCCACGCATTTGAGGGCCGCAATTTTTACATTCATAATCCGCAGGTAACCCTCATGCGCACCACGCCCGAAGAAAACCAAAGGATCGGCACCTGGATTGTGCAGCGGCTGAACCAAATGGATGGACCAGTGCGGTTTCTCTTTCCCCTTAAAGGTGTTTCAGCAATTGATGCCGCAGGCCTGCCCTTCTTCGACGCTGAAGCAGACGCAGCATTGTTTGATGCAATCCGTGAAGGTTGGCAGCCTGCGAGGAACCGCAAGCTCATTGAAGTTGATGCCCATATCAATGACGCCGCATTCGCCCATGAAGCCGTGAAGCAATTCAAATCAATAAACCGTTGAGGAAAAATGGCCCGCATTGAACGCAAGATTTTGCTTGAAAAATTCCATGGGATGATCGCCAGGCGCCAACCCATTATTGGCGGTGGTGCGGGAACCGGCCTTTCAGCCAAATGCGAGGAAGCGGGCGGCATTGATTTGATCGTCATCTATAATTCCGGCCGCTACCGCATGGCGGGGCGCGGGTCGCTCGCGGGCCTTCTCGCCTATGGCAACGCCAATGAAATCGTGCAGGAAATGGCCCATGAGGTTTTGCCCGTGGTCAGGCACACGCCCGTTTTGGCAGGCGTCAATGGCACGGATCCATTCGCCATCATGGACCACCTGCTCGACCATCTAAAGGCTTTGGGATTTTCCGGCGTGCAGAATTTTCCAACGGTGGGATTGTTTGACGGTAACTTCCGCAAGAATTTGGAAGAAACCGGCATGGGCTTCGGCCTGGAAGTCGACATGATCCGCAAAGCCCATGAACGCGACATGCTGACAACGCCTTATGTGTTCTCCGCCGACGAGGCCGTGGCGATGACAAAAGCCGGTGCCGATATCATCGTGCCGCACATGGGCCTCACCACCGGTGGCAGCATTGGCGCCGAATCCGCCCTGAAATTGCAGGACTGCCCTGCCCTCATTGATGAATGGGCGGAAGCGGCAAAACAAGTGCGCAAGGATGTAATGGTGATTTGCCATGGCGGGCCGATTTCCTCGCCTGCCGATGCGGAGTACATTCTGAAAAATACCGCGAATGTGCATGGTTTCTATGGCGCGAGTTCGATGGAGCGCCTGCCCACCGAAATCGCCCTGACCGCGCAAACCAGATCATTCAAGAATATTTCTTTCTAGGGAGAAGCCAATGGCGCGGGCCTATGCAAGTACCATCATCAAGGCGCCGGTTGAGGCCGTGTGGGGCGTCGTGCGCAACTTCAATGGCTTGCCGGGATGGGCGGCAGGCATTGTTGATTCAAAAATTGAGGGCGGCTTGGATGCCGATGTCGTGGGCTGCGTGCGCTCCTTCCACACAGTCGAAGGCACCCACATCCGCGAACGCCTGCTGATGCTGGACGATGCGCGTTACGCATTCACCTACAATTTTGAGAAGCCCGCCTTCCCGGTAGAAAACTATGTCGCAACCATGCGGCTGATGCCGGTGACCAATGGTGATGCCACCTTTGCGGAGTGGGAAGCGCAGTTCGACGAAGCGCCGGGCGATAAAGGAAAATATGTTGCGGTCATCTCCAAGAATGTCTTTGCCGCCGGGCTGAAAGCCTTGGGCGCCAAGATCAAGCGCGAAAAAATTGGGAAACCCGCAGGCAGCGTGCGCTGGAAGGCCTGGCCGCCCAACAAGGCATGGACGTCGCGGGTGATCAAGGGCCCTGTCGATCAGGTATGGGCAAAAATGCGCGATTTTGCCGGCATGGGCGCCTGGCACAGCGACATCACCAAGATGCACATGCTCAAAAAAGCCCGCGCCGACAAGGTGTCGGGCATCCGTGATTTCTATTTTGGCGAAGGCCATCTGAATGAGGAACTGCTGCATCTCTGCGACATCACCCGGTCATTCTCCTACCGCATTACCAAATGTGAATTGCCCTGGATGAATTACGTGTCAGGCCCCAGGCTGTGGCCGGTGACGTCAGACAACACCACGTTCGGTGTGTGGACAGGAGATTGGGTGGCCAGCCCCCATGATGATCTGACCCTGATACCGGACACCGAAGAAAACGTCTATCAGCGCGCCTTTGCGACGGTAGAAAAGAATTTCTTCGCGAAGAAGTAAGAGCCCTCATCCGCCCTGTCGGGCACCTTCTCCCATCTAACGACGGGAGAAGGCGATAAATGGATGGGCCTTCGCCCGTTCGAAGAATGGGAGAAGGTGGCCGAAGGCCGGATGAGGGCACTTCCCCAGACTTAATCCGTATGGAAAACATCTTCCATGACGGCCCACCAGTCTCCAGGTTTGCGCGTGTCAAAAGGCACTTGCATCGGATCCGTGATATCCCACCATTCCTGCATGCGCGGCGCGTTTTTTATTTTCTCCATGTCGGCCTTGAAATCCGTGCCGTGATATTCCCAATAGGCAAACAGGATGTTTTCAGGCTCGCGCAGGAAGATTGTGTAGTTATGAATATTTGAATCGGAAATGGCTTTGAGGATTTCAGGCCACACGGCCGCGTGAATGCGTTTGTATTCAGGAATGACTTCCGGCTTCAGCTTGATAATTTGCGCCATTCTTTGCATCTTTGCGTGTCTCCAAGGCCAGTTGACCATTTGTGTTCTGACGGGGATGATTGCCGGAAAATGGGAGAGATTCAATGGCCGAGTGGATAGACAGGTTCAGCCTTGCCGGCAAACGCGCCTTGGTGACGGGGGCCAGCAAGGGCATCGGTTTTGAAATCTGCCGCGTACTGGCGGACGCGGGCGCAGATATCGCAGCCGTGGGGCGCGATCCTTCAGGACTTGCCGAAATCCAAAACCTCGTAACGGCTCTGGGGCAGAAATGCTTTGTCATCGAGGCGGACCTGGCCACACCCGATGGTCCCGTAAAAGCAGCCCGTGCGGCGTTAAATTATTTCGGCACGGTTGACGTTCTGGTGAACAATGCGGGCGTCGTTTTTTTGGGTTCATTGGTTGAGGCCACGATCGATCAGTGGGACACGACCTTGGCCGTGAACTTGCGTGCGCCTTTCCTGTTGGCGCGCGAACTCGCCCCGCAAATGATTGCGCAAAAGGCCGGCAAGATTATCAACGTGTCTTCCCAGGCTGGCGTCATTGCCATTGATGATCATGCTGCATATTGCGCGTCAAAGGGCGGGCTTAACATGCTGACCAAGGCCATGACTTCGGAATGGGCCCGCTATAACATACAATCCAATGCCATATGCCCCAACGTGATCATGACACCGATGGGAGAAAAGGTCTGGGGCCAGCCTGAAAAAGGTGATCCCATGAAAGCCAAAACGCCCCTTGGCCGGTTTGGCAAGCCGGTGGAAGTTGCGGACATGGTGCTCTATCTCGCCTCAAGCGCCTCGGATTTCGTATGTGGTGAGGTGTTGATGATCGATGGCGGGTATACAGCGCTTTAATAAGTCGCCCTGCCACCTGACACATCAAACACGGCACCGGTCGAGAACGAGCACTCTTCGCTGGCCAGCCAGCAAATAATGCTGGCCATTTCATCCACCGTGCCGAAGCGCCCTTTCGGGATTTTTGACAGCATGAAATCAATGTGGGTTTGCGGCATCTGGTCAAAGATCGGCGTGCGCACGGCGGCAGGCGTAATGGCGTTGACGGTGATGTTGTATTTGGCAAGTTCTTTGGCGAGCGACTTGGTCATGCCGATGACGCCCGCCTTTGACGCGGAGTAGGCCGAGGCATTGGGGTTGCCTTCCTTGCCGGCAATGGAGGCAATGTTGACGATGCGGCCGTAATTTTGCGCCACCATGTAGGGCACCACGGCACGGTTGCAATAAAAAGCGCCATTGAGATTGATGTTGATAACCTGCTGCCAGCCCTCAATTGGAAATTCTGCCAGCGGAACAGTTGGCCCCGTGATGCCTGCGCTATTCACCAGGATATCGATGCCGCCGATTTTCTCCACGGTTTCTTCCGCCGCGCGAACAACGGAGGCATTGTCGGATATATCAACCTTGATGCCGCCATTCACATCCCAGACGGCAACCCGCCCCCCTTCAGCCGCGATCCTTTTTGCAACAGCCTCGCCAATGCCTGATGCGCCACCGGTAACAACAGCCCGTTTGCCCGCAAATCTCATGATTTGATTTTCCAGTGCTTCATGGTTTCCATCGTTTGCTCGAATGAAATGATACCGGCATCAGAACCCAGTCCGGTTGCCACAAGTCCCGCCGAAGCTTGCGCAAAACGCAGTGCGGTTTCGGTGTCCATTTTATGATGCAGGCTGGCGATAAAGCCGGCATCAAAAGCATCGCCGCAACCCGTCGTATCGATGATTTGTATGGCGTAGGCAGGCGATTTCATCCGCGTCCCGTCACGGTGGGCATAGTAAGCGCCGTCGCCGCCGAGCGTGAATACGCAGCATTGGGCGCCATGATCGAGATAGAACCTGGCGCAGTCTTCAGGCGTGGCTTGGCCTGACATATCTCTGGCTTCCTCGATTGACGGCATGAAATAGTCAATGAAGGGAAGCAGGGGTTTCACAATTGCTGCCGTTTCGGCATTAGCCGCAATGAGATCGAACGTAACAATGCAGCTACGTTTCTTGGCCTCTTTCAGAATCGTCACACTCGCGGGTCCATCCAGCTTTTTAAGAAGCCCCGTGCCGCCAAGATGAATGATGGGCGCGTCAAAAACCTGATCGTACATGGAAGCCGGCACATCGAAGTGATCGGAAGCTCCGCGTACGTGCAGCGCGGGCCGATCGCCATTCGGGCGTACATTGAGAATGGTGGCAGAGGTGGGGACCCCCTGGATGCGTTGCATGGCACTTGTGTCGATGCCATGCTTGTTCAGCGTGAGCAAAACCCAATCGGCTTTTTCGTCATCACCAACGGCGCCCACAGCAAGGCTTTTCAAACCGAGCTTGGCCGTATCAACAACCGTGCCGCCTGCAGTTCCGGCAACTGTGAGCCGAATCTCATCAATAAACTCGACATTGCCACGGTCCGGTATCTTGGTAACCGGACGCCCCAACACATCGAGAATATAGAGCCCGATAACGGAAACATCATAACGCATATCAGGCTTTGGCCTTATTCATGTAAGTAATAATTGCCGCAAGTCCGGCGGCCACAACAGCAAGCGACCAGACAAAGCCCTGCCTGTAAAAAGGCAGCGCTGCCAATGCAGCCTTGCCCGTCACCGTGTTAGGATCGGGAGCCTTCAGGAAGAAAACGCCGTAGAGATGTGCCGCTGAAATGGACACCAGCAAGACAATGCAAAAAATCATGGCAACGACGAGGGCTACAATCACGACCGATCGTACCGGAACACCGGGCTGGGCCAATGGCAACAGGTTATTGACAAGGCCCGCCAGCACGACAAGTCCGCTGCCAATGGCAAAAACCGTGATGCTGAAAGGCTGGAAAATCAGCACGAGGGCGAGAAGTCCCAGCCCAATGATAAACATTTCGAGCCGCAACGCGCTTTTTGCCGTCATGCCCGTTGTTGGATCGCTCATGTGCGCACCGCTCTTCCATTTTCACCAAAGAAATGGGTTTGTTTGGGATCTGGCTTAAGATGCATTATTTCACCGATTTTAACCCGTTGGTTGCGCTGCACCACCACGCGAATGTCGCCGCCGGTTTCGGTGCGGGCATGAATGAGGGTCTCCGCTCCCATGGGTTCAATAAGTTCAGCTTGCGCTTTTATTGTACTTGGGCTGCCGGTGTTTTCTGCCGTGAAGGCCCGTGGCCGGATGCCGATCATGACCTTTGACGGCTTGAGTTGCGACACGGCGGGGTCGGCCGCGATGGCAACCTTGTTTCCTGCAAGTGTTACGGACGCCACGCCCTTGTCAAAGGATTTTAGGTCCGCTTCCATCAGGTTCATCTGCGGTGTGCCAATAAAGCTAGCGACAAACACATTGGCGGGCTTGGCAAACACTTCATGGGGCGTTCCCACTTGCTCAATCATGCCGTCCCGCATGATGGCAATACGGTCCGCCATGGTGAGCGCTTCGAGCTGGTCATGGGTAACGATCACTGTGGCTTTGGAAAGACCGGACAAAACTTCCTTGATTTGTCCGCGCATGGAATGGCGCAGTTCCACATCAAGCCGTGACAGCGGCTCATCAAACAGGAAGCAGTTGGGATCGCGCACAATGGCGCGGGCAACGGCGATGCGTTGCTTTTCACCTTCCGACACCTGGCCGGGCATGCGGTCAAGCACATCGGTGAGATGCAGGATTTTGGCCACCTTGTTGACGCGCCGATCTGTCTCTTCCTTGGAAAGTTTTTCAAAATGCAACGGCATGGCAATGTTGTCACCCACACTCAGCGCCGGATAAAGCGCATAGAACTGGAACACCATGGCGATATCGCGTTTTTCCGGTGGCAGGTCATTCATGCGCTTTCCCGCAATGATCACGTCGCCCTCCGTGGCCCGTTCCAATCCGGCGATCATGCGAAGCGTGGTGGTTTTGCCGCAGCCGGAGGGGCCGAGAAGGCACACCACTTCGCCTGCCTTCACGGACAGGTCAGCATTATTGACAGCAACAAACTCGCCGTATTTCTTGGTAATTTTCTTGACTTCAATTGTCGACATGTCAGCGCTTTACGGTTCCGAAGGTGACGCCACGCAGCAGATGGTTTTGCAGGAAGAACGTGACAAGGAATACAGGGATAAGGAACAAGGTTTCGATGGCCGCCAATAAGCCCCACAGCACGCCGATGCCGCCACCGGCCACGGCCTGGTTCATGGCAACGGGTACGGTGCGGGTATCAACGCCAGTCAGAAGCAGCGCAAAGAGGAACTCGTTCCATGTGAGAATAAGGCCGAATACGAAAGTTGCGGCAAGACCGGCGATCACTTGCGGCAGGCACACCTTGAAGAACACCCGCAGCTCCGATGAGCCATCAATGCGGGCTGCATCTTCAACATCCAGCGAGAGCTCATCAAAGAAGCTCTTCATCATCCAGATGGTGAAAGGGAGGTTGAAGGCGGTGTAGAGGAAAATGATGCCGAGATAGGATCCGGAGAGCCCGGCGATGCGGAACATCAGGATGATCGGAATAATGACCACAATGGCGGGCAGCATGCGGGTGGTGAGGATGATAAACAGATAGGTGTCATTGCCCTTCAGCGGATAACGCGAGAAGCCATAGGCGGCGAGGGTTCCGATGACGAGGGCCAACAGAACGGACGAGCCGGCGATAAACATGGAGTTGAAGAAGAAGCGGTCAAAGCCGGTGCTTTCAGCGGCACCGCCGGTGGTAAAGGCGCGCGAAAACACCGAGGTAAAATTCTCAAGGGTCGGCGTGAAGACATAGGCTTCAGGGATCAGGCCAAAGAAGGTTGTCGGGAAGAATTTGGGCGGAACGGCAAGCGCCTCGGTCTGCAATTTGAACGATGTGATGATGATAAGCAGCACGGGCAGGAAATAGATGAGGCTGATAATGCCGGCAAACAGCGTTTGACCCCATCCCGCTTCACTGACGCCGGACGCCTTTCGAAAGCCGAGTTTTTCCCAGAACGTGGTTGAAGTGGCCATTGATCAGTTTTCCTGGCTGCGGCGGTTGGCGATGTAGAGATAGAGATTGGTAAGCACGATCACCACAAAGAGCAGGAGATAAGAGAGGGCTGCGCCCTCGCTGGTCTTGTTCTGCTCGTTGGCGATGCGGATCACGTGGTAGGAAATCGTCATCGTGTCATTGCCGCCCTTGGTGAGCAGAATGACGAGATCGGCCATCTTGAAGGCCTCAATGGTGCGGAACAGCAGCGCCAGCATGAGCAGCCCGCGGATATAGGGGAAGGTGATGGTCCAGAAGCGCCGCCATGAGCCCACGCGGTCAATCGAGGCTGCCTCATAAAGATACTTGGGAACCGACACGAGGCCCGCCAGCACAAGCAGCATGACAAAGGGTGACCACATCCAGGCATCAGCGAACACAATGCCCGCAACAGCGCCGGTCTTGTTGGAAAACAGGATAAACTGTTCGCCATTCCATGACTTGACCATTTGGCTGATCAAACCAAAGGTGGGGTCGTAGTAGTAGGAGAAGAACACGCCGACGGCGACCACCGACAGCATCATCGGCGTGAGCACCAGGATCAGGAGATAGCGCCGTAAGGGAAATTGTTTGGCAAACATGACCGCGAGCAGAAATCCGACAACCATCTGGCACGACACCGTGAGCACGGTAAACATGGCCGTGTTGGTCAGGTTGGCCCAAAGCTCCGGCGCTTTCAAATCATCGGTCAGCAGCTTCGAATAATTGCTGAGGCCCACGAAGCGCATGGTCTGCTGGCTGCTCTGATAGGCGAAAAACGAAAGCCCCAAGGACCACAGCAGGGGAAAAATATTCATGACAAACAGCACGGCGATTGCGGGCGATACCAGCAGTCCGCCATAGTAGTGCTTGCGGAAGGCGTTGACCACAAAACTGGCAGCGACCATGGCCACCATGGCGCCAATCACCCAGAATGAAGCCGCAGGGGGCAGCACGGAACCGGCGATAATGGAAACAATCAGACCAACGGCAATGGCAAGTTTCCAGTTGTCTGCCGCCACGTTCAAGAATCCGGGCGTCTGCTGCTGTGTTGCCGTCATGGTCATTAAAAATCAGCTTCTCATTGCAAAGGAAATAGAAGAGACGCGCGCATACAAGCTACGCGCGCCCCAGACTTGTCGAGGTATTACTTCGTGATCAGGCCAGCCTCAGACAGAAGATTCTGCTGATACTTGGCAATGTTGTCGAGGGTTGTCTTGGCATCCTGCTTGCCCGTGATGGCAAGATCAAACTGATCCTGCTGCTGGGTGAGGAGGTCAAAGAACTGTGGCACGTGCCATACGTCCTTCTGCCAATCGAGCGACGCGGCCCAGGCCCGGTTCCACGGACGATAGGTCACATATTTTGGATCCTCGTAAACCGCCTTGATGGCGGACTGGCCACCGCCGGCCGCGAACTGATGCTGGATCTCAGGCGAGAGCCACCACTTCACAAAGCCAACCGCTTCCTTGATCTGGGTCTCGGTGGTCCACGTCGTTAGCACAAATGGCTGACCGCCGATGTTCGACCAGCGGATGAGCTTGCCATCCGGCACCTGTGGTTCCAGGAGCCAGGCCGAAGACAAGCTTATCAGAAACCTTGGAGGTTTTTGGATCGAGCGAGGCTTCACCCAAGACCAATCCAGTCGATGTTCATCGCCACTTTGCCTTCGCGGAACAATTCGTCCGACTTGAAGATGTCCATGGTGCCGGTTTTGGCAACCGGTGGCATGTATTGGATCAGGCTCAGATATTGTTCCAGGCCCGCGATAGCTTCTGGCGAGTTTACGACACCTTCGGCCTGGCCTGTTGGCTGCTTGGTTTCATCCCAGGTGCTGCCACCCTTCTGCCAGATGAAGCCGTTGATCTGCATGGACGAGAAGTCATAGCCTTTGCCGGCCTGGAAGGCGATGCCATAGAAATCATCGTCGGCAGGCTTGCCAGCAAGCATTTCACCCTTTTTGCGTTGGAAGAATTTTCCAACATTCTCAAAATCTGTCCAGCTCATGTCGTCGAGTTCTTCACCGGTGCAGGGAAGCTTCTTGTTGAACTTCGCCATGGAAGTTCTTCTGCTCTTCTTCGTTGCACAGGACGTCGGAGCGCGCGATAATTCACCAGAACGTCGGGGAACTGCGGGAAACCATAGTAGTTCGGCGTCGAGTTCGGATAGGTGGAATAGGCGTTGAGCGGCGCGGGATGCATCCCGTCCATCGTCGCCTTCAGTTCCGGATCGGCGTCGATAAGATCGTTGATCTTGCGGAAGTAACCGCCTTCCACAAAGGCGCCGAGCCATTGCGAATCCGACACCGCGAAATTGTACTTCTGCTCGCCGGAGGTGAGCGAAGCGTTGACGCGGGTGTAGAAATCCGGCCAGGGAATAAAGTCGACTTCGAGCTTGACGTTGTTTCCCGTCTTCGACTTGTATTGCTCGTCGAACATCTTCTTCATGATGCGCGTTGGCGGCCAATCCGGCACCGCCATGGTCAGTGTCACGTCTTCGGCGGAAGCGAGCGATGCGCCCCCAACCGACATAAGGGCAGCGAAGCTAAATGCCGTGGCAAGCCCTTTCATCTTCGTCACTATGGTCATCTTAGGTTTTCTCCCATTGTTAACCGGTTTGCTTCAGTCCTTCGGCGTCAGGTCATGACCTGCCCGCTTGCGGCGCGGAAGATGTGAATATCGTTTGGATTGATGATGATCGCGGCAGGATCACCCACCTTGATTGAAGTTGCCTTTGCTTCGGGAAGCACCAGGCGTAGCATTTCACTGCCCGCCTCTACAGATACGATGGTGATATCGCCCAAGGGTTCAAGCAAATGAACTTTTGAGGCGATGGCCTTCTCGCCTTTTCCCGCCAGGCGGATATCATTTGGCCTGATGCCGATCAGGGCGGCTTCACCCGCCGCAGCTGTTTTTCGTGGCCGCGCAGGGATCATCTTGCCAAGCGGCGTATCAAATGACTTTGCATCTTTGGCCACCGTCGCTTTGACCATATTCATGTGCGGCGAGCCGATTTTTCCCGCCACGTAGGTGTTGATCGGGCGCTCGTAAAGTTCTTCCGGCGTGCCACGCTGCACCACCGCGCCATCACGCATCACGGCGATTTCCTCCCCCATCGAAAGGGCTTCAAGCTCGTCCGGTGTTGCATAGACAATCGTCATGCCAAACTGGCGATGCAGGCGCTTCAACTCGGCGCGCATGTCGTGGCGAAGTTTCGCATCAAGGTTGGTGAGCGGCTCATCAAGGAGAAGAATTTTGGGATGCCGGATAAGAGAGCGGCCCAGCGCAACGCGTTGCTGCTCGCCACCGGACAGCGTGTTGGGCTTGCGTTCCAGCCGGTGCGACAGCTTCAGCATCCCAGCCGTTTCGTTGACGCGCTTTGCAATTTCGGCGGCAGCGACTTTTTCTTCACGCAAGGGGTAAGCCAAATTCTCGAATACTGTGAGATGCGGATAGAGCGCGAAAGATTGGAAAACCATCGAAACGCCACGGCCATTAATCGGCAGGTGGGTGAAATCCCTGCCGCTGATTTCCAGTCGGCCAGTGTCAGGTCGAACCAAGCCTGCGATGGTGCGAAGTGCCGTTGTTTTGCCAACCGAGCTTGGCCCAAACAGGACAAAAAAACGTCCCGCTGCCACATCGAACGAAAGATTCTCAAGCGCGCGAACGTTGCCGTAGGATTTTGAAATCCCTGACAAACGCAATGCGGGCTGGCCGTTTCCTGTCATTCCCAATCCCTGTCCGCCCTTGCGGGCTGTATTTTTCCAAGAGACTATCGTGTCCCTCTTAATTTGCAAGACGCCTATCAGCGTCCGGTTTAAATATTTGCAGACCAGCCCAGCGCCTCAGGCATTGCTGCCTAATTATTAGCCTTTTGCATTCTCCCATTGTCCGGTGCGCGCCGATTTCAGCACCGCATCTGTAACGAGGTCTGTGGCCAGCGCTTCGCGGAAGGTTGGAGCCGCAGGCTCGCCTGAACCAACGCCGCCCAAAAAATCCGCAACCTGGTGAATGAAAGTGTGCTCGTAGCCGATTTGCAAACCGGGCACCCACCACTTGTCCATATAGGGATGGTCGCCATCAGTTATGTGCAGCGAGCGCCAGCCCCGTGTGCGGCTTTCATCGCGGTGATCAAAATATTGCAGGCGGTGGAGGTCGTGCAGATCCCAGGCGATTGATGCATTTTCGCCATTGATCTCGAATGTGTAGAGCGCTTTGTGTCCCCTCGCATAACGCGTGGCCTCGAAGCTTGCAAGCGAACCATTATCAAAACGTGCGAGGAACAGGCTGGCATCATCAATGCCAACTTTTTCCGTCTTTCCCGTAATATTGTGATGACGCTCCTTGATGAAGGTTTCGGTCATGCCGGAAACCTTCTCAATTCCGCCATTGAGCCACATCGCCGTATCAATGCAATGTGCCAGCAAATCTCCGGTAACGCCACTTCCCGCCACGCCAACATCAAGACGCCAAAGGCCTTGACCGCCTTGCGGCAGATCTTTTGAAATCGTCCAGTCCTGCAGGAACTTGGCACGGTAATGAAAAATCTTGCCCAGCTTTCCTTCGTCGATCAGCTGCTTGGCAAGCGTGACGGCGGGAACACGGCGGTAATTATACCAAACCATGTTCGGCACTTTGGCTTTTTCGACGGCGGACACCATTTGCTGCGATTCATTGGCATTGCGGCCAAGCGGCTTTTCGCACATCACCATCTTGCCAGCTTTTGCCGCAGCAATGGCAATTTCCATGTGCGTGTCATTCGGGCTGGCGATATCGATAACGTCAATGTCCTTGCGCTCGATCAGCTTGCGCCAGTCAGTTTCCGACAATTCATAGCCCCACTGCTCGGCAAATGCTTTCGCCTTGGCCCCATCCCGTGCGCAGATGGCTTTCAACACCGGGCGAAACGGCACATCAAAAAAATGGCTGACCTGTGAGAAGGCATTGGAATGCGTCCGCCCCATGAAGCCATAACCCACCATTCCCACATTCAGCGGTTTCTTCGCCATGTCAGGCCACCCAGCCGTGGGCATCGCGCACCTTGATCATGGCGGCAAGAATGTCATTCCAGGTTTGCTGCTTCATCATGGTTTCATTGCTGAACATGCAGCCATCCCAGCAGATATGGGGAAAAGCCTTGGTCAGTTTTCCATTACCATCACGCAGCCAGTAACCCGCATCATGGGCGATATCGAGTTTGCCATTGGGATCGGTCGCCATGCAATGCTTGCCGGTTTTATCGTGGCTGCCGCTGCCTTTTACCGTCGCATCATTCTGCGCCACGTGGAAATCTGTCGTCCATGGCCGCAGCGCATCGGTCAATTTTTTCAAGGCCACTTTTAGCGTGTCGCGGCTTTTCCAGTCATAATCTTCCGACAGCAGGCGCGCTTCAGGTGCATTGTTACCCATTGTGTAGAGCAGTGTGTGCGCCATATCGGCCTGAAAACCCAAAGTTTTGGGCCGATCAGTTTGCTCCAGCGTATCAAGCATGGCTTTCCATGAATGCATGCCGCCCCAGCAAATTTCACCTTCCGCCGCAAGCCGTTCACCGTTTGCCTCGGCGACATCGCAGGCCTGGCGGAACGTCTGCGCAATAAGCTTGGTGTTGCCGACGGGATCTTTCGCCCAATCCGCAACGCCACAGGCGGAGTCAATACGGATAATGCCGGAAGGCCGAACGCCAAGGTCGCGCAACTTCTTGCCGATTTTGCAGGCCTTCTCAACCATTGCCACAAATTGCTTGCGTTCATCGGCGGTGCCCATTGCCGAACCGCCGCCCACGGGCGGCCAAACCGGCGCTACACAGGAACCGATCTTCAACCCATGGCTGGATGCCTTGTCAGCCAGCGCCTTGATGTCATCATCGCCTGCATCAATGGGCGTATGCGGAAGCGAGAGAAAAATATCAATGCCGTCAAACTTTACGCCATTAACCTGGGCCTTGGCGGTGAGGCCAATCATCGTATCAAGATCAATTGGCGGCTCTGAATCCGGGCCCTTGCCGACAAGGCCCGGCCACATCGCGTTGTGGAGTTTTGGAAAACTGTTCGCCGCAGCCATAGGCACTCCCATAGATTTTTTATCGTTGCTGCCATCATAGACAAAGTTTGGACTTGCTGTCCACAACTGTTATATTAGTATGTCAGAATGCCTACCACGCTTTCAAAATCCAGGCTTGACCGTTCGCGCTCTATGCGCGACCAGATCTATCCGCTGGTGCGCCGCATGATCCTGACGGGTGCGATTAAACCCGGAAGCGTTATTGATGAGAAGGCAATTGCCGCGGAGCTGAACGTTTCGCGAACTCCCGTGCGCGAGGCCGTGAAGAAATTGAGCGACGAAAACCTGGTTGAAGTTGTGGCGCAATCAGCAACCCGTGCAGCCCGCATGGACAACAAGGCGATTGAAGAAGCTTTTCTCATTCGCCGCGCCCTTGAAGCTGAAAGTGCGGCGCAGGCGGCAAGAAACATGACGCAAACCCACGCCGACCGGCTGGAGGATATCCTCCTGCTGCATGGCCGCGCATTGCAGCGCAAAAAATACGTGGAGGCAATCGAGCGCGACGATGATTTTCACCGCTATATAGCCGAGATCAGCAATCTGCCCAGGTTGTGGCGCGCCATTGAAATTTCGAAGGCGCAATTGGACCGTTGCCGCCACATGATGGTGCCGCGCAAAGGCGAAGGTGAAGCCACCCTTAACCACCACCGCAATATCATCGAAGCGCTAAAAACGGGAAGCCCAAGCAAGTCCAGCAAGGCGATGCGCGATCATCTTGAAACGGCCTGGCGCAGCACGCAGGATGTCCTGAACGGCCCAGGCCTTATGTGAATCAGGCAGCAACCAACTGCTTTACCATGGCAGCAATCATGCGTGGCAAATCATAAGGAAAGCGCGCCGTAATCAGGTTGCCGTCAACAACACACGGCTCGTCAATCACCGTGGCGCCGGCATTTTCGAGATCAATCTGGATGTTCCAAACTGCCGTTGCCTTTTTTCCTTTCAGCATCCGCGCACTCACCATCACCCACGGGCCATGGCAAATGCCGCATGTCGGCTTTCCCGCCGCATGCATGTCGCG
Source organism: uncultured Alphaproteobacteria bacterium (assembly GCA_963763635.1). Lineage (GTDB taxonomy): Bacteria > Pseudomonadota > Alphaproteobacteria > Rhizobiales > Aestuariivirgaceae > Aestuariivirga. Next base: position 32,726 of record CAVXPO010000023.1, read on the forward strand.
CGTAAAGTCCTGCGCGTGCTTGTCGGCACGCAGGAAATCCGGGTTCCAGCTTCCACCCGGCAGGATCATCGCATCATAGTCAGCGACCCTTGCCTCGTCCAAGTAGCGGTCAATTTTTAGCCAGCCCGCATTTTCCATAAGGCGAACCGACAGCACATGGGTGGCAGCAATGGCCGGAAAGCGCAGGCCAAGGCTCGCCGGAAATTCGCCAACCCTTGGCGCAACGATGTGCACCGTGGCGCCATGCTCCGTAAGCCAGCGGATTGACCCCAGGATTTCCACTTCCTCAACGCCGTTGGTGCAGCAAATCGCTATTTTTTTGCCCGTGAGAAGATTGGGATTGGACGCAGGTTCAAACAGGAACCTGTTGAGTTCGCGGTTGAGTTCCCCATCGGCTGTTGAAAGCAGCTCAGTTGAAATTGATGGCACCGGAGATGGCGACATGAACTGCTGCATGCGGGCAAGTGCGGAATTTTGTGCCGAAGCGGGATCATGGGGCTTGTTCATTGCAGTCTCCTTGGCTGAGGGGGAATTTCTACCGCCCGATTTATAACGCTGTCAAATCTTGGTCCGGCAACCTAGATCAGGTTTCGCCTGGCAAGATTGCCCATGAGCTCGCGCGCTCCTATTTGCCAAGGCTCGGTTTGGTCAGTCGGCACCACGCGGTTTACCAAAGCGCCGAGTTCAGGCGATGACACTGTTACAATATCGCCTGTCTTGTGGGTAAATCCCCTGCCCTTGTGCTCACGGTCGTCGCTTGGCGCAAACATCGTGCCGAGATAAAGCACCAGCCCATCGGGATAGGAGTGATGGGCGTTGATGGCTTGCGCCACGATGTCTGCCGGATCGCGGCTGATTTCTGAAATTGACGAATGCCCGTTCAACACGTAGCCATCAAGCCCCCGCACTTCGAGGGAAACCTTCATGCTGCGCACCGTATCAAGATCAAAACCCTCGTCAAAGAACCTGATATAGGGACCGACAGCCGCCGTGGCATTGTTATCTTTCGCCTTGCCAAGCAACAAGGCAGAACGGCCTTCGACATCGCGCAAGTTCACATCATTGCCAAGCGTGGCGCCAACAATTGCAGCCTTCGATGAAACCACCAGCACCACTTCCGGCTCCGGATTGTTCCAATCGGATTTAGGGTGAATGCCCACATCCATCATCGTTCCCACCGCTGACAGGGGTTGCGATTTGGTGAAAATTTCCGCATCAGGACCAATGCCGACCTCAAGATATTGGCTCCACGCACCCGCCTTCATCAGTGTTTCCTTGAGCGCTTGCGCTTCCTTCGAGCCGGGCTTGAGCTTGCGCAAATCATCACCAACGAGTTCACGGATATGCCGTCTTATTTCTGCGGCGGCGCTGGCATCGCCGCGGGCGCGCTCTTCAATTACCCGTTCAATCATCGAGACGACAAAGGTGACGCCCGCCGCCTTGATGGCTTGCAAATCGATAGGCGTCAATAACCAGGGCTCTGAACTATCGCGCTTGAGAACTGCCGCGTTGGAAACCGCATCGGCCAAAGAACCAATATCTTTGCCTTTTGCCTCACGCAATGCAACGGCCGGATTTGCGGCCTCACAAAGATCGCGCATGGTGGGGAAACTGGATGTGATGTCGATCAGCCGTTCACCCTCAACACGCGCAACACAGGGGCCAACGCCCGGAACACAGACGCGCGCGGCAAGGCTGGCGGTGGATTGCATGGCAAAATTCTCCTGTTGAAACTTGGGGCGCCGCCCATATCAACAGCAACTTTAGGCTCAAGGCAAATGTTTTGCAGGCTTAATGTTCCACCTTGATGCAATCATGTTCTGCGTGGACGTATCACTAGGCGGCGCGAACTTCAGGGATCATAATGCACGGGATATGATCAAAATCCAACCCGGCTTCCTGGGCCACGGCCAAGGGATTTAACACGCGCAAGGCATGGCGGCCAAGTTCGATAATACCGGCATTGACCAGTTTCCCCAACGTTCGGCAGACATGTTCATTGGAGAGCCCCAACGCGTCACCAATCATAATTTGCGAGACCGGCAGCTCCAACGTATCTTCACTCATGGTGGAGTTTGCAAATCTGGTACGCGACATCAACTCTACGATGAGAGCGGCAACACGCTCACGTGCACTGCGCCGGCCAAGGCTTGTCATATGCTCATAGGCGCGCATTTCGCTTTCGGCAACTTGCTCTGCCACGCGCACAGCCAACGTTGGGCATCCCATAAGCAGGCGCCTAAATTGGGCCTTGGGCAGCGTTGCAACGGTGCATTTGGTTGCAGCCTCAACGCCATAGTAGTTCACGTCACCAGCCCCGAAACCGACGATTGCCCCAGCAAATACGAAATCGAAAATTTGGCGTTTGCCATCCGGCAGGTTTTGAAACCGGAAAGCCCATCCCGACAGAACAACAGAAATCACGTTCCGGCTTTCCGACTGGGAAATCAGCGTGCTGCCTTTTTCAAATGTTCGGGTCGTCCAATGAACATTTTCCAAATGCAACTTTTCGTGGGGATTCAGCGCCGAGGGAGATACGCCGCCAAGCAAATGGCGGAGAACTGTGGCAGTCGTTCTAACGTCATCACTGGAGAAGGACTTGCAATCAAGTACGCGGATCATGGTTTTAATCTCACTTCTGTTTAAGAAGATGCGGTTGCTTTTGCCGTATGAATATGAAGCACGGCTTTAGTGCCGTGAACTAGTCGGGGAAAATACCCTGAGTATTTTTACTCAATCCCGAGATTGCGTGATTTTGTCAGCAGATTGGTAAGGGAGGCAAAGAGGCGTGTTGGGTCGACTGGCTTGTCAAAAAATGCAGCCACGCCCATGCGGGCTGCGCGCTGACGCATTTCGCCATCGCCGAGACCACTGATGAAAACTGCTGGGGCCCCATTGCCTCGGTGTCGCAGCATTTCCAACAGCATAAATCCATCAATATCCGGCATATTGACGTCCATAATCAGAAGTTCTGGCGCATGACCTCCATGGTCCAAGACATGTTGCGCCGAACTGAACACCGTAACATTCATTCCCTTCAGCGACAGGTAGGCATCCAGTGAATCCCGCACTCCTTCATCATCGTCGATGATAAATATGTTTGGTTTGGCCATGGGCGAAGTCATTCAAAGTTCAACAGGTCCTGTCCACTAACCATCCACTATCCGGCGGCGCCAAACCAATTGCTAGAGAGGGAAAACACCTACTCAGCCTTGGTCGTGGTTGGCAGCAGCTGCAGCTTCAAGGCCGCCGAGCAATGCCATGCGTACCAATTCAGCTACGCTATCCGCCTGCATTTTATCCATTAGTCTGGCGCGGTGATTTTCCACGGTTCTTGGGCTAATGCTCAGTTCATAGGCAATAATCTTGTTTGGATTGCCGGCCACAAGATGGCGCAAGACATCAAGCTCCCGTGGCGTGAGAGCCAAAATCCTGTCTTTCGCCAGGTTTTCCGAGTCGGATTTTAGTTTCTCCGCGCGCCGGGCAAGAGCAGCTTTTTCAACTGCAGTCAAAAACAACTTTCCTTCAATCGGTTTCTCAATAAAATCAGTCGCACCCGACTTCAGCGCGCGGACTGCACTTGGCACATCGCCGTAGCCAGTGATCACGATAAAGGGCAGATCGATGGCTCTGGAGAGCAAGTGCGACTGGAGGTCCAAGCCGCCCATGCCTGGCAACTGCAAGTCAGCCACAACGCACAAGGCGGTATCGTAGCTAAAACGCGCGAGAAACTCCTCGCTTGAGGCGTGCGGAACAGCTTCGTAGTTCATGGAACCAAGCAGCGCACATAAACTAAGTCTCACGCCTTCATCATCGTCAATGACATGGACAAATTCAGGGGTTGGCATTTGAGTTCACATTTCCTGAAGGCATGGCTGGAAGGACAAACCTGAAAGCGGCTCCACCCAACTCACTTCTCTCATACCAAAGCTTGCCACCATGGGCTTCCACGATCGTTCGACAGATTGCCAATCCCAGCCCTGTACCATCTTTTTTTGTGGTCATGAAAGGCGTGAAAAGCTTCTTTTCAATAGCTTCGGAAATTCCGGGGCCTGAATCAAGCACACATATTTCCACCTCGCCTGCGGCGGTCATATGCGATAGCAAAACAAGCTCGCGCCGATCATGACCTGTCAAGGCCTCAATTGCATTGCGCACGAGATTCATGATCACTTGTTGAATTTGAATGCGGTCAACTATTGCTTTTGGACGCGCCGGTGAAAGATCAAACGTGGTACGAATGTTCTTTGCTTTGGAACCGACAGCAGCGATTGCGTTAGCTTCCTCAATAATGCGATTGATATCTTCCAACGCTTTCTCAGGGGTTTTTTTGCGGGCAAATTCCCTTATGCGGCGCACCGTGTCGCCAACCCGTTTAATTTGTGCTGCTGCTTGGTCAATAGCCTTAAGTCCCTTGGCCCGGTCTTCTAAACGCTCAGAAATAATCAACTCGCGCGCCACTTCAAGGTAGGTGCCTGATGCAGACAGCGGCTGGTTTACTTCATGGGCAACCATTGACGTGATTTCCCCAAGACTTGCCAGGCGCGACGCGTGGATCAGTTCTTCCTGCAATTCATGCACCCGCTGTTCAAACTGCTGGCGCTCCGTGAGATCACGGATAAAGCCGGTGAAGAGTCTGCCGCCATCAGTCTTGGCCTCGCCAATCGCAAGCTCCAACGGAAAAGTTGAACCGTCTTTGCGCTGACCGGTTACAATCCGGCCAATGCCAATAATGTGGCGTTCACCAGTCCGCCGGTAACGTTCAAGATAGCCATCATGGTGTTCCGCAAAATAGGGCGGCATCAGCAGTTTCACATTTTGTCCGACAGCTTCCTCGGAAGAATAATGAAAAAGCTTCTCTGCTGTTTTGTTGAAGGAGCGAATAATGCCCTTTTCATCGATCACAATGATCGCCTCGGGAGAAGTGTCATAAACCGTTTGGAGAATTTGTTCTTCGACTGGCATGTTTCAACAATACTCCATTAAGTACCTGAAAGAAGTATATTTTTTGACACAGGGCCAAGCCAATCAAAGCCAAGAATCTTCTAATTGTTGATCGATATCAATGCAGTAATCAGAACAAATGAGCAAGTTGACCAAAATCCATGCTGCCCAATACGTGGGGCGAAGCTGGTTTGGGCCGTGAACCATTTCGGATGGACCACAGAAATGCTTACGTTGAAAGAGAACCGCACGTGGATTGTTGTAGCCGATGGCTACCAAGCAAGGATTCTGCTGTCGAGTTCAAGCAGCAAGGGCGTCCATCAGCTTCCAAACGGTGATTTCCATGATCCGCGTTTGGCAACGCATTCAATTGAACCAAAGACTGATCCACCCGCACAACGTAAACAGCAGTTTCTTGCAAGGCTTACCGGACGCATTGAATTAGCCTATGATAACAATGAATTCGAGAATCTTTTGATAATAGCTCCCGCTACGGCGATGGGGAACCTTCGGAAAGAATTCAGCCCTGCGTTGCGCCACTGTGTGACCGACGAAATCATGCGTGATTACATCCGCCAATCGAATGATTATATCTATAAGCATATAAGGGAATACCTGCCTCGCTGTACCTGCAAACTGCGTTCTGTCGCTTAGCCTATCAACCAAAAGGAACCTGAGATGTCATACAAAACAATAATGGTATTGATGAATGATCTGGCACAGACCCGGCAACTGCTCGATGCTGCCAGCGCCATTGCGCGCCAGCAGCAGGCCCACCTCATTGGGCTATATGTCCTCCCGGCAGCAAAGATCTATTCAGACGTTGGCATGCTGGCAACGCCGATTGTTTTTGAAGGCTACCGGGATCTGTTCAAGTCAAACTGCAAAGCCACTCAAAGCAGTTTTGAAACGCGCATGAAGCAGGAAGGCATAAGTTCTGAATGGCGCAGCATAGACTCTCTCTATCCCGACATTGCGGAAAGTGCGATTTTAAGCGGGCATACTGCAGACCTTATCATCACCAGTCAAATTGGCGGAGATTCGGAAGCCAGCGTTGAGCGCGACCTCGTTGAACGGCTGATCTTGGAGTCGGGGCGGCCGGTGTTGATTATCCCCCGCACAGGACGTTTTGCGCCACGCGGTGAAGGCATATCAGAAAAGGCAATTGTCGGCGCCAATGGCACAAAGGAATCCGTGCGCGCCATGTTTGATGCGCTGCCTTTACTGCGCGCAGTCAAGGAAACTCGCGTAGTTTGGGTTGATCCCTACGCCCAACCCGGAGATGCCGGCGAGGTTCCGGGGGCGGAAGAGGCGGCAACCCTTTCACGTCACAACATCAAGACAGTGGCTGAACCTATGATGACTAACGGGCGCAACGCAGGCGAAGCCTTATTGATGCGGGCTAGCGATCTGGGGGCAGACCTGTTGGTTATGGGCGCATATGGCCACTCGCGCATGCGTGAATTTGTGTTTGGTGGTGCGACGCGCTATGTTCTCGAGCATGCGACAATTCCTGTAATGATGTCACATTGACGGAACAACGATCATGGCAATGAGCAAGATCAGGTTGGAAATGGCTCGAAGTCACGAATTTCCGCAAGGAAGTGCGCGGCACGGATATGAATTCGTCGCACCCCTTGATGAGCGCGGGCATATCGACGCTGAAAGCTGGCACCTCAATCGTGACAAATGCCGCGTCAAGCGTTTCTGGGAAGGATCAGCCGATGAAATTGGCCATCTTGTCCGCAAGCCGGGCGGTTCATGGGCCTTTCACTACGACATTCATGGCGACGTCAATGATGACGAGGCAGGCTATCGTTTCGGTGATCATGCCCTCGTTTCAGGTGAATATGTTTCCATTCGCGAACATGACGAGGATATGAACACGTTTCGGATTGTGAGTGTTATTCCGCTGGCCTAGACCGTTTGGGCCGGTCCTCTTCGATCAAGATTCGGCTCGCTGCGCCATCGAGGTCTTCAAACTGTCCGTTGCGCAAACTCCACATGAATGCGGCAAGGCCAGTTGCCCCTAAGGCGAGCGCGGCAGGGATCAGGAATAGCAGAATTGTCATGCGAAACTCCGTTCCATTTGGACGGTTCCAACGTCTTTGTAGGTGGCTTCAATTCTCGTCTTTTTGCGTCGAAAGATAAATCCCAGCCGCAAGGAATTGGCGATTACGATGATCGAAGATGTGGACATCGCGATGGCGGCAACCAACGGAGAGGCAAATCCCAACATGGCAAGTGGAACGGCCAACCCATTATAGCCTACAGCTAATGCAAAGTTCTGAATTGATATCTGTTGTGTCGCAATTGCAACCTGGTGCGCGACGATGACTGGCGTGAGACTTTCACCCATGAAAACCGTATCAGCGGCGGTGCGCCCCACATCACTGGCAGATGAGGGTGCCATCGACGTAAACCCCGCCGCCAAGGCTGGCGCGTCATTCAATCCATCCCCCACCATCATTACTTTCCTGCCCTTGTCGCGCAAGGACTGGACATAATCAAGCTTGTACTGCGGCGTAACATTGGCTTGCCAATGCTCAATCCCAAGCCGTTGAGCTGTCTGCCTGACAGCTGCTTCACGATCGCCGGACAAAATCTCAACGCCAAGGCCCCGCATCTTAAGTGTGGCGATGACGTCAACCGCATCACTGCGAAGATCATCCTCAAAAGTAAAATGGACAGGCGCTTGAACTCCCTCAGCCAGTACAAATTCGGGCAAGCCTTGCAAACTATCGTCTTCCACGCCGCACCAACGCCGGGAGCCCAATTTTACTTCGCCGCCCTCAAAGCGCCCAACCAGGCCATAGCCCGGAATTTCTTCCACGGCTTCGACCTTCAATGGCGCAATATCAAGCGCTATGGCTGCGTCGCAAATGGACCTTGAAAGCGGGTGCCGACTCGCCTGCGCAAGACCTGCAGCCAATGCCACATCACGGGGCGAAATAATTGAACCGTTGGAAACCCGCAGGTTGCCACGCGTAAGGGTTCCTGTCTTGTCAAAAACAACCGTGTCAATAGCGCTCAGTTTCTCCAGCGCGGCGCCATCCCTGATCATCACGCCATTTCGAAAAAGAACACCGCTTGCCACCGTTTGAACAGCTGGCACGGCAAGGCCCAGGGCACAGGGGCATGTGATGATGAGGACAGCAATTGCGGTCATCAGCGAGGTGTGCCAGTCACCCCCTGTCCAAATCAACCAGCTTGCAAGTGTAAGGCCAGCAAGGATGTGAACTGCAGGTGAATAAATGCGGGCTAACCTGTCAGCAATTTGTACAAAGCGCGACCGGCTTTGCTCGGCAGCAGCCATCAACCTGATAATTTCTGCAAGGAAAGTATCTTGCCCAGCGGCCTTCACAGTTACTAACAATGGTCCCGTTAAATTTAGCATGCCGGCATGAACTTCCCCGCCACAGGCCACAGTTTGCGGATTGCTTTCACCGGTCACAAGTGAACGATCAATTTCGCTCATGCCTGACGCAACAGTTCCATCGGCGGCAAAGCGCTCGCCGGCCGCGACCAGCATTTTCATGCCTGGCTGCAAAGCGTTTGCGGCAATGAGGCGTGACGTACCACTTTCATCCATGATCATGGCGCTGGAAGCAGCAAGTGAAAGAAGCTGAGAGACTGCCGATCTTGCACGTGCACGCATGAGATGGTCGAGAAAACGTCCTGTGAGCAGGAAAAACAAAAGGGTTACGGACGCATCAAAATACGCAACCTCACCATGATTGAATGTTTCATAAAGGCTCATCAATGCTGCAAGGCAGACGGCCAGCGATATGGGTACATCCATGTTAAACTGGCCCGATGACAACGCACGAACCGCACTTCTGAAGAAGGGTCTCCCAGCATAGGCAACTGTGGGCAGCGCAATGGCGGCAGATATCCAGTGGAACAGGTCGCGAGTTGAGCCTTCGGCACCGGACCAGACGGAAACCGAAAGCAACATGATGTTGGCGGCGGCAAAACCCGAGACTGCAACGGCACGGAGCAAGCGTCGCGTTTCCGCGTCATCCGTATTGAAACCGGAGATGCTGGGATCAAATGGTCGGGCGATAAAGCCAAGCGCGTGCAATCTTTCCAGAATGATGTTCGGATTAAACTCGGCGTTGCTCCAGGTGGCTAACAGCCGCTTGCCGGTGAGATTGACGCGTGCTGACAAAATACCGGGCAGCTTTTCCAGTTCGCCTTCAATGATCGGCATGCTTTCCGGTTGGCGTAAGTCAGGCAGAACCAAGTCAAGCGTCAAGCTGCCATCCTTGTTCACGGTGACCCAAGGCTTCAGATCGCCCACAAATAATGTGGCGGTGTCAAGTGCGGGGCCTATCGCGCAGCAGTTCATCGGGTTTTCACCTCACTTCACGAATATGCGCTGCACAAAACGCACCGGTTTGTGGTCTGAACCTTCCGCAGTGATATCCGCAATCCAGGCGCCAGCATCCAAGGGGCTGCCCATTGAATACGCGCCCGATTCCATTTCCTGCATCTTGAAGCGCTGGTCATGGGCCTCGTTTACAGGCCGTTGCATGATCGCACGCACATTAAGGCCGCGAAGGGGTTGGCCAGTCCGGTCATGGATCGAGACGCTGGCAATGCCGGTGCTAACATCCAATTTAAAACGCCATCGAACAGCCTGTTGCTCCCGTGCAATTTTTGCATCTTGGTTGAAGCTTTGGCTCGCCACATAGCTATTTTTAACAACAAGGCCGGTCCAGCTCGATTGGGCAAAAACTGCCAGTGTCACGTTTACGCCAATGACTACGGCAAAGAACGATCCTGTAATGGCGGCCATATGCCAACCCTTGAATGTACCCGTCATGGCGATTTTTCCTTTGCTGGCGACTGGAAACTGGCGGCATAACTGCGGGTCTCAGGTGCGCCGTCACCGCCCTGCTCTTCAACTTTGAACGTAAATGGCGTTTGATCGCCCGTCAAAGACTGTTGGGAGATTGCAATAAATACCTTAATTGCCCTCAGCTTGTCAGCCTCAACATCAACAGTGAAGGCCTGTCTTGGTTCACCATCAACACCCGCCATGGTCATCGTCGCGCCCGGAAGCCCGTCAAAAGTCAACACAAAGCTGCGCGGCCGCTGTTCCATGTTCAGAATTTTGATTGTGTATCCGTTGCGAATGCTGCCGTCCGATAGTTGAACATATTGCGGATTGCGGTCACTTTGCACTGTCACGTCAAGCCTATCGCGGTGCAGAAGAGATACCAGCATCAAAAGTCCAATTGCCGTCCATACGGCGGCATAAACAAATGTTCGTGGTCTCAGGAAGGATCGCCAACCGATAGTTGCTGTCAAACCAGCTTTCTGCGCGTCATAGGTTTTGAGCGTCGAGTAGGAGATCAGTCCGCGCGGCGCCCCGATCTTGTCCATGACGTTATCACAGGCATCAATGCAAAGTGCACAACTAATGCACTCCAGTTGCTGTCCGTCGCGAATGTCGATGCCCGCCGGGCACACGGCAACACAGGCATTGCAATCCACGCAATCACCAACTTTTTCGCCTGCAGCCTGGACTTTTTTGCGGTGACGCGAACGGGGTTCGCCGCGCCAGTCATTGTATGTAACAACAAGTGAATCTTCGTCCAGCATTGCCGCCTGGATACGCGGCCATGGGCACATGTAGGTGCAGACCTGTTCACGCATGTAACCTGCGAGCACGAATGTGGTCGCGGTCAACAAGGCAACTGTTATGTAGGCAACAGGTGCAGCCTGCATCGTGAAAAGCTGCATCGCCAGAGTTGGCGCATCGGCAAAATAGAATATCCACGCACCGCCTGTGGCAACTGCGATCAGCAGCCAAAAAAGATTCTTGATAACGCGCTTGGCCAGCTTGCCAAAACTCCAAGGTGCCGCATCAAGCTTGATGCGTGCATTACGGTCGCCCTCCACCAGCCTTTCGACGACAAGGAACAGGTCAGTCCACACCGTTTGCGGACAAGTGTAACCACACCAGGCGCGACCGATCGTTGACGTTACAAGAAAGAGGCCAATGCCCGCCATGATGAGCAGGCCCGCGACATAGTAAAATTCCTGTGGCCAGATTTCGATGAAAAAGAAGTAGAATCGACGGCTGGCCAAGTCGATCAGCACGGCCTGGTCAGGTGCATATTCGCCGCGATCCCAGCGTAGCCAAGGCGTGATGTAATAAATGCCAAGTGTTATGGCCATCACCAGCCATTTGAGATTGCGAAAAAAACCCGCGCCGCGTTTGGGATGTATTTTGACCCGTGCGGCATAAAGCGAACGCCGCGCCGCACTATTATGCGGAACAGCATCAATTGTTTCTACGGTATTGATGATCTCGGTCATGTCATGGTGCCGGCATCTCCCCGCCACCCAGTCCATGCACATAAACCGCAAGTTGTTTTATTGTTGCCGCATCGAGGCGTGAACTCCAGGCGGGCATGACACCTTGCCGGGGCTTATTGATCTGAGCCACGATACTGGCCTTGTCTGATACATATTGGGCAATCGCATCAGTGAGGCGGGGTCCGCCAAGCTCGCGGTTTCCTTCGCCATTTTCACCATGGCAAGCGGCGCAATTATCTTTGTAAACCAGTGCGCCGCGATCCGCTGCAGCAACGTCGACTTGCTGGCCGGACATTTTAAGAACCACGTCGGCCACATCGCTAACCTGTTCGGCGGTGAGAATCCCATCTGCCCCAAAAGCGGGCATCAGGGATTGCCGGGTATCAGCGTCAGCCGTGTAACGAATGCCATGCTGCAGGGTCGTGTGGATTTGATCCAGTGTGCCGCCCCACAGCCAATCATCATCATTGAGGTTGGGGTAGCCTTTGCCGCCGGCAGCGCCCGAACCATGGCACTGGATGCAGTTTATGCGAAACGCGGCCTTGCCGCCAGCCACCGCAAACTCCAAAGTCTTTGGATCTTTACGAATATCTTCAAGGGACAATGCAGAAATTTGCTCAAGCTGGCCTTTCTGGGCGGTCTTGGCATCTGCCAGTTCCTGTACCAGGTCGCTGCGGCTGGAATATCCCAGCAAGCCCGGCGTTGCTCCATGGACCAAAGGCCAGGCAGGATAGGCGATAACGTAGCCAAGAGAAAATACGACCGTTGCCCAGTAACTCCACAGCCACCAGCGTGGCATGGGCGTGTCGAGCTCCTTGATACCATCCCACTCATGACCTGTCATTTCAGTGCCGGATACGTCATCCTTTTCACGCTGTGTCATGGGTATCAAACCTTCTTGTCATCATCTAAGGGAATGCGAGCAGCGCGGTCATATTGCGCTCCCGAACCAGCGCGAAAAACGAATGCCACGACTGCAACGAAAAACAGGGTGAGTGCCAGCAGCATCCAGCTATCGGCAAAGTGGCGCAGGATTTCATATGTGCTCATGGCGTTACCGTGATTCCATTTCAGCTTTGAATGTGGAAAAATCCACCAGGGTCCCAAGCATCTGGAGATACGCCACGAGGGCGTCCATTTCCGTGAGCTTCGCGGGCTGGCCATCAAAGTCCCTCAACTGGGCTTTGGGATAGCGCTTGGACAAATCTTCTGCGCCTTCGCCCGTGTCGCTGGCTTGCGCCAGAAGATCGACTTGAGCCGACGCGATCATCTCCTCCGTATAGGGAACACCAACAATTTGACTGGCACGCAACTGTTCGCCAATGTATTTCTTGTCGAGTTCAGCCTGCATAAGGAACGAATATCCCGGCATGACGGACTCAGGCACGACGGAGCGAGGGTCAACCAGATGCTCGCGATGCCAGTCATCTGAATATTTATTGCCAACGCGGGCAAGATCCGGACCTGTGCGCTTTGAGCCCCATTGGAAGGGATGGTCAAACATCAATTCGGCGGCAAGGCTGTAATGGCCATAACGTTCCGTTTCATCACGGAAAGGACGGATCATCTGACTGTGGCAGACGTAACAGCCTTCACGTACATAGATGTTGCGGCCTACCAGCTCAAGCGGCGTGTAAGGCCTCATGCCGTCCACCTTTTCAATGGTGTTTTGCAGGTAAAACAACGGCACGATTTCAACGATGCCGCCAACAGCAACAACGAGGAAGCCAAGAATCAGAAGGATTGTTGCGTTGCGTTCAATAGTTCTGTGATTAAACATGGTTTTTCCCCTGATCACGCCGTTACCGCGGCTATGCCAGCTGATGTTTCAACACTTGTTTCTCCCCGCAGTGTGCGAACAAGATTGTAAACCATGATCAATGAACCCAGCAGGAACAGCAGGCCTCCCAACATGCGGATCACGTAATAGGGATACATCGCCGCAACTGACTCGGCGAAGGAGTAGACAAGGAAGCCTTGGGAGTCGTATTCGCGCCACATCAAACCCTGCATGATGCCTGAAACCCACATGGATGAAGCGTAAAGAACGATGCCAAGGGTTGCCAGCCAGAAATGCCAGCTCACCAGACGCAAGCTGTACAAGCCCGGCCTGTTCCAAAGCTTCGGCACGAGGTCATACACGGCGGCAAAGCTGATCATGCCAACCCAACCCAGTGCACTGGAGTGCACATGGCCGATGGTCCAATCCGTGTAATGGCTGAGCGAGTTTACAGCTTTGATGGACATGACCGGCCCTTCAAAGGTTGCCATGCCATAGAATGCAACAGACATCACCATCATGCGCAGAACCGGATCAGTACGCAACTTGTCCCAGGCGCCAGAAAGCGTCATGAGGCCGTTGATCATGCCGCCCCAGGAAGGCATCCACAGCATTACCGAGAATACCATGCCAAGGGTTTGTGCCCAGTCTGGCAGTGCCGTGTAATGCAAATGATGGGGGCCAGCCCAGATATAAAGAAAAATGATCGACCAGAAATGCACGATGGACAGCCGATATGAATAGACCGGACGGCCCGCACGTTTTGGCACAAAATAATACATCATGCCGAGGAAGCCTGCTGTCAGGAAAAATCCAACGGCGTTATGGCCGTACCACCACTGGATCAGCGCGTCCTGCACGCCGGAGAAGAGCGAGTGGCTCTTTGAGCCCAGAAATGACACCGGCACAGCAAGGTTGTTGACAATATGCAACATCGCAATCGTCACAATGAAAGCCAGATAGAACCAGTTCGCCACATAAATGTGCGGTTCCTTGCGTTTCAACAGCGTCCCGAAAAACACAAGGAAATAGGCCACCCACACGATTGCAAGCCAAAGATCAACATACCATTCAGGTTCCGCATATTCGCGGCTTTCCGTGATGCCCAGAAGATAGCCGGTGGCCGCAAGGACAATAAAAATCTGATATCCCCAGAACACAAACCAGGCGAGATTTCCGAGGGCCAGCCGCGCACGGCAGGTTCGCTGGACAACATAGAAACTGGTAGCGATGAGCGCATTGCCGCCAAACGCAAAAACAACGGCTGACGTATGCAACGGACGCAGCCGGCCAAAGGATGTCCAGGGCAAATCTAGATTTAATACTGGCCAAGCTAGCTGTGATGCAATAACGACACCGACGAGAAACCCGGCGACCCCCCAGAACACCGTAGCGATCATCCCGGCTTTCACAACACCGTCGAGATATTCGTTTTCAAGATTGACAGGCCCCACGGCAGTCGCATAGGAAAAACTGCGCGCGAAATAGACGAAGAAGCCAAGCGCGATAGCCGCAATCATGTAGGCATGAATGATATAACCTGTGTCATGCCCTTTGGCTGCGAGCAAAAGCGCAGCAAGCGCTATGACTCCAAGCGAAACCAGCTTTGCTAATACACCATAATTGCCCATGAGTGCCCCAATTCAACATTAAGTAAATAGCTGATCGCCAACTTGAAGCTCCCCGGCATTGATCTGGATCAATGTGCTGCAAGTTTCCAGCACTTACCATGAAAACGAAGTTTTGAACACGGGAGGTTCCAAGCATGACAAAGAAAATCCTATGCGCGATTGACGACACTGATCACGCCAAAAGTGCGGTGATGCAGGCTGCGGAACTTTCTGCCCAAACGCGGAGCGCCACTGACGATTTGCACTGTCAATGTTTTACAGGGTGGGCTGCGGGGGCCGCCGATTTACCTCCACAGCGATTCTGATGTTGTAAAAATGCTCAACGATGCAGTATCACTCGCCAGCAAGCATGGCGCCGTAAAGTCATCCGAAGTCGAACTCAAGGGGCGGGAAGTCGCCACTGCGGTCATTCAATATGCAGAGCAAAACGGGTTCGATCATATTGTCGCCGGCGCGGGCCATAAACACGCACTTTCCCGCCTGGTGCTTGGCTCCGTAGTCGCAGACATAGCCGCAAGGGCGCATTGCACCGTAACTGTTGCGCGATGAAACACATCAAGCGCGCCCATTTCAGCAGGTCTTTATGTGAGTGATCCAACGTACAGAACACCTTACCAACTGATTGGCGGTGCAAAGGGTGTGCTGAACTTGGTCAAAGTGTTCTACGATATCGTGGAGCAAGATACGGCGGGAGCGCCGCTTTTGGCACTGCATCTCCGTGGACATGGCTTGGTCCATGCACGTGACGCGCAATTTGAATTCTTGTCTGGCTTTCTCGGTGGCCCGCAGCTTTATGCGGAACATTATGGCCACTCCAATGTTCGCAAGATGCATGCACACCTTTCTATTGGTCCAGCTGAGCGCGATGCCTGGATTGCCTGCATGCATAGGGCATTGAACGCAATCGAGGCCGAACCAAAAACTCAAAAAATTCTCATGCAGCATTTCAGCAGGGTCGCCGAGGCTTTGCGCAATACGGGTTGATTTGTGTCAATGACACCCGGAGTATGGCGCTCCAAGGTGGCGGCACACCGACCTATCTCAATGACGACGACCTCAGCCGTATTGTTAGGCAATTGCAGATGAGCTGGTTGGTGCGGTTATGTGGCCATCGGACTTGACCATTTTGCCTTGCCTGATGACGAACTGGCCACGGCTGCTGCTGCAGGAAAGCTCCATCGCAACTTTCCGGGCTGCACCACTGATGCGGTTGACGCGCTGTGCCAAGGCAATCTAGAGGTCAGACACCAGCCTGAACCCAAGGTGGGTTGGCGGTGTGCCCAGTGAACAACCACCAGAAGCGGGATCGCGCACAAATACAGACACGGCCGCCTCATGTTCGCCCCCCGCCATGAAGGCCGGGCAGCGATTCTCTGTATCGCTCTCAAATCCGGGCTTGAAACAGCTTGACGTCCATTCCCACACGTTTCCATCAAGGTCCGCGATACCAGATGGCGTAGTGGAAAATGAACCCCTCACCTTTGGCGGGCCTAATGGCGTCTTTTCCTGGCCATAATTTGCAGCCCAAGCCATTCTTGGATCCGTAAAGAGTTGGGTGCGTTTCTTATCCGTGGCCACCTGGCCAATGGCACGCCACTCAACAATCGTTGGAAGACGCAACGCACGGGTCGAATGCGTGTTTGCCCAATCCAGGTATTTGCCAATATCGAAATAATTGATGCCGGTGACGGGAAGCGCATCAGACTCTGCCGGTAATTTCGGCATGAAGGAACATCCGCCTTCTTCATAACACTGTCGCCAGGAGGCAACGCTGACTTCAAAACGGGAAACCAAAATTTTGCGCCCGCCACTTTCCGCCAAAGTGATGGGCACCATTTGCGTGCCAATACCGTCTACGTGCTGACCACTGGTCCAGCTCAACGCCAACGCCATAACAAGAAAGGCTGCGCTGGTTCTCAGCATTTTCCTTCCCCTTACCCAGTTATGGGTGCCGGTTTGGACACTTGCGTCATCAAGTCATCATTCCACTCGCCGTCCACAACCACGTGCGCCGTGGCACCCAGCATTACAGCTTCAATGAGGTTGTGATTGACATAGGCGTAAATGCCAGGCTGCCGGAATTCATACATCATGGCACCCGCCGAACCGCCGCGAATGAACCATGTCTCAAGCCCGGTCGCCGGCACATCGGCAAATGAGCCTGTTTCCCAGACAAAGTCGCCGTGGCCGCCAATGAGGTGAGGCCGTGAATCGCGGTTGGCCTGCGCATGCACAAACAGCACATTGTCACCAACTTTGGCTTTCAGCGCAGCATCTCCTGTCAAGGCACCCGCAGCGCCGTTGAACACCACGTGGGTTGGCGTCAGTGTGCGCATCACATCAAGGCAATCGGTAAGATTTTCACCTGCGGTCTCATACTTCTTGAAGGCGCCCTTCTCATCCCGGGGAATGTAGAAATCCTGTTCCCCGATGAAATAAGCGAGATCATATTCGAGCGCATTGCCCTTGCCATCTTTAAGGCCCTCCCGCGGCAGCACCATGATGGCGCCGTTCATCCCGTGTACGACATGGTAGGGTATCATCACGTCGCCTGGCGCGCAGTGATAGACAAAAACGCCTGGCTTAACTGCTTTCCAGCGCAACACTGCTTGCTCGCCCGGCATAACCTTCGTAAGGGCCCCGCCACCCAGCGCCCCTGTTGCGGCATGGAAATCGATGTTGTGTTCCATGGCATTGGTAGCGAGGTTCTTGAGCGTCAGTTCAACATAGTCGCCCTCATGCACGACAATCATCGGGCCGGGAACCGAGCCACCATAAGTTAGTGCCCAAACCTCAGTTCCATCAGCATCGATAACCATTTTCTTTTCTTCGATGATCAGCTCGACTTCAACGATGCTGGGTCCCTGTGTTGCAATCTGTTCGTGCTCCGGCAGGAACGGCGGAGCCACCATTTTCTGTTTGACGCGCGGCAGGCTTGAAATATCTGTCGTTGCTGCTGCTGCCACTTGTATTCCTTTGCCAGCCATGGCTGCCAAGACCAGCACCGCCAAACGTGGCGGCGGCTGTGGCTTTCAGAAAGTTGCGGCGGGCGGGCATTACATTTTCACTGTTCATCAGACGCGTCATGATTTTTCTTCTCCTTCTTCCTATTGGAGAACCCTAAGGCCAGTTCGCACGTGTGGATTTGATGTGGATCAACCAGCGGTGCGACAAAACGGCCTCACGAGTTCATTTTTTTGTTTTGAGAAATGCGATGAGATCAGCGCGCTCGTCTTCCTTTTTCAGGCCGGCAAATGCCATTTTGGTTTTTGCCACCACGGCTTTGGGATTTTCAATATAGGCAAGCAGCGTGGCCTCATCCCACAAGGCTCCACCTGCACCAAACGCCTTCATGGCTTCCGAATAATTAAAACCCTCGACTGAAGCCGCGGGCCGTCCAACAGTACCCAAAAGCGAAGGCCCAACCTTGTTGGCCATATCGTTAATGGCGTGACACGCCATACATTTCTTGAAAACCTGTTCGCCTTTTATGACGTCGCCATCTGCCTGCACAGCGCCGGACATCAGCAAAATGCCAAAAGCTGCCAAACCAGCTAGTTTGAATGTTTTGGGTGTTGAAGTAAGTGCCCAAAAGGCGCTATCGATCCGATTGACGGGGTTGGTCATAATTCCACCTTTCCAAGTTTTGGGCATGGTAAGGAAACGCGCCGGCGGTTTCCTTGTTCCAGATCAAGTTCATAATGACAACTTGTCGCTGGAGGAACCGGCACATCTTGCCCGTGTTTTGAGTTGGTGCTCCGCCTGAATCTACGAATTGCGGGAAAATGTGCCAGAAAGGGCCGTTAATGCAGAAAATTGGATGCCAGACCTACACATGGGAAATGTTGGGAAATCGTTGGGCGGGAAACGTTGATCAAATTCTGTCGGCAATTTCCCTTGCAGGATATGCTGGAATTGAAATCACCGACAAAATGATCGGCACCTATGCCAATCAGCCGGAGGCGTTCGCGCGGGCGCTGCAAGCTCATGGTTTAGAGCTGGTAGCTTTTGCCTGCGCAAGCCCCAGTGGCTTCACCGAACCCGATGCGCTCGCAGAAGATCTTGAAATGGCAGACAAAGCTATCCGTTTTCTAGGTACTTTCCCTGGCGCAGTGCTCTCCCTGGGAAGCGCTACAGCGGTGACCCCCGGCAATATCGATGAAAAGCTCCAAACTGCAGCAGCATTTTACAATGCTGCGGGCGAGCGTGGCAGGCGCGCAGGCGTACCGGTGGCATTTCATCCGAGTTCCCATCACAACACGCTGCTTGCTACTCGCGATGACTATGACCGGATCATGACGTTGACCGATCCCGCGATCATTGGTTGGGTGCCTGACACCGGGCATATCCTGCGCAAGCATCCGGATATGCTCGACACCGTGAATACGTATCTGGAACGCGTGCGCTATTTGCACTTGAAAGACGTGGATGACCAAGGTCATTGGCGCATGCTCGGCGATGGGATTTGCGATACAAAAGCAATTATCGATTTAATCAGTACGGCGCCAAACTTCACAGGATGGCTGGTGCTTGAGGAAGAATCAGACGTTGCAGCCGCAGACCCTGGTGCCGCTATTGCTCGAAATCGGCAAACCATTCGGGCCCTGACCCAGTAAGCCGGTTCAACCAGTGGGCTTAATAACCAAGTTTTTCAGTCAGCTTAAGAGGCCTATCTGCCCCGCTTTCAACCCGAAATTTTCAGGCTCAGCTATCAATCCCCGCAACAGCAATCGGAACATCCTGCCAGTCATCACCAGCGGCGGCGATGCAGGCAGTGCCGTTGCTATCAGTGATCACAACTGTCCACGTGCCAAGTGGGGACATGAATATTTCCATGAAGGCCCGCTCGTTTACCAAACCCGTGACACGGCGCGATTCCTTGAATTTCGTTCGGAGCACTTCCACCATTTTGTCGTGGCTGCCACAGGTTAGCATTGGTTGTTGTCTGGCATCGCTTGCCGTGACAAAAATTGAAATTGCGGTGCATGCTGCAAATAGGCTCAATAGTATTTTGTTACTCGCATTTTGCTCTCCCGTTATTGACACTGCTTCTTGCAGTGTGAACAGGATGGCAGCTTGCCGCGCGCCCAACTATGAAGCAGGTCACACCGCTTCAAAATGCCATTCTGGGTAATCCCAGCCAGAGTTTTGGCCGCCTCACCAGTCCGATATTCATGGTTGCCGGAACGCCGTGGAACTCGCGCCACATCTTGGCCCAGCCCGCGGTTCCATTCGCGCTGGAATCCAGTTGGTTATAGGCCTGCTGGTCGCGCAGGAAAATTCCCAGGCTGTCGGGACTCCAGATCAGGGGTGACGTGGGCATGTAGCCGGAATCACTGAGCTTGCCGCCGCTGAACGACTGCATGACCGCCTTGGCAAGGGCGGCGGCCACCTCTCGCAGTTGCGCAAGATTGGGTGGAACGTCAAGGGAAGCCAGCCGGCTTTCAAGCCGCCGCAGAAACATCAGCACCGGCACATAGGCTGAATCCGCATGGGAAGCGATCAAGGCTTCCCTGATGGCGTCGCGCACCGGGTCATTTTCCGGATCGGGCCCCAGCAGCTTCGATAACTCGACGCCGAGCTGGTTCAAGGCCTCAGCACAGTTCTGGATTTCGCTCATATCACAAACGAAGAGAAGCCGGTCTTCTTCGGGCAGCAGCAATTTGTAATGTTCATTGTAACAGTCCGCGATGAGATCTGCTGCCGGTTTCGGCCCCAGATTGGGTCCCTTGTCCCTGAGATCGCCAATAAATTTTTTGTAAGGGTAGCCATCGGCATCCACCACCGTGCTCGATACCAGCGCAAATTTTGTCGATTCCCGGAACTGGTTCATGACCTCGATGACACCCATATAACAGGAATCGAAGGCGATGATATCAAACTCAAGCTGCTTCTGTTTCTCAAGAACCTCAGCGAATTCCGCAATGCTGGCACGGGCGCGCGCTATTCCATTTTCCTGGTCTTCATCCAGCATGACCATGCCGCCGCCATGACCCCATAAAATGAGGATTTTCTGTTTCGTTTCGCCTTGCCCAAAATGCGCATTGGCTGCCGCCAAAAACCGGTTGAACACACCTGGGCTGCTGACCTCCTTGCTGAAGCCTCCGAGGGGTACAAAATCAGCTTCCGTTGCAGCGGGCGGCAGTTCATAGCGAAAAGTTTCCCGCACCAAAGATGGATCACGCCCATTATGGTAAGTGTCCTCCACAATGTAAAAGCACATGTGATTGAGGATGGTGTTGAACTTTATATCGTCAATATTTTCCTTGGCTTTTTGCGCCAGCTCGTTCTGAGCCGACATGTAAATCATCATTGCTGTGGCAACGTTGCTATTGGCGCTTGCACGATTGTCTGTAGGCATGATCAAACTCCTTTGCCTGTATGGCCTCGCTATTGTTGGCGATAGCCGAACACTTCCAAACGACGAAGATAGACAGTTGGAATGAAGCGCGGCGCGTCACGGGCCAAACTGCGCGCCTGTGCCGATATGAAATCGAGGTTTGCCAGGAGGTCAACGGCATCCCTGGCCTTGGCGCCCGCGGGCCGGCTGGCAAACCACGCCAATATTTCCTTCATCTGAAGGGAGGAATGCGATTGCTCCAGAACGCTGTGGACTGCCTTGCTCAAGCTTCGCATCTTGAAGTGTTGCGCCTTTGCGTAGGCGATTGCCGCTTCGGCCGCTGCTGAAGTCAAAACCCCAAGTGCCGTGGCCTGGCCAATCACATCGCGAATATCAACCATGGCTTCCGTCAACGGGATAAAACCTGTCTCCGCCGGTCCATGGACAACAGCAACCTCGTCGTCATCGGTGATTTCTCCGGAGGCGTAGGCTTCGTAGATTTTGCCGTGGCCCAACATACCGTGGCCGTGCAGTTCCGCCGCGCGCAAGGCGCCCATGCTGGCAGCCCCCACAACGCCAACCCCGTTTGACAGGGCCCAGAGAATTTCCTTGTGCCAGACCGACGGCCTGTCTTCGAATACGCCATCAATCAGGATGATGGTGTCAGCGCCTTCGCTGGCGGCGCGGGTGACATCGCCCATTGCAGCGGGCCCTCGAAAATCCGCATCGCAGATTTTTGCCGCATCCACAGGATTAAACGTTGGACCAAGGAAGATGACGGGCGTTTCAAAAGATTTCATGGGTAAAGTCCTCCGTTGGCCGCAATGTTTCAATCTCCTGCACATCGCTGAAGCCGGGCACAATAACCTTCACAACTTTCACAGGGTCGTCTGCGCTGGTAAGGCGGACGATGATAACGGGATGCGAGCTCCCGCTTTCCAGGCGACTGGAAAGTTCGGCCAGGGCTTGTTCACTCTGGTAAGGCTCTGCCGCGGGTACAGGCACCTTGCGGCGCGCCAGCAAGTTGTTTTTTACCCAGAAACGGTTTACCACCACATGGTCATAGCGGCTGCCATAGTCGCTCCATTCCAAATCATCGCGGCTACCAGCAATGTAGGTAAGCCGAACCTGAAGCGCTTCGGAAATGGCCTTGAGAATGGCGGCATGGGCTGAAAGATCGGCGGCTGCCCCCTGCACAAAGGCGGTGGGCGTCGATGATGCGAGATCAAATACTTCGGCAATGTAGCAGGGCACACTCGGCTTTGCCTGTTATGTCCCACAGCAACAGTTCCAGATTGGCAGCGTTGATGCGCTCAAGCAAAGACAGAACTGCGGGTACGCGCAGCGAGCCAAGATCAACCAGCGTTTCCGCGCGCTGCTCATCGGAAGCGCGGTTCCACGCATTATGGGCATCGCGTTCAATGACTTCGTAAAGCCCGTGCAGCACGGCCCTACTTTCATTGAAATCAGCGGCCAGCCCGGTTGCGCCAAAACCGAGAACACGCTTTTCCTTTCGGGATTCGGCGGTGAAATCCATGGAAACCGTTTCCCACGGAACCAGGATGGGCTGGCCGGAATTCAGCACGCGCGCCTCAAGCCAGTTGAATTGCCGGGTTGAAATATCGCAAGGCTCAATCTGCTCGAAATTTCCGGGGTCAATCGCCGTGCCGCGCCGCAATGCACGATGGGTTGCGCAAACAAGCGGGCCTGGCGGCCGCTCGCTGAAATAGAGTTCGGCCGCCTCCATCACTGCCGATAGGCGGGCTGTCTCGCGCGTTAAGCCTTTGCCGAAACTGACGGTCAGATTGCGTGACAGCGGCCGGATGGCGGCCACCACCGGGAGGCCCACATGGTCCAGCCCTGTCACGTCCGCCAATCGCGATACGCCAATGCGTTTTGCCAGATGTTCAATCTGCATAATTTTTACTCATTCCAATCGAAGCTTATCGATTGTTCCGGTGAGTCAGCGGTTTGAAGGGCGACCACCCTTGGTCATGTCAACGACGATTTTCTTCTTGTCGCCGGTATAAAGAAACAGCGGTTTCTTTGATTCCGCTGCCATGCTGACGGGCTTGCCGTCACTATTATCTTCAACCTCACCCAGCCAAACGGCCTGGGAAACGCCGTCAGTGACACGAAACTGCGCCAAAACCCGGTTCAGGTTCCGGAAAATAAGGGAATCCAGCACCAAGTCAGCAGGCGCAGTGCCAGTCTTTTCAAAATAATCGGGGTCTGCATCTGCAGTGCCGTTTTCAAAGGCTTTCGGAAACCTGCATTTATTGAGCGTCTCCAGCGGAATGAAATACAGCTTATCCTGCTTGGCGAGTATCACGCCTTCGCTCTGCAGGGACTTGATGAACTCCTGTGGAGTCATTGCCATTATATTCCTCCTAGATAACTAATTAATTCATGCTACGAACATTTACTTGTTAGTTTAGGCAGGACTTTAGGACTGTGATATAGATCACACATAATGTGATCAAAGCTCGTGAACTGTCAACCTCTCTTCCTGAGTGGACGCCATTTTACCGATGTCAAACACACTTGAACTGGCAATATTGCATGCAGACGCCTGTGGCTTTAGCGCCGCAATGGCGACTTCTGAGGATACGGCTATTGCCAGGCTGAAAGCGGGCCAGCGCCTGTTTCGGCAATCCGCCAGCCAGTTTGGCGGGCATGTCGTCGATACCGCGGGGGACAGCGCGCTCCTCACTTTCGAAACGGTGCGGGCAGCCTTTGCCGCGGCACGCCATATCAACGAACAGATCCGGCTGGCAACCCTGTCGGAGGCCGACAATACGCCATTCGATTACCGCATCGGGCTAACCAGGGGACGCGTAAAAATTGATGGAAGCGCGGTATTTGGCCAGTGCGTGAATATGGCGGCTCGCATTGAAGCGCTCGTAAGCAGAGGCGGTATCGGTATTGAGCGGTCCATCTGGCATGAAGTGCAGTCCTTGGCCCACGGCGCCTCCATCCGGCCCCGGGTGCTTTTTGCCAAACCAGAGGAACCGGCAATTGATTTTCTCGAGATCAGCCATTCAACGCCAGCATCAGAGGCAAATGTGGCCCCGTTTAATCCGCGGAACGAACCGCTGGTACTGATCATTCCGCAATTCCACGATCTCGGGAAACGGTCGAGAAACGATGCAATCGAAGCTGTAATTTGGGATTGCATTGCATTCTTTGCCGCACAAGGCTGGAAAACCGATGTCGCCCGAAATGCATACTCAGGCATTGAAGAAGGCTATCCCTCGGCGGATTACGTGGTCAAAATTCGCGTATCTGATCTTCCATTGGGCTGGCGCATGTCGCTAAGCCTGAATTCGCGCCACATGCGGAACGGCATGCAGAATTTTACCCGCGAGGCTAGCGCTGATGCTGAAATTCCTGCAATCGCGCTGGCGCTTGCCTCGCTTGTCGGTTCGGCCATTGCACACGCGGAAACCGAACGGGCAAGTTTTGGTAGAGGTGTTGGCACCCATCAGTTGCTGGTGGCAGGCCGGGAGAATCTTTCAGGATTTTCGCAAGATCGGTTCGTCAAAGGACTGGAATTCCTGAACATCGCCTATCAACTTGATCCAGAGTATCCGCTGCTGTTATCATCGCTGGGCCGCGCGCACGCCGTTGCCTGGCGCTTTGGCTGGGAAAGTGCCAGCGTTGACTCACTTGAACTAGCGCGCAATTTTGCCGAGCAAGCCGTGCGTCTTGCGCCAAATGACGCGCGCTGCCAGGCCGATTTGGGTTTTGTACGTTTCTGGTGCAACGAGGCTACGGAGTCTGCTTGGCATTATGATCGTTCGTTGGATACTTTGCCCTTCATCCCAAGCTGGCAGCCGATGCAGGAATGGTTTACAGTTATATTGGGCGTACCCAGGAAGCTGCATCAATCCTTGAGCGATCAGTTGCCAATTTGCCCAGCAACGCCGACTACCGCCTGTGGTCGCTTGGCGATGTTTTTTATTCCGAACACGACTATAAAAATTCTGTGAAATGGCTGTCGCGCATGAGTGACCAGAGCCAGGCGCAGCGCCTGCTTGCCGCCAGCAAAGCCCGCCTTGGCCTTGATCCCACCCGCCATGTGAAATCGGTCATGATCCAGCAACCCGATTTTTCAGTGCGTCATTGGGTAGCCATCCAGCCTTTTACCGATGAGGAAGAGCGCGTTGAATTTGAACAGGCCCTGCTGCTGGCCGGGTTGCCACCCTAATGGGAGAAATGGATTTCAACTTTCCTCAACGTGAGCTAGGTTGGACCGCGACCCCTTTGAGTGCGGATTTCATGTCACACGAAACAAAGTTCCTGCTGCCAGCTGACGGCAACCTTCCCATGGCGCGATTCTTTCGCGATGTTCCGGACAATGTTCGCCATGCATTGCTGGATGCGGTTCCGGCTATCCACCTTAAAAAAGACCAGCGGCTTTTTGAACGCGGCGATGCAGGCGGCACGCTTTATGTGGTGCAGGCAGGCCGCATCGAGATTTCGATCGTTACTGAAGATGGCCGCAAGGTTCTCCTCAATCTGGTGGGCCCCAGCCATTGTTTTGGCGAAGTAAGCATGATTGATAACCTGCCGCGTACCGCATCTGCGGTGGCACTTGATGATACAAGCCTTCAGGCAATTTCACGCAGCAAGTTCCTGGAAGCCGTCAATCAATGCCCGGCACTCGGTGTCAACCTCATGGCCATATTGTGTGAGCGCATTCGTTGGGCCAGCGATTCCGTGGAAGAGTATGCCCTGCTTTCCCTGCAGCGCCGGGTGGTGCGGCGGCTTATCATGCTTCACGAAAAATTTGCCGAGCCCGATGGGTCGATCGACATTGCTCAAAGCGAACTTGCAGATTTTGCCGGCGCCACGCGCGAGGCCACCAACAAGATCCTGATGCAGATGAAGGCGGCGGGGCTGATCAGCCTGACGCGGCGCAAAATACAGCTGAATGAAATCCACAAGCTCAACCGCATTGCCTATGGGGAAGAGGCATAAGGAACACGCTCCGCGAGGCACCGCCAGGGGGCGTCACCTTCAAATAAAAAAAGGCCGAGCATTGCGCCCGGCCAGTTGGGGGATTAACGAAGCTGTGAGTTGTTGATGTAGTTCGGCTTGGTTTCCATCTGGTCGTAGCCTTCAATCTTGAAAGCATCTTCCGTGGCCGAGCCGTTATCAAACAAATGCTTCTTCACGGGATTGTCGCGAACCAGCGTATGGTCGAATACCCAAGGCGGATCCGTGTCGACACCGTCGCCGGGTGAGCCATTATTGGCCGTTGCGGCAAAGGACGCTGTCGAAAGCAACAGGAATGTTGCGGCAGTGATAAGTGACTTGTTCATTTTGGTCTCCCTTGTTCAAGATGTTAAAGCCTCGCGGCTGAGCATGGGTTTACGAGCCTATGCTCAGCACCGCTGTAATCCAGATCACATTTTGAAATTGAATTTGAATTGCGGGTTTACCTTGGTATGGCCCGACATTTGACATGGCCAACTACCCAAATGAATTTATTCAAATGGCAAGGCATTCTATTCACAATCGGCAGGTCGATAAGCGAATGTGTAGACCATTGCGACACCGCCGCCACCGATGATATTTCCAACGGTCACGAGGCAGAGGTTAGTGAGAAACCCCGAAAAATTTACATCCTGCCAGTCACTCCAACCCGCCGGAACGAGGTAAATATTGGCAATAGAATGCTCATAGCCCAGCAACACGAAAGCCGAGACGGGAAAGATGATTGCGAAAATTTTGTCGGCGACACTACGCGCCGCAAATGTGGGCCATACCGCGAGACAGACGAGCATGTTGCAGAGGATACCGCGTGTTGGGGCTTCAAGCGGGCCGAGTGAGGTTTTGGCGCCTGAGATTAGTTGCGCCGTTTCGCCCATCGGTCCTGACAGAATTCCTGTTCCCAGCATCAACGTTAGAATGGCGACGGCGCCTATGGCGTTGCCAATGAACGCGATGGTCCAGTTTCGAAGGAGATCCCGCAAGCTCACGCGGCCATCCACCCAAGCCATCACGATGAGCGCATTCCCTGTAAAAAGTTCGGCGCCTGCGACCATGACTAGAATGAGACCCGTCGAGAACACAATTCCGCCAAGCAGCCGGATAGGTCCTGTTGCTGTTTCGGCCCCGGAGAGGATTGCCGTGTACGCCGCCGCGCCAAGTGCGATGAATGCGCCGGCAAGGCACGACAATGTCAGCAATTGCAACAATGGCAATTTCGCTTTCGCAACGCCTGAATCTTCAATGCGGCGAGCAATTTCTGCCGGCTTGTAGGCGTCGATCCCTGTCGGATCGATCTTTACGGCGGGGTCACTCATGGCTCAATTGCGGGCATCATGTTACACTTGCTGAAAATATCTGGCAGAGCGGGTCATATGCGAGACCTGCCTTAGGAAATCTGCGGCTGCGTCTTGTCGGCGGTTTTAAAGAATGCCCTGGCATGGGCCAAAAGTTGCCCATCACTAGGATGGTCAACGGTTTCAACACCCAGGATGGTTTTCAACAGTTTTGGGTCATGATGTTCAATATGCGTCATCAATTCGGTTTTTGCATTGCCGGGGCCAACGATGAGAACAGCACCAGCATCTGAAATGGCTTCAGCAACTTCGTGCAAGAACCTGTTATCCAGCGTCTCGTGGCCGCTGCCGACCGTGTTTGCCTTGTGATGGATGTGCCTCTTCGCACTGTCGGGATGCAATGTAATATGTTCAATATCTGCCGCATTGAAGTGAAACACGCGGGCCTCGCGATGGTCGATCCAAACAACGGCATGGAAATGGCTGCTCATTTGGTACTCCTTGTCTGGGGCCAGGGCGCGGTTCGGAAAACCCTGCCTTCGCCACACCACTTCAAGAACTACGCCCGCTTCGGCTAAGTTCCCATTGATACGGATCAATATATCTTAATTTCAGCTCTTCCGCCTGGTTACGCCAGCCATATACTCAATGACTGAGGTGCAATTGCCTGCTTTCCCAAAACCAATTCTTTTCCTTTTGGCACACGCCATGAGACATCACCGTAATTAAATCCGAAAACCAGGTTCCCTCTTTGGCGCAACCTGATATGAGGTGGCAGAACTGTTATTTTGAGGCCAGCCGTTTGACTGACATGGGCCATGACTGAAACAAGCAGCTTTTCATCTGGTACGCATGCCAGGTAATGATGCTTGCCGTTGGCAGTGAATGCAGCATCACCATTTGCGAACTGTGCCAGGGCATTTGCACCGGTTTCCAGATACTCGCGCCATTTTTTTGCCAAGCCATTGACGACGCCCCTTACTGGCGCCGAAAGATTGGGGCGCAGAGACAAAAAGAGTAAGCGAAATGTGAGGCGCGCAATGGGGGGGGGGAGATGGAATAGAATATGGAGGGTTAGATGTAAGAGGTGTAAAGTACAACTGCGGGTGCGAAAAGCTTTTTGGGCCTCATCTGAAACATGCGAAAGGGGCGGTACAATCACCAACTTGTACCCCCTAGAGACGACGGGGGGCAAAAAATCGACATCAAGGCCAAGTCCGCGTATAGCCTCATAGAATCTGAACGCAATTTCTTCATAGCGGAAGTCTTTGCCTTGAGGCTGAATATGGCTCATCCAAAAGGCTTCGTAGTGATAAACCAAGGAGAAGGGCGTTGATAGGCTTTTGGAAGATTGCCCAGAGAGAAGATCTACTGCGCGCTTTGTGCAACCTCGGTCTACCAACTGATAATTCATGAAAGCGAGACAGGTTCAGTACGGCATGCATCTGTTCTTGCGCAGTTGTAGACTGCCGACAGCGGAAATAGCTGACCACTTCCGCACCGTGGGCAAGGCTTACCATGTCCATAATCTGACATGCCGGGTTTGGGCACGGGGTTCCATGGTGCCCAGTTTACCGGGCCAGGTTGCTGCTCCATCACCCAAAAACGGCCGCGACCCACGCAGCGATAGAGATCATGGTGGAAGGGCGCGATATCAGGGTGGGATGTTTCTGCCCAGCGCGCCCGCTCTTCCTCCTGAATGAAAATTTTTCAACGAAACCTACGGGGTAGGAATCCCACGAGGCCAGATCAAGATGCTCACCGAGCGGCCAGTGGTCGAACTCATTGAAGAAACCCATAAAGTTGTGGGTGATCCAGCGCCCTGGCGAGTGCTGGCGGATAATGTCACATTGCATTTTGTCATAGCTTGCGACCTGCGAAGACTGGAAGCGCCAGAAATCCA
Source organism: uncultured Alphaproteobacteria bacterium (assembly GCA_963763635.1). GTDB lineage: Bacteria > Pseudomonadota > Alphaproteobacteria > Rhizobiales > Aestuariivirgaceae > Aestuariivirga. The sequence continues at coordinate 61,947 of CAVXPO010000023.1, forward strand.
GCCGTGCCGCCGGATTTACTTCCGTAACGGCCAGGTTGGGCAGAGCCACAGCGTCGAAGTCTTGAACTTCCATGGACCAGAAGACATTGCCCCATGCCTCGTTTAATTGGTCGTGGTTTGATAAGTATTGCGCAACCAGTTCCGAAACGCCTTTAGGTCTACAGCGCCCCACGACAACACCGTTTCATGGCAACCATATTCATTATCCGTTTGCCAGCGAACCAATGCGGGATGATTGCCATAACGTGTGGCCAGTATTTCAACAATGCGGTGGCTTTCCTCGCGGTAAACATCGGATGAGAACGTATAGTGGCGGCGTGACCAGTGGCTGCGGGGATGGCCGTGAACATCAACAGGCGCTATATCGGGATGTTCATCCATAAGCCATTTGGGTGGCGTGGCAGTTGGGGTACCCAGCACGATCTTCAGGCTCGTCTCGGCCAGCACATTCATCGCGCGGTCAAGCCAGCCCCAGTCAAACTGGCCACGCTTTGGCTCATAACGCGACCATGCAAATTCACCAATACGCACAAAAGTAATGCCGATGTCGCGCATGCGCCGGGCGTCTTTGGCCCACCAGTCTTCGGGCCAGTGTTCGGGATAATAGCAAACGCCAAGCATCAGCGGGTCAAATCCCCATTCAAGATAGCCATGCCCTTGGCATCAAACAAATGGCAAGCCTTTGCCGGAAGGCCGAATGAAATAGAAGAACCCGCTTTCGCCGTTGCCAGCCCATCAGCTTCACCGAAATATCCGTGCCATCAGGAAGGCTGGCGTAGAACATGGTTTCCGAGCCCAGATATTCCGCCAACCGCAATGTGCCGTACAGCGACGCATCGGCCGCTTCACTGACAACCAGATGTTCAGGCCTTATGCCAAGCGTTACCGCTTGCCCCGCCTGAACTGTGGCGCCGTGGCCATCAAGGCTTAGCTTCGAACCTCCAGGCAGGCTCACCTCAATTTTTCCCGTTGCGCCAGGTGAAGCCGCAGCCGTGATAAAGTTCATTTTGGGTGACCCAATAAAGCCTGCCACGAACAAGTTGCGCGGGCGGTGATAGAGCTCAAGAGGTGACCCGACTTGCTCGATCAATCCGGCACTCAAGACAACGATCTTGTCCGCCATGGTCATGGCTTCCACTTGATCATGAGTGACATAGATCATGGTGGTGCCGAGGTCTTGGTGCAGCTTGCCGATTTCAATGCGCATTTGCACGCGCAGCGCCGCATCCAGGTTGGATAGGGGTTCATCGAAAAGGAACACCTGCGGTTCGCGCACAATGGCGCGGCCAATGGCAACGCGCTGGCGTTGGCCGCCGGATAGCTGCGAAGGCTTGCGTTGCAACAGCGGACCAAGCTGAAGCATATCAGCCGCACGTTTGGTGCGTTGTTGTATATCGTCCCGGAATGTCCGGTCATGCGCAAGCCAAAGCCAATGTTTTTTTCGACCGTCATATGCGGGTAGAGTGCATAGGATTGAAAAACCATGGCCACGCCACGATCCGCCGGACCAACAGCGGTCATATCATGATTGCCAATCTTCAGTTCCCCAGACGTGATCTCCTCCAGCCCGGCAATCATGCGCAGCAGGGTAGACTTGCCGCAGCCGGAGGGGCCTACAAAAACACAGAATTCCCCATCGGTGATATCAAGGTTAACGCCTTTGATGACGCCGACCTCGCCAAACTGCTTTTTCACATTGTCGAGTGTGACATTGGCCATGGCTTATTCCTTCACCGTTTTGACTTCGAGGAGAATTGCTGACTCAGGATATATCTGTGGAATATTTAGTCCGTGGCTTTGCAGCAAGCCTCCGGCAATCGCCGTATCACCGGAAAGCACAGCAAGCTGTTGTGAATGATGCCGCACAAATGGCGGTGGCGTCGGGCCCAGAAGCTTAACTGTGTAATGGGATTCCGGCCAATAGACGGGGAGAGTCAAGGGTTGCGGCTGTTCCTGCAAGGTCTGGGTGGATTGTGCAACCGCGATAATGAGGTGCTCTTCCCGTATATCGTCATTGCTGAGCATCACGCCAAATACATGGCGGCCATCAACGACCGGATAGTCAATGACGACTGCTTCAGGACTATGGAGAATGTGACGCAATGATTTGTGCAACCCAATCCACGTCGCAAGTTCCTGGCGCTCATCATTGGATAATTCGAGTGGGTTAAGCTCAACACCGAGATGGCCAAAGAAGGCAACAATGGCGCGGAAGGCGAGCGTGTGCTTACGGTGGGTTTGGTGATTGGGCGAAGCAGCTATGTGGCAGCCCATGACCTCCGGCGGCAGGAAACGCCGCGCACCTTGCTGAATGGAGAGCCGCTCAAGTGCGTCCGTGCAATCGGAAATCCAAACACGATGGGTGTGCTGCAAAGCGCCATAATCCGCGCGGCCACCGCCTGACGCACAGGTTTCAATTTCAAGTTCGGGATGGCTTGCGCGAATGCGAGCCATAAGCCCATAAACCGCTTGTGTCTGTCGGGAAGTGGCCGCATGACCTTGTGCGTTACCAGCATGGCTGAGATCACGGTTCATGTCCCATTTGATGTAGGCGATCTTATAGGCGCTCAGCACGGTGTCCAGGCAACCGAACAGATAATCAGTTACTTCAGGGCGTGTTAAATCCAAGACCATTTGATGGCGAGATTCAAGAAGCGGCTGCCCCTCAACCTGCAATATCCATTCGGGATGCCGCCGATAGAGATCGGAGTTCCGGTTGACCATTTCAGGCTCAAACCAAATGCCAAATTCCATGCCAAGCGAAATGACGTGGTCAACCATGGGTCCAAGCCCATCGGGATATTTCCGCTTGTCGATAAACCAGTCACCAAGGCTCGATGTGTCATCATCACGGCGGCCAAACCACCCGTCATCCAACACAAAACGCTCAATACCAAGTTTTGCTGCCACCGTCGCCTGCGCTTTCAAGGCATCAATTTTGTGATCAAAATAAATCCCTTCCCATGTATTCAGGGTGACAGGGCGGGGCCGCATCTTGCCACCGGGCCATCTCACCACATCATCGCGAACGGCAGCATGAAATTTTGGCCAAAGATCATAAGCATCGCCATATGCTTCATCCGCCGCGTAAGCTTTAGGTGAAACATAGGAAGCGCCGGGCTGCAGTAACATTTCACCGGGTTCAAACAATTCACCGCCATGAATCAAAACGCGGCCGTCATCGGTGGGGTCAATTGCGATAACGTGGTTGCCGCTCCATCCCACGTGTAGTGCATGAACGCACCGCCCGCCACTTGCAGTTTCACTTTCCACCGCCACGGCCGGGAAGCGGTCATGGGAAGTCCGTCCACGGCGGTTTTCCTGCAGCCAAAGTTTGCGGGAAGCGGGTTCGCGGCATTCATGAAATTCACGGCCCCAGCTGCCCTTGAAGCCCACATAGTTCTTCGCCGTTCCCGGCACCAATAGGGTTCCAGCCATGCATCGATCCAGGCAGTAGGGAGTGGAGCCAAAATTGGTCACCTCGGTTCGCATCGCCAATACGGATGTCAAGGCGAAGTGCAACTTGATTGACAGTTCCGCACTGGGATCCATCGCCGATAGAACCAGTTTGGAATCAGAGGATTCCAGGATGTTCCAGTCGGTTGGATGAAAACTGAAGCCGCGGCCATTGCGGTGTCCGGCAATTGCCGGCCAGCCGAATGCGCCATGTCCACCACCGGGCAAATACACGGCACTGGGCACGGCCGCATCCATCCCATTGACGCGCGGCGCACGATGCAGCAGGTCAGCAAGACCAGCGTCGCTAAAGCCAGTGGCTGAAAACGCGGATACGATAATCGGCATGCCCCGTTCAGGCAGCACTAATATCAACCGTTCGCCAAGCCTGGCAAAAATGCTGTTCATCCCTTGGTGGCCCCTAATGTGAGACCGGCAATGAAATGTTTTTGCATCAGAAAGAACATCGCCACAGGTGGCAGAGCGGCAACGATGGCGCCCGCCGAAACAAGGTGCCATTGCGCCACCCATTGCCCATTCAAGCTATAAAGCCCTGCTGTAACTGGCATGGCGTGCTGACCGTGGATAAAACCTGGCCCAGAAGTAATCATTCCAGATGAACGTGAAGATAAGGACTGAAAGTGCCGCAATGGCCGGGCGCATCAAGGGCAAAACGATATGCCAGAATATTTTCCATTCGTTGACACCTTCCACACGGGCGGACTCGATCAACGCGAAAGGCAGCGCCTTGATGAAGTTGCGCATGAACAGCGTGCAAAAACCCGCCTGGAAAGCGACATGAAATAGCACAAGGCCGAGGATTGAATCGTAAAGGCCCATTTTGAGCGTGAGATCACGCACTGGCACCATTAGAATTTGAAATGGCACAAAATTGCCGGCAACGAACAGAAAGAATACCAGCAGGTTGCCCTTGAATTTGTAAACAGCCAGCGCAAATCCTGTCAGGCAAGACAGCGCCACGGCACCAACCATGGTTGGTATGGTCACCAGGAATGAATTGAGAATAAACCAGCCGATGGGGCTGTTCTCGAAAACCGCTGTGTAATTTTCAACCCCGGCAAATCCTGAAGGAACGCCAAAATAATTCCCCGCGGCCAAATCACCGCTGGTCGAATGGATGTGAGCGCCACGCCCAGCAAAGGGAATAGCCATATGATCAGAGCTAACGGTAACAGCAGGCTGTAACCATACTGCACCCATGGTGCCGCTTTTTTAATGGGGGTGGGGAACATGTCAGTTGTTCCTTTCCTGTCCTTCCATGCGACAATGAACAAACTGATGAACACCATCATGATGGCAAAAAGCACCACGGCGATTGCTGCGCCATAGCCCATGCGGTAGCCATATTCCGAAAGTGCCTGCTCATACATGAAGAAGGAGAGTACGCGGGTTTGTCCATAGGGCCCGCCATCAGTCATGATGGATACGAGGTCGAAGGAGCGCAGCGCACCGATGACCGTCACCACAACGGCAATGAAAGTGGCTGGACGGAGTTGCGGAATGATGATGTGCCATAGCATGGACCAGCCCTTGGCATTATCCATGCGCGCAGCTTCCACCTGTTCGGGATTGATATTGTTGAGGCCCGTAAGATAAAGGATCATGCAATAGGCTATTTGCGGCCAGAGGCCCGCCGCGATGATGCCGAACGTCGCATATCTTTCATCGGCAAGAATGGCGACTTCGGACCCTGTCAGCATTTTGATGACATTGGATAGCAGGCCAAAATTGGGTGCGTAGAACCACGTGAAAATCAGGCCAACAACAACCTGACTGATGACGAAGGGGAAAAAGAACAGGGACTTGTAGAGGCGGATGCCCATTACAGTCTGGTTGAGGAAAAGTGCAACGGCTAGCCCCGCAGGAACCGCCAGCATGTAAAGGGCGAGCCACCAAATATTGTTCTTGAGCGAAATATAGAATGAATCATCGTCCATCAACTCCGTGTAGTTGGCGGTGCCAATCCAGGTTTTTTGCCCAAGACCGTCCCAGTCATAGAAGCTGATCCAAATGGACTGGAAAATGGGGGCAATTACATAGACAAAGAACATGAGTATGCCCGGCGCCAGGAATAACCAAGGGGCCAAGGCCAGCTGATTGCGCTTCCAGAATCCTGCCCGTGCAGGTGCAGCCAAAGGACTCATCGCCGCCTCCCATCGTTGTCGGAAATGCAAAAAGAGCCGGACTTTGTTTCCAAAACCCAGCCCCTCCGGAGGAGTTATTTGTAGGCTTTTGCCCGAACTTTTTCGAGCCGCTCCAGAATGGCATCCAGATTATCCGGCTTCACCATGAATTCCTGGAAGCCTTCCATGCCTGCTTTTGCCATTTCAGCTGGTGCGTCACGATCAAAGAACTGGGCCAATGCATGTGCATTGGACAGCATCGTGAAACCGGCATCCAGAAATGGGTCGGTTGGCTTGGTTGACTTATTGTTGACCGGAAGCTGGCCGAGCGTCACGTTCAGCTTGGTCTGTGCGTCCGGGGAGGCAATATAAGCCAGGAACTTCTTGGCATCTTCCTTGTTCTTGGCACCTGATGGAATGTGGAAGGTGTCTGTTGGGGCATCTTCCGCCATTGGAATGCCGGCGGTAATTTCCGGGAACGGGAAGAAGCCCAGCGTATCGTCGGTCATGCCCGCAACTTTGAGAGGCGCGACGGCAAAATTGCCAATCAGGTAAGTTGCCGCTTTTCCTTGTGCAAGCAGAGGCAGCGCATCCTGCCAATCAATGGCCGCATGGTTTGCAGACACATAGCCACCCTTGATCAATTGCGCCCAGTTCTCGAACACTTTTTTCACGCGGGGGTCGGTCCAGGCAACCGTGCCAGCGGTCAGTTCCATGTGGAACTCATAACCATTGGTGCGCAGGTTCATGTAGTCGAACCAACCGCCTGTTGGCCACAGAGCCTTGGTGCCTGTTGTCGTGCAATCGATGCTGGCGGCCTTGAACTTTTCGCAAGCTGCTATGAACTCGGTCCAGTTCTTGGGCACTTCGACGCCAACTTTCTTGAACACGTCCTTGTTGTAATACATGCCCCACTGGTAATAGGTATAGGGAACGCCCCATTTCTTGCCATCGATGGTCATGGAGGCAGCAGCCGACTTCAGTGTGTCGTCAAGGCCATTGGCGGCCCAAACATCGCTCACATCTTCAAACAGGTTGGCTTTCACGAACGGAGCCATGCGGTTGCCAGCGTACCAGGCGGCAACGTCTGGCGCATCGGCCGTCAGGAAGTTGCGAATGGCTGACTTGTAGCCTTCATGGTCAAAATTGTTCCACTTGACGGTAATGCCGGGGTTGGCGGCTTGGAAATCGGCAATAAGTTCTTCCATGGCCTTCTTTGGCGCTGGATCTGACTGGTCCGAGTTAAGTACGATTTCGCCCGCAAGGGCTGTGGATGCTGACAACGCAAGGCCAAGTGCCAAGCCCGATATGGTCTTGAAATATCTCATTGTATCCTCCCAAATGCCGCATACCATCATGGCTGCGGCGATAGCTTCACGCGTCCGATTATTGTTATGGATCTTCCGTATCCCTTGACGTTGAGCCGCAAAGCCGTAAGCTTCTACCGGAAACATGGCGTAGGCTTCCGGTTTCCTAAGGTCGGTGATCGCGATGCTTAAAAAACTAAAAGTTGATTTTCATGATGAGAGCACGCCCGCCCATCCGGAGCTAACAGCGCGTCACCCCCATGTGGTATTCGGTGATCACCGGTTTTGTGCCGGAAAATCATTGAATGTGATGTGCATGCCGGGACCCCACATGCACAGCCAGATCGAGTTGAATTTTGTGCTTGAAGGCCGCATGACCTATTGGTTCGACGGTCGTGAACTGGTGGTATCGGCGGGCAGGCTGGTAATATTTTGGGGCATGATCCCGCATCAAGTGACAGCTATCGAAACGCCAACCCGATTTGTATGTCTCTATGTTCCGATGTCCGTGTTTTTGGGGCTACCAACGCTTAGCCAGTTACGCGAAGCAATGTTCCGTGGCGCGGTGATCGAGGCGCTCGATATAAAATCATTTGATCGCGATATTTTCATGCGGTGGCGCGAAGAGCTGCTTTCAGGCGATGCGCAAATTGAACAGATTGTGCGCGATGAGCTCACGGCCCGCGTGCGCCGCATCGACCGCGAAGGCTGGCGTGACTTGCGCGACCTCGCAGAAGCCTCGCCTCATGCAGCCAGCCATGATGCCGACCGTGCTTTGCACATAGAACTTATGACTCGCTATATTGGTGAAAGGGCAGCAGAGGAAATTTGTGTTGAAGATGTGGCCGCAGCCGCCGGTCTTCACCCAAATTACGCCATGACGATTTTTAAGCGCAGCGTTGGCCTCAGCATCAACCAGGCGATTATTCGGCATCGACTGGACACTGCACAGTCGATGCTGATCGCAACCGAAGTGCCAGTTGCAAGAATCGCATTTGAATGTGGCTTTGGCTCACTCTCGCGTTTTTACGAGGCGTTCAAAAAACGCTTTCTTACCAGTCCGTCAGATTTCAGGAACAGGTTTGCCGGTGCAAAGGGTGCGATGGAAGCGGTTTCGTCACGAGCGCAGTGATGGCGGCCTTGCATCCGTCCATTGCCCGCCGTTGCTCGCGGAATCGACCGCCGCCTTGATGGCGGCAATGGAGCGCAGGCCGTCGATGGCGGTGGGAAAATGGCAAGCCAGCGGATCGGCTTTGCGGCCTTCACGCTTTGCGCGGATCGCTTCTGCGAGGTCCGAATAGATATTTGCGAAAGCCAAGGGCATGCCTTCGGCGTGGCCGATGGTAACGCGCGAGGCGCGATCGGCTTCCGGCGAAAGGCCAGTGCCGCCGCGCTCGATAATCTCAGTCCTGCCGTTGAGGGGTGTCCAGTAGAGCTGGTTTGGCCATTCCTGTGCCCAGCGCAAGCCGCCCTTCTCGCCGAAGACCTGGATGTTGAGGCCATGCATGCGGCCGACCGCGACAGAACTCGTCCACAGACGCAGTATCGCGCCACCATCCATCCGGAAACTGACCATTGCGTCATCTTCCAGCGTGCGGCTGGCGAGACAGGCAACGAAATCAGCTGTAAGTTCCCGTGCTTCCTGGTTGGCGACGAAACTTGCCATATGAAGCGCATGAATGCCGCAATCGGCGAATTGCGCTGAGATGCCCGCCTGGGCCGGGTCATAGCGCCAGCGCACGCGCGGATTGTCAGCATCCGCTTCATCGGCATGAAAGCCGTGGGCGAACTCAGCCTTGATTAGGCGCACTTTTCCCAGGTCACCGCGCGCTACCATGGCTCGCATATGGCGAACCAGCGCATAGCCCGAATAGCCATAGTTCACCGCGCATATGGCGCCGGAGTTTCTGGCAGTTGCCACAATATCCTCAGCTTCCTCGACAGTAACCGTCATCGGCTTCTCGCACAGCACGTTGATGCCGGCGTTGAGAAAGGCTTTGGTAATCTGGTAATGCGTTGAATTGGGTGTGGCGACGGTGACGAGATCAATGCGATCCTTGCGTTTTCGCTCACCGGCCAGCATTTCATTCCAGTCGCCATAGGCGCGGTCATCGCTGATGCCGAGGCGAACCGCATAGTCGCGGCCTTTTCCGGCATTCGCGTCGAGCGCGCCGGCGACCATGCCGTAGTGCCCGTCGAGGGCTGCGCTGATCCGATGCGCGGGGCCAATCTGGCTGCCTTCGCCGCCGCCGATCATGCCCCAATTCAGTTTTGCCATCGATGGTATCCTTCAGTTAAAGCCAATTGACTGTAGATATGCGCGGTTAGTGCGAGCATCGTCGATGGGCGAAGTTCCGCCTGCCGGATCGCAATCCTGTTCCACCGTGCACCAGCCTTCATACTTGCTATCAAGTAAAAGCCGCCGCACTGACTTGAAATCCGTCATTCCGTTGCCGAGATTGCAAAAGATGCCCTGCCCACAGGCGTCATAAAAACCCATGCGCTTGGAGATTGCTTCCGCTCTCACGCACGGGTCGATGTCTTTGAAATGGACATAGTTGATACGCGTGATGTGGCGCTTCATGAAAGCGACAGGGTCGAACCCCGCATAGTGCGAATGACCGGTATCGAGACAGATTTTCAAGAGGCCTGAATCTATATCTGCGAGCAGATGCTCGATTTCCGGTTCAAAGTCAATGAAACCAGCCGCGTGCGGATGGATGGAAACCTTCAGTCCGTAGCCTTCGACACCGAGCCTGGCCGCATCCCGGATGCGCCCGGAGAAAGATTTCCATTCGGCATCATCCATCTGCTCAGCTTCATCAGAACGCCCAGCGGTCGGCGCGCGGCGCGGTGAAATTGAATCGATCAGGACCAAATGTTGCGCGCCATGTGCGCTCAGCGCCTTGCAAGTCCGCGTGACCGCGTTCTTGACCGTTTGCCAACTGTCAGCGTCATTGAAGGGGCGGAACACAACGCCGCCAATCAATTGAAGCTCGCGCGCCTCGAGCGCATCTCCGAGGATTGCTGGATCCTCCGGCATGAAACCAATCGGGCCAAGTTCAATGCCTTTATACCCCGCTCCCTTGCACTCATCGAGCACGCGCAGCCATGGGGGATTGCGTGGGTCATCGGCAAATTCAACGCCCCATGAACACGGCGCATTTCCGATATTAATCGTCATCTGTCTTGCCTCGCTTCGAAATCACTAAACGTCATTGACCTCGATCCAGCGCCGTTCGGCGTGGGATTTCCATGTGGCGGCAATAACTTGATTAACCAGCATGCCGTCATGGAAAGTCGGCCAAACGGGCTTGCCCGTTGCAATAGCTTGCAGGAAATCGCGTGCCTCGATGATAATCTGGTCCTGATAGCCTGTGCCATGCCCAGGTCCGAGACAGAATGGCTTGTAATCCGGATGAAGCGGCCCGGTCAGTATCTTGGTAAACCCCTGGCGGTCTGGCTCTGCGTCACCCTTGTATAACCACAGCGCATTTTGATCTTCTTGATTAAAGCGAATCGCGCCTTTGGTGCCGAATATTTCATAGATGTAGCCCATCTTCCGTCCCGTTGCGATGCGGCTGACGTATAGTGAGCCCATCGCACCATTTTCAAAGCGGCACATTATCTGGGCATGATCGTCATTGGTCACAGGTTCCGGCCCGCTTGGTGTGGGTCGCGTCTTGTGAACTGTTTCAATATCGGCGATCAACGATTTAATTGGCCCCGCGAGAGCGAATGTCGCATTTATAATGTGCGGGGAGAGATCGCCAGTCGTACCGTTGGCAATCCCCTTCGTTCGCCAAGACGCTGACAGGTTCGGGTCGGAATAAAAGTCTTCTGTATGTTCGCCGCGGAAATACGTGATCTTGCCGATTTCGCCACAGGCTATAATTTCGCGGGCGAGTTGTGAGGCCGGCGTGCGAATGTAATTGAAGCCAGTCATGTTGGCGCAGCCGCTTTTCCCGACTGCTGCGACCATCTCACGGCTTTCGTCGAGACCGCTGCCCAACGGTTTTTCGCAAAATACATGCTTGCCGAGCTTGAACGCCGCAAGCGCGATCTTCTTGTGGGTTTCTTGGGGGCTGGCAATCACCACGGCCTCGACCTTCGGATCTTCGACCAGGCTGCGCCAGTCACATGTCGAGCGGGCAAAACCGAACTGGCGCGCCTTGTCTGCGGCACCAGCTTCTGTCGTCGTGCAAATCATTTCAAGCGATGGACGCAGGGAAGTGTCAAATACGGCTGCGACAGCGGCCATAGCTACGGAGTGCGCCTTGCCCATGTAACCGCCGCCGACAATTCCAACACCAATGCTTGCCACCGTCAATCCACATTCAAATTATTGCAACCGATTGCAAAGCACTGAAACAGCATTTAAGTTCGCCCGTCAAGATCGCCTGGAGCAACAAGGGGCACAACTGGTTGAAAGTTGCTACATCAACTGTGTCAAAACCGGTGGAGGGCATCTCGTGTGAAGTTTGAACGCATCAGGCACAATCGATTTCTGGTGCTTGGGCGTGCCGGACTTGATCTTTATGCAGATCCGCCCGGAACGAGCATTGAGCATGCTCACCATTTCGAAGCGGCATTGGGTGGTTCTGCCGCCAATATCGCGACGGGTATTGTAAAGCTGGGCGGCACTGCTTCGCTCATCACTGCGGTTTCAGATGATGCGGTGGGCAGGTTCACCATCAATCAATTGCAGCGCTATGGAATCGGTACGCAATATGTGCATGTGGTTGGCGGTGAAGCGCGCAATTCACTTGCCGTTGTCGAGAGCCGGGCCGAGAATTGCCAATCGGTCATCTATCGCAATGGCGCCACAGATTTCCAGATAAGTGTCGATGACGCGCAATCGGTCGCGTTTGTAGATTTCGGCGCACTTATTGTCACGGGCACTGCGCTGGCGCTGGAGCCTTCGCGCTCGGCCACTTTCTACGCCATGGAACGTGCGCGCGAAGGCGACCGGCCAGTCGTCTTCGATGTCGACTACCGCCCCTACTCCTGGGCCAACGCAGGAGAGGCCGCGGCCATTTGTTTGCGCGCTGCCGCATTGAGCGATATCATCATCGGTAATGATGTAGAGTTTGCTGTCATGGCGGGCGGTGGGGACGGCCTGGCGCTGGCGCGTAACTTGGCCCGGAGCTCCGCAGAAATGACTGTCTACAAGAGGGGCGAAAAGGGATGTGTCACCTTCACGGGTGGCCAGTCGTTTGAAACTGGAATTTACCAGGTAACAGCACTGAAACCAACTGGTGCGGGTGACGCCTTCATGGCGGGGTTTGTGACCGGCCTGGCGGAAGGCCTGGAACTCTCGATGAGCGTGAAGCGAGGCGCTGCCGCAGCAGCAATCGTTGTTACCCGCGTGGGCTGCGCACCAGCCATGCCAACACAGGACGACGTTGAAAAATTCATTGCAACACATGCCGATCCAACTGCAATAGTGAGGTAACGGACCATGCATTTCCCACCTCGCGACAATCGCAACATCCCCATCATAAACGTCGATGATGCGCGCGTGCCGCTTAACTATTTCAACATTGTGAAGCTCAAGCGGGATCAGGCTTTTGAATATGCGGTCCCTGGTTATGAAACCGGCATCGTGCCCGCTACCGGCACAGTCGATATTGAAATAGAGGGGGAGGGATTTGCCGCTATTGGCAATCGCGGTGCTGATGTTTGGGATGGCGAACCTGAGGGCGTTTACGTGCCTTCAGGCGCAAAGGCGAAAATGGTCTGCACATCGGATGCAGCCGAGGTTTTTGTTGCGGGCGCCAGGTTCGATGGGGTGTTGACGCCGTTTGCCGTGCGCGCCGCCGATATTGACACGGTGCAGTATGGCTCGGATGACACAAAAACTCACCGTAAGATAAAACACATCCTCGGTACCAAATACCGCGATCGCGTCGGTCGCCTCCTGGTTTCGGAGCTTTTCACCGTCGGTCAGGGCGGCTGGTCCGGATTTCCGCCGCACAAGCATGATACAGACCGCCTGCCGCTTGAGACGCGGCACGATGAAACCTACAACTTCCGTTTTCGCCCTCACCATGGTTTCGGCATGCAGCTCGTACAACGCGAGGATGGCAAGATTGGCGATGCCTACCACATTGTTGATGGGTCAACCATTGTGCTTGATCGCGGATATCACCCTTGCGTTGTCGCACCTGGATATGAAATGTATTACTTCACAATTCTTGGTGGACTGAGCCAGCGTCCGCTTGTGCAGTTTTTTCAGCCAACTCATGCCTATCAGGTGGAAACAATCCCGGGCATCAAGGACATGATCGCAAAGTTTAAATGACCATCGCAACGCTGAACGATGTACTTCGGCCTGCCGTGGCGGGGCGCTATGCGCTCGCAGGGCTGGTTGTGCTTGGCTGGGAAGATGCGCGGGCTTTCGTCGAAGCGGCCGACGAAACTGGCATTCCCATCATTCTGCAAGCCGGGCCGGGGTGCAGAAAATACACGCCGGTCTCCATTCTCGGAAAAATGTTCCGAACCTTGGCCGAGCAGGCGCGTGTTCCCGTGGTGTGCCACATCGACCACGCCCATACCCAGGCGGAATGTGAAGAAGGGATTGACTGTGGGTTTACCTCGGTGATGATCGATGGTTCCAAGTTGGAGATTGGGAAGAACATTGCGCTCACTGCAAGCGTGGTCGAGCGGGCGCACCGTGCGGGTGTCTCCGTCGAGGGCGAAGTGGGCGTCGTCGGCTATGTGGGCAGCGCAGCCTCCGCCATGACCTTGCCAGACGAGGCCCGACGATTTGATCAAGAAAGCGGTGCGGATGCGCTGGCTGTGTCAGTCGGTAATGTGCATCTCAGCACCGAGAAAACCCATGGGATAGATTTTGAAGTGTTGCGGGCAATTGAAGCAGTGACGCGTATGCCCCTTGTGCTCCATGGCGGCAGTGGCATTCCGCCAGCCATCCGCAGGCAACTTGCTTCGCAAACCCGTGTCAAGAAGTTCAACATCGGCACGGAACTTCGCATGGCGTTTGGCAAAGCGTTGCGAAAATCGCTTGCCGATCATCCCGACAGTTTCGACCGGATTGAACTCTTGAAGGCCACGATCCCTGCAATCAGGGAAGAGGCCGCATACGTGCTGAGAGGGCTGAAGGCTGATTGAGTCTGGATTGTCCCGCAAACACCGCTTCAATGCCGTTCACATTGAGCCAAGATAGATTAGTTGCCACTTGCGCCCCGCTCCATATACTGCAGGAACAACTCGCGCTCTGTTGTGATGTCGAGTTTCTTGTAGATGTGTAACCGGTGGTTTTTGACAGTACCCGCAGCGATGCCAAGTTTCCGCGCTATGCTGGCTGTCGGGTGGCCTGCCAATATCAGTTTAACCAGTTCACGTTCACGCGCACTCAATTCTAGCCACAGGTCCGCCGGAAGAAGAGTTGTGCTTTGCGCTAAAGGTTCGCGGCCCAGCGAAGGTGCCTGGGCAGTTCTCCTGAAGCTTGAGGAACGCGATCCAACATCGAGATCGTGAATGGCAGCGAAGACCGTGAACCTTTCCTCCAGGCGCGCAATTTCATTCGTTGTGAAACTGCCTTTGGTACGGTCAAGGAAAACCCCAAGGCACCAACCGGGTCCATCATTCAGCAGCACGCCAACTTCGTCGGAAATCACCGATTGGCCCAGGAATTCGGCAATATACATGCCGCGTCTTTGAGCCTTGCCTTGTAACTTGCGCAATGGATAAGTGCCGGGTTCTTGGTGTTTTCGCCAATGGGCGTAAAAAGGGTCGTGGACATAATAAATATCCAGATACTTTCGCACCATCGCATCCGAAAAGTTCCGGTGCGACACAAATTCGGGCCTCTGGGTTGCGGAATAGCGCACGATTGTAATCAGATCATGGGGCACCAGCCCGCCGATAAGATCGACCAAGCGGTCGACATGGTCATTTGAACCCACACTGGCAATGGCACCTGCCAAGGCCTTCATCGCAACCTGATCAGTAGCTTGTTTACCCAGCATTGCCCCTCCCCACTATGCCTTTAGGCACATAGCGCCATTTCATGCCTCGCCCTAGTCTCATACTTCAATTTTACGACAGAGAGTGCAAGCCTGTGACAAACCCCATCGTGATTGGCATTGATGCCGGCGGGACCATGACCGACACAATTCTTGTGGATGAACACGGCCGTTTCAAAATCGGCAAGGCGGCAACAACACCCAAAAATGAGGCAGAAGGCTTTCTCGCATCGGCAGAAGATGCGGCTGATGCCTGGGGCCTTTCACTGGATGAGCTGTTCAGTGGCGTGAATGTCGTTCTTTACTCCGGAACCGGAATGCTGAACACGTTGCTGTCACGCACCGGGAAAAAGCTTGGCCTCATTACCACCAAGGGACTTGAAGACATGATCCTGATGGGGCGCGGACTTCAAACCTGGGCTGATTATTCTTATGCGGACCGTTTGCACGCCATCACCCATCACCACCCCGATCCGCTGGTGCCGCGCAAGCGCACCCACGGGGTGACGGAGCGGGTGGATCAGTTTGGCGATGTGATTATCCCGCTCTATGAAAAAGACGTGGTGAAGGCGGTTAAGGCGCTGATCAAGGACAAGGTCGACTCCATCTGCATCATGACAATTTTCTCCCATGTGAACCCGGTTCACGAAAAGCGCATTGCAGAAATCGCCCGCACCGAGATCAGGAAGGCGGGAGCAGCTGTTACTGTTTACACCAGCCACGAAGTGCGCCCCGTCATCCGCGAGCAATCGCGGCTCAACAGCGTGTTGATTGAAGCCTATGCCACTTCGCGCGGCCGCCAGCAACTTAAGGGCATCGAAGACATCTCGAAGAAATACGGCTTCAAATACGGCGTGCAAACGCTGCTCTCCTTTGGCGGCCTGACCTCGATCAATCACCCGCGCCTGCACGAAACCATGATTTCCGGCCCCATCGGCGGCATTCTTGGCGCGGTCTATGTGGGCAAACTCATCGGCAATGACTCGCTTGTTTGTTCCGACATGGGCGGCACGAGTTTTGACATGGGCGTGATCACCCATGGCCAGACCCGCATTGAAAACGAACCCATCATGGATCGCTTCAAGCTCAACGTGCCGACCCTGCATCTCGACACGATTGGCGCCGGTGCGGGCATGATCATCAAGGTCGATCCCTTGACCAAGAAGGTGAGCCTTGGGCCTGAAAGTGCAGGATCTGACCCCGGCCCCATTTGCTTCAATCGGGGCGGCACGGAACCCACCATTGCCGATTGCGATGCCATTCTTGGCCGCCTCAACCCCAATTATTTTCTGGGTGGCAAAGTGAAACTCGATGTTGAGAAAGCTGCGCGCATTTTCAAGGAAAAATGCGCTGATGTCTTGGGTGTTGAAATCACCGAAGCCGCTGAAGGCATGATTGACATGCTGGAGCAGGACGCCAATGCAGCGCTGCGGCGGGTGATTTCCGGCCAAGGCATTCACCCCTCACAATACACGCTGCTGTCCTATGGCGGATCAGGCCCCTTGCATCTTGCGGGATGCAGCAGGGGCACCGGATTCAAGGATATTATTACCTTCCAATTTGCCGCCGCATTCTCGGCCTTTGGCTGCACGACAGCCGACTACATGCGCCGCCATTCCGTTTCAACCCAGATCGACATTCCGTCGCGTGCCGATGAAAAGACGCTCGCCGGCTATGGCAAAAAGATTTCGGCGATCTGGCATGATCTCGAGCGCGCCGCCGTTGATGAAATGCTGGCCGATGGCCACGCCCGCGAAAAAGTCAAAGTCGAAGCCTTCCTCATGATGCGCTACACGGGCCAACTCGAAGATGTTGAAGTGAAAGCACCGCTCCGCGTCCTCTCTTCTGCCGACGACATGCGCCGCACCATCGCGCAATTTGAAGAAGTCTATGCCAAAATCAATCACCGCGTGTCGCGTTATGGTGCCGTTGGCTTCTCGGTCACCGAACTTGGCCTGACCGCAACCGCTGACAAGGTGAAGCCCACACTGGAAAAACGTCCACTGGGAAAATCCGATCCCGCATCCGCCCATAAGGGAACCCGCGAGACCTACATCGGCGGCCGCTGGCACAAGGCAAATCTTTATGAAATGGACGACTTGCAACCCGGTCACGAAGTAAAAGGTCCGGCAATTATTGAGCACCCCGCGACAACGCTGGTGGTGCACCCCGATGACACTGTCTTCGTTGATGAATGGACACTGCTCCACTACCGGCACGCTTGAGGAATATGATCATGAGCATGCTCGAAAAAATTCAGGACGCCCTGCCCTTGCGTGGCCGCCTCACCGAATCTGAAAAGATGATGAAGGAAACGGGCTGTTATGATGGCGTGACCGAACTCACCTTGCGCAAGCAGGACCCGCTGAAATTTGAAACCCTGCACACGAAGCTGCGCGCTTCCTGCGTCTCGGCCCGCGAAATGGCGCGGCGCATTTCGGCCTCGCCGGGGGTGCGCGAAGTGGGTGAAATGGTGGTGGCGATCTACACGCCCGAGGGCGACGCGATTGCCCTTTCCAATGGCATCATGGTGCATGTTCACACCATGAGCCGCTTCATCAAATGGATGATCAAGGAAGGCTATGAAGCCAACCCGGGCATTAGGGATGGCGACATATTTGCCAACAACGATGCCTTCATTGGCACCGTGCAGGTACCTGATGTGATGGACGTAATTCCCATTTTCCATGGCGATGAACTGGTGGGTTGGGCTGGCGCGGTATGCCACGAACTTGAGTCAGGCGGCATTACACCCGGTGGTGACGTGTGCCTTGCACAAGAACGCTTTACCGAAGGGCTTTTCGTCTGCGCGGAAAAAATTGGCGAAAACGATGAAATCCGCCGGGATTACGTGATCCGCTGCGAGCGCAATTTGCGCATGCCGATCTATTGGGTGCTGGATGAAAAAGCCAAGGTCGCTTCCTGCATCGACATGCGCGAAAGCGTGCGCGCCATTATCAATGAAATCGGCATCGAGTATTGGCGGCGCGTAATGAAGGAGTTCATCGAGGAGGGCCGCCGTGGCCAGCTCCTGCGCACCCAGCAACTCACGGTGCCCGGCATTTATCGCGGCCATACTTTCTATGGCCATGTGACCGAAGGCAAGCCCGGTTTCCAGCCGCTTGGCCCTTCGAACTGGCTCTATAACATTCCCATCGAAATGGAGATCAGCACCGGCGGCAAGATCACATTGGACTTCGAGGGCACCCAGCCCTGGGGTTATCATTCCATGAACTGCACGCCCGCCGGCATGGATGGCGGCATGTTTGTCACCCTCACCCAGCACATGAACTACGAAGGCCTCGTCAATGATGGTGCGTGGATGGCCACCGAATTGAAATTGCCCCATGGCACTTGGACGAACCCCGACAATGAAATGGTGGCGACGGCCACGTCTTGGGCACTGCTGCTGCCAGCTTACGGCGTGTTCCAACGGCTTCTCTCAAGGGGGTTCCTCGCCCGCGGCTTTGTTGAAGAAGTGTTCGTGGGGCAAGTGAACAGCCCGATGATAGAAATGGGGGGGACCAGCCAATACGGCACGCCGTTTGGCATGGCCCATTTTGAATGCGCTGCCGCGGGTTCCGGCGCCCTTGCCATTAAGGATGGGTTGGACACAGCCTATGTCGGCTGGAACCCGGAGTCCGACATGGGCAATATCGAGATATGGGAACAGAACATGCCAATGCTCTATCTCGGCCGCTCCATCTTGCCGAACTCGGGCGGCGCCGGAAAATTCCGCGGTGGCTGTTCCTTCATCTCAACGTGGCTGATCAATAAAACCAATCACTTGCGTCTTGTTACATCCGAGCATTCATCTCGCGTGTTCGACAATGCTGGCATGTGCGGTGGCTATCCCGCCCCCACCTGCCAGATGCACCGTTCCGTTCGCAAGACGAACATCAAGGAACTGATCAAAAAGCAGAAGCCCCTGCCCCATGGCATCGGCATCGACCCCAACCATTCCGATTTGGAAAAACTCGTGACCGGTGTGCATGAAACATCGGAAGGCCCCTACATCACGGCACCCCACAAGTCCGGCGATATCTTCACCCATGCCTACAATGGCGGTGGCGGGTTCGGTGATGTCCTCGAGCGCGACCCCTTAAAGACCGCAAGCGATGTGGAAAATGGCTTCCTCACGGCGCAAGTCGCCCACCAGGTTTTTGGCATTGTGCTTGTGGAAGACCGGGAGGGAACCCTGCAGGCTGACGTTGCAGCCACCGCAAAGTTGCGAAAAATCATGCGCGCAAGACGCCTGAAGAAATCCGTACCCGTATCACAATGGATGAAAGTTGAGCGCTCGCGCGTGAATGCAGCAGGTTTCGTGATTGAGGTCACCCGCATGTATGCCAGCGCCATGAAGCTTTCCAAGCCCTTCACCAAAGACTTCAATTCCTTCTGGGGTTTGAAATCCAATTTTATATACAAGGTTGAGGACTAAGCCATGACTTCATACAGCAAGGAAGTCATCCGTGACCTCGCTGCCGGCACATTGCCATGGCCGCAAACCAAGCGCATCATGAGCGCTTATAAAGATGATGATCGTTTCTTCAAGATACTGGAAGTTCATCAGGACCGTATGAGCTGGAAGGAACGCATCCTGTTGCCCGTGGGTGATCATCTCTTCATTGTGCAGGGGAAAAAAGCCCGCGTCACCAAATGCGAATGCGGCCATGAGTTCGGGCATTACAAGAAGAACTGGAAACTCCAGGCCAATATCCATGTGCGCAACACCAGGAAAGCCCTGCGCGAGCTTTACCCCAATAATGATATTCCCAATCCGGACTGGATGGAAATTCGCGAGTTTCTTTGCCCATCCTGTGGCACGTTGCACGAGGTTGAGGCCTGCGCACCGGGATACCCCATCGTTCATGACTTTGAACCTGACCTCGAAGCGTTCTATCGTGACTGGCTGAAGCAACCGCTTCCCAAGGAGTAACCCCATGAGCAAGCCGCGACCCAATATCGTTCTTCTGATGGTTGACCAGCTTGCGGCATCGGCACTTGCCACCTATGGCCATCCACTTGTGAAAACACCTCATATTGATTCAATCGTCAAACGCGGGGCGGTGTTTGAAAATTTCTACTCAAACTTCCCGCTCTGTGCGCCTGCCCGCCTGGCGCTGATGACCGGCAGGTTATGCTCCAACATTCAGGCTTGGGACAACGCCGCGCAAATTCCTGCCGATATTCCAACATTCGCCCATTACCTTCGTGTTCTCGGCTACCGCACCTGCCTCTCCGGCAAAATGCATTTCATCGGGCCCGACCAGTTGCATGGATTTGAGGAACGCGTGACGACCGACATCTGCCCTTCAGACTTCAACTGGACAGCCGATTGGGATGACCCCTGGCGCACCATGGATTGGTTCCATGACATGAAGAACGTGAGCAATGCGGGAATTGCGGAGCGCTCATTGCAGCAGGATTACGACGAGGAAGTAGCCCACAACGCAACCCGCAAGATTTTTGATTGGGCCCGCGAACCTGACAAGCGCCCTTTCCTGCTCGTGGCATCCTTCACCCATCCGCATGATCCCTATGTTACGCCACGCCGCTTCTGGGACTTGTACAAGCACGAAGACATCAACATGCCACGCGTGCCCTTCATCCCGCCTGAAAAGCGCGATCCCCACAGCCGCAGGCTTTGGGAACAGTATGACCGGGGCGAATTCGGCGTCGGCGACGAGCATGTGCGTAACGCCCGCCATGCCTATTATGGCAGCATCTCCTATGTTGATGAGCGCATCGGCGAAGTGCTCCACGCACTTGAACGCACCAAATTGATGGACAACACCATTGTGATTTTCTGCGCTGACCATGGCGACATGTTGGGCGAACGCGGACTTTGGTACAAAATGAGCTTCTATGATTGGTCGTCCCGGGTGCCACTCATTATGGCAGGCCCCGGTGTTCCGGAGGGAAAGCGCATCAAGGCCAATTGCAGTCTCGTTGATCTCCTTCCCACCCTTGTCGATCTGGCCATGAATGATGAGTGGGAGGGCTACCCCGAACCACCTGATGGGGAGAGTTTACTGCCGCTGCTCAAGCAAGACAGTGATGGCCGAATTGCAGTGAGCGAGCTGATGTCCGAAGGCGTCGCGGCACCTTACGTCCTGCTGCGCAAAGGCGGGTTCAAGCTCACCTATGTTGATCACGACCCGCCCCAGCTCTTCGACATGGAGGCCGACCGCGATGAATTGCATGATCTCGCCACCAACCCCGAATACGCGGCGGTTCTTGCTGACATGCTGGCAGAAGTTGCGCGGCGTTGGGACATGCCACGCCTAAAAAAGGAAATCATCACCAGCCAGCGCCGCCGTCGCCTCGTCTATAAAGCGCTGACCACGGGCAAGATTACGCCATGGGATTATCAGCCATGGCAGGATGCGTCGCTGCAATATTACCGTGGCACAAAATCCTATCATGAGGCTGAGGCGCGGGATATTCTCAAGCCATGATACAATACCTTGACGGGCGTTCAGCACTTGTAACCGGAGGCCTTACTGGCCAAGGCTTTGCCATCGCACAGGCACTCGCCGCCAAAGGCGCAAACATCGCCGTAGGTTCATATATCGGCGCATCAAAAGGCCGTGCCGGAGATGCAGCCGCTTATCCCGAGCAAGAAGAAGCAATCAATGCAAAGCGTAAACTCGCTGAACATGGCACAAAGATCCATGCAGGCCATCTCGATGTTCGCGACACCTGCCTCTATCCAATCTTTTATCCAAGAGGCATCAGCTATTTGTGGCCCCTTCGATATTCTGGTGAACGCCGCAGGCACAACCGCCGAGCAACCCGTATGCGGCCATACTGATGAGCTCTGGCTGAAGATTATAGACACCAACCTGAATGGCGCGTTTCGCATGACGCGCGAATTGCTCCCCAACATGATTGCCCAAAATTGGGGCCGCGTTATAAATATTGGTTCAACCGCAGCTTCCGTAGGCTGGAAGGACAACCCGGCCTACTGCGCCTCCAAGTCCGGATTGCTCGGCCTTACGCGCTGCATCGCGCTGGAAGGAGCCGCCCACGGTGTGTCCTGCGTCATGATCAGCCCCACATGGGTCGAAACCGAACTGATGCATCGCAACGTGGCGCAAGTTGTGGCCAACGAAGGCAAGGGCAAGACTGTTGCCCAGGCCATGGCAGAGATTGCGGCTCAAAACCCCCAGAAACGCATCATTCAACCCAGCGAGATTGCAGCCCTCGTGACATTTCTCTGCAGTGACGAGGCGATGGGGATTACGGCAGAAAACATCCAGGTCACGGGTGGCGCCCTGTGGTGAAATTGCGGTTGCAACTGCCAGAGATATGAGCAGTGGGGGCGGCGGGAGACAATAGCTGATGCGCCATTAATGATCTGGTCAGCAATTCTTCGTTCGTCTATGCGGCCCTGTTCCCGGTTCTACGGCATGTATCAAGTTCGATTCCAGCAGTTCATTGAGGAGTCTTCCAAGATCGGCGGAAAGGCGCTGCCATGGAACATCAGGATATGTTTTTTTCAAAGCGGCGAGCAGATCAAGCCGCGTGGAAGGCTCGGCAAGCAGGAGCCACACAAAAACCGCTGTCGCGTTGAGATGCTTTATCGTTGTGCGGGTGATGACGAATGCCTCTTCATCCACAAGGCGTGTATCAAGCCCTGGTCGATGGCAGAAGATTGAGGTTTGCGGCTTCCTCATGTGAATGCTTTGGTCAGGAATTTTGCCGCTGCGAAAGGATCGCTATAGCGCATGAGGTAGCGCTCGCTATCACTGGCAAGGTCGTGAAGCTGGTCAAAGATGCGCGGCATCGGCAGCTTGCGGATGATGTTTTCTGCGATGAGAGGTTTGAGGATGGAAGCGGTATTGACCGCTTCAAGTTTGGGGCGTCCCGTGTCCGAGCGCTCAAGCAGAATGATCGCCCTTATCTTCGCCGTTTCGCCAAGGCCTGCGATCTGCGCTGATCCTGGCTTGAGGTATATCCATCCATCGGATGCCATCCCCTGGTGGCCTTCAATGTATTTTCGCACAACCGCCGCGGTGTTCGGCGGCAGCGGTGAACGCAGGCGCGGCATAAATCCCAGTGCCCGGCCGCGGTGACCTTTGGCTTCGAGTCCGATTACGTCGTCGGAAAATATCCTGTGGCCAAGGGCAGCAAGGTTTGCGGCCAGCGTCGACTTCCCAGTGCGGCCACGCGCCGGGAAACAGACGAGGCTGGATCCCATTTTTGCCGCCGCGCCATGCAGGCACAACAATTGCGGATTGTCGTCGAGATACCAGTAAATCGCGGCATCATGAATGTCTGTGATGACGCGCATCGCTGAGCGCGGCGGAATTGCATCCCAATCGCGTGCCTTGGGCGCTCCTATCTCCTGCCAATGCCAGCCTTCCAACTGACGGCTGATCCGCGCACGTGGTTTCGGCGTCCGAAGATTCTGAGGGGTTCCTGTCTTGATGCCCCAGCCTTTGAATACGCCAGGCAACCCGGCGACAACATCCTCGCAGCCGTCAAAATCAACGGCCCAACCGGTTTTTCCAAAAATGACACGCTGCATGTCTGTATTCCTGCCAGCAGTATGAATCAAAAAAGGGACCGAAAATTCGATCCCTTCACTTGGTTGGCGGTTAACTTTTTTTCTTCTTTTTTCTGCGAGTCGAGGATCCGCTTGTGGATGATCCGCTTGTGGATGATCCGCTTGTGGATGATCCGCTTGTGGATGATCCGCTTGTGGATGATCCGCTTGTGGATGATCCGCTTGTGGATGATCCGCTTGTGGATGATCCGCTTGTGGATGATCCGCTTGTCGCTCCGTCTTTTGCGTGAGCGCTTGTGATGGTGAGAAGCACGGGGGTTGTATAAGCAACCGCAGCTATGGCTCCCATGCGAACAAGGGCTTTGCGGCGGGAAATCGTAGAATCACTGGGCATAATCTTCTCCTTGAAATCATAGTTAAGAAATTTAATTACTCGACACACCTATGTCCGGACATCGACATGGCATAATAATGTTCCAATAGTGCCGACATCTTCCTAATAGCGCTTGTAGGCGATTTATCAGATTCGCCCTTTGATCCGGCGAGCCACTCAACAGCCCAATCCATGCCAGGATCCATCACTCCGCGGCTGCGCACAATCAAAAAAACCCGTGAAAAAATTAACAAAACCTATGAATAAATGGCGGAGAGGGAGGGATTCGAACCCCCGGTACGCTTGCGCGTACTTCGCATTTCGAGTGCGACGCGATCGGCCACTCTGCCACCTCTCCGCATGCTTGAAGGCCTGTGGCCGCCCATTGCTGGGGAGCGCCCGGGTGAGAAAGCCGAATCACATTAATCCGTATACGGACGGTTTCTGCCTTTGCGTGGGCAGCGCTTCAAGAGGTGTCGGGCTTCATTGCGTCACAGGCGAGGCCATGGCATTCGATGAGCACTTCATCGACTTCGTGAATCGGCTTCCTGCGGTAGCCGGGAGGATGGCCCGGCCGGAGCGGCGACTTGAACTTCGGAGCTTTTGCGGTCTCCCGCCTGACCCGCCAGCGGGCGAGACGCCGGGCCTGGCGCGGCAGATCGTCGAGCGCGAGCTTGAGGGCGTGTAGCCTCCGGCTGAGGCGCGCGGCATTGACAAGGCCATCGGGCGGCGGAGCGGGATCAGCCGCAGGCTGGGGTGCTGACCACAGGGCCGCCACCCGGGGATCGCTTCCGAAGATATGGATGCGCGGGGGATTCCGCGTGAATGTTCTGCGGCGCAGGACCTGCGAAATTTTTGCGCGGATCGAAGAGCTGAAAGGAGGGACGCCTGCTTCCGCCACCCTTCCCGATGGGCCCCACGGGCATGGGCCGCGAAGGCGCAAGCTTCACCACAAGGCCCTGCGCCGCGATGACGACAAGGCGCCGCATGGCGGATTCGGCGGGCCGCAGCACACGCAGCACGGCGCTGTGGACGGGCTGCGGAATCCGCGCCACCGTGGCTGCGCCTGCAAGCCCCAGCATGGCGAAAAGCGATTCAACTATGCCCTTGAGCGCTTCGCTGTTGCGTTCGATGGCCCTGGCCCAGTCCATGGTGTTTCCTTATCCAGCATATAGAACAAAACAGGAACATAAGTAGCACAATAGGAATATAGTGTCAAGGGGATTATATGTCGAACGACGCGTTCCCCGCCCGCAGCGGGCAATTGCAATGACAGTGGTGTTCGTTGTAACCATTGCGACCGCTTGATTTTAGAGGAGACGCGAGCCATGGACCGATTCACCGGCGGTTGCCTGTGCGGCAACGTCCGAATTGTGGCGTCGGGACTCCCATACCGGGTCGGCCTTTGTCACTGTCTCGACTGCCGCAAGCATCATGGGGCGCTGTTTCACGCCTCCGCGATATTCCCTCAGGATGCGGTGACGATCGAGGGCGAAACCCGCGACTATGACGGGCGGTTTTTCTGTCCCCGTTGCGGCTCGTCCGTTTTTTCACGCAGCGCAGACGAAATCGAAGTGAACCTGGGGTCCCTCGATGACCCAGACCAACTGAGGCCAACTTACGAACTCTTCATCGGCTGTCGCGAGTCCTGGTTGCCGCCGTTTCCGCTCAAGAGGCGGTACCTCCGCGACCGTGACGCCACGGGTCGCTTTGAGGAGTAGGTCGCCTTCTGCGGCAGCGTTGCGCGCATCGCCACAGTGCTTGCGGAGGAACCTTCGGTGCTGGTGAAGATCGACGCCGCGAGTCTTGCGTGCTCGGGCGACGACCACGCCACCGCGGTGCACCACTATGTGGCCGTGAATCTTGCCAGGCGGCTCATGAACATGACACGGCTGATGCGCGACGCCGATGTCTGACTGGCTGGGCTTTGGGACCGAGGACAGCAGCCGGCATGCGATATTTCCCCCGCAAGGCGGCCTTGCATAATCTTCTGGCGCAACCTATCTCGACCCCAACTACGTGGGGAATGTGAAGAGGTGGCCGGTTTGGATCGAGAGGAGCAAGGCGATCTGACTGAGGTCCGGCGTTGCCCCAATCGTCGCCAGGCAGAACAGTATGTTTTGGTCCTAACGGCCATGGGCATTCAGTCGTTGATTGCGCCGGAAAGAAAATTCACGACCCTGTATGTAGCGCGTGAGGACGCCGCAAGGGCCAATGACGAACTCGCGGCCTATGACAACGAGAACCGCCAGCGCCCGCCTGAGAGAGATTGGTTGCGCCCGGCATTGCCCCGCGCCGAGGTGGCGATGGTTTACTGGGTCGTGTTGTTGTTCTTCTTTGCCGCCGCGCGCCACGAAGCGTTTTCGTTCGACTGGCTCGGCGCAGGGGCGGCTCAGACCGGATTGATGCTCAAGGGCGAGTGGTGGCGCGCGGTCACGGCGTTGTGCCTGCACGAGAATGGCGCACATCTTCTTGGCAATCTTGTATTCGGCACGGTCTTTCTGATGCTCCTGTCCCAAGTCACTGGCGCTGGTGTCGCCGCACTTGCAATGATCACCGCCGGTGCGGCGGGCAATGTTCTAAGTGCTCTTGTGCGAGCCCCGGAACACACTTCGATTGGCGCCTCCACAGCAATATTTGCGGGCGTCGGCCTGCTTGCCGCATTGCGGCAGGTGAGGCGCCAGCATTTTACAATTTCGGCGCTTCGCAACTGGACGCCGGTGGCTGGCGGATTGGCGCTGCTGGCATTTCTGGGTCTCAGCGGGGAGAATACCGACGTACTTGCACATGTGCTGGGCTTTGGATCGGGCATTGCTGCCGGTTTATTGCTTGCAAGGTGGGACCGCGATTGGACCGTTGATCGCGGCCTGCAGCGGATGTGCGCCGTCACAGCTGGTGTGGTCGTGGTTTTCGCGTGGTTTGCGGCGGCTCTTGCCTGAACCAGACTTGAAATATTTTTCGAGTTCACGTGCCTTGGTTTCCGTTTCAACCGCCACATACGACCTGAGCTTTACGGGATAATACGCTTTTGTTGATTGGACCTGTCCATTTTTATGGGACTTGAGTTTGCGTTTGAGATAGCTACGCTGTGGATTGTGAATGCTGAAATAACAAACACCATGACACTCGCCATATTTGGTTTAACCTTAAATATTCCAGTGCCATACATCATTTTTGCAATTTCATTTGTTATGTTTGCGGCAACTACAGATTTACTTTCTTACTTCCACCTCAATGAATTTTTGCGACTCGCTATAGATAAACATTACGATTTCGACAATGCGGTAGCGTTTGTGGCTCCGTTCGACGGAAGTTCGAGTTGGTCAATGCCAGTAATGGTGCAGTTTCAATTCTTACAATCAACCAAAACTCACAAATCGTTGATGTGGCTTAGCGTGGCCGCCATTTTATTGCCCATCACCTTGACGTTGCTCTTTGTCGGCGGAGTAGTAATCGCAGATGCGCTTTCAATAATTGAAAGGGAATATTCCTCGCTACTCAACATCGCTCTTTCGGTCACTAGCATTTTTCTAGTTGCGTTCCCAATTGTCTATACTGTTTTCATTTTTGTGCCGGTGTCATTTACAAAAAATCTGGGATTCATCCGCTGGAATTTTCTCACGACAAAAGTTTATCGTGGAGATGTGAAAACCCATCCGCAATTATCTCGTTGGTTGAAATAACGTCTTGGAAAAAGCACAAACCTATCTAACCAAGGACGGGTAGAATGGTGGCAGTTCTTTTGCCGTGGACATACGGTTGAAGATAAATCTTTCTTGCCGATTATCGCTGCTGTAGACAAACCGTCTGGCTTTTGAAACCACATCTTCATTCACAAACCGCACCAAATCGTCGGGCCTTTGTTTCCGAACGCGTTCAAACATGTGCCTATGGGTCACAGCCGTAAACAGCACCGTGGGGCTAATCGGAAGCATGAGCAAAATGATCTCGCCATAAAATCTGCGAACAACGGGCCAGTCGGATGTAAGCAACTTAAAGCTAGAAGCGCTCAGATCAAGTACGTTCCACAGCATTCGATTCACCCGCGTACCGGCAGGTTCATTATCCAGAACTGCTTG
The DNA here is from genome assembly GCA_963763635.1 of uncultured Alphaproteobacteria bacterium. GTDB lineage: Bacteria > Pseudomonadota > Alphaproteobacteria > Rhizobiales > Aestuariivirgaceae > Aestuariivirga. Next base: position 89,809 of record CAVXPO010000023.1, read on the forward strand.
AAGCAGGCGGACAATGATTCGATCTTCCAGGTTATTTCCTTGGGCGCGAACCCATTCCTCAAAGGTAGGAGGGAAATCTGGCTGACGGAGCAATTCATATTGCTTTTGTGTTGCAGCATCGCCTCGAAGCCAGTTGAAGTTCACAGATGCCTTAATCTCGGCAAAGGGATCGGGATGGCGTATGCGAAAGTTATTGATAAAACGAGACCAAGCGCTGCGTTCCTCATTAGTCCAAGCGGCATTGTTTCCAGTCAAATGTTTTTCAAGCGCCTTCGCTGCGTCGTTATCCGTCTGCATAAGAAACTCGGCTTCCAGATGATGCGCAATTTCAGGCGGACAATTAGGAAAGTTATATAGGTCTGTTTGAAAGCCTGTCCCCCGTGGCCCAACCGGCTTTACCGAAAATTTGTTTGCGTATGGACGCGAGTATTCAAATAGTTTCCCATCTGCACCTACCCACTTTTTCAAATAAAAGACGGGTATGAAGTGGTGATCGTGTGGTGTGCTCATCGAAGGAACCTAAGGTGATTCCCTCCATGGGAAAAACCTAATACACTTTATCGGCTGAGCCCCAATATACTTCGCCATTGCGAAAGTGTGAAAAACCCTTATAAATAGGGTTATTAGAATGATTGGTGCCCTGAAGAGGACTCGAACCTCTCAGATGAGAATCCTCGCATGTGTACAAGTTTACACGAGTAAAAATGACCTGTGGTGTGAGAGGCAAATCATGATACCCGGGTGGCATTGATTTTCGTGTCCATGTACCCCCCTCCTCAAAAATAGGTGAAAGTGAAACCAGTCGAAATCTGAAACATCTACGCGATGTGGGGCTGAGCGTGAGGCCGCAACAAAAGCAGCAATATATTCTAATGATTTCATACAGTTGCTGAGATTAGTGGCGGAGAGGGAGGGATTCGAACCCCCGGTACGCTTGCGCGTACTTCGCATTTCGAGTGCGACGCGATCGACCACTCTGCCACCTCTCCGCATTTCTGCCGCCTGTGGTCGCGTCATGCTCAATAGCCAAGACGGGCCCGCCTGCCAACCCCTCTTTTCAGCCAGCCGTTGACAGGCCCCCGAGACCTGCTAGAAACCGCTGCAACTTGAGAAAACTAGGGCAATTCATGGCTTTCGCCGTTTCAGCAGCGTTAAACCCGCAAGCCGCACCAGTGGCCGCTGGCAGCGCATGCCCCGTTAAGACTTTCAAAAAACCGGCAACCAAAACACTTTAGCCTCATCCCCCGGCCTCAATCGCTCTCGGGGGGTGGTGGCAGAAACCCCCAGTGCCGAAAGCGGAGCCTCTTGGGTTCCAGAGCGGGCGGACAAAGAAATTTCAAGGAGACTTCCATGGGTTACAAGGTTGCAGTCGTCGGAGCCACGGGCAATGTGGGCCGCGAAATGCTGAATATTCTGGCGGAGCGCGAGTTCCCGATTGACGAGTGCTTTGCCATCGCATCGCGCCGCTCCATGGGCGTCGAAGTTTCCTTCGGCGACAGGATTTTGAAGTGCAAGGATCTCGAGCAGTTCGATTTTTCCCAGGTTGATTTTGTTTTGATGTCAGCCGGTTCTGCGGTCTCCAAGGAATGGTCGCCGAAAATTGGCGCCCTTGGCCCCATCGTTATCGATAACTCATCCTGCTGGCGTTACGATCCCGAAGTGCCGCTGATTGTCCCTGAAGTGAACGCCCACGCGCTGGTGGAATACATGGCGCGCAACAAGCGCCGCAACATCATCGCCAATCCGAACTGCTCCACCGCACAGCTTGTCGTCGCGCTGAAGCCCCTCCATGACGCCGCCAAGATCAAGCGCGTTGTGGTTGCCACCTATCAGTCCGTGTCGGGGGCCGGCAAGGAAGGCCTTGATGAATTGTGGAACCAGACCAAGGGTATTTTTGTAACAGATTCGCCAACGCCCAAGAAGTTCACCAAGCAGATCGCCTTCAATGTCATTCCCCATATCGACGTGTTCCTCGATTCCGGTGAAACCAAGGAAGAATGGAAGATGGTGGTTGAGACCAAGAAAATTCTCGATCCCAAGATAAAGCTCACGGCGACCTGCGTGCGCGTGCCGGTGTTTGTCGGCCATTCAGAAGCCGTAAATATTGAATTCGAAACGCCACTTTCAGCCGAAGAGGCCCGCGAAATCCTGCGCGAGGCGCCGGGCTGCATGGTGATCGACAAGCGCGAAGATGGCGGCTACGTCACCCCCGTCGAATGCGTGGGCGATTTCGCCACCTTCATCAGCCGCATCCGCGAAGATTCAACCATCGAGAACGGCCTTAATCTCTGGGTTGTTTCGGACAACCTGCGCAAAGGTGCCGCCCTCAACACGGTGCAGATCGCCGAATGCCTGATTAACCGAGGCCTGTTGAAAAAGGCTGCCTAACAGCTATTCTCCTGCCATGAGAATGGCAGGCCTCATCGTTGCTTCCCTGTTGGCATCACCTGCCAATGCGCAGGACATTGAGCTCGGCTTGCCGATCGCCTGCAAAGTGGGCGTGGATTGCTGGGTGCAGCAATATGCCGATCATGATCCATCTGCCAACGCCCGCGACTATCGTTGTGGCCAAGAAACTTATAATGGCCATGACGGCACGGATTTTCGTGTTCTCACTACGCGCAGCAAAGCCGACGTTGTGGCAAGCGCTGCCGGTGCCATAAATGCTTTGCGTGATGGCGTTGATGATCAGTTGGTGAGAACCGACGCTGACCGTGTCCGCGTCAAGGACCGCGAGTGCGGCAATGGCGTGGTCATTGCCCATGCGGACGGTTGGCAAACTCAATACTGCCATATGCGCAAGGGTTCAGTCGTCGTAAAAGTTGGTGATAAAGTGGTACCCGGCGCCAAACTGGGTGAAGTGGGCTATTCCGGCATGGCCGCATTCCCCCATGTGCATCTCACCGTCCGCCACAACGGCAAAGCGCGTGATCCCTTTGGCGGCAAGCCAGACGGAGATGAAACATGCGGCGGGGAAGCCCGCCCCTTGTGGAGCAAGGCCGCAAAAGAAATTTTGCCCTACCGCAAGGGCGACATTATTGAAGCGGGTTTTTATGCGGGGGCCCTTGAGCTTTCTGATCTGGAAGCCGGAAAACTTGAACGGGCAAACCCGTCAGCCTCGTGGCCCGCCATAGTTGCCTATGCTTGGATGATCAATCTTTCTGAAGGTGATGCGATTACCGTCACACTTGAAGGACCGAACGGAATTGCCGCCACCAACACCGCCACACTGGATCGCAACAAGGCGCAATACATGCTGTTTGCTGGGAAGAAGAAGCCCGCAAATGGCTGGCCGACCGGCACCTACAAGGGCAGCGTCACGATTTACAACGGCGATGACCTCCGCTTGAAACAGGAATGGCAAACGGCCATTGAGTAAAAACCGGGCCGGATGAATGAACACCCGGCCCCGCTGCTGCTCCTGTCGCCGT
>CAVXPO010000024.1:0-118401 GCA_963763635.1 uncultured Alphaproteobacteria bacterium
TATCAGGGCGCTTACAAAATCAGCCAGGGCATGCTGGACGAATTCGGCCCGCAAACGCGTGATCGACACGCCCATCACCGAGCATGGCTTCACCGGCATCGCCACGGGCGCTGCCTTTGCCGGACTCAAAGCCCATCGTTGAATTCATGACCTTCAATTTCGCCATGCAGGCGATTGACCACATCATCAATTCCGCCGCCAAAACGCTGTACATGTCGGGCGGGCAAATGGGCTGTCCCATCGTGTTCCGTGGCCCCAATGGCGCCGCGGCCCGTGTGGGCGCACAGCACTCGCAGGATTATGCCGCCTGGTATTCCCAAATCCCCGGCCTCAAGGTGGTGATGCCCTATTCGGCAGCAGACGCCAAAGGCCTGATGAAATCCGCCATCCGCGATCCCAACCCCGTGATCTTTCTCGAAAATGAAATCCTCTACGGCAAGAGCTTCGAAGTGCCAAAGCTCGATGACTGGATCGTTCCCATCGGCAAGGCGCGTATTGCCCGTGTTGGCAAACACGTCACCATCGTGTCCTTCGGCATCGGCATGACCTATTCGCTGGCCGCCGCTGACAAGCTCGCCGCTGAAGGCATTGAAGCGGAAGTCATCGACCTCCGCACCATCCGCCCCATGGATTTGGCCACCGTGATTGAGAGCGTCAAAAAAACCAACCGCTGCGTGGCGGTGGAAGAGGGCTATCCGCAATTCTCGGTCACCTCCGAAATCGCCGCCCAAGTTATGACGCATGCCTTTGATTATCTCGATGCACCCGTTGCCCGCGTGGCCGGCAAGGATGTGCCGATGCCCTACGCCGCAAATCTCGAAAAACTGGCGCTGCCCAATGCCGATGAAGTGGTGGCCGCTGTAAAAGGAGGGCGCTTATAAAATCAGCCAGGGCATGCTGGAGGAATTCGGTCCGCAACCGCGTGATTGACACGCCCATCACTGAGCATGGCTTCACTGGCATCGCCACGGGTGCGGCCTTCGCAGGCCTCAGACCCATCGTGGAATTCATGACCTTCAATTTTGCCATGCAGGCCATTGACCATATCATCAACTCCGCAGCCAAGACCTTGTATATGTCCGGCGGGCAAATGGGTTGCCCCATCGTGTTTCGTGGCCCCAATGGCGCGGCGGCCCGTGTGGGCGCACAGCACTCGCAGGATTATGCCGCCTGGTATTCCCAAATCCCCGGCCTCAAGGTCGTGATGCCCTATTCGGCAGCGGATGCCAAAGGCCTGATGAAATCCGCCATCCGCGATCCCAACCCGGTGATCTTCCTCGAAAATGAAATTCTCTATGGCAAGAGTTTTGAAGTGCCAAAGCTCGATGACTGGATTGTGCCCATCGGCAAGGCCCGCGTGGCCCGCGTTGGCAAGCACGTCACCATCGTGTCCTTCGGCATCGGCATGACCTATTCGCTGGCCGCCGCTGACAAGCTTGCAGCGGAAGGCATTGAAGCGGAAGTCATCGACCTCCGCACCATCCGCCCCATGGATTTGGCCACTGTGATTGAGAGTGTCAAGAAAACCAATCGCTGCGTGGCGGTGGAAGAGGGCTATCCGCAATTCTCGGTCACCTCCGAAATCGCCGCCCAAGTTATGACGCATGCGTTTGATTATCTCGATGCGCCTGTTGCGCGTGTCGCTGGCAAAGACGTGCCAATGCCTTACGCTGCCAACCTGGAAAAACTGGCGCTCCCCAATGCCGACGAAGTGGTGGCCGCAGTGAAGGGAGTTCTCTATGTCTGACCATGATCATCACCACCACGACCATAGCCACGATACGCATCCCCATCAGCTGCAGCCGCCCCATGAAGTGTTTCATGACGAGAAGGCGGGCGAGCTGGTGCGGGCCTGGATCACGCAAGGGCATTTGAGCCTGTCGCTCAATGCCATGGCCTTTGGCAAGGCCGATGTCTGGGGCCATGTGCTGGCGGGGATGGCTGAGCAGGTGGCGGCCTCCATCGCTGAAATGGGCCACGGCACAACGGCCGGAAACCTTGAGGAAATCCGCAAGAACCTGACCGCCGATCTGGCCAAGGCCGCCGCCAAACATTCTCCATTGTCCGTCAAGTCATAAGAGAGAGCCACGCCCATGCCCGTGCAAATCCTGATGCCAGCCCTTTCGCCCACGATGGAAAAGGGCAAGCTTGCCAAATGGCTGAAGAAAGAGGGCGACAAGGTGAAGTCCGGCGATGTGCTGGCTGAAATCGAAACCGACAAGGCGACGATGGAAGTGGAAGCCATTGACGAAGGAACCTTGGGAAAAATCCTGGTGGCTGAAGGCACCGATGATGTTCTGGTGAATGCGCCGATCGCGATTATTTTGGGCGAGGGGGAGAAGCTGGGCGATGCGGTTGCCGCTGCCGCCCCTGCACCCAAGCCAAGCGCTGCGCCGGTTGCCAGCACACCCTCACCTGCCGCTGTTGCGGCACCGATATCTTCAGGCAATGGAAGCAGGATATTCGCATCGCCGCTCGCCAAGCGCATCGCCAAGCAAAAAGGCATCGACCTCTCGGCATTGAAAGGCTCCGGCCCCCATGGCCGCGTTGTCCTGAAGGATGTCGAGAACGCCAAGCCGGGCGCTGCCCCCGCCGCCAAATCCGCTGGAATGCCGCAAGGCATGTCGGACGATGCCGTTCTCAAGCTCTTCGAAGCCGGCTCCTATGACCTCGTTCCCCATGACGGCATGCGCAAAACCATTGCGCGCCGCCTGACCGAATCCAAGCAGACGGTGCCGCATTTCTATGTCACCGTCGATATTTCCCTCGAGAACCTCTTGCCCCTGCGCGAACGCCTCAATTTGCAGGCGCCGAAGGACAAGGACGGCAAGCCCGCGTGGAAAGTCTCCGTCAATGACTTCATCATCAAGGCCCTGGCCATGGCGCTGATCAAGGTGCCGGAAGCCAATGTGTCGTGGACCGATAGTGCCATGGTGAAACACCACCACGCCGATGTGGGCGTGGCCGTATCCATCCCCGGCGGCCTGATCACGCCAATCATCCGCATGGCGGAAACCAAGGGCCTCACCCAAATCTCCACCGAGATGAAGGATTACGCCGCCCGCGCCAAATCCCGCAAACTGTTGCCCCAGGAATATACCGGCGGGTCAACCTCCGTTTCCAACATGGGCATGATGGGCGTCAAAAACTTCCAGGCCATCGTCAACCCGCCACAAGCCACAATCCTCGCCATAGGTGCCGGCGAACGCCGCGCGATCGTGCGCGGCGACGCGATTGTGATCGAACAGCAAATGTCAGTTACCCTGTCCACGGATCATCGCGCAGTTGATGGCGCGCTGGGAGCTGAACTCCTCGGCGCCTTCAAGATGTATATCGAAGAGCCGGGACTGATGTTGGTGTAGGCTCATGAAATCCATCCTCGCATTTGGTGATAGTCTAACATGGGGCTTCGTAGCTGGCCAAGACGCCCGGCATGCGTTTGAGGATCGCTGGCCGAATGCGCTGGCTGCTGGACTGAACGGCAAGGCGCATGTTTTGGCGGAAGGCATGAACGCGCGCACCACCGTTTATGATGACCCCACCGACAGCACCAATCTGAGCGGTGCGGTTTCACTTCCCATCATGCTGAAAACCCATCAGCCGCTTGATCTCGTCATCATGATGCTGGGCACCAATGACATCAAGTTTGCGGGACTCTGCCGGGCTTTTGATGCGGCCATGGGCATGGAGCGGCTGATCAAGCTGGTGAAGACCCATGATTATATGATCAACTTTAAAGTTCCGCAGATTCTCATCATGTCGCCGCCCTGTTTGGTGAAAACCGATGATGAATGGTTCAACGAGCTGTGGGGCCATGCCATCGGGGAATCCAAAAAATTTGCCAAGCATTATGCCCGCATTGCCGAAGAGCAGGGTGTGCATTTCTTTGATGCGGGGAGCGTGGCTGTTGCTGACAAAACCGACGGCGGCCATCTCGATGCGGCGAATACGCGGGCGATTGGCGAAGCGCTGGTGCCGGTGGTGAAAAGGATATTGGGCGTTAATAGCGACATCTCGCGAAAGCTGGGATTTCCTCCCTGATTCGCAAGTGCTCCGGCTATTCGCTCCTAAAACGGAGTGAAAGAAAAACATGGCCGACAACAATTTCGACGTTATCATCATCGGCTCCGGCCCCGGCGGCTATGTGACGGCCATTCGCGCCGCCCAGCTTGGGTTCAAAACGGCCATTGTCGAGCGCGAGCATTTGGGCGGCATTTGCCTGAACTGGGGCTGCATTCCCACCAAGGCGCTGCTGCGCTCGGCTGAAATCTATCACTACATGAAGCATGCCAAGGATTATGGCCTCTCGGCGGACAACGTAAAGTTCGACGCCAAGGCCGTCGTACAGCGTTCGCGCGGCGTATCGGGCCGCCTGAATGGCGGCGTTGGCGGCCTTCTGAAAAAGAACAAGGTGCAGGTCATCTGGGGCGAGGCAAAAATCACCAAGCCCGGCGAAGTCGCCGTTGCCAAGTCTTCCAAGGCCCCCATGCTGCCGCAAAACCCTGAACCCAAAGGCACACTTGGTGCTGGCACCTACACCGCCAAGCACATCATCATCGCCACGGGCGCGCGGCCTCGCACGCTGCCCGGCCTTGAAGGCGACGGCAAACTGGTGTGGACATATTTTGAGGCCATGGTGCCGCCGGAAATGCCGAAGTCATTGCTCGTCGTCGGTTCCGGCGCCATCGGCATCGAGTTTGCGAGTTTTTACAATGCGATGGGCGTGGATGTGACCGTGGTTGAAATCATGGACCAGGTCATGCCGGTGGAAGACGCCGAGATCGCCAAAGTTGCCCAGAAGCAGTTGGAAAAAATGGGACTCAAGATCAAACTCAGCGCGAAAGTCAGCGCGCTGAAGAAAGCCGCGAATAGCGTTACGGCCACAATAGAGCAGGGCGCCACGAAAACCGAGATCACCGTGGACCGTGTTATTTCGGCGGTTGGCGTTGTTGGCAATATTGAAAACCTTGGCCTCGAAACACTGGGCGTCAAAACCGAAAAGGGCTGCATCACGATTGATGGCTTCGGCCGCACCAATGTTCCCGGTATTTATGCCATTGGCGATGTGGCGGGACCACCGATGCTGGCCCACAAGGCGGAGCATGAAGGCGTAATTTGCATCGAGAAAATCAAGGGCCTCGATGCCCACCCCATGAAGAAGGAGCACATCCCCGGCTGCACCTATTGCCACCCGCAGGTGGCCTCCGTAGGCCTCACCGAAGCCAAGGCCAAGGCTGCTGGCTTCGAACTCAAAATCGGCCGCTTCCCCTTCCTCGCCAACGGCAAGGCCATCGCCCTTGGCGAGGACCAGGGCCTGATCAAAACCATCTTCGACGCCAAGACCGGCCGCCTGCTGGGTGCCCATATGGTGGGGGCCGAAGTAACCGAACTCATTCAGGGTTTCGTCATCGCCATGGGGCTTGAGACGACGGAAGAAGAGCTGATGCATGCCGTATTCCCGCATCCCACACTCTCGGAAATGATGCATGAAAGCGTTCTGGATTCTCAAGGCCGCGTCATTCACATGTAGAATTACCCTTGAAATGCCAATAATTTAGGCCACATGCAAGGCCGGCCAGAAAGGCGGCTGAAATGGACAAGAAAATATCCTCACCGCTTTATAGTCATCGCAAAAATTTTAACATGGGCAGGAGACTGATATGAATGGACTTATGGATCTGGGTGGTGGCGTGGGCTGGCTTGGCACCCTGCTGATCGGCGCGGTGGCGGGCTGGATTGCCGAGAAGGCAACGGGCTCCGACATGGGCCTGATCAAGAACGTCATCGTCGGCATCATCGGCGCCTATATCGGCGGCTTCCTGGCAAACGCGGCGGGCATCCAGCTCGGCGAGTTCATCTCCGGCTGGTTCTGGGGCAACGTGCTTGTTTCTGCCGTGGGTGCCGTTATCCTGCTTTTGGCGCTAAAGTTGCTGCGCGGCCGCTGAGTCGCTTACCTAGAGGCACTTTATAAAGGAATTGAGAGATGGAAGGTTTTGGCTGGATAATGACAATCATCCTCGGCGCGCTTGCTGGATGGATTGCCGAGAAGGTGATGAAGTTTGATACGGGCCTTGTCATGAACATCGTGCTCGGCATCGTCGGCGCCGTGGTTGGCAACTATGTGCTCAGCCTCGCCGGCATTGGCCTCGGCGGCTTGCTGGGCCAGTTGATCGTCGCAGTGATAGGCGCGTGCATCTTGATCTTCGGCTACCGCGCCATCAAGGGTGCCTCAAACTAACGGCATGACCACGGTTATTGATACCGTGGCGCAGGCCCGGCCCCGCCACCCTGAAAAAGCCAATAAGGCGGACACGCCGCTCCTACGAAAGCCGGCGTGGATCAGGGTAAAGGCGCCGGGCTCTGCGGTTTATGCGGAGACGCAGAAGATTGTCCGCGACAACGGCCTTGTCACCGTCTGCGAGGAGGCGGGCTGCCCCAATATCGGCGAGTGCTGGTCGAAGAAGCATGCCACCTTCATGATCATGGGCGACACCTGCACACGGGCCTGCGCTTTCTGCAATGTGAAAACGGGAATTCCGCAAAGCTTGGTAAGAGATGAACCGGACAAGGTTGCGGACGCCATTTCCCGCATGGGGCTTTCCCATGCCGTCATCACCCGTGTTGACCGCGATGACCTGCCCGATGGGGGGGCGGCGCATTTTGCCCGCGTCATCCGCAAAGTCCGCGAGGTTTCGCCCACCACCACAATCGAAGTCCTCACGCCGGATTTCCTGAGGAAAGACGGGGCGTTAGAGCTGGTTGTCGAGGCGCGGCCCGACGTGTTCAACCACAATCTCGAAACCGTTCCCGGCCTTTATCCCCATATCCGTCCCGGCGCCCGCTACTTCCATTCGCTGCGGCTTTTGCAGCGGGTCAAGGAGCTTGATCCCGCCATGTTCACCAAATCCGGCATCATGGTGGGAATTGGGGAAAGGCGAGAACAAGTGCTTCAGGTCATGGACGACATGCGCAGCGCCAACATCGATTTCATTACCATCGGCCAATATTTGCAGCCCTCGCGCAAGCACGCCGCCATTGACCGCTTCGTTACCCCCGATGAATTCAAGGCCTATGAAACGGTGGCTTATGCGAAAGGTTTCCTCATGGTCGCGTCATCGCCGCTCACACGGTCTTCCCACCATGCGGGTGAAGATTTTGTCCGCCTGCGTGAGGCCCGCCAAATACAATCCGGACACTGACGAATTGCCCAAATTCACCGTAACCCGCCGCGTTGGGTTTTCTCCCCAGCAGATTTTCTCGGTCGTGGCTGATGTGGGCAGCTACAGGGAATTCCTGCCGCTCGTCGAACGCTCCACCGTTCGTAACCGCAAATCCCTGGAAAATGGCAGCGAAAGCTTCTCCGCTGATCTTCTCATCGGTTATCACAAAATGGGAATCGAGGAAACCTTCACCAGCAAAGTCGAAACAATTCCGGAGCAACTTATCGTCAAGGCCGATTCCACTGGCAATGCCGTCAAGAAACTTGTGTCCTCTTGGCAAATCACCGGCATTGATGCAGCGAGCTCGGACATCACGTTCTTCGTCGACTACGAAATGAAAAGCGTTATGCTTCAAATGATCATGGGCAGCATTTTTGATGCCGCCGTCCGCAAGATCATGAACGCCTTCGAGGCCCGCGCGGCTTCACTTTATACGAGTTGAGATTCCAGCAGTTCAAGTGCTACAGAAACGGAAGCCATGCGCACGGCGTCGCGGCCAATATCGCCAAGCCGCATTTCGCGGTGAATGGTTTCGCGCCCTTTGCGTCCGCAAGCAAAATGAACGAGGCCCACAGGCTTTGCTTCGGTTCCGCCGCCGGGGCCTGCAATGCCTGTAATGGAAACCGCAATATCCGCTTCGGAATTACTCAAGGCGCCACGCACCATTTCACCCGCGCATTCCCTGCTCACCGCGCCATGCGCGTTGAGTGTTTCAGCTGAAACAGCAAGCATCTTCATTTTGGATGCGTTGGAATAGGTAACAAACCCGCAGTCCACCACATCGGATGATCCAGCGATTGATGTCAGCAGTCCGGCAACCAGCCCTCCGGTGCAGCTTTCTGCTGTTGCAATCTTTAATCCTTGCTGGCGGCAGCGCGCCAGAAGAACTTCCGTGCGGTATTGCAAGGCGGGTGTCATGGCAACCGCACCGTGGCAGTGGCAAAGGCAGCCAGTCCTTCGCGCCGCCCAATGGCGCCAAGCTTTTCCGTTGTTGTTGCCTTGATGGCAATGCGATCCTCTGAAACATGGAGGAGGGGCCCAAGCAGTTTCTTCATTTCGGCAATATGGGGTCCTACACGCGGCGCTTCGGCCAGGATTGTTATATCAACGTTCGCAATGATGCCGTCGCGCGCATGCAAAAGCGCGATAGCCTTCTTGAGGAAAATGCTGGATGAAACGCCTTTCCATTGCGGATCACTCGGTGGAAAGAACGCGCCGATGTCGCCTTCGCCAATCGCACCAAGAACTGCATCCGTCAGCGCGTGCATGGCCGCGTCCGCATCGGAATGCCCGCGCAATTTCTTGTCATGTGGAATTTTTACGCCGCAAAGTATGACGCCATCTCCGTCTTCAAATTCATGAAAATCAATACCTTGCCCAACTCGGATATCCATGCGTTCAGCATTCATTTTTGCGATGAGAAATCCGTTAGCCTGTTTCAGGTCTTCTGCGGTGGTGAGTTTCCGGTTTTCCACACGTCCCGCAATCATGCGCACTTGAATGCCGTACCTTTCGGCAACTGCGGCATCGTCTGTAAGACTGTTGTATTGGGTGGCGTGGGCTGCCTGATGCGCCTGATGTATGCCATCAAATAAAAAACCCTGTGGCGTCTGTGCCGACCATATGCCTTGCCTCTCAACCGTGCGCTCAATGAGTCCGCCGGGTGCAAATTTCAAAGTCTCGGAAATTGCCATGCCCGGCACCACAGCGGGTGAACGATCCAGCTCGGCGATTACATGGCTGATGAGGTCAGCGGAAACGAAAGGACGCGCCGCATCATGAATCAATATTTTTTCCACGCCAAGCCCTGCACAGGCCGCAACACCGATGCAGCAGGACTCCTGCCGTGTCGCACCGCCAACCACCGGCGGCGCAACATTTATGCCGTCACAGGCGCTGGTGAAAAATCCATCGTGCTCAGCGCCGATTACGGTTTGCACATGGGAGATACCGGGATGATCAGCAAAAGCCTTCAATGTCCACCAGATAACCGGCCTGCCGCCAATCAATTGATATTGTTTTGGAAGCTCGCCGCCTGCGCGAAAACCCGATCCTCCAGCAACGATGACAACAGCAACTGACATAAATTTCCTGTAGCAGCCCCTTCGTACAGGAGCAATAAAAGGTCATAATTTGGGCTTGACGCAGTGCAACATAGAGGTATTCTGCTTATAAAATATGCCACGGCAAAAAGTGATTAAAAAATGAGCATTCAAATCGGCCCTATCAAAACCCGCAATCGGGTTTTCTTGGCCCCGCTTTCTGGCGTAACCGATGAGCCCTTTCGCGCCATCGCCCATGAATACGGTGCCGGACTGGTGGTATCGGAAATGGTTGCCAGTGAGGAATTAGTGCGTGGAAGGCCCGACATGGTCAGGCGTGCGCGAGGTGCTGAAACGCTAAAGCCCTTTGTCATTCAGCTTGCGGGCAGGGAAGCCCGTTGGATGGGTGAAGGCGCCAAGGCTGCCCAAGGAATGGGGGCGGACATCATCGACATCAATATGGGGTGCCCTGCCAAGCAAGTGACGGGTGGCCTTTCAGGCTCTGCCCTCATGCGTGATCTCAATCACGCCATGACATTAATTGAAGCAACGGTGCAGGCCGCCGAAGTCCCCGTAACTCTGAAGATGCGCTTGGGCTGGGACACGAGCTCCGTTAACGCACCAGAATTGGCGCGCCGAGCCGAATCTGCCGGCGTTCAGATGATCACGGTGCATGGCCGCACACGCTGCCAGTTCTACGCTGGCAAGGCCGATTGGGCCGCCATTCGCGCCGTGCGTCAAGCCATCAGAATTCCGCTCATTGCCAATGGCGACGGCACGACAGTTGAAGATGCCCGCAACATGATGAGCGCGTCTGGCGCCGATGGCGTCATGATTGGCCGCGGAACTTATGGCAGGCCGTGGTGGCCCGGTGTTATGGCCGATCAGCTTGATCCCGGTTCAGGCATTGCGGAACCATCCCTGCAAACTGAAATGGAAATTCTTTTGCGCCATCATGCCCTCATGCTCGAAAATTACGGCCCTGAGCTTGGTAACAAGACTGCAAGAAAGCATATTGGCTGGAGCATTATGCGTCTTGAGGAGCGCAGGTACCTGTCACCGCCCGACGCAGCCGTTTGGCGTCAGCGCATCATGACATTGAAACACAATGATCAGGTTGCTGCAGCAATAGCCCAGCTCCACGATTCGCTGGAAGAGCGGAAGTCTGAGGCTGCATGATGGACACGCCGCAAAACAATCTGCCACCCCTTCGCGCCATTTTTGATGCGTTGCCAAATCCCATCCTTGTGGTGGATCAGGACAATCTTATTTGCTTTGCCAACAGTGCCGCCGAGGACTTCTTCCAGGTATCGTCAACGGTTTTGGCCCGCCATACGCTTGATGAAACCGTGCCTTTCTCCAGCCCGGTGCTCGATGTTGTAAAGCAGCTCCGCGGATCCTCCGGTGTAATGAACGAGTATTCGGTAGGTGTAGGCACGCCGCGCATGGGTGGTGAACGCATTGTTGATTTGCAGACAGCACTTATCAACGACGATCCGCGTTTTGTAGTACTGACGTTTTTGCGCCGCTCAATGGCGCAAAAATTTGACCTGCAATTAAATCATCAAGGAGCTGCGCGCTCGGTGTCTGGCATGGCGGCTATGCTGGCCCACGAAATCAAGAACCCGCTAGCCGGCATAAGGGGTGCAGCGCAACTGCTCGAGCCAGTTCTTGAAAACAATGACCGCGCCCTTGCAAAATTGATTTGCGAAGAAACCGACCGTATCCGCGATCTGGTGGACCAGATGGAAGTCTTTTCCGATGAGCGGCCGTTGGACAGGCTGCCCGTAAATATCCATGTCGTGCTGGATCGCGTAAAGCAGCTCACGGCAGCGGCCATGTCGAAGGAAATTACCATTCGTGAAGAATATGACCCCTCGCTTCCGGCTGTCTTGGGCAATCAGGATCAACTCGTTCAGGTGTTCCTGAACCTCACGAAGAATGCTGCGGAATCGCTTGGCAACTCAGGTGAGATTGTAATCACAACCGCATTTCGCCCCGGCGTCAAACTCACGGTCCCCGGCACCAATGAACGTGTGTCATTGCCGTTTGAAGTGTGCGTGCATGACAATGGTCCCGGCGTCAGCGAAGACTTGCGGCCCCATATTTTTGACGCGTTTGTTACAACCAAGCCGCAGGGCCGCGGCCTCGGGCTGGCGCTCGTCGCCAAGATTGTTAGGGACCATGGCGGTGTCGTGGAATGCATTACCCGCGAACGCGGCACCACATTTCGTGTTCTGTTACCCATGCTTCGTCAACAAAGTGTCGATAGAAAAATCAAGGAAGGTATTGCACCGTGAGTGCCAAGACAATTCTTTTAGCAGACGACGACAGCGCCATCCGCACGGTTTTGACTCAAGCGTTAAATCGCGCCGGCTACAGCGTGCGTTCGACAGCCACCGCAACAGCCCTGTGGCGTTGGGTAAGCGAGGGGCAGGGCGATGCGGTGTTGACCGATGTTGTGTTGCCCGATGAAAATGCCTTTGATGTTATTCCGCGCATCAAGAAACTGCGGCCAAATCTTCCCATCATTGTGATGAGCGCGCAAAATACCATCATGACCGCCATTACGGCGGCTGAGCGCGGCGCCTATGATTATCTTCCGAAGCCATTTGATCTGAATGCGCTCGTGCAGACCATCGGACGTGCGCTGGAGCAATCCTCCAAGCCGTCGATCAACGCACCACGCCCGGCGTCAAATTCAGAAAACCTGCCCATCGTCGGTCGCTCTCCGGCAATGCAGGATATCTACCGCATCATCGCCCGTCTCACCCAAACTGACTTGACTGTCATGATCGTGGGTGAATCCGGCACCGGCAAAGAACTGGTCGCCCGTGCGCTTCACGATTATGGCCGCAGGCGCAAAGGCGCCTTCGTCGCCGTCAATATGGCTGCCATTCCGCGCGAACTCATTGAGTCCGAATTGTTTGGCCACGAGAAGGGCGCCTTTACGGGTGCCACATCGCGCATGGCTGGCCGCTTTGAACAGGCCGAAGGCGGCACGCTGTTTCTGGATGAAATCGGCGACATGCCATTGGAGGCGCAAACACGCTTGCTCCGTGTGCTGCAGCAAAGCGAATATACGTCCGTCGGCGGGGTGTCCCCGATCAAGACCAACGTGCGCATTATTGCTGCCACCCACCGCGACTTGCGCCAGCTCATAGCACAGGGGCAGTTCCGCGAGGATCTCTTTTTCCGGCTTAACGTTGTGCCGCTGCAATTGCCGGCACTTCGTGAGCGGATTGAAGACTTGCCCGACCTCGCCCGCCACTTCATTGAACGCGCTCCCGCCGAGGGCCTTCCCCACAAGGAAATTTCGCCTGAAGCAATTGCGGCCTTGCAGACCTATCGCTGGCCAGGCAACGTCCGTGAATTGGAAAACCTGATCAAGCGCCTCATGGCAATGGAAAGCGACGACACGATCACCGCAAATTCCGTGAACCGGGAATTGGCGGCCTTCTCCAGCTTCAAGCCAGCCAACGCCCCGACAGCGGAATTTGAGCAGCCAGCCGAATTTTTTGAAAACTACTTGGCGGACTACTTTAGTTCTTTTGGGAACAATCTGCCGCCTGCTGGCCTCTATGATCGCATCCTCGCCGAAGTGGAGCCACCCCTTTTGCGGGCAAGCTTGGCTGCCACCAATGGCAATCAACTGCGTGCCGCAGATTTGCTTGGAATTAATCGCAATACACTGCGAACGAAGCTCAGGAGCCGCAACATCAAAAGCATTCGCGGTCTGAACTAAGGCACTGTCGCAAATTCGCCACTATTACTGTTGATTTCAAGCAACAGTAATGGTCTATCGAGTTGGCATGATTGATAGGAGCGAAAATCGAATAACCAGTAAACTCCGCCGTTTGACGGGGTGGGCAGGCTTTGGCCTTGTGGTGCTCGGTATCTTCATCGGCCTCTCCACTTTTGCAATCCTGACCGGCCTCACACCCATAACGCCTACCAGTGAGGTTACGGGCGCATTGCTGCTGCTGAACACTGGCCTGCTCATTGTCATGGCGGCCATGATTGGAGGCCAGGTGGTTTTCCTGTTCCAGGAGCGCCGCAAGGGCACGGCGGGGGCGGGGCTTCACATTCGCTTGATTTCCCTGTTCAGCCTGATCGCAATCGTGCCGGCAATTGTTGTCGCAGTCTTCGCCTTTGTCACCTTGAACCGGGGACTGGACACCTGGTTTTCGGAGCGCACGCAGGCCATTGTGAGTTCCGCCGTAACTGTGGCCGAAGAATACATCACCAACACCGCCGAGGCGACACGCGCTGACGTTGCCAATATTTCTGCCGACCTCAATCAGCAGAAGGGCCTGTTCGAACAGGATCGCGCGTCCTTTGTACGACGCGTTGCCCGCCATGCCGCACTGCGGGGTTTGTCCGGCGCCTTCGTCTTCAACCAGAAGGAAAAGCGAATAGAGGTCAATGTTACTGCCAATGACAAAATAAAATTCCTGGTCCCGACCGATGATATGATTGCACAGGCCGACAAAGGCGAACTTGTGCTTGTTGCTCCCGGTCGCGGCGGCAATCTGGTGCGCGCGCTCATAAAACTACAGAGCTTTCCGAACCACTATCTCTATGTCTACCGTATTATTTCGCCGACAGTTATTGAACAGTTAAGCAAAACCCGCGAAGCCAAGGCCGAGTACGACAAGATGCTTGGCCAGCGCAGCGGCGTCCAGCTTACATTTGGCATGATGTATGCCGTCGTGGCGTTTGTATTCCTGCTTGCCGCCATATGGATTGGGCTTTGGTTTTCCGACCGTCTCGTGGCACCCATTGTGCGTTTGCTTGACGCCTCGCGGCGTGTCGCGGAAGGTGACTTTGCCGCCAAGATCGACACGATTGAAGGCATCGGCGATTTGGAAACCTTGGCCAGAACCTTCAATTTCATGACAGACCAGGTGGCCCATCACCAGGACCAATTGATCAAAACCAATGACCAGTTGGATGAGCGGCGCCGTTTCATGGAAGCCATGCTTGCGGGCGTCAGTGCGGGCGTTATCGGCATTGATCCCGATGAGAAGATTTCACTGGTTAATCGCTCCGCCTGCCATTTGCTCGGTGCACCGGAAGCGGCCTTGCTGAAAGAGCCTTTCAGCGTTGCCTTGCCGGAGTTCGCCTCGCTTTTTGAGCAAGCAAAGTCAAAGCCTTCTGGTTTTGCTGAAGGCCAGATCGAAACCCAGTTACAGGGCAGAGACTTGAGTTTTGTGGCGCGTATCACAACTGAGCTTTCTGATGACGCGCAGCATGGCTATGTGCTGACATTTGACGACATTACCGATCTGGTTTCGGCCCAGCGAAACACCGCATGGGCAGACATCGCGCGCCGCATTGCCCATGAAATCAAGAACCCGCTGACCCCCATTCAGCTTTCGGCTGAACGCTTGAAGCGCAAGTATAGCAAGGAAATCACCACAGATCGCCAGGTTTTTGAACAATGCACCGATACGATCATACGCCAAGTGGGCGACATCGGGCGCATGGTTGACGAATTCTCGTCCTTCGCGCGCATGCCAAAAGCCGCCCCCGAATCCCTCAACCTCGCCGAAGTTGTGAAAGACGCCACTGTGCTTCAGCGTGTGGCAGCCAGTGAGACCGATTTTGACATTGATGTCAGCAAGGCCGACTTTACTTTCATGTTTGACCGCCGCCTGATCACGCAGGCTGTCACCAATCTGGTGAAAAATGCCGGTGAAGCAATCGATGGCCGGCTGACGCACACGGAAAGCTTTGAAAAAGGCCATGTACAAGTCGAGGCGGGAATTGAGAACCATGTTCCTTACATTCGTGTCACTGACAATGGCGTGGGCCTGCCCAAGGAAAATCGCAATCGCTTGGCTGAGCCCTACATGACAACCCGCGAAAAAGGCACCGGGCTTGGCCTTGCCATCGTCAAGCGCATCATGGAAGAACATGGCGGTCGCTTGCGGTTGCAGGACGCACCATCTGGCACAGGTGCACAGGTCACGCTAGAGTTCGCACCCATCCCTGAAATACTTTTAGCCACTGCATAAATGAGTAAGTTACATGGCCGCTGACATATTGATTGTTGATGATGAAGCCGATATCCGCGAACTGATCGCCGGAATTCTGCAGGACGAGGGTTTCGAAACCCGGTTGGCGCACAATAGTGATGCAGCCCTCACCGAAATCAACCAGCGGCGTCCATCCCTCATCATTCTCGATATTTGGCTGCAGGGTTCAAAACTGGATGGTTTGGATCTTCTGCAGGTTATCAAGGAAAAGCACCAGGATGTTCCCGTGGTGATTATCTCTGGTCACGGAAACATTGAAACGGCGGTCGCAGCCATCAAGCGTGGCGCCTATGAATATATCGAAAAGCCCTTCAATGCGGACCGCTTGCTTCTCGTTGTCGGCCGCGCATTGGAGATCACCAGGTTGAAACGCGAGAATGAATCGCTGAAAGGCCGCACGGGCGCTGACACAGAATTGCAGGGCTCGTCCGTTGCCATGCGCCAGCTGCGGCAGTTGCTAAAAAAAATCGCTCCCGCCAACAGCCGCGTGCTTATCAGCGGCGAAATGGGCACCGGCAAGGAATTGACCGCCCGCATGCTGCACGCGCTGTCAACCCGCGCCAGCGGACCCTTCGTAACCTTGAGCGCCGCCACCATGGAACCGGAGCATATGGAAGAGGAGCTGTTCGGTGTTGAGGCAGGGCCCGGCACCGAGCAAAGGGTAGGGGCCTTGGAGGAAGCCCACGGCGGCACGCTATTCATTGATGAGGTGGCGGACATGCCGCTGGTGACCCAAGGCAAGGTGTTGCGGGTTTTGCTGGAGCAGACTTTCCAGAGGGTTGGCGGCTCAAAGAAGGTGCGTGTCGATGTGCGCATCGTGTCATCCACCAGCCGCGACCTTCTGAGCCTGATTGCCGAGAATAAGTTTCGCGATGATCTTTACCATCGGCTTGGGGTTGTTGTTGTGCGGGTGCCAAGCCTTGCCGAGCGCCGCGAGGATATCCCGGAGCTTATTGATTATTTCGCCAAGACCTATTCGGCCGTTGCGGGGCAGCCCTTGCGCCGGATAGCCAACGACGCGATTGCCGTTCTGCAAACCAGGGATTGGACTGGAAACGTCCGCGAGCTCAGGAACAATGTGGAGCGCATCATGATCCTGGCAAGCGGTGACACCCACAGTGAAATCACGGCAGCAATGCTGCCTTCGGATGTGGGAACGTCAAGCGGCACAAGCGGCATGTTCTCGGGCGAGCATCTTCTCACATTGCCCCTGCGCGAGGCGCGCGAGGCCTTCGAAAGGGATTATGTTGCGGCCCAACTTTCCCGCTTTGGTGGCAACATTTCACGCACCTCCGTGTTCATCGGCATGGAACGATCCGCTTTGCATCGTAAAATCAAGTTGTTAGGGCTGGTTACGAAAGGCGAGGACGAGGGGCTATAACGTATTTTGCCTGTTGGAAATTCTGTGCTAAACACCAGCCAGGTGTTCAAGCGATACTGGCCTGTAAAAAATAGAGAAAATAAAATGGCACAAGAAAAACCGCAAAACCTGCAAGACACGTTTCTAAATCATGTTCGCAAGCAAAAAGTCCCCGTAACTGTGTTCCTTGTAAATGGCGTGAAACTGCAAGGCATTGTCACGTGGTTTGACAATTTTTGCTTGCTGCTGCGCCGGGATGGCATGTCGCAACTTGTTTACAAGCATGCAATTTCCACCATTATGCCCGGTGGCCCCATCAGCCTGTTTGACGAAGAGAGCAGCAGCGCGTGACATCCAGCAAGCACGCCAAGGCAGGTGCCGGCGTTGATTTCCAAATTGAAGGCCCAGAGCTGACCCGCGCCGTTGTCGTTCATGTTGAACGAAAAACCCGGGCTGAATCCAAAAACACCGACCGGAGTGCGCAAAGCAAACTGGATGAGGCGATTGGCTTGGCTGAAGCAATTGACCTCGATATTATTGATACGCTGGTGGCTCCCTTGGCCACCCCCAAGCCCGCGACATTTATTGGCACAGGCAAGGTTGCCGAAATTGCCAAGCACGTTGAAGAAGCTGAGGCCGAACTTGTCATCGTGAACGCCCAGCTTTCACCGGTTCAGCAACGAAATCTGGAAACGGCATGGAAAGCCAAAGTGCTTGACCGCACCGGCCTCATTCTCGAAATCTTTGGCCGCCGGGCAACCACCAAGGAAGGCACGTTGCAAGTTGAGCTTGCCCATCTGAATTACCAGAAAAGCCGCCTGGTGCGTTCATGGACCCACTTGGAACGTCAGCGCGGCGGCTTTGGCTTTTTGGGCGGCCCCGGCGAAAGCCAATTGGAAACCGATCGCCGGCTTATTCAGGAGCGCATCTCGAAAATTGAAGGCGAGCTTGAAACGGTTGTGAAAACCCGCGACTTGCATCGCAAGGGCAGGGAGCGCGTTCCCTATCCCATCGTCGCCCTCGTGGGCTACACCAACGCGGGCAAATCCACGCTCTTCAACAAGCTGACGTCAGCCAATGTGCTGGCCAAGAATTTGCTTTTCGCAACCCTTGATCCCACCATGCGCAATCTGACGCTGCCAAGCGGACGCAAGATCATTCTGTCAGATACGGTTGGCTTCATCTCCGAACTGCCGACAACACTTATCGCGTCTTTCCGCGCCACGCTGGAAGAGGTGTTGGCGGCTGATATCATCTTGCATGTGCGCGATGTCAGCCATGATGAAACCGAGGCACAAAGCCATGATGTCAGCCTCGTGCTGCAGGAGCTTGGCGTAAGTGAGGAACGCCGCAACCAGATCATTGAAGTTTGGAACAAGGCTGACCTTCTGGATCCATTAGCCCTGGCCACGCGCGAGACCCAGGCACAACGCCATGATGAATGTGTGCTGGTTTCGTCGTTAAGCGGGGAAGGTATTGATGACCTTCTCGACAGAATTGAAAAGCGGCTGGCGAAAAAGAGCGGGCTGTTTGAAATTATGATTGATCCGTCAGATGGTAAAGGTATGGCCTGGTTGCATCAGCGCGGCGAAGTGCTGGACCGCAAGTCGTTTGCAGATGGCCGCACCCAGCTTTCAGTCAGGCTTGATGGCGACACGGCAGGGCAGGCCCAGGCAAAGTTCGGCAAGGCCATGAAGGCAAAGGCCTAACGCACGGCCTTTTCAAATTCCTTGGCGGCATTCCACAATGCATCCATTTCTTCGAGGTCGGAATCCGCTGGCTGTTTGCCGCGTTTGCCAAGCTCAGTTTCAATATAACGAAAGCGCCGCTCAAACTTGGCATTGGTGGTGCGCAACGCATCTTCCGGATCTATGCCGAGATGCCGTGCAACATTGGCCAGCGCAAAAAGTATGTCGCCAAATTCCGAAGCCTTGTCTTCGTCAGGCGCCGCCCGAAACTCTGCGATTTCTTCCGCAATTTTGTCATATACATTCTCAACGGAAGGCCAGTCAAAACCGACCTTGGCGGCCTTGGCCTGCAATTTCAGCGCACGCGTAAGTCCGGGCAGGGCCAAGGGAACCGATGATAAAAGGCCGTCAGCGGGTTTGCCATGCCTTTCCTTGGCCTTCATGTCCTCCCAAAAGCCCTTGGCGAGTTTGGCGGATTTCGCAGCCTCATCGCCAAATACATGAGGATGGCGGCGCACCATTTTCCGGTTGATGGCTTCCAAAACATCATCAAAGGTGAAGGAGCCTTCCTCATCAGCAATCTGGGAATGGTAGATTGTTTGCAGTAGAAGGTCGCCAAGCTCTTCGCAAAGTTCTGGCCGTGAGCCGCGCACAATGGCGTCAGCAACCTCGTAGGCTTCCTCAATGGTGTATGGCGCTATGGTCTCGAAGCTTTGCTCCAGGTCCCAGGGGCAGCCCGTCAACGGCGTCCGCAGGGCCTTCATGATGGCCCGCAGGGTTTCGATGCGGCGGGGGTCCATTTGAGCGGGATCAGACGTCATTCTTACCTATATCTGTAATTCGCATAATATATATTATGGAATATTAAAAGATGGGTGAGAGCAAGGGTTATTAGCCCCCATCAATAGCTTACGCAAAAAACCACGGAACTTGGATCACTTCGGCAGCGTCTGCTTCGACCATGTCTTGGCTTCGCACACCGCTACCTTGTTATATTTCTTGTCCCACTCATTGCGCTGGCAATCAAACCAGTAAGGCGTTTGCTTGGCCCACGGGCTATCTGGAAATTTCGTCCTCAGCAGCGTCTGTGCGGCCTTTGAGTATGTCCCATGCCTTCCATGCCAATTGCAGCCATAGCGTGTCGTTTTGACCGCCAGCGCCAAGGCCTCCGCTGCACCATCATCACCCTTGCTGGCTTTGCCCCAGCGGATGGCAGCCTGCGTAAGCAGCTTCGGTGCCGAGGCCATAGTGGAAAGATTTGCAAACTCATTCCAGTTCACAACGCGCAGCATGGGATGCTGTTTCAGCAACGCCTCACGCTTGGCGATCAATCCATCACGCACGGATTGGTCATAAACCGCCGCCAAGGATTGTTTGCCATATTGGTCAACCTGCAACAGGCCGGCATCGGCGTCAAAACCATCCCGCAATCCGCCAAGCTGGCGATCAGGTTGCATCGGGCACCACCAGTTCCGGTCATTGTGATCGCCGCTTGTCACATCCGTAAAGTCATCGCCGACAAATTCAAATGGCGTCCATGACTCCGGCGCATTCACCAGAATGCCGAAGCGCGGGTTGCGCAGTATGGTTAACAGCCGCTGGCGTTCAACGGATAGTTTTGGATAGTCCGTTGCAACCCTGTCGGCTGCTTCCTTGAGTTTGGGATTGGCTGCATGGAGTTTCGCCGTCGCATCCGCGACAGGTGTTCCACCCAAAGCATATTCCCGCGTCCAGGCAGCGCGCGCCAGCAATGCTTTCTGGTCGTCCGCAAACACGGGATCCCCAGCATAGGCCCACAATGATTTTATCGGCAACAGGTTGAGGATTGGATTGGACGTTTTCTGGCTCTGCAATGCCAAAGATGATTTCCAGTGGGCCTCATCCTCGGCAATCCAGCCCATGAAATCAGCGGCATTGTCGGTGATCGTTGTCTTATAATTGGGGTCAAGGGCGCCAAAAAATTCAGGCGTTAAAAGCCGGTCACGCAGCTTGCGCCCCTCTTCTGTCGGCCCCTGCCCTAAAACCTGCTCCATAAGTTTCCGCAAAACCACGTTGCCATAAAAATTGGCTCCCTTGAAGGGCAGCTTTGAAAGCTCCTCGTAGGCTTGATCATATTTTGCCGTGGTCGCTGAAAGGCGAGTTGCATGGGTGAGGTAAACACCGAGCGCTGCCGTCTCCGGCGCTTCGCCACAAGTGTTTTGTGCCGCAGCCGCCGCTTTGCGAACCTTCGTCCATAGCGCTTCCCGCGTTGCGTCGTCAGGCTTTGCCCGCAATGAGTCAAGCACGTCCTTCGGCAAAGCCGGAATCGCCTGTAGGGCTTCAGCCTGATCGATATAACTGGCCATCCGCGCCTGCCACTTGTCGCCAACCAGCGTCCAAGGCGCGACGTCATAGGCCTCCTGCGCCGATTGCCCGGCCATCATCCACAAGGCCATCGGGTGTTTGCGTGAAGCGTCATAAATGGCCTTTGAAATTGTGGGGTTTGCAGGCAGCGTGCCGGTCAGCCACCAATCATCGCGCTTGCCGCGAACACCGGCGTAATCAACGTCATTGAGCGCACGCGCATAGTCATCACCGGCTTTCGGATTGGTGAGAATATCCTTGGCTGGCGCCTCAATGGTTTTAACAGCGTTATCGATCAGCGCTGTCCATCCTTCGGGCGTGTCTTCAATGTTGGCGATGTAACCCACAAGCTCCTGGGTGATGCTGTGAACTGACGCCAATGAAGGATCCTGGAGAATGGTGGACGCTTCAGCGCGGGCTTCCGCTATGCTTTTGCCGTTCGCCAGCAGGTTGGCTACATTATAGCGTGCCGCCGCCTTATGCGGCGAGTTGCTCTTGCCAATGGCGCGAAACAGTTCAATGGCCTTCGGCTTGTCGCGGTAAAATGCGATGGAAGCCTCCTGATAGGCACGGTCATCTGCCTGCATTGTGGCCAGTGTCGGATCGACGTCGATGGGCGCTGGCAATGCCACGTCAGTGATGCCCGGATTGGTGCAAACCTGAATGACCTTTTCCTGTGCCCGCAACCAGTGCAGCACATAGGGGGCCTCCTTGCCCAATGCCGCAACGCGTTTCTGCAACACCTCGAACGGATATCCAATGCGGCAATCATAGCCAATTTCCTGTGGGGCTTGCCCGGCAGGCAAAACCGCTGCTGCCAGTTTCTTCCAGGCCTCCTGGTTCTCCCAGCCATTGTAAGCGCCGGAGGAGGCTTCAATCATCGGGTCGCCCAGCCCGTTCAATACGCGCCAGGTGCGCGCGCTGAAGGGCGCGTTTGCATAGGTATCAATCAGGCCGGAAAGCTTTCCCATGTCACACGTTGCCTGGGCCAAGACCGAAGTTGAAAGCAGGGCCAGCCCACAGGCTGCGGTGAATATCTTCTTGAACATCGCGTCAAAACTCCGAGAATCAGATGGGCAGTTTCAGCCCGTCATATGCGGGTTCAATACCGCTGGGAAGCTCACGCTTCAACGTGTCATAATCGAGGTCCACGTGCATGTTCGTCAGCACGGCGCGCCTGGGCTTGAACCCGGCGATTTCGCCTAAGGTTTCCGCTAGGCAGAAATGGCTGGGGTGCGGTGTCCGTTTCAGGGCATCCACAATCCAGATATCCAGGTTTTCCAGGTAGGGTGTTGAATTATCGGGAATGCCATTGAGGTCGGGCGTGTAGGCCACGTTGCCAACACGGAACCCCAGCGCATCGATGTTTCCATGATGAACCAGAAACGGTGTTGCAGAGATTGTGCCACCTGCACCATTGACATCGATTTGCCTGCCCGCTTCCAAATCCAATGGCAGCAATGTTGGCGGATATTCGCTCCCCGCCGGACTCCGGAAGCAATAGGCAAAACGGTTTTTCAGCATGGCCATCGTGGGCGCGTCGGCCCAAATCGGAATGCGCATGCGCTGGCGCAAAAAGAAGGCGCGGAGTTCATCGATGCCGTGCGTGTGGTCGGCATGCTCATGGGTGTACAACACGCCATCAATCGCACCCACACTCACGCTCAACATCTGCTCGCGCAGATCCGGCGATGTGTCGATCAGTATCCGCGTGGTTCCCTCCCGGCCCACCCGCTCAATCATGACGGAACACCGCCGCCGGCGGTTTTTCGCATTGCCGGGATCGCAAGTTCCCCAGTCACCGCCAATGCGCGGCACACCGCCCGACGAGCCGCAGCCGAGTATGGTGAGGACCATCGTCATGCGAAACGCTGCGGTCGCGGCACTTTGGAAAACAGCCGGAAAAAATTATCATTGGTGGCCTGCGCCATTGCTTCAACCGCAACGCTTTTGGCGCTTGCCAATTGCTGCAAGGTTTTCACCACATACGCCGGTTCGTTGGATTTGCCGCGATAGGGAACGGGCGCAAGGTAGGGTGAATCCGTTTCAACCAGCAACCGGTCAAGGGGTACGGCGGTTGCCACCGCGCGCAAATTCTCGGCACTCTTGTAAGTCAGGATGCCGGAGAACGAAACATAGGCGCCAATCGCCAGCCCGCGCTGCGCCAGCTCCAGGGACGACGTGAAGCAATGGAGCAAGGGTTTGAACGCCCCAATGTTCATTTCCTCTTCGAGGATTGCAGCCGTATCCGCATCGGCCTCACGGGCATGGATGACCAGCGGCAAACCGGTTTCCCGGGCGGCGGCAATATGCTTGCGAAAACCCTGCGCCTGAGCCGCACGCGGGCTCAGATCATAGTGATAATCCAGCCCTGCCTCGCCAATGCCAACCACTTTGGGGTGTTTTGCAAACTCAACGATGTCAGCAACCGTCACATCTAGCTCCTCATGCGCATTATGCGGATGGGTGCCTATCGTGCAGAAAACATTGGCGTTTTCCTCGGCGATGCGAAGCAATTGTTCAAACTTGCGAACCCGCGTTCCAATCGAAACCATAAGGCCGACGCCCGCCGCTTCTGCATTGGCCAACACGTCCGGCAAGCGCTCTGCAAGCCCTTCGTAGTCGAGATGGCAATGGCTGTCGACGACCAGAAAGCTCAACGGGTGGCAGGGGTTTCCCCCTCCTCCACAAAGCGCGGGAATATGGGCGTTGGTGCCGGCAGTGCCTTGCCGGAAACCAACCGCTTGCCCAAGTCTGCAAACCCGCGCGCATCAACATCAAGCGCGTCCAGCAGTTTCGCCGCCGACTGCGGCATATAGGGCTGAACCAATATGCCAATAATGCGCAGCACTTCAGCCGTCACATAAAGAACGGTTTCCATGCGCGCCGGATCAGTCTTCTTAAGCGCCCACGGCTCCTGCCCCGCGAAGTAGCGATTGCAGTCCGCCACCACTTTCCAAATCGTATCAAGCGCGCGGCTGATGGCAAATGCTTCATGCTGAATGCGCACTTCCGCCAACAGCGCATCCGCCATGCCAGAATTTCCTTGTCAGCATTGGTCAACGCGCCACAGACCGGAATCTTGCCGCCGCAATTCTTCGCAATCATCGAAAGCGAACGCTGTGCCAGATTGCCAAGATCGTTGGAAAGATCAGCATTCATCCGCGCCACAATAGTCTCATGGCTGAAATTTCCATCCTGGCCAAACGGCACTTCACGCATGAAGAAATAGCGCAGGGGATCAACCCCGTATTGGGCCACCAGATCGGCAGGCGCCACCACGTTGCCCAGGGACTTGGACATCTTCTCGCCACGGCTGAACAAAAAGCCATGAACCACAATCTGCTTCGGTATCGGCAGCTTGGCAGACATCAGGAACGCCGGCCAATAAATCGCATGGAAGCGCGTAATATCTTTGCCGATCACGTGGGCGGAGGCTGGCCAATACTTCGCTTTCTCCCCGCTCAGGTCTGGAAAGCCCGTCGCCGTAATATAGTTCGTCAGCGCGTCAACCCATACATACATCACATGCTTGGGATTGCCGGGGACAGGAACGCCCCAATCAAATGTGGTGCGGCTGATGGAAAGATCCGTTAGCCCGCGTTCCACAAAGGATAGGATTTCTTTGCGATACTGTTCAGGAACAATGAAGTCCGGATTGCTTGCGTAATGATCGAGGAGCGGTTTGGCATAGGCGGAGAGCCTGAAAAAATAGCTCTCCTCCTCCATCCACTCCACCAATGTTCCGGTTTCGATGGCAAAGCGCCTGCCGTCGCGGTCCTCGGTTTCGTCCTCGACAAAAAACCGCTCATCCCGCACGGAATACCAGCCGGCGTACCGCGAGAGGTAAATATCGCCATTGGCCTCCATCCGCTTCCAGATTTCCTGAACCGCCGCATGATGGCGGGGCGACGTGGTGCGAACGATGTCATCAGCGCGCGCGTTCAGAAGCTCGCCCATTTCCTCAAACAGGCCAGCCGTGCGGTCCGCCAGCGCCAGCGGGGTCAATCCTTCACGCGCTGCCGTTTGCTGCATTTTTTGGCCGTATTCATCCATGCCGGTGATGAAAAGAACATCCGCCCCATCCAGCCGTTTAAAACGGGCCATCACATCTGTCGCGATGCGTTCATAGGCATGGCCAATATGCGGCGCGCCATTGGCATAGGGAATCGCGGTGGAAATAAGGTAATTCTGCTTCTGCATGAGTTCCGTGCTTCAAAATCGGGATTAGGCCGTCTTCATCGCACCATCGATCAACGACAGGGCGTGCATGACGGTTTGGCGTCGGTCGAGATTTAGGGCATTTGTTTGCCGAATGGAATGACCTATCGCGGAAAAGGCCTCAGCCATGCCCTGCCCTCCGCCAGTGAGCGCAAGCTCACGCGCCTTTGCGCCTGTCCATCCCTCAAGCAATGCGCAAAACACGTCAAAATCCTCAGCACTCGTAGATTTTGCGTTGAACTTGTTGCCAAATTCAACCAGTACCGCAGGGCTGATTTTCCCCATTTGCTGGAACGCCGCAAAGAATTTTGCGCCCGCCGAAGAAATGAGATCAAGCGCGCGGCCGGGGCTGCCATTTGAAAGCTTGGCGGCGATTTCCAACTCCTCAGGGGCAGGCCTTTCTTGCAATGGCAGGTCGGCAAGCACGTTCATGGTTTCGACGTATGTCAGGGGCTGCAAATCAATCCGCATGCAGCGCGAGCGGATGGTGCGGAGCAGCCTGCCCGGCTGGTTGCACACCAGCAGCAGCAGGCAATTGGGCGGCGGCTCTTCAATGAGTTTGAGAAGCGCGTTGGCTGATTCCATATTGAGGTCATCAGCCGTATCGATGATTGCCACCCGCCACCCGCTGCTGCCTGCGGTAAGATTGAAAAAATCGGAGAGTTTCCGTGCATCATCAACCGAGATCCTGGTTTTGAATTTCTTGGTCTTGCCATCCCAATTCCGTTCGAGAACAAACAGGTCCGGATGTGCCCGCGAAGCCATCCAACGGGATGTGCGCGACCGGGGATCGATACTCAATCCAGCCGATGATGCCGCATTTTTGGAATCGGCAGATGCAAGAACAAAACCCGCAAAATGATAGGCGAGACTTGCCTTGCCAATGCCCTGCCCGCCGGAAATCAGCCAGGCATGATGCATTTTGCCAGACCCGAATGCGCGCCGAATGCGCGTTTCCGCGTCGCCGTGGCCAACAAGCTTCTGCGTCAGGCGTGGGTGCCATTGAACCTCGCGCGGGTCTTCCTCAACCTCAGCCATGAAACCAGCGCCCCATTGCGTGCTCAACTCTCTTGGCTACAGTTTCAACTGATCCGCTTGCATCAACAACCTTGCAGCGTGTGGGTTCGGCAATGGCAATTGTCAAAAATCCATCCCGCAGCCGTTGGTGAAACTCCAGGCCTTTGCGCTCATATCTGTCCTCAGCGCCATCACCACGCATTTTTGCGCGCGCCAATCCTACAACCGGATCGAGATCAAATATGATTGTACGCTGCGGGCGCGTATGGCCAACGATCGCGGCCTCCAGGGAATCCAGCAGCGCCATATCGCAGTTGCCGGCATATCCCTGGTAGGCCCGCGTGGAATCCATGAACCGGTCGCATAATACAAAATGCCCTTCGCCAAGGGCTGGCCGAATGACCTTCATGAGATGTGAATCACGCGCTGCATAATTCAATAGCGCCTCCGCCTCGGCGGTCCAGCGCCCCGTTTCACCATTCACCAGCAACGTGCGCAGCGCCTCGGCTTCAGGCGTTCCGCCGGGTTCACGCGTCTGCACAACGGTGCGGCCCCGCCGCTGCAGGATATTGCCGAGCAGCTTGGCCTGGGTGGATTTTCCGGTGCCCTCCCCGCCTTCAAAGGTCACAAAAACGCCAGCCATGCTAACCGCCAAGAACCATGATCATGACGCTATCCAGCGCTTTGCTCCACATGGAACTCACGGCCTCAACGGCGTTGGCGGTTTCAACCGGAATTTCGGAAATTGTTTTTCCGTCCAGCAAAAAGCGGACAGTGCCGATTTTTTCTCCCGCCTTGACGGGTGCAATCAAGGGGCCGGAATAGGAAAGCCTCACTTCAATACGTTCCTGCTCCTGGGGCGAAAGGGCAATCCTCACAGGCTGCTTCGAAACCAGGTCAACCCAGCGTTCCGTGCCGCCCCAAACGCGGGCCCGGCTCACGGTTTCGTCGGCCTCATACACGTCGATGGTCTTGAATTGCCGAAAGCCCCAATCGAGGATTTTCTGGGCTTCCTGTTTCCGCTCATTGATCGATTTGAGCCCCGCCACCACCATGATCAAGCCGGCGGCCATCGCGGACGGCTGAACCCACCATGCCGTATCCCGATTCCTTGGTGTATCCGGTTTTCATGCCGTCAGCGCCGGGATATTCCTTCAGCAGGGGATTGCGGTTCTGCTGCGTGATCTTGTTCCAGGTAAATTCGGGCTTGCCATAAATTGTATAATACTCGGGGAAATCCAGGATGATGTGCCGGGCCAGAATGGTCAGGTCCCTAACGCTCATCACATGCTGCGGGTCAGGCAATCCCGTCGCGTTTTTGAACACGGCGTTCTTCAAACCGAGTTCCTTTCCCCGTGCCGTCATTCTGTCTGAATAGGCCCCTTCGGACCCCGCCATGCCCTCCGCAATGGCGATGCAGGCGTCATTGGCGGATTGAATCATGGAGCCGTGCATCAGGTCGGCAAGTTTCACGCGGGAGTTCAATTCCGCGTACATCGTTGATCCGCCGGAGATGGAACCGCCGCGCCGCCACGCATCCTCGCTGATGATGAATTCCTGGTCGAGGGTGAGCTTGCCCGCTTTCAAGGCTTCAAACACAAGCGTCATCGTCATGAGCTTGCTCATGCTGGCGGGCTGTATCAGCGCGTCCGCATCTTTTTCGAAGAAAACAATGCCGGATTTCGCATCGACAAGAATGGCCTGGGGCGCTTTGGTTTCAAAAAGCTCCTGCGCCGATGCGGGAACAAACCCGCCAAGAAACGTCAGCCCGATCACCAGTTTTGCAAGAAGCCGCAGCAAGTTCACCCAACACCTCATTAAAGTGTCGAAGCTACTGGGGTTTGCCGCCGAAATCAACGCAAAGCATTATTGGGCAGTGGGGCAGTCTGAAGTTGCGGAAAGCGCCAAGTGCAGACTTCATGATGTAGCTAGATGCGATACCCTGTAGGAGACACACGCTCTAGCACGTTCGTAACCGTCCATGCGGCAGCTGATGCCGACCACATTTCCAGTTCCGCCTTGTCGTCTGATCTTGCTGCGGTTGCCAAAGCTGTCTGTCGCGCAACAGCATGTACGGCGATGTGAGCAGGCGAACACTCTTTCAAACCATATGCGTCTGAAAAGACGATTAGACGCCTGATCTGTTCGTCGCCTGTATATTCGCTATTGCCAAAATTAAGCCAAGTAAAGGCAGAGTATCCAAGATCCCAAGCCCGCATACCCGGAGCGACCGTGTCGAAATCGATTATGCCGTAAGGCATTTCAGCATGAAAAACAGCGTTTGTTGGACCCCAATCATTATGGCAGAGGACCTCAGCCTTGCGCCTACGGACCTCTTCAAAATCGGTTGTGGCGTCGTGGAATTGGCGCAATAGCTTTGCGGCGGCACTAATTTGACTGTCGCTAAAATGCCTGAGATCGGTTGGCACGTCACCCGGAAGAAAGGTAAGAATCTCCCTACCAAGATCGTCAACGCCCAAAAAACGGGGCGTTGCGGCAAAACCCCTACTTTCAAGATACACAAGAAGAGCTTGCTGCAGCGAACGATCTGATCCAACCGGTCGTCTGACCGTGTCGCCAATTTTTACGACACCAGCAGTAACGCGTCCTCCTTCTAAGGCGATTTCACAATCCGTCATTCTAATAGCATAGCATGCCGTACGGGTTTGTTGAATATCCGCTTCGGACCCAAAAAGTAGAAACTCAACCTGACCCGCTACCCGTTATTGCAGCGAAGCTTGTTCCAAATGCGCTTCAACAACACGCGCATCGGGCAAGCCGTATTTCACCACCTGATTGAGGGCGATATTGGCCTCATTGAGGTCGGTTATCGGGCCAACCCGCACGCGATAAATGGCGCCGTTGGTTCCCCAAACCTCCGTGACCTGCACCTGCCCGATATCGGAAAGCTGTTGGCGGATACGCTCCGCATTATCCGGATCGGCAAAAGACCCTACCTGCACAAAATAATTACGCCCGCCGTAAGTGGAGCTTTCGTCCGATTGTTGCGGCGGCTCAAACGCAGCCTGCTGAACCGCTCTCGGCCTTTTGGCCTCGGCATAATTATGTTGATTGCCGCCGGCAGTCGCAATCATCTGCCGAAGCGGCGTGCCGCGTTCCAACTCTTGGTTCATCGCCATCAAGTGGCTGCCCTTGTCGTTCAAAGGAGCAGGCCCAATGTATTGCACGCGAACCTGCGCGGTTCCCTGCTGCTTGT
Source organism: uncultured Alphaproteobacteria bacterium (assembly GCA_963763635.1). GTDB lineage: Bacteria > Pseudomonadota > Alphaproteobacteria > Rhizobiales > Aestuariivirgaceae > Aestuariivirga. The sequence continues at coordinate 29,150 of CAVXPO010000024.1, forward strand.
AACCCAAAACTTCTGCCACCCGTTTGGAGACATCGAGAACCCGCGTATCGACAAAGGGCCCGCGGTCATTGATGCGCACGATCACCGTTGCGCCATTTTCCAGGTTTGTGACCTTTGCGTAGCTGGGCAATGGCAGGGTTGCATGGGCGGCCGTTAGCTGCGCCATGTCGAACCATTCGCCATTGGAAGTCTGGCGGCGGTGAAACGCTTCGCCATACCAGGAGGAAAGCCCCTTCTTGTCATAGCCTGGCTGTTCCTTCGGCGTGAACCAGCGCCCCGCCACCTGATAGGGCTTGCCCACCTGATAGCGGCCGCCGCCAAATGGAATTTTTCCCTTGCCCTTGTAATAGGGGCTGCCGACGCCGGCAAAGGGATCAAGCTTGGCCGATTTTTTGGATGAGCATCCGCCGAGCGCCAAGCCTGCGGCCAGCACAACACAGGTAAGAGTGATAATTTTACGCATACAAGCTCCACAGCGCCCCGGCCCCCTTTGCGTTGCCGCAAAGCCACAGGGCGAGTATTCGCGCCAAGACCGTAAAATTAGCGTTGCGTTGTTTGGTTAACGAACCGTGTATCGTCAGTTTTGAATGACGGGCTGCGCAGGTACGGCAGCCGAAGGTTCAAGCCGCGCCAGATTGCTTTGGGCTGAAGGGATGTTTTTTTCAACGGCCTTGCGATAATAGTCCGCCGCTTTTTTGGGGTCTTTCGTAACACCCCATCCCATTTCATACATGCCGCCGAGATTATTGAGGCCCCAGCCATCCCCCTGATTCGCCGCCCGCTCAAAAAGTTTGAAGGCCTCTTTCAAATCAAGCGGAACGCCTTTGCCATGCAAATACAGTATGCCCAAATTGTTTTCGGCCGTTGCCAATTTCGCATCGGCAGCTTTGCGAAACCATTCCGCCGCCTTCGCGTTGTCGATCGTTACACCCGATCCATTTTGATAGGCTTGGCCGATTGCATTTTGCGATTCAACGTGGCCGCTTCTGGCCGCCGCTTCGTAAAGTTTTGCCGCTGTTGGCAAATCCTTGGTGAGCCCCTTGGCACCCTTGCTCACCAGGCGCGCCAGGCGAAATTCCGCCTCCACATTGCCGGCAAGGGCGGCCTGCCGATACCATTTGGCAGCTTCGGCCACATCCACCGCGGCGTCGCCCCCCAGCTCATAGGCCATGGCCACCGCCATCTGGGCGTCTTCATCGCCAACCCTGGCCAGTTTCAATTTTTTCGAAAACGGCAGCTCGGCCAGCGTCTGGGCCATGGCGAGAGAAGCGCTGCCAAGTGCAATGGCAAACCACAATGTGCCCAATATGCGTTTCATTACAATGCCATCACCCCAAGCACCGCGCATTCCTTGTTGGCTCAGTTTGCCCGGACAAATACTTTGGTCTTGCAAAACGGTCCGACACACCCCTTCACCTTCATGACGTCTCCCGACAATTTCATGTAGGATGAGTAGGTTCTGCCGTCATCAGCATTGTAAATGGTTCCCTGCCACCTATTCGTGCCGTCGGGCTTCATGTTTGCCAGAATTGTAAGCCCGATCAGAGGCCGGCTGCGCAAAGCTGAATTGGGGTTCTCCTTGTCAACCTTCGGCTTTCCCTCCTTGTTCAAGGGTTTGGCCAAGCCGATGATGGCGCCGCACAGGTTTGAGCCGCAAGGCGCTATGCGCACCGTTACCTTGCCGCTGTCAAGTTTCCAGACGCCGCTCGCCGCGTTGTCGGCCAAAGCAAGCGTTGGGAATGCGATTGCAAATATTGCAGCCAAGCCCAATTTTTTCAGTGAAATCAAAGTCCGCCTCCTGTCGATATCAATATCACGCCAATTGCCCATTCCCGCCACTTCGGCTACGTGTAGCACCATAGCAAAGGATACGGGTCATGAGCAACGTCACAAAGTTAAACAGCCACCGCAGCCATGACTCCAACGAATGGCAATTGCGTGTTGACCTTGCGGCAGCATTTAGGCTTGCGGCCAAAAATGAATGGCACGAGGCCGTCGCCAACCACTTCAGCCAGGCGGTGTCGCCCGACGGCAAGAAATTCCTCATGAACCCGCGCTGGCGGCACTTCTCGAAAATAACCGCTTCCGAGCTGCTGCTGCTCGACACGGACGATCAGTCCACCATGAAAAGAACCAACGCGCCGGACCTAACCGCCTGGTCCCTCCACGGACGGCTCCACGCGCTGCTGCCGCAAGCTCGCTGCATTATGCATTTGCACCCGCCCTATGCCACGGCCATCGCTTCACTGGCTGATCCGGACATCAAGCCGATTGATCAGAACACCTCCCGCTTCTTCAATCGCATCGCGTTCGACATGGATTATGGCGGCATGGCTAATACCGATGAAGAAGGCGAACGTCTTGCCCGCCTCATGGGAAATAAATCAATCATGATGATGGGCAACCATGGCATTCTGATTTGTGCTTCGAGCGTTGCCGAAGCCTACGATCTTACCTATTATCTGGAACGTTCCTGCCGCAATCTTGTTCTTGCCTACCAGACAGGCCAGCCACTGCATGTGATGACTGCAGCAGTAGCGGAAAAAACCGCTCAGGAGTGGGAAAGCGACCGCGAACAGTTCCATGCCCATTTTGCCGAGATGAAATCCATCCTCGATGCAACGGATTCAACCTACGCCGATTAGCACTTGAAACTCATGGCGATAATGCTACATCGCTGTGTCGAATGGCCAGGTTTCCCTGCGGAGGGGTGGCAGAGTGGTCGATTGCGACGGTCTTGAAAACCGTTGGGAGTGAAAGCTTTCCGGGGGTTCGAATCCCTCCCCCTCCGCCACGAATTTTTTAATGGTTGAATTTTTTTGGCAATTTATGCTCAAATAGGGTTCTGCCCTACCGACAGGCATTGGGACGATATAGATCAAGATTTTGCCCATCACTCGTTGGAGCCGTTGTGAGATGCGCGTTAGTCGATGTTCTTTCACCTTCACGATTGTGGCTATACTGTTTGGACAAGTCTAGGTGTTCAGTCCCGATATTTGATGGTACGATTTTGACCGTCGAATGGAAGGAGGCACTATGGGGAAATAGTTCAAGGCAAGCCCATTCCTTGTCGCTCAGCAATCCCCTGATCATAGCAGCCTCAACCAAAACTACCTTGAATCAGGTCGCAATTGATTTGGGAATCCTGTTGGTCAACACTGCCTAGATGGGATTGCTCGTCTTTGGCATTATTGCACGCTGTTGATTTGTATCAACCATCGGCAACGTGTATTGTTCTAGGCTGCTGTGCAGGGTCGGTTAACACATTAAAGAGGCCACGGAACTTGCTTGCAAATCTTTCATTAGCGACTGTCATGGTTGTTTTGACAGTCATAATTCACTTTATCGGCTTGTTGGCCCTTCTTCGGATTTTGCGCTACCGTGGTCACAGGTTCCGGGCTCAAGAGAGTGTCTTCGGGCAATGTGTACTCATTCTCATAGTTGTCCTGGGAATATTTGCGGTCCACACTTTGGAGGTATGGTTATACGCGCTCAGTTTTCTTGGCATCGGCGCAATCGACAACTTTGAGTCAGCACTCTATTTTTCCACCGTTACGTTTGCGTCCTTAGGATATGGTGACATCGTCCTAAGTTCGGACTGGCGCCTGTTTGGCGCAATCGAGGCTGTTAATGGATTGATCCTGTTAGCGTGGTCAACCGCTTTTCTAATTTCACTCATGAGCCGCCTTCGCGCTCTTGAACACGATTGGTTAGAAGCGAATGGTTCCGAAATGCCAAATCTTATCAATAAGCCTTAAAGGCATCCTCAAGTTTATTTGCCAGGACTGTCAAGTGCATGATGGCTGCATCAGTGCAGGACGTGAATTCAAATGAGGTCGACCCCAATCAGTGAAATAAGTTTGGCCTGCTGCCGGTTCCGTGGACGGCAGCTTGTTTAACGTAGCAATGTCACAACGCTAGGGTACAATGTCTTTGCGATGAATCATGATCCGTATTGCGCCCTCAGGCTCAAAATCTCCTCTCTCATACTTGGTCCGCGCAGCGTGATGAATATCAACAATTAGTTTTTCGAATACGGAAATAAACGCCTCTGCGGGCAAAAGGCCATAGTGCGGAAGATCAGGGGCGCAATACTTTAGTGCGTAAGTGGTAATACCGCAGACGACATGTTCTCCACCATCGACGCCAACGAAGCGCACGCAATCCCCATCAAAAAGTGGGGTGTCGTCCAAGAAAGACAGTGTGCCCAAGATGCGTGGTTCCCATCTCCATAAGTAGTAGGCATGTTACAGTATATTTGCTTGTTGTGCCAGTTCGCTGGTTCGCGCCGCAACTGGCACGCGACGTTTTCAAACCAGGTTGTTCAGCCGCAACTAGCTGGCACGTGTATCGTTGTTTTTTATACCTCGCGGGATATGGTTGGGCTTATTTCAAATCTCCGTTTCTTGCTAAAACACTAGAAGAGAAAAAGTCATGCGACGCATGGCTTCAATCGACTGCGGAATTCCAGCAATTTTAATCAAATTCGACATTAAACTTTTAATGATGTTTAGGGCAGGTCACCTAAAATCTTATGAAAATCGAATTGATTTTGTCTTGTGCGAGGCTTTCGCTACATCGTTTTTGCTCTGGAGAACTGCTTATGTTACGCATCGCAATCGCCAAACTGGCGCAGTCTAAATTGCGGTTCGCCCGATCCGAAAGTGGCAGCGTATTGCCAATGTTTGCTGCAGCCGCTTTGGCGCTTTTCATTTGTGCCGGTGTAGCCATTGACTATAGCCGCGTAAGCGCCACGCGGAACCAGTTGGCCGTAGCCCTGGATGTCGCCGCCCTTCACGCGGCAACGATGACAAACGCCACGGACGCGCAACTCAAAATCGCCGCCGAAAATGCAATGAACGAGAATTACCTTGGCGGCGAGTTCGGCCCGCTGACAGATTTCACACTGGTGGCAACAACGGAGGCCATTGATGTGTCGGCTACCGCACAGTTGAAAACGTCATTCATGCAGCTCATCGGCAAGACTTACATCGACGTCACCATGAGTTCGGAAGCCATGCGCGCGGGCAACAGTTTGGAAATTTCACTCGTCCTCGACACAACAGGTTCAATGGCCGGTTCAAAGATTGCCAGCCTGAAGACAGCCGCCAAGGACTTTACCGACATTGTGGTTTGGGATGATCAAAGCCAATCCTATTCAAAGGTCAGTATCGCCCCCTATTCCATGGGCGTAAATCCAGGCGCTTATCTTGCCCAGGCAATCGGTAACATCACTCCTGGAACCTGCAATACGCCTGGCTGCGGCAAATTCCGCTTCAACCCCGCCACTGGCGGCGGCCAAAAGACATTCGACATCGGAAATTGCGTCAGTGAGCGCACCGGTCCGGAAGCTTATACAGACGCATCGGTTGCAACTGCAAAGGTGGGGCTGAACTATCCCGCACCTGGCAACGGCTGCCTTTCAAACCAGATATTGCCGCTCACCAGCAACAAGCCAACCATCCATGCAAGCATCGATGCACTGAATGCTTCGGGCTCAACAGCAGGCCAGGTTGGCGTTGCATGGGGCTGGTATCTATTGTCACCCAGCTTTGGCTTGTGGACCGGCAACAGCGTGCCTGCTGCCTATGGAACCGAGCGCCTCCAGAAAATCATGATCCTGATGACCGACGGCGAATATAACAGCAGCTATTGCAACGGCGTGATCAGCCAGGATTCAACCCCTGGCAGCGGCAGCACGTCCAACCATATCAATTGCAATGCCACGAATGGCAATTCATATACGCAAGCCAACACGCTCTGCACCGCAATCAAGCAAAAGGGCGTTGTCGTTTACACGATCGCCTTCGAATTGGTCAACAGTCAGAACGCCCGCGATCTGATGACAAATTGTGCCACTGACAGCAGCCACGCCTACACCGCTGCAAGCGAAGCCGAGCTCATCGCCGTCTTCCGCGAAATTGGCAAAAACGTGATGACATTTCGCCTGTCGAAATAATCCTCGGCTAGATAATCAGGAAGTCATCCGCAGCAAATGCCAATCCCGCCTTGCCAACAAAAGTGATGGAGGTATTTGGATCAACATCCAAGACCATGTCTGCTCCTACAATCTGAAGGTCAGCGAGAACGGCTGCAACATCGGCATAACCCCAATCAGCCCCGATTTGAACGACATCACCAATTCCTGCGCCACCAGTGAAATCAGTAATCTTGTCGAGACCAGAGTCTTCAATAGCAAATGACTTGAAAACAAACAGATCGTTATTGGTTCCGCCCGTCAGCGTGTCGGCACCAACACCACCAATCAGCGTGTCTGCACCCAAGCCGCCATTCAACTTGTCGGCTGCCGCCCCACCCGTAATGGTGTTGGCCAGCGCGTTGCCCGTGCCTGTAAAGGCCACGTCAACGGCAACGCCATTGTCATAGGTAAGGTTCTCAACTTGTAGCAGTGCTGCAACGTTAAGACTGTAAGTCGCAAGCGAGGTTTCGATTGTGTCGATACCGCTGCCAGCTCCTGCAAGCTCTGTAACCTTGTCGGTGGCAATACCCACCACATAAGTGTCGTCGCCAAGGCCGCCAATCATGGTGTCCACACCAACCCCACCGTCAAGGCGGTCATCGCCTGCCCCACCAGTCAGGATGTTGGCCAGGCCATCGCCCGTGAGAGAGTCGTCATGGGCTGAGCCGATGATATTCTCGAAATTCTTGGTCTTGTCGCCAGCAGCATCGCCTGCTCCAGCTTGCGTTACTTCAGTTGCACCATTGAGGGTAACGGTTACACCAGCCCCGGAGGAGGCATAAGTCAACGTATCAAGGCCAGCCTTGCCATCCAGGATATCCGCACCAGCGCCACCTTCAATGACGTTGGCAAGCGTATCGCCCGTCAGGATATCGATACCAGCCGAGCCAATGATGTTCTCGAAATTCTTGGTCTTGTCGCCAGCAGCATCGCCTGCGCTAACCTGCGTTACTTCAGTTGCACCATTGAGTGTAACGGTTACACCAGCTCCGGATGAAGCATAGGACAACGTATCAAGGCCCGCACCGCCGTCAAGAATGTCCGCGGCGATGCCCTTGCCTTCGATGACATTGGCCCCCGTGTTGCCAACAATCGTGTTGGCTTCTGCGTTGCCTGTGCCGTTGATTGCAAGTGCGCCCGTGAGCGTCAGGTTATCGATAATACCAAATGTGATAATGCCATCAGCCGTCAGGTTAAAGGTTACCGAGGATTGCACGAGGTCAAGACCATCGCCATCCGTCTCGTTTACAATATCACCCGCATTATCGACAATGTAGGTGTCATTGCCAAGACCGCCCACCAACGTGTCAGCCCCCAATCCGCCATTCAACTTGTCAGCGCCAGACTGGCCGACAATGATATTGTTCTTCGCATTACCCGTGCCGGTAAAGGCCGATATTCCGGTATAAGTAAGATTCTCAACCTCAGCCAATGCGGCAAGGCTGTAGATGGCAAGCGAGGTTTCAATCGAGTCAGTGCCTCCCCCAGCAAGCTCTGTGACCTTGTCAGTCGCCACATCCACCACATATGTATCGTTTCCTAGGCCGCCGATCATGGTGTCGGCAAGCGCTCCGCCATTGAGACGGTTGTTACCCTCGTTGCCGGTCAGGATATTGGCCAGTGCATTGCCTGTTGCGTCAATATTGCCAAAACCCGCAAGAAGCGTCAGGTTTTCAAGGGTAGCGGCAGCAGCAACTGAGTAGGTGATCGACGACCGCACGAGATCAATGCCGCCTGTATCGGTGATGGTATCACCCAAAATGTCCACCACATAGGTATCGTTGCCGAGACCGCCAGCCATGATGTCCGCACCGCCACCACCATCAATGACGTTGGCAAGGGTGTCGCCAGTCAAAGTGTCCACAGACGCAGTTCCAATGATGTTCTCAATGTTCTTGATTACGTCGCCAGCGGCGGCACCTCCTACGGTAGCTGCTAGCGCACCATTAAGCGCAACTGTTATAGGGCCAGCGACGTTTTGATACGATACCGTATCAAGGCCTGTGCCGCCATCAATTGTGTCGGCTGCGGTCGTTCCGGTCAGCACATCATTTCCCGCCAAGCCCAGAAGTGTGACTGCCTGGGTTCCCGAGGCCGTGAAGACGTCCGCACCAGCGGTCCCTTCAACGCCTGTTGCACCCACTGACCTGACACTGTTAAAGCGCCCGCCGGATCCTGTAACGACGCCGTTGTTGATCGTGGCCGTTGCACCGATTGTGCTGGTAGCGCCAAAGCTGACGAGTCCTGTCCCAAGGCCAAGACCATTGTTCAGGGCCTCAAACACAAGGTCGGCGCCTTCATCAGCGATTGAATAGGCCAATGTGGCGGGTACATTCAACATAGGAGCTACGATGACATCATTGATATCCACCAAAAGCGGGGCAACGCCGTCAATCAGGAGAATTCTGTTTCCGTCGACGAAACCGAAAGTCGTTCCGTCAATGCTGAGGTTGATATCCACGTCGACGATGGTGACAGCGCCCGTCACCTTGAGCTGGTCATACCCGGTTCCCGCCGTCAGGCCTTTGACTTCAAAATCTAGCGTCGTGGAGGAAACATTGAGCGTACCCGTAACGGTGAGAATGCCGGGTGACGCGCCGATGGTGAGAATTCCGCCATCCACCGTCACATTGCCGTCAAACTTGCCATTGCCGCCGATTGTGCCGCCAATGCCCACGGCGGTGTTGTTGGCGCGCACCGTTGCTCCATCCATGACCATGACCGACCCCGTGCCACCGCCGGTGAAACCAACATCACCCAGAGTCGCGCCCAACTCGTTCCAGTCCGCCCCCACCACCAGCAACTGGCCAGCGTCCAAGAGCGTAGCCACATTGCCATTGCCGTCGACAATCACGTCTCCAATTGAGCCAGACGCTTGCGCAACTGTCACGACGCTGTTGTTGCTGCCCAGATCATTGATCACCTGCGCACCGTTAGAGACGTTCAAGGCGCCCCTGCTGCCAGCCAGACGGCTGACGGTGATCAGGCCACCTCCATCTACTGAGGTGTTCGTTGTCAAAAGATTGAGTGTTGAACCCGCGCCTGTGATTGAAAGGTCGCCATTAGAGCCAGTGCCAAGGCCAATCGCAAGAAGCGGACGCTTGTCATCGCCGCCATTGATAAAGACATCGGCACCGTTGACAATGACCAGCTCGCCTTCTCCTTCATGGGCCACGATAAGCTGTGCCTTTTCGGAGTCTGTGTTATTGAAATTGTTGCCCAATATATTCAGTGTCGATCCTGTGCCATTGATGGTCAGAATTCCGTTGGAGTTGCCGTTCTGGGCAATGATGACACGCGCGCCATAGCCTGTGCCTCCGCTCATGTTGATGGTGACATCCGCGCCGGACAAGATGAAGGCTTCACTCAACGGCGCCTCTGCCGGCGGCAACGGATCGAGAGCATCATTGCCGCGCGCCACCCGGAACATGCCATAATTGCCGGTCAAATTGATCTGGGCGCTGTTGCTGACGGTCAACGTGCCATCGCCCCGGTTGCCCACGCCAATAAACGGACCATAATCAGGGCCAACTCCACCGGTTTGCCTGATATTAATGGCCGACCCCGCGCCATCGACGGTTACTACGCCAATTGAATCCTGCCTGTTTCCGATAGCCAAACCTGGCCCTACTTCATCCGTCGAATTGCGAATTTCCAGCACACCGCCGGCAGTGATATTCAGGGTTCCAGTTGAACTGGCGTGATCACCAACTGCCATGAATCCGGCGTAGGTTTCTCCGTCGTGGCCCGGAATGCCAGGGGTGAATGTATAGTTTGAGAGAACGACTTTTGAACCTGCGCCACTGATGTTCAAGGTGCCAATACCACCCACGCCAAGGCCAATCCCCATGCCAAGTGAATTCACCCTGCCGCCAGCCTGCACGCTTAAAACGCCGGTTCCATGACTACTTCCGAGGGTGATATAGGGATCGGTTCCGGCCGCGGTGAGCGTACTGCCAGCACCCGTCACAACGACCGTACCGTTGCCAGACTGGATGCCGATGTCAATAGCTCCGAAATAGTTTGAGGCATCTGTATTGGTGACCGTCATCTTTCCGCCGGACTGGATTGTGAGCAACCCCACGCCTCCGGCTACAAGTTCCACTCCATCACCCACAAACAGATGCGCCCGTGCACCTGCTATGTTTACAGAAGCACCAGCGCGCACGGCCATTGTGCCGTCGCCGTTCGCTCCAATAGTAAGTTCGGCCGCACGGTGATTGGCATCATAGACACCGGGGCTGGCCAGCGTAATTTTCGATGTGGCTCCATCCACTATCACTGTTCCGGTCGCAGTTTCATTGGTGCCGACAAACATTGTCTGCCCTTCAACTGCGCCTCCGGCTGTCACACTCAAAGTGCCTTTGCCGTAATTACCCACCAGTATTTCATCACGATTGCCAAGTGAAATGAGCTTCGAATTTGCACCAGTAATGTTCAGGGTGCCGGTGCCAAACTGGTTGGCTCCGAGTTGAACTGTGGCAAAGCCCGCAGTTGGGTCAATTCCATGGTCTACCGTCACCACGCCGCCGGACTGGATATTCATCACGCCCGTGGGTCCAGCGGCCAGAAGTTCTTCTCCGTTGCCAATAAGCAGTTCAGCACGCGCGCCTGTCATGCTCAGTGTTGCATTGTTGCGGACGGTCATGGTTCCGCTTCCGGCGCGGCCTACATCAATACGCGCCTGATACTGGTCAGGATCATAGGCGTCCGGAGACGCAAAGGTGATGCGCGAGCCAACACCATCAACAATAACCGTGCCAACACTGGCGAGACTGGCGCCGCCAAAATTGGCGCCCACGAACATGCGCTGGCCCTCGACGGCTCCGCCAGCCGTAATATTCAACGTGCCTTTGCCCTGCTCGCCAACGGTAATTTCGTCTTTCGATCCAATCGAAACCAGCTTCGAACCTGCTCCCGTTACATTTATGGTGCCAACGCTGTGCAGGCTTTGTCCGATGAATACCGTGGTGTTAAAATAAGAAGCGGGGCCGTGATCCACCGTCACCACGCCGCCGGACTGGATGTTGAGCACACCAACGGCTCCAGCAGCGGCATTGCCGTAGCCATCGCCAACATGGAGTTGGGCGCGGTCTCCCGTGATACCCACTGTCGCCAGGGTGCTAACGGTCATGGTTCCATTGCCGCGATTGCCCACCCACAGGCCAGCATTGGAATAAGGCGCGCCATAAACAGCGTCGCTCGCGAGCGTCAGCTTTGAGCCAACGCCACTGATCTGCAAATTACCGACGCCACCCAGATTGTTTCCAACAAACATTCTGCGGCCTTCGACTTCACCGCCCGTGGCGATGGTCAGAAGGCCAGCGCCCCGGTTGCCGATTATGATTTCATCCTGCTGTGCCGTGCCTATGGAAACAAGCTTGGAGCCAGCGCCCGATATGCGAATCGCCCCGTTGCCGAATTTCTCGTTGCCCACGTTGACCGTGTCATATCCCGCGCCCGTATCGGTGACGGTCACAACACCGCCCGTTGTAATCAGCAACTCGCTTTGCGCCAGCAAGGCCGTTGGCAATCCCAATCCAACATCCCACGCGCCTGAAACAAACAATGTCGCATTGCTGCCTGTGACATTGACCGCGCCGCCGTTGCTAACTGTCAATGTGCCGTCGCCCTGCGCGCCCACAGTCACCGAGGCGTTTAAACTCAGCGCATTCAATTGTGAGTTGGCTCCAGTCACTGTGAGGTTACCCACCGATCCTTTATGCGAGCCAATTTCCACATTGCCATAAGAATCAGAAGTGGAGTTTACGATGCTGCCAGCACTGATGGTAGTTGTTCCCCGGCCTTTCCATCCAACAAGAAAACCGAAAATACCAACATTTACCTCGGTGCCTGCCAATAGCGACAGCGTTCCTACGCCACCAATTTGATTGCCGACAACGACGCTGTTTCTGGCGTATATCCCCCCCGTCACCGTTAGCGTGCCAACACCTGTGTCGCCAACTGTGGTGTAGGTGCCATCGTCAAATGTATCGCCAGTGTAGGTAAATGCCATGATTTTCTCCCCTTGCGCCCGAGACAAGAAACCAACTAACGTTGCATTGACCTTAGGCACCAACGACGACACTTGACAATGGGCGAATCATGTTTTCAAAAATTAATTTCATCTCCGGTTTGCCGCGTTCAGGGTCGACGCTTCTCGCCGCCATACTGCGTCAAAACCCGCGCATTCATGCGGCGATGACGAGCCCGGTTGGCCAGGTGTTCGGGGCCTCGCTCACCGCCATGGGAGCTGAAAACGAATTCGCGGTGTTCTTCAAGGAAGAGCAGAAACGCCAGATCCTGCGCGGCATTTTCGAGGGCTACTACGCCCATCTGGATGACCGTGCCATGGTGTTCGACACCAACCGGGTGTGGACCAGCAGGCTCTCGGCGCTGAGCCAGCTGTTCCCAGATTTGAAAATGATCTGCTGTGTGCGCAACCCGGCGTGGATCATGGATTCAATCGAACAGCTCATCCGCAAGAATGCCTTCGATGTGTCGCGCATCTTCGTCAACCCGCAGGAGCGCGCCACGGTTTATTCGCGCGCCGAGGCGCTGCTCAACCAAAACCGCATGATCGGGTTTTCCTGGTCGGCGCTGCGCGAAGCCTATTACGGCGCGGATGCGGATCGCATGCTGCTGGTGGACTATGACATCCTCGCCTCGCGGCCCAAGGAGTGCATCGACCTCATCTACAATTTCATTGGCGAGGAACCATTCCCCCATGACTTCGACAATGTCTCCTACGAGGCGCAGGATTTCGACATGCAGCTTGTGGCGCCTGGCCTTCATACGGTGTCGGGAAAAGTTGAGTTCAAACCCCGCCGCACAATTTTGCCGCCCGACCTGTTCCAGCGCTGCCAGGATCTTTCCTTCTGGAACAACAACAAGGACACCAAAGCGTTTTCAATCGTGAACCAGACGGCGTCCTAAGCCGGCCTTTTGGCCAAAATTCGCCGCACCACTATCGGCATTGCAATTGAAACGATCAGCAGCAGCCCGAGCAGCACGCTGATCACGATGCCGGGCACATTCACAAGGGACAAGCCAAAAGTTGCCAGCCCTATAATAAACACCGCAAGCACCACGCCCAGAATGGTGCCCGAGCCTCCGGCGATGGAAACTCCACCGAGGATGACGGCGGTTATGACTTCAAGCTCCCAGCCCAGTGCAATGTTGGGCCGTGTCGATCCAATGCGTGCGGTGAGAAATACGGCAGCGATCCCGGCAAGCAGTCCGGTAAGAACAAACAGCCCGAACCTGATCCGGTTTACCGGAATTCCGGAAAACTGCGCTGCCACCGGATTGTTTCCAATGGCATATAGCTTCCGCCCGAAAGCGGTTTTGTGCAACACGGCCGCAAACACCACAGCCAACATTAGAAACAGCGCGAATGAATAGGGAATAGGCGGCCACTTTATCAGATAACCTTGGCCGAGGGTCTGGAAACCAGAGGGGTACCTGGTGATGGCCTGATCGCCGAGAATGACCTGTGCCAACCCCCGAAACAACGACATGGTGCCGATCGTCACCACGATTGAAGGCAGGCCCACCTTGGCGACCAGAAAACCATTGAAGGCGCCGCAGATGGCGCCGACGGTGATGCCGACAAGAATGAGTGCTGGTGCTGCAAAGCCTGCGTCGGCTGCAAGCCCCATGCTGAGGGATGCCAAGGCAATGATGGCTGCAATGGAAAGATCAATGTCCCGCACAAGGATAAGCAGCGTCATGCCAAGCGCAATGATGGCCTTTTCCGAAAAATTGAACGTGGCATCGGAGAGATTGTAGATGTCCAGAAAATAGGGAGAGATAATCGTGTTGCCAACAATCACAATGGCAAGCAGGCCAATGAGTATGGTTTCCCAGCGCAGCAGAAAATCAGCGGCAGTTCTGGGGGCAGCGTCGGCAACTTCGCCGCGGGCAATCGTGCTCATTTTATAGCTCCCGCCAAACGCCGCGCTTCCGGCAGGATGAGTTTCACACCGCGCTTTTCAACGCGGGCGTTCACAACTACGGCCGTCAATATTACGGCACCGGAAATTGCCATTTGCCAAAATGGTGTGATCTGCATGACAGGAAGCGCATTGACAATGACTCCTAGAAAAAGTGCGCCAAGCAAGGCGCCTGCCACCGTGCCAACACCACCCGCGATGGAAACTCCACCGATCACGCAAGCAGCGATAACCGTGAGTTCAAAACCTGAAGCGATTTCAGAATAGGCAACACCGTAGCGCGACACCCAAAGATATCCGCAAAGGCCGGAAATTGCCCCCGATACCGCATAAACCAGCAATTGCTGGCGCTGCAGGTCAATGCCGCAGTAAAGCGCCGCCACAGGATTGCCACCCACCGCATAAAGTCCGCGCCCGGTGCGGGTCATCGCAAGAAAAAGCCAAACGATCACAGCTACTGCAAGCATGATCCAGAAAATGGTGGATAGGCCGAGAAAAGTGAGTTTGGGGAAGGACTGGAAAATGTCGCCCATTTCGGAAGCGTTCACCTGGTTGCCGCCGCCATATACCACGATCATGCCCCGGAAGATCGCCAGCGTCCCGAGCGTTACGACGATCGGTGGAATGCCGAGCATGGCAATGAGCCCGCCGTTGATCAGACCGAGCACAAGGCCTGTGCCTGTGGAAACTGCAATGTAAGCAATAATCGGAAGCTCCGGATAGTTCTGTGCCAGGGAAGCCGACAGCATGCCGCTAAGCGCGAGGTTAGATGCCACCGACAAATCAATGCCGCGTGTGATGATCACAATCATTTGCGCCAGCGCCAGCATGCACAGAATGGATGTGTCGTTGAGCACGCTGGTTACGCTTTCGGTGGTCGCGAATGCGGGTGCATAGATGCTGATGCCAATCAACATGATTGAAATGATGATGGCCAGTGCCACTTCGCGGTTTTTCAAAAGATAATTCATGCGACTTTCCGTGCGCCAGTCGCGGCAGAGACGATGGCCTCTGCCGACCATGTCTCGCGTGAAAAAATGCTGGCAATCCTGCCTTCCTGCATGACCACCACACGATCTGCCAGCCCCATGATCTCTGGAAGTTCGGAGCTAATCAAGATCACCGCAAGTCCTTCTTCCGCAAGCTCCCCGATGAAATCATGGACAGCAGCTTTCGATCCAACATCGATGCCTTTTGTGGGCTCGTCGAGGATAATGACCTTTGGTTTCGTTGCCAGCCACTTGGCGATCACTACCTTTTGCTGATTACCGCCTGAAAGTTCGCCCAGCCGCTGTTCCCAATGGGCCGCGCGGACGTCAAGGCGCTTGCCAAGTTTCCGCACGGTACTGATTTCCGAAGGCTTCGACAGAAATATTCCTTGCACATGCAAAGCAACAGAGGCGAGCGTAACATTTTCGCGAATTCCCAACGGCAGGATGGTCCCCTGCTCCTGTCGGTCTTCCGGCACATAAGAAATGCCAGCGGAAATTGCATCGCCGGGTGTGGATATTTTGAGCGGCTCTCCATTGAGGGTGACGCTACCACGCGACGCGATACTCATGCCAAAAAGGCATTGCATGGCCTCAGAACGCCCCGCGCCGACCAGACCATAGAAGCCGAGGATTTCGCCACGCCGAAGCTCGAAAGAAATATCCGCAAATTCGGTCGCGTTCGACAACCCTTCCACTTTCAATACAACTCCGCCAATCGCGATATCCCGCTTCGGAAACACCTGGTCAATAGGCCTTCCTACCATCAGGCTAACGAGTTTCGGCTCCGTAATACCGGATATCTTGCCTGCGCCCACCCTTTCGCCATCCCGAAGGCAAATAAATGCGTCCGCCACACGAAAAATTTCGTCAAACTTATGCGAGATGAAAACAATGGCGCGCCCTTCGGATTTCAAATGGGCAATGATCCGGAAAAGATCATCAATCTCGTTGTGCGAAAGTGCGGCGGTAGGCTCGTCCATGATGATGACGGATGCTTCGTGGCTCAATGCCCGCGTAATTTCTACCATATGTTTTTGTGCAACCGATAGCTGCTTCAGCTTCATATCTGGGCTGAAATCGGCATCGATGCTTTTAAGCAGTTCAGCAGCTCGCTGCCGCATGCTTGGCCAGTCAACAAAGCCAGTGCCAGTTCGTGGCATGTGGCCCATGAAAATATTTTCGGCAACGCTGAGTTCATCGAACATCACCGTTTCCTGATGGATTGCGGCAATCCCTGCGGCCCAGGAATCGCGCGGCGATGAAAACTCCCGTCGCGTGCCACCAACAATAACTTCACCGGCATCTGGAGTGTAGATGCCGGTCAAAATTTTAACGATCGTGGATTTTCCAGCCCCGTTTTCCCCAATAAGCGCCGTCACTTCGCCTGCACGCAATTCAAGGGAAACATCGTGCAGCGCGCGTACGCCGGGAAATGATTTGGATATGCCATTAAGGGAAAGAACGAGCTCCCCTCCCTGCGGAGGGGAGCCTTCGAGCGATGTTTGCATCAGAATATTTTCGCAAATTCCTCAACGTTTGATTTGTCGAAAGTGAAGGGTTCACCCATCGCGGCCTGGCCGTCATCGCCAACCTTGGTTTCGCCCATACGGCCCATTTTTACTGTGGAGCCCGGGCCTGCCTCAGCGCCATTCAGGATATTAATCATGATCTGCGTTGAAGAGTAACCGTAGTCGACAGGATTCCAGATGGCGAAGGTATCGCAAGCACCTTTGAGCACGGCATCTTTCATTTCAGATGGAAGGCCAAGACCAGTGATGAACACTTTGCCAATAAGGCCGCCATCAATGATGGCCTTGGCGCCGGAGCGAATGCCAATCGTGGTGGGCGAGATCACGCCGCGAAGGTTTGGATAGGCTTTGACCAGGCCCTGCATTTCGCGATAGCTCTTGTCATCCTGGTCGTCGCCATAGACCGTAGCAACCAGTGGCATGTCCTTGTATTCCGGCTTCTTCCATTCTTCCTTCATGGCTTCAATCCATGAATTCTGATTGGTCATGGTTGACGCAGCGGAAAGGATCGCAACTTCACCCTTGCCACCGAGAGTCTTGGCAATCATCTGAACTTGCTTGGCACCAATCAGCGGTGTTGACGAGGCATTCAAATGCATGATGCGGCCTTCCTGGCCAATGGCGCTGTCAAAGCTGATAACCTTGATCCCACGTTCCATGGCTTTCTTGCCAACGGGAACGAGTGCATCAGCATCGTTCGATGAAACAATGATGCCGTCAACCTTCTGTGCGATGAGCGCGTCAATAACAGCTATTTGCTCTTCAGCCGTTGCCTTGGTTGGCGCGGTATAGATAATTTCAAATCCGCCAACTTCCTTGGCCGCTTCCATGGCACCATTCGAACAGGCGTCAAAATAGCTGTTTCCGAGATTTTTTACGACCATGGCAATGCGCTTGCCTTCAGCGCGCGCTGGAATGGACAACAACGTTGGCGCAAGACCAGCGAATCCACCAGCAGTCAGAAGCTGGAGAGTTTGTCTGCGTGTTGTATTTTTCATGTGGTTCTCCCATGTTGTTTTGAATGGCTTTTGCCATTCGGTTCAGTTTTAGTTTCCTTCACCCTCACGCGGCTGAAGAAATGTTAACCCCCTCTTCGCGAACAATTATCACATTAACACCAGCTTGCCTGACGTTCTCCAAAACGGATTCAGGTGCGCCTATATCGGTGATGAGGGTGTGCACGCGCGAAAGCGGGCACACTGCCATGCTGCCGCGAGATTCGAATTTTGAAGCGTCTGCAAGCACGATGAGCTTGTCGGCGCGGCCCAGCAGTTTGGCTTCAGCGCGGGCAATTAGCGGATCACCTTCGATGACACCAAGTGGGCCAAATGAATAGCAGCTCATAAACATTTTCGATGCCGTGTAATGCTGCGTGGCATCGCCGTCAAAAGGCGACAACACAATGCCCTGCTCGCGGTAGATTTCACCACCCGGCATCATGATGCGGTTTTCGCTGCGGGCAACCAGCGCCTCGGCAATCGGAAATGAATTGGTCAGCACTTGCATTTTGTGGGTGCGCAGAAAATCCACCATCTGGAATGTAGTTGTTCCCGCATTGATGATAATCGAATCATTATTCTCGCACATGGCAGCCGCTGCCCGGCCAATGGCGCGCTTGCTGCTAACATTCATGGCTTGGCTTACATCGAATGCCCGTGTTGCAAGATGCGGCCTGTCGTCGAATGTCAACGCTTCAACACCACCATGCACGCGCTTGATCTGCCCCATCTCTTCAAGCTTTGACAGATCGCGCCGCAGTGTTGCAGGCGATGCGTTTGTGCGGTGAATTAGTTCACGAACTGTGACAACGGCGCGGCCTTGAACCGCCCCCAATATCATTTGCCAACGATCTCGTTCGTGCATCACTTTCTCCAAGTTGATCAAAACTAATCATTAACAATCATCGAGGTCAATAGATGCCGCAATGCAAAACGTCACTGCACTGCAACAAGCAGTTTTATGATTGACCATGAGCGAAGATGATCATACTTTGAACTCAAAGTAACCAGGTGCGAATTCATGTCATCATCTCCTCTTATCCCTTCCCTATGGGATGACGCCCACGCTGCAACGCTTGATGAGCCGGGACTGCTACTCTATCGTTCCAATCTCTTGGGCAGTGATTTGCGCATCACAAATTTCGGCGGCGGAAACACGTCGGCCAAAATTGGCTTGACAGATCCGCTCACGAAGAAACCAGTTCAAGTATTGTGGGTGAAAGGTTCAGGCGGCGACATTGCCTCAATGAAGCTCGATGGTTTTGCAACCCTCTACATGGACAAGCTTCTGGCGTTAAAGGGTTTATACAAGGAATTGAGCCAAGAAGACGAGATGGTGCACAATCTCAACCATTGCACCTTCAATCTGAATCCCAGGGCGGCATCGATTGATACCTGCCTGCATGGATATGTGCCGCATGCCCATGTTGATCATGTTCATTCCGATGCGGTAATTGCCATTGCCGCTTCAAAAGACTCTGCGAAACTGACCAAGGAAATCTATGGCGCTGAAATGGGTTATCTGCCTTGGCAGCGCCCCGGCATTGATTTGGGGATAAAACTCGGCGAAATGGCGACAGCCCATCCTGAGTATGTGGGTGTTGTTCTGGGTAGCCACGGCCTGTTTACTTGGGGCAAAACTGCCAAGGGATGTTATGAAGCGACGCTTCGCATTATCAACAAGACCGCAATATGGATTGAAACCAATGCAAAGAAGCCGAGCTTCGGCGGCGAGGCCGTAAAGGCACTGGGAGCAGATGAACGGAACACGGTTTCCCTACGGCTGATGCCGGAAATTCGCGGTCGCATCTGCAAGGAAGAAATGAAGGTTGGCCACTTCACCGATGCGCCGGAAGTGCTGGAATTTGTGAACAGCAAAATGCTGGGCGCGCTGGCACCACTCGGCACTTCCTGCCCAGACCATTTCCTCCGCACAAAAATCCGCCCCGTTATCATTCCGCACGATGCCGATGGCACAACTCTAGATAAACTAATCGCCGACTATCGCGTGGATTATGCGGCTTATTTTGAGCGTTGCAAACACACCAACTCTCCCAAGATGCGTGACCCCAACGCGGTGATCTATCTCGTTCCGCAAGTCGGCATGCTTTCTTTCGCCAAAGATAGGGCAACGGCGCGTATCGCTGCCGAATTCTATGTAAACGCAATCAACGTTATGCGTGGCGCCTCAGGCGTGTCGTCCTATGTGGGACTGCCCGAACAGGAAGCTTTTAACATTGAGTATTGGTTGCTTGAAGAGGCTAAGTTGCAGCGCATGCCTAAGGCCAAAGGCTTAGCTGGTCGAGTTGCGTTTATTACTGGCGGTGCAGGCGGCATTGGTTCGGCTACGGCGGCGCGCTTCCTGGGTGAAGGGGCGTGTGTTGCTTTGGCCGACATTGACCAGAAATCATTGGATACTACTGTGGCCAACTTCGCCAAACTCTACGGCAAAGACAATGTGCGGGGTTTCCTGATGGATGTTGTGCATGAAGACCAAGTGATCAAAGCCATGGACGATGCCGTGAAAGCCTTTGGCGGCATGGATATTGTGGTGAACAATGCCGGCATTACGCTGGCTGCCAACGTGGAAGATACCACCCTCGATCTCTGGAACAAGAACATGTCCATCATGGCTACAGGCTACTTCCTTGTGGCGCGCGAAGGCTACCGTCTGATGAAACGGCAGGCCCTTGGTGGCTCCATGGTGTTCATTGCGTCCAAGAACGCAATCGCTGCCTCTCCCGGTGCATCGGCTTACTGCACGGCCAAGGCTGCCGAAGTTCATCTCGCCCGCTGTATGGCGTTGGAAGGCGCCCCTTTGGGCATTCGCGTGAATGTTGTAAACCCCGACGCCGTTTTGCGCGGTTCGAAAATCTGGCAAGGCGAATGGCGCCAGCAACGCGCCGCCTCCAACAAGGTTTCCGAAGATGAGCTGGAGGAGCATTACCGCAAGCGTTCCCTTCTTCAGCGCTCAGTGTTTCCAGAAGACATTGCCGAAGCAACCTATTTCTTTGCATCCGATCTCTCCAACAAATCCACTGGTAATTTTTTGAATGTCGATGCTGGCAACGCCGTATCGTTCTCGAGGTAGGGTCCATGACCTTTGCAATTACCGCTGATTTCATCGGCACAGAGAATAAAAAACATGAAACGGCATTGGCTGAAGACTATGCGGCGTTGGCCCGCCAGCTTCAGCGCCGCGGCATTGATATCGAAGCCATGACAATGCGCGCTATGGACTGCGCCGTAGCCATTCCAACGTGGGGTGTGGGCACAGGGGGTACCCGCTTTGCCCGTTTCCCCGGATTGGGCGAACCCCGCAACATTCACGACAAGCTGGCCGATTGCGGCGTGGTGCATCAACTCTCGCGCGCCACGCCAACTGTTTCCCCGCATTTTCCCTGGGACAAGGTTTCGGATTACAATGCGCTTCGCCAGGAAGCATCATCCTATGAACTGGGCTTTGATGCCGTCAACTCAAATACTTTTCAGGACCAAGCCAGCCAGGAAAAATCCTACAAGTTTGGCTCGCTCACCAATGCTGTCCATGACACTCGCACGCAAGCCATTGAACATAATATCGAATGTATCGAGATCGGCCAGAAATTGGGCTCAACCGCACTCACCGTCTGGATTGGCGATGGCGCAAACTTTGCGGGCCAGACCAATTTGAGCAAAACCTTTGACCGTTACATGGAATCGCTAACAACCATTTACGATAAGCTGCCCAAGAACTGGCTCGTGTTCCTCGAACACAAGCTTTACGAACCAGCCTTCTATGCCACGGTAATTTCCGACTGGGGATCAAGCTTCATGGCGGCAAATGAACTAGGCCCCAAAGCAAAATGCCTCGTCGACCTCGGCCACCACGCGCCCAACACCAATATTGAGCAGATTGTTTCTCGCCTCATCCGCGCACAAAAACTGGCGGGCTTCCATTTCAATGACTGCAAATATGGGGACGATGACCTGGATGCGGGCTCCATCGACCCCTTCAGGCTCTTCCTGATTTTTAATGAGCTGATTGATGCCGAAATGCGGGGCGCGAAGGGCTTCGCTCCGGCCTACATGATAGACCAATCCCACAATGTAACTGATCCCATAGAAAGTCTTATCTCCTCCGCCAATGAAATCGTCCGCAGCTTCGTTCAGGCTTCGCTCATAGATCGTGCAGAACTGACCGCAGCGCAGGACAACCTTGATGCAATGGCGGGCCATCGTTTGATCAAGCAGGCCTATAATACGGATGTGAGCCCTATTCTCGCCGAAGCCCGCCACCGCAAAGGGGGAGCCATTGATCCCTTGGGCATCTACCGCGCATCGGGTTATCGTGCAGCGAAGGCGAAGGAAAGACCCATCGGCGGTGTTGCATCCGCCGGAATCGTTTAAGTCACGGAGGATTACTTGCATATTCTGGTTATCGGTGCAGGCGGCATGCTCGGCACGAAACTTTTGTCGCGCCTTACCTCCGCGGGAACACTTGCCGGCGAAGCCATAACGCGCATAACCCGCTATGATGCTGTTATCCCCCCTGCTCCTCCGGCTTTGGCCTTTCCCGTTGAAACCTTCGTGGGAGACCTCTCCGCCACAGGTGAGGTTGGGAAACTAATTGCGGTAAAACCGGATGTTATTTTCCACTTAGCCGCCATTGTGTCCGGCGAAGCGGAAAAGGATTTCGAAAAGGGCTACCGCATCAATCTTGATGCCACACGCATTCTTTTCGAAGTCATTCGAAAAGTTGGCGGCGGTTACAAGCCAAAGGTAATATTCACATCATCAATCGCCGTATTCGGTGCGCCCTTTCCAGATGCCATTGACGATGATTTCTTTACAACACCGCTCACCAGTTATGGCACGCAAAAGGCCATCGACGAGCTGTTGCTGAACGATTATTCGCGTCGTGGCTTCCTTGATGGCGTTGCATTGCGCATGCCCACCGTGTGCGTACGTCCAGGAAAACCAAATTTTGCAGCGTCCGGTTTCTTCTCAAACATCATCAGGGAACCCCTCGCAGGCAAGCCAGCTGTTCTCCCCGTGAGCGACACCGTACGCCACTGGCATGTCTCACCACGCACCGCTATTGGCTTTCTCATTCAGGCAGCTGAGCTCAATACGGAAAAATTAGGCAGTCGCCGCACGCTCACCCTGCCCGGCCTTTCCTGCACAGTCGCCGAGCAGATCGAGGCGCTGCGGAAAGTCGCTGGAAATGATGCGGTTAAATTCATTAAGAATGAGCCTGATGAAACCATCGCAAAAATCGTTTCCGGTTGGCCGCGCAATTTCAATCCTAAACGTGCCCTTTCATTGGGATTCAAGGCCGAAAAAAGTTTCGAAGACATCATCCGTGTTCACATCGAAGATGAACTGTAGCAATAACGGTGGCATGCAGTTTTCGCAGACTAGCTAGTATGGCAATCCTAGTGTAACGAAGCGCTGTCAAGCCCTATAACGCCCACATGGCTCCCAAAGATACTCCCGAAAATCGCAAGCGCGGCATCCTCTGGATGCTGGCCACCATGTTCTGTTTCATCACACTTGATGCTATCATGAAACACCTTTTGGAAAGCTATTCACTTGTCCAAGTAACGTGGGGCCGGTTCTTTTTTGGCACTGTCTTCGCGGCGGTCTTGTGTGGTGCAAAACTTCCAGACTTCATCAAATCCCGCGCGCCAAAAAAACAGCTGCTGCGCTCCGTGCTGCTCATGTCCACCACTGGTGTTTTCAATGCAGGCATTCGCTCGACACCGTTGGCAACCGGAACAACCATCATGTTCCTCAGTCCCATTCTGGTAACCCTCCTGTCAATTCCGCTGTTGGGCGAAAAGGTAGGCATTCGCCGATGGACTGGCATCATCATGGGCCTGACGGGGGCCATGATTATTGTTCGGCCCTGGGATAGTGGCTTGGGAGGTGCGGGTATTGGTGTCTTACTTCTGCTTGTTGCCGCACTACTCAATGCGAACTATCAGCTTGTAACCCGCATGGTACGCGAAGATGACCCGCTGACATCCCTGCTGTTTACGGCCACTGCCGGTGCAGTTGTTTCCAGCTTGATCGTTCCATGGTTTTGGACGGCACCAAGCTTGTTGAGTTGGGCACTGCTAATTGCCAGTGGAGTAGCGGGTGGCCTTGGCCATTTCTGCCTCATCCGTGCGCTTCGACTTGCCCCCGCATCTGTCGTAGCACCCTTTAGCTACTCCGCCCTTGTCTGGGCAACAGCTTTTGGGTTCGTCATCTGGGGGGATTGGCCCGACCTTTGGACGTGGTCAGGTGCGGCAATCATCATAGGTTCCGGCCTTTACATTTTCCACCGGGAGCAGCGGCGCAACACCATTGCTATTGAAACCTGATCATGTGCAATAACCGCAACCTTCTTGGCATCTTTGCTCTGATTATCGGCGTCATGATATTTTCCGTTCAGGATGCCATCGTTAAATCCATCAGCCACGACTATTCAGTCACCTTTGCCATGGTTGCGCGTTGCGTGGTTTCTCTGCCGCTATTGTTGCTGATGGTACATTTTGAATGCGGTATCGCAAAACTTCTGTCGCCGCGTTTCTGGACCCTTGTTACCCGTGGCCTCATATTGCTTGTTGCTTACACCACTTATTATATGGCCCTCCCTGCATTGCCTCTGGCAGAAGCCATCGCCCTTTTCTTTGCCGCACCGATCATTGTTACCGTCCTCTCAGTCCCCATGCTGGGCGAGAAAGTATCGGCCCATTCCTGGGCCGCAATTGCCCTTGGTTTTGTCGGTGTACTGATCATATTGCAGCCCGGCACTGCCCTGTTCGATCCCGCCGCCCTGTTCAGCCTCGCCAGTGCCGCCACCTATGCTCTTTCCATGATCATTGCCCGCAAGCTCGGTGCTTCAGAACCAGCAACTGTCATGGCCTTCTATCAGAACGTCATTTATCTCTTTGGCGCACTTTTGATCGCATCGCTTTTTGCTGGCGCTGGCATCGAAAATTCAGGGAATCCCAGTTTCGACTTTCTCGTCCGGCCCTGGGTGTGGCCGAAGAACTATGATTTGTTCTTGATGGGAATTTGCGGCGTGATCGCCGCCGTAGCCATGTCGCTTTTAACCCAAGCCTACAAGATGGCGGACGCAAATCTGGTCACTGTGTTTGAATATTCCGGCATGATCTGGGCACCACTCTGGGGCTTCATGTTCTTCAACGAAGTGCCGCGCTGGACAACGATCATTGGCCTCTTTCTCATTCTCTTGGCGGGTGTTATTTCCGTGAGGCTGGCAGCTAAGCAGCCTTCGCTATCCGGTCGAGTTGCATCAGCTTCGCGATAAAGCCTTCCATGTCCTTGAGCGGCACCATGTTGGGCCCGTCTGAAGGCGCGTTGTCCGGATCCTCGTGGGTTTCCACAAAAACCCCCGCCACCCCAACAGCTACCGCCGCCCGCGCCAGCACTGGCACCATGCGACGGTCGCCACCTGATGATGTGCCCTGCCCGCCAGGCTGTTGCACTGAATGTGTTGCGTCAAAAATAACAGGGGCGCCCGTCTCCGCCATGATCGGCAGGGAGCGCATGTCGGAAACCAATGTATTGTAGCCGAAGCTCGCTCCCCGCTCCGTAAGCATCACATTGGGATTGCCGGAAGCAACCAGCTTCTGCACCACGTTCTTCATGTCCCAAGGGGCCAGGAATTGACCCTTTTTGACATTCACCACACACCCGGTTTGCGCGGCGGCCACCAGCAAATCAGTCTGGCGCGAAAGAAATGCGGGGATCTGTAGAATATCAATAACCGGGGCCAGTTCATTGCATTGCGAAATCTCATGCACATCAGTTGTCACAGGTAGCCCAAGTTCCTTGCGGATATCCGCAAATACGGCCAGTGATTTCCCAAGACCCATGCCACGCTTGCCAGAAAGACTGGTGCGGTTGGCCTTGTCAAACGAAGTCTTGTAGACCAACCCTATACCGAGTTTTCCGCAAAGTTCTTTCAGGCTCTCCGCCATCATGAAAGCATGTTCACGGCTTTCCATCTGGCAAGGGCCAGCTATGAGCGAAAGTGGCAGTGTGTTCGAAAACGTAACGTTTCCAGTCTTGACAATTTTATTCGTGTTCATCCGGGATATACCAAAAAAATTCCTGAACCGTGGGCATAGAGCTTTCCATCAGGCCCCGCAACCTTGGCTTCCGCCGTCAACATGGTACGGCCCGCATGCAATACGGTGCCGGTGCAGACCAGCCGCCCCGTCTCGGCCACCAGCTTGCGCACGTAGTTTACGTTGAGCTCAATCGTACCAAAACCAACACCCCGGCCCAGCTTGGTTTGAACCGCGCAACCCAATGCAGAATCAATGAGTGTCGCAACGTAACCGCCATGCACCCGCCGTTGCGGGTTGTAAAATTGCTCGGAAGGAATGGCTTCGAAAACGGACTTGCCGTCTTCCACTTCCAGTAACCGCATGTTCATCGTTTTGGCCATGGTTGATGTATGCCGTTCCCTGATCATTTTCTGCAGATACTCAAGTCCAGTGAGTGTCTCAAAATCACTCATCTTGTAACGCTCACCATGGCCGGTTGGGGGATGACAATCTTCTTCTCCGTGAACGCCTTGAGAATTGCCATGCGCACGTCACTGGCAACAAATACGCCGTAGAATACATCGCCCACCGTTCCCTTGATTTCAAAATCAAGCGAGTAAGCTCCAAATTTTTGCAAGGTCACAACCGGTTCGGGATAAGTCAAAACATTGGGATGTGCCTTGGTTATCTGCATAAGCAATTCGCGCACCATTTCCGTGTCGCTGTCATAGGCAACGCTGACGTTCACCGTGAACCGCCCCATCGTATCACTGTGGGTCCAATTTTTCACCGGATCAGAAATCAGGTTTGAATTGGGTACAATGATGGAGCAACCATCAAATGTTTCAATTTCCGTGGCCCGCACCTTGATTTTTTTGACGATCCCTTCGCCTGCCGCAATCGAAACCCAGTCGCCCACCCGCACCGGACGCTCTGCCAGGAGGATAAGTCCCGACACAAAATTATTGACGATGGATTGCAAGCCAAACCCGATACCAACGCCAAGCGCACCAGCCACAATGGCAAGATTTGAAAAATTCAGCCCCGCCGCCGTCAACGCAATCACAGATGCTACGATGTAACCCGCGTAGGTGGCACCTTTGCGCAATGAGTCCTGCACACCCTTGTCAATCCGCGTTTCGGCTAAAATGCGCTTGTTGAGCCACCGGACAAATAGCCTGGTAAGGGCGATACCGCCAAAAAGAATGAAAGCCACCAGCAATATTGACCAGGGTGAGATCGTGACACTTCCCACATCAAAGCCGAAGAAAGCCTTATTGACCAAGGCTCGGAAATCCACCCACGTCACTGTCCACAGCAGGAAGAAAAACGGCAGCCCGATCAGCACCAGCATCACATCAACAAAGATGCGGAATAACAGTCCTGCACGTTCAACTGAGCGTTCGCCAATGCCAGAAACGCGTCTGATGAGCTTTCCCAAGTGGCTGTCAGGCTCAAGACTTGAATGCACGGCGGCATCAGCGAGATGATGAAACAGGAACAGGACAACGACGAGCAATGCCGTATCCGCTAGTTTGAACGCGATGAAGTTTGAGAGGGCGATATAGCCAAACAGCAGCGCAAATATGGAAACCAGCAAGAGCAACCAAACCGGTCCACGGAGCACGTTTGCCCATTGAAAATGGATGACCTGGTTTGGTTGTTTTTCGGTTAGCCCGGGCTGGTTCTGAAAATTGACAAGCGATAGCGCAAGCAGCACGATCATGGCGCATGAAACGAAGGCCGAAAATCCGATTGAATAGGTAACCGGAAGATTGATGCCATCGGCAATCGCGCTGAATGCATCGGAGGTGGATGACAGCGCGGCGCCGGATGTGGCCAGAACAGCAAAACGCGCGGCCGAAGCATTGTCCATGTTAACAAGCCGCCAGTTGGGCTGGTTCGGCACCGCCAACCGGTAAGCAAGCACGCTCCAAACGAGCGTGTTAAAGAAAATATCCGAAAGGCTGCCCAGCAGAATACTGAAGCGTGGCGTCAGGAATCCGGCGCTTTGGAGATAGGCAAAAATCAGGAATATGAGTACACCTGAGAGCACCATGGTGCCGAGGACCGCGCGAACGATTCGCCACAGCCGCTCAAGGTTGTTGGGATTATCGATCCTCAGTGCGCGCTGCCTTATGCGCATCCACAAATATTGACTGACAAACCACCAGAGTGTGACGATTGCCACGAGTATCAAAGGAAGCAGCAGAAGTGAGGTTGCGCTAACCGTACGGTGGATATCGTTCCACCAGTTGTTGATGAGCGTGCCTACGCGCTGGAAGAAAATCTGAACGCCAACGCCCGTATCAGCCCACAGATAAGGATTGAGCACCGAACGGTTTGACTCGAAAATCTTTTGAAAAAATTGATCCCGCTGGATGGAGGATGCACGTCCCGCCTGTTGCTCAGCTTCAACGGCAACAAGCTGCAGCTGGGTCCGGACGCCCTGCAAACGGTTGTAAGTGTCATTCAGCAGCTTGCGCTGGGCCTCGATTTCGGGCGCTTCTGTCTGGCCTTCTGCAGGAGCGGGCCCAAGTTTGGAAATTTGTTCGCTCATCTCCTTGATGGAGTCGTCCAGCAGACTCGCTTGGCTCAGCGCCCTGCTGCGAATGTCTTCAAGTTTATCTCGCTGCGCCACGAGTTGCTGGTCGGAGACAGTGGGAGATGCGATTTCTGTTTCCAGCCGCTGTAAGTCAGCCCGAAATGCCAATGCAGCACGTTCTGCCTGCCCAATAATGGCTTCGTCAAAGGCATTGGCCGCGCCACCAAAAATCCAAACGGCAAAGATAAGTGCGCACCAGACATTGAAGAGCTGGAGCGATCTTGCCATCACTAAACCAGGCGGTTCTTGTTCACCGCCGCTTCAACAAATGAAGCAAACAGCGGATGCGGATCAAATGGTTTTGATTTCAGTTCGGGATGATACTGTACACCAATGAACCAAGGATGATCGGGATACTCCACGGTTTCCGGCAACAGTCCGTCAGGCGACATGCCTGCAAATTTCATGCCCGCACTTTCAAGTTTGGCGCGGTAGTGCGTGTTCACCTCGTAACGGTGACGATGACGTTCTGAAATGTGTGTGGAATTATAAATACCCGCAATCTTGCTACCCTTTGCTAAAGTGGCGTCATAGGATCCCAGCCGCATGGTGCCGCCAAGGTCGCCACCCGCCTTGCGCAGTTCCAGTTCGTTGCCCTTCATCCACTCCGTCATTTCACCCACAACAGGTTCCTTGGTTGGTCCAAATTCCGTCGAACTCGCATTCGCAATGCCGCAAAGATTTCTTGCCGCTTCAATGCAGGCCATTTGCATGCCAAAACAGATGCCAAAATAGGGCACACAACGGGTTCGCGCAAATGTTGCCGCGCGTATCTTGCCCTCGGCACCGCGCTCACCAAAACCGCCGGGAACCAGAATCCCGTCAACACCTTCAAGATAAGGTGCAGGGTCTTCATTCTCGAACACTTCGGATTCAATCCACTCGACTTTGACTTTGACGTTATTGGCAATGCCGCCATGAATTAATGCTTCATTCAGTGACTTATAGGCATCCAGCAATCCCGTATATTTGCCCACAACGGCTATGCGCACTTCGCCCTCAGGATGGCTGACGCGCTGCATGATGCCTTCCCACTTTGAAAGGTCAGGGACCTTGGCGTTGGTGATGCCAAATGCCTCAAGCACTTCCTTGTCGAGTCCTTCGGCATGGTAGGCGCGCGGCACATCGTAAATGCTCTTCACATCCAGCGCCTGGATAACGGCAGATGGCCTGACATTGCAAAACAAGCCAATCTTGCGCCGTTCGTTTTCAGGAATTTCACGGTCTGCGCGGCACAACAGAATATCGGGCTGTATGCCAATGGACCGCAACTCCTTCACGGAATGCTGTGTTGGCTTGGTTTTCAGTTCGCCTGCTGTCGGAATGTAGGGCAGCAATGTCAAATGAATATAGATGCAGGAGCCACGGGGCGCTTCCTGGCCAAACTGGCGAATGGCTTCAAAAAACGGCAAGCCTTCGATGTCGCCAACCGTGCCGCCAATTTCCACCAGCACAAAATCAAAATCATCATTGCCGGATTTCACGAATTCCTTGATGGCATCAGTGACATGGGGAATAACTTGAACGGTTCCGCCCAGAAAATCACCGCGCCGTTCTTTAGCGATTATGTCCTGATAAATGCGGCCTGTCGTAATGTTGTCCTGCTTGTTGGCAGGCCTTCCGGTAAAGCGCTCGTAATGGCCGAGATCGAGATCGGTTTCGGCACCATCATCAGTCACAAACACTTCGCCATGCTGGTAGGGGCTCATCGTGCCGGGATCAACATTGAGATAGGGGTCAAGTTTCCGCAATCGCACACGGTATCCCCGCGCCTGCAGAAGTGCGCCAAGTGCCGCAGAGGCCAGACCTTTGCCAAGGGAAGAAACCACGCCGCCAGTAATGAAAATGTATCGCGCCATGGGAGTTTAACCTAGCCGTTTGCAAACATGATTCGTAGCCTGAAAAACGGATTTTCCAGATTATTGTGGAAAGCCGTGAAACAATTACTGTGAAACAGGAACCTGTGGTGCAGCGGGTGCAGCCGGCAGTTTCGGCAGTACACTTCCACCCTCGACCGGAGCCACAGGCGCACCGCCCTGCTCCGTGGGTGTTGCCCCATCGAAAGCCGAACCGCCCGACCTGCCTTGGATCGCCAGAAGCGTCAGCCCAATCGATGTCAGGAAAAAGCACAAGCCAAGGATTGCCGTTGTCCTGGTCAGCGCATTGCCGACACCGCGCGACGAAAACAGGTTTCCGCCTCCGCCGCCACCGCCGCCAATGCCAAGCGCGCCACCCTCTGAACGTTGCAGCAGGATTGCACCAATGAGCGCCAAAGCGACGATGAGATGGACGACAAGAAGGACGGTTTGCATATGGAATGTGACCTGATTGAATTTCGACCGGGTTTAGCCATTATATAGGGCGAAAGCAACCCGCTTCAACGGCCGTAGAGATAACTCGGCAGCCACAGGCCGATCGCCGGAAATGTGTAGAGTAACACCATGGCAAGCAGGACGATGAATATGAAGGGCATGACGCCTGCAAAAATATCGTTGATTGACACGTGTTTGGGGGCGACACCCTTGAGATAGAAAGGCGCCATGGCCACCGGTGGCGACAGAAAACTCGTCTGGATATTAAGTGCAATCAGGATGCCAAAGAACAGCGGATCGATCCCGAAATGATCCAGCAACGGCAAGAAAATCGGCACAAAAATCACGATGATTTCGGTCCATTCCAAGGGCCAACCAAGGATGAAAATGATGACTTGGGTGACGAGCAGAAACATGAAGGGTGTGAGATCAAGGCCCACCACAAAGTCCTTGATCACGGCATCGCCGCCCAAGATGGCAAAGACGGCCGAGAAGGTGAATGATCCGACGAACAGCCAGCCGACCATGGCTGACGTTCGGGCCGTGAGATAAACCGACTCCTTAAATTTTTCAAAGGACAACGAGCGGTAGGCGGCGGCCAGAACAAGTGCGCCGAGAGCGCCGATGGCAGCGGCTTCGGAAGGCGTTGCAAGACCGAACATGATGGCGCCAAGCACCGACAGGATAAGCAGCGCCAAGAGGAACGAAGGCAGTCAGCAAGTTCATAGGCAATATTTGACGTACGGCACATTGCATTCTTCGGGCGGCAAGGGCGGCGCAAGGGACGGATTAAGGATAGCAGCGGATGATCACATAGATCATATACATACCGGCCAGCATCAGACCGGGAAAGAACGCGCCGGCATAAAGCTGTACCGGCGAAACGCCTGCCGTGGCGCCATAGAGAATGAGCATGATGCGAGGGCGGAATGAGAATGCCGAGGCAGCCGCCGGCACAGACGACACCAGCCGAGAGTTTCACGTCGTAGCCATGTTGCAACATGGCTGGGAAAGCGAGCAGCCCCATGAGCGTGACAACGGCGCCGACGATGCCGGTGGCGGTGGCGAAAAGTGCGCAAGTAGCTAGTGTGGCGATGGCGAGCGAACCGGGCAAGCCGCCAGAGGCAAGCTGGATCGAACGGAACAGCCGGTCGAGAATATTGGCGCGCTCGACGATATAACCCATGAACACGAACAGCGGCACCGAGATGAGAATATCGTTGGTCATCACCGACCAGGTGCGTTGGACGAGCAGCGACATCACGGGTTCCCAATTGCCGTCAAAGGCAAGCCAGGCGAAGCCGACGCCCATGGCCATCAGCGTGAAGGCGATCGGAAAACCCGAGCATGATCAGAAAGACGAAGAGGATGAGCATGAACACGCCGAGTTGTGGATCGGTCATGGTTTAGCTCCTTCATCGGCATATTGTTCGAGAATGATCTTTCTCGAGCTCTTCGACATCGTGTAGCCGTCGCGGCCAGTCGCCGGTGTGGATGCAGACGAGGCAGCGCACGACTTCGACAATGCCCTGCAACAGCAGGAAAACGCCGGTGATCGGGATGAGGGTTTTGTAATGGTAGATGGGCGGTCCGTCGGGACTATAGGCAGAATGCTCATGGGTAACCCAGGATTGAGCGGCAAAGCCGTAGCCCGAATAAATGAAGGCAATGATGCCAGGGAAGAAGAAAAGGAAATACAACACCAGATCCATCCACGCCTGCGTGGTCGGGCGTCCAGGCGCGGTAAAGGAAATCGCCGCGCACATGGGCATTGCGGCGAAAGCGCATAAGCACCCGCCATGATGAACAGCGTGCCATAGAGAATATAGCTTGCATCGAAGGCCCAGTCGGTGGGCCCGCCGAAGACATAACGCGAGAAGACTTCAAAACTGACGGCAAACGTCAGCAGCAGAATAGCTCCAGGCGAAGAAATGGCCGACGATAGGTGCTGACCCGGTCGACAGGAATGAGCAGGCGTTGAAGCCTGCGCCCCAGGCCTCGCCGGCGCTGGCGCGGTCTGCAGACTGAATCAAGAAACTGGCAAGCACCGCCAGCGATGCCGAGCCAGAAGATGAGTGGCGAATAGGCTAAGGTGCCCTTTCTTCGCATGCGCCGCGGCGAGAAGATCGCAGGTGCCGCCCCATAACATGAGGCAATGAAAACTGTTGGCGGGCCGCAACCCTTTGGAAGCAACCATCTGGCCGACTTCGCCATAGGCGAAAAGCGACCAGAAGATGGCCAGCCAATAACTAAAGCCCACTCCGGCAAAGAAAACCAGGAACGCCCAGCGGTCCCGGCTTCATGGCGCGATTCCCATGCTGCGATGACCAAATAAAATCGTCCTCACGCGATAATGCTGGTAACAATCAGGTGCGGACGCCTTGTCCCGCACCTGCATTTTATATCGTAAGCTCTTAATCTATCATCAAGCCGGAAAGAAATGATCGTAGGCCATTTTCTGGTCGACTTCCATGTCGAACTGGGTGCCGACAACGCGCTTCGCCCAAGCTTTCTGGCTTTCAAGAACCTTGGCGAAGAACGGTTCCGCCGACTGGGCCGTCGAGCACCGTGTCCCAAGCTGCAAGCTGTGCCTGCAGGACCGAGTCCGGCGTCTTGTGGACCTTCACGTCCGGCATCACTGAAGAGCGGCGAGATCCTTGGAATAGCGGTCCATAGCCTTCCAGCTCATGTCAGTCAGACGAAGATTCGACCGCATATCTGATGATCGACTGAAGTTCTGGCGCCAGCGCATCGAACTTGGTCTTGTTGAAAATGATCTCGAAACATTCAGCTGCCTGATGATAGCTCTGCAACATGTAATCCTTCGAAACGTCGGGGAAGCCCAAAAGCTTGTCGGAAGAAGGATTGTTGAATTCGGCAGCATCGAGCAAACCGCGATCCATGGCCGGAACGATTTCACCGCCGCCCATGATGGTCACGGCGGCGCCGATTTGCTTGAACAAATCGGCTGAGAATCCGACGGTACGATACTTGAGGCCCTTTAGTTGAGCGACGTCGGTAATTTCCTGCTTGAACCAACCGAGCGGCTGGGTAGGCATCGGACCGGTAAGGAAGCCTACAAGATTGAGGCCAAGCACCTGTTTGCACGAGTTCATCATAAAGCGCCTGGCCGCCGCCGTATTTCATCCAGCCAATCATCTGATTGGCGCGCCAACCCCAGGCTGGCGGTGTTCCAAAAAGTGAATAGGCCTTGTGCTTGCCGTACCAATAGGCTGTGACGCCATGGCCACCGTCGAGTGTTCCGGCAAGAACTGCATCATGGACTTCAAGCGCTTTGGCGACGGCACCCGCCGACAGTAGTTCGATCTTAAGTTTACCACCGCCCATTTCATTGACGCGGTTAACGAAATCGGATGGCAAATTCATGGAAAATATCCTTGGCGGGCCAAGTACTCTGGAATTTGAACACCACGGCTTCTTGGGCGCGCGCCACATTCGGCATGGCCAGTGTTGCTGCCCCCGCGGCAGCTACAGCGCCAGCTTTTAAAAATGTGCGACGCGAATTGGCGTCACTGTCATCGCGAAGTTTGGTCATGTCTGATTTCTCCCTGTTCTTGGCATCCTTTAATGTGCCATTGAATTTACTTTGAACTGAAATGGCAGGATATGCAATTCATACTAAATACAATTGCTATTTGGGTACTTCAGTCGGTGATTTTTATGGCGGCGTAATAGGCAACGAGATCAGCGAGGTCGGCATCCGTCACCCCTTTCACAACAATCTTCATTTGCTCGTTCTTGCGTTCGCCAGATTTGTAAGCCGAAAATGCACGCAAGAGATAGTCAGCTTTTTGGCCAGCAAGATTAGGAGCCTCGGGATTTTTGGCAATGCCATCAATACCATGACAAACCATGCACTTTGCCACTTTTTTCTTGCCCGCCAGCGGGTCTCCGCCCGCTTCAGCAAAAGTTGAAGTAACCACGATTGAAGTCAGCAAAAAAATCCAAAAGCGCAATTCGCACCTCGTAAAGTCTGAGCAATTGAAATGAAAATTGTGCGGCAAGTCAAAACTTGTCGCACAATTCAAGGTATTTTAGTTACTATAGGAAATCCGCCAGATTGCGCCGGCTAGATCGTCTGACACCAGCAGCGAACCATCGTTCAGTACCTGTACGTCAACCGGACGGCCGATGTATTCGCCGTTCTCGTTCAGCCAGCCTTCAGCGAAGACTTCGGTCTTGTCGGCTGATCCGTCTGCCTTGAGCGAGGTGAAGAGCACGCGGGCGCCTACGGGGTCGACGCGGTTCCACGAGCCATGCTGGGCAGAGAAGATGCCTCCCTTATACTTGTCGGGGAATTGCTTGCCCGTGTAGAAAGACAAGCCGAGATCAGCCGCATGGGCGTCTTGCTCCACGGCCGGGAAGATCACACCATCGGGCACAACAGCATCCTTATATTCGTTGGTGCGGGTCTTGCCGCCGCCATACCAGGGGAAGCCAAAATTCTGGTCCGGCCCGGTGACATGGTTCATTTCACCTGGCGGGATAGTGTCGCCCATGCCATCGACCTGGTTGTCGTTAACCCACAGAGTCTTGTCTTTTGGATTGAAGTCGAGCCCGAGCGGGTTGCGCATGCCGCGCGCATAGATCTTGCGGTCGGTACCATCCTGTTTGATACTAATAATACCGCCAATGCCCAGTTTCTGAAATTCTGGTAGCAATTCGGGTGCTGGCACGTTGAAAGGTTGACCGATGGTAATATAGATACGGCCATCGGGCCCGACACGGCAGGTGCGGGCGGTATGGTTGTAGCTTTCATCGGAAGCCGGAATCAGCTCGCCCTGCTTGACGATGGCAAAAGCTGCAACATCCGGACCCTCATAGAAGAATTCGGCCGCCGGGAACCACAATACACGGTTCTGTTCTGCCAGATAGAGATGGCCATCCCTGGAGAAGCATACACCGTTCGGCACCGCCATCTTGATCGATGGCGCAAACACCTTCACGTCATCGGCAACACGGTCCTTATTGCGGTCAGTCATCGAATAGACGAGTTCCTTGCGGGTACCAACGAAAGTCACCACGCCCTGTGGCCCAACCGCCATATGGCGGGCATCCGGAACAGCCGCATAAAGGCTAACCTTGAAACCGGCCGGAACCTTTATTTGTGCGGCAATTGCTTTGAGCGCTTCGATGTTTTCACCGGTCTGTGGAATTGGCTGCATCATTGGCGTGCCGGTCGTTTTGAAGCCGCCAAGCTTTTCAAGATTGGCATCTTGGGCAATGGCAGGCGTCGTGCACAGTGCAACTGCGCAAGATAAAGCAAATGCTAATCTGTTGATCATTTTGTCCTCCCATTCATCCACATTTGCGAAGTTGGGGAATCCAGCCACTACATTGCGGATGGTTGCTTTTTTCTTGAGAGTCCCTGCGCGATAGTCTGCCTACGCTTTTCCCAAGTAGCTGAAATAGCCACAGATCAGCGGATGTTGCAATCGGTATGTCAAGAATTTAGCAATGCCAATAATATCAAAGGTATCGTTATGTGTGCAAGCCAATAGGTTCTGCTATGGCCATGCGTTTAAATCATGTCCACATGTGCTGATCGCACGGTACCCAGCAATCAAAATTTACGGATTTAGTGGACTGTACATTTAGGCGCTGAGACAGATCGACCTATTTTGCATCAAAGTTCAATTTTCAGCGTTGTAGCGATAGCGGAATGTACAGCAGCTTGCCCCGCCCATGATGGTTTGCGCGCGTTCCAACTTGATTTTGGGGTCATAACCCTGGCAAAATGTGCCATCGCGGTTGCAGGACATGAGATGGCCCACTTTGCCCAATCCCATTTCCTTGTAGGTTTCTGCATATTTGCAGCGCGTTACGTCAAAATTGAAAACCTTGTCATTGGCTTCGAGCACGGTGACTTCGAGAGCGCCGTCGGCCGTCCACAGTTCATAAAGCCTGATAAAGTCGGCCATCGAGGTGACACCACCTGGCGCCTTCCTGGCAAACTCCTTGCCTTCCGCAATAGCTGCTTTGCGAATGGCCATATCGAGGATGGAAGAAGCTTTAGACTTCCCCCAGCTGTTCAACCATTTCGGCATAAATCGGCCCGATAACCTGCGCCTGCAGTTTTCGTTTTGTAAGGACGGGAATTTCAGTCAAGGCATGACCTCATGCGTAGGCTTTAATAATTCCAATAAAATCTGCGGCTTTCAAACTGGCACCACCCACAAGTGCGCCATTTACGTGGGCAGCCCCCATCAATTCGGTAGCATTTGAAGGCTTCACAGATCCACCATAAAGAATCCGGACATTCGGCCCCTCCTCCCCCATCAGCTTGGCAAGATCAGCGCGAATATGTGTGTGAACTTCAGCGACTTCGGCAACGGTGGGTGTTAATCCCGTGCCAATTGCCCAAACCGGTTCATAAGCGACCACCGTATTTGCAGCCGTTGCGCCTTCCGGCAATGAGCCTTTCAACTGGGTTGAAACGACATCCAGGGTTTTATTGCCTTTGCGCTGGTCCAGTGTTTCGCCGATACAGATAATTGCAATCAGGCCTGCCACGTGCGCTGCCTTGGCTTTTTTCGAGATCATCTCATCGGTCTCCGCATGGTTTGCACGGCGTTCCGAATGCCCGACGATTACGCTGGTACAGCCTGCATCCTTCAGCATCTCCGCTGAAATATCACCCGTGTGAGCCCCCGTTGCATTCCAGTGACAATCCTGTCCGCCAACCTTGATTCGTGAACCTTTCATTACCGCTTTTACGCGTCGCACAAGGGTCGCCGGTGGACAAACCAGCACTTCGCACTTTAATTTGACGTCACGCAGCATGCCCGCTAACAGCCGAGGCTCCTTTAGCATGGCCGTTGTGCCATTCATCTTCCAATTACCTGCCACCAATGGACGAGGCCCCGATTTAACCATTTTAACCACTCCAACCCTTTGAAACCATTGCCTCATAGCAGAGCAATCCCGTGCTTGCGAGAGGCAACTCATTTAAACTATTATAGAAAGCTCTGATTTGGCCCCTGGCCATCCCGCTTGAAAGGACGTCCCGATGTTAGAAAGTTTACGCAACGCCGGAAAAACATGGGTTGCAAAACTCTTGTTGCTGCTTCTCGCTGGCAGCTTCGGCGTTTGGGGCATTCAGGATATTTTCGGCGGATTTAATGCCACAGCTCTGGTCACTGTGGGCGATCAGGAAATTTCAGGAGATCAATATACAACTACCTATAGGCAAACCCTGCAACAACTGGCGCAACAATCTGGTCAAGCATTAACTGCTGAGGATGCCCGCAAGGCCGGTCTTGATCGTTCAATCCTCAACAATCTCATTCAAAGTGCTGCCATTGATGCGCAGATTGAGAACCTGAAACTCAACATTTCACACGATCTCATTGTCGAAGAGACACAAAAACTCCCCGCGTTTCAAAACAGCGCTGGGCAGTTTGACAGGGAACGATTTACCCGCGCTCTTCAACAGCAGGGCATGAACGAACAAATGTTTTTGGCAAGCGAAGCGCGTAACCGGTCGCGTGCCGCTCTCACCAGCGCAGTGGATCGCGGAATTACCGTGCCAAATACACTCACCGAAGCCCTGTACCGCTATCAAAACGAGCAGCGCGATGCAAAATATTTCACCATCAGCGCGAGTGAGGCAGATATAACGCCGCCCACCGATGATGAATTGAAAAAGCAATATGAGGCAACACCCGCCGTATATACGGCACCGGAATATCGCAGCATCGCGGTGATGAAAGTTGAGCCTTCAGACATAGCCGCAAGAATATCAATAACCCCGGAAGACATCACGGCCGGATACGCCAAATACAAGGCCGATTACTTCACGCCCGAAAAACGCACCATCCTGCAAATCTCTTTTCCTTCACTTGAAGAAGCCAAAAAAGCCAAAGAGCGCATTGCGGCAGGTACAGATTTTGTGGCAATCGCCAGGGAGCGCGGTGCAACCGATACAGACATTACATTTGCCGACAAAACCAGGGCTGATTTCCTTGATGCAACCATTGCAGATGCCGCCTTCAAATTGAAACAGGACGAAGTGAGCGAACCGGTTTCTGGTAGCCTCGTTACGGCATTGCTCAGGGCTACAAAAATTGCACCAGAAAAACAGGCGACATTGGACGAGATCAAGGGTGAGCTCACAAAGCGCCTACAGGCCGAGCGTGCCGTTGATGAAGTTCAAGCTGTCTTTGAATCCGTGGAAAACGCTCGAAATTCCCAGACCAAGTTTGAGGATATCGCCAAGGAACAGAACATTCCCCTTATCATAGTGCCAGCCGTAAGCGCTGCAGGCAAGGATCCAGCTGACAAGGAAGTCGACATTCCGGACAAGCCTGAAGTATTGAAAGCAGCCTTTGAAAGTGATGTTGGCGTTGAAAACGAAGCCATCACCCCCCGTGACAGTTATTTTTGGTATGAAGTCCGTGAAGTCATTCCATCTGCGCTCCGCCCTTTCGAAGCCGTGAAAGAGCAAGTCAAAAGCGATGTCATTGCGCGGGAAATCCGTGAAAACCTGACGGATCGCGCCACCAAGCTGGTTGATAAGCTGAAAGTCGGTAGAAACCTGGATGCCCTTGCGACCGAAGCCAAATCCACCGTCAAAACGGCCCAAGGCCTGAAACGTAACGAAGCCAGCGCGGATTTCGATGTGCCCGCTATCACCTCACTTTACAGCGTGCCGGAAAACAGCTTTGCTTGGAGCATGGAAGGCGATGGAAAAGCTGCAAGGGTTATGCAATCGCTGCCAGTTTTGGCAACACCCTTTGACATCAAGTCAGAATCGGCAAAGAAACTTGTCGCGTCGCTAAATGCTGACCAATCCAAAGACATCATGACAACCTACCTGTCGGCGCTGCAAAATCAGATCGGCGTCTCCATCAACAACACACTCTGGCAACAGATATCAGGTACTGCACCCGCGTCCCCCTGATTTCTTTCCAGAGTAACCAAAAATGACAATATCACCCGACTACGAACACTTCGCGGCCACCTATGAGAAGGGTGAGGCGCAAATTGTTTCAACGCGCCTCGTCGCTGATCTCGAAACGCCCGTTTCAGCCATGCTGAAACTCACCCGCAACGCCAAATATTCTTTTCTTTTGGAATCCGTCGAAGGTGGTGCCGTGCGCGGGCGCTATTCCATCATCGGCATGAACCCTGACCTTATCTGGAAAGTTGCGAAGAATTCTGCCTCCATAAATCGCCGCGCCCTCGCTGATACCGATGGCCCTTTCGAATCGATAGCTGCTGCGCCTCTCGAATCCTTGCGCGCTGTGCTGGCCGAAAGCCGTATTGTCCTGCCACAGGATGCGCCACCCATGGCCGCAGGCGTGTTTGGCTACATCGGCTATGACATGGTTCGCCTCATGGAAGAACTGCCCGAACCAAACCCGGATACGCTCGGCCTGCCTGATGGCATGATGATCCGCCCAACGGTGATGGCAATCTTCGACAGTGTACGCGACGAAGTTACGGTCACGTCTCCCGTTTATATTGAAAAAGGCGTGTCCTCTAAAGCCGCCTACGCCCGTGCCCAGGAACGGATTTCCGAGGTCGTCGATGCGCTGGATCGACCCCTGGACCACCGCGCCGCCCAGGATACTGAAGCAGGGCCTATTTTAGGTGCCGTTTCCAATACGAGTCCTGAAGAATATTTTGACATGATTGCGACGGCCAAAGATTACGTCACTGCGGGTGATGTTTTTCAGGTCGTCCTCTCCCAAAGATTTGAGTCAGAATTCACGCTGCCGCCCTTCGCGCTTTATCGCTCGTTGCGCCGCGTGAATCCTTCCCCTTTCCTCTATTACCTGGATTTCGATCAGTTCGCCGTCATCGGCTCCAGCCCGGAAATCCTTGTCCGCGTCAGGGATGGAAAAGTTTCAATACGCCCTATCGCTGGAACCCGCAGGCGCGGCGAAACCCCTGCCGAAGACCGCGCCCTTGCGAAGGAACTTCTGGAAGACCCTAAGGAACGCGCCGAGCATCTCATGCTTCTCGACCTTGGCCGCAATGACGTGGGCCGTGTGGCCGAGATCGGCTCCATCAAAGTCACCGAAAAATTCATGATCGAAAACTACAGTCACGTCATGCACATTGTTTCCAACGTTGAGGGCAAGCTGTCCGCAAAGTATGATGTGATCGACGCCTTGTGCGCAGGCTTTCCTGCAGGTACCGTGTCGGGTGCCCCCAAAGTACGCGCCATGGAAATCATAGACGAGTTGGAAAAACACAAGCGCGGCGTCTACGGCGGTTGCGTCGGCTATTTCTCCGCCGATGGCGAAATGGATACATGCATTGTGTTGCGGACTGCCATTGTCAAAGACGGTAAAATGTATGTGCAGGCAGGTGCTGGCATCGTGGCGGACAGCGTGCCGGAAAGCGAACATCAGGAATGCGTGAACAAGGCCAAGGCCCTGTTTCGCGCCGCCGATGAAGCCGTGCGTTTTGCAGGCCGCGCTGGGAGGGGCCAATGATTATCCTCATCGATAACTACGACAGCTTCACCTACAATCTTTACCACTACCTTGGCGATCTCGGCGTCGAAACCGTGGTTCACCGCAATGACAAGATCAGCGTTGGCCAGGTGATATCCTCCAAACCGCAAGCCATCGTCCTGTCGCCCGGCCCCAAGACGCCGGATGAAGCGGGCATCTGTCTCGATCTCATTGACAAGGCATCCACCAGCATTCCAATTTTCGGCGTGTGTTTGGGATTACAAGCTATCGGCCAAGCCTTCGGGGGCAAGGTGGTACGAGCACCGAAACTGATGCACGGCAAACTTTCTAACGTGCACCACGCAAAAAAAGGTGTGTTCAAAGATTTGCCGGAAGATTTTGAAGCAACCCGCTACCATTCACTGGTCGTCGAAAAGCAATCCCTGCCCGACTGCTTTGAAATCACCGCCGAAACCGGTGGCCTCATAATGGGCCTGCAGCACAAAACCCTGAATGTGCATGGTGTGCAGTTTCACCCA
The DNA here is from genome assembly GCA_963763635.1 of uncultured Alphaproteobacteria bacterium. GTDB lineage: Bacteria > Pseudomonadota > Alphaproteobacteria > Rhizobiales > Aestuariivirgaceae > Aestuariivirga. The sequence continues at coordinate 70,535 of CAVXPO010000024.1, forward strand.
GAAAGCATTGCTTCGCAACACGGCCACGCACTGCTTAAAAACTTCCTTGAACTTGCAGGGGTGCGCTGATGTCTGAACTCAAGCCAATTATCGCCAAAGCCGCCGATGGCAAGTCTCTCACCCGCGAAGAGGCACGTATCGCCTTCAACATCATGATGTCGGGTGATGCCACACCTTCGCAAATCGCAGGCCTCCTCATGGCATTGCGTGTGCGTGGTGAAACCGTGGATGAAATCACCGGTGCCGTTGAAATCATGCGCGAAAAAATGATCCGCGTCATTGCCCCAGCCGACGCGATCGACATTGTGGGCACTGGTGGCGACGCGTCAGGCTCCTATAATATTTCAACATGTGCCGCCATTGTGGCCGCGGGCGCTGGCTTGAAAGTGGCCAAGCATGGCAACCGCGCCCTGTCGTCGCGCTCCGGTGCCGCCGATGTGCTGATGGCGCTTGGCGTGAAAATCGATCTGCCGCCGGAGAAAATCACTGAGTGCATCGCAGAAGCAGGTGTTGGTTTCATGTTTGCGCCTGCCCACCATTCATCAATGAAATATGTGGGGCCAACCCGTGTTGAACTCGGCACCCGCACGATTTTCAACCTGCTCGGTCCCCTGTCAAATCCGGCTTGCGCCAAAAAGCAGATTACCGGTGTATTTTCAAAGGCTTGGGTTGAACCCATCGCCCATGTCCTGAAGAATCTTGGTAGCGAAGCCTGCTGGATTTGCCACGGCGAAGGCGGGTTGGACGAAATCGTGCCAACAGGAACCACCTGGATTTCTGAACTCAAGAATGGCACGGTCGCGAGTTTTGAAGTCACGCCAGAAGCTGTGGACCTCAAGCGTTCCAAACTAGAAGATCTGAAAGGTGGCGATGCAACTCAGAACGCCTCTGCCTTGCGTACTGTTCTCGCCGGCCAGAAATCTGCCTTCCGGGATGCCGTAGTGATGACAACCGGTGCTGCCCTTCTAATGGACAGCAAGGCCGCTGACCTCACGTCCGGCGTCCGCGCCGCAGAGAAGGCCATCGATTCCGGTTCAGCTCTTGCCGCGCTTGAAAAACTCATCAAGGTATCAAACAGCTGATGGCAACGATCCTCGATAAAATCGCGGCCTACAAGCGTGAGGAAGTTGCTAAGGCCAAACTTGCTGTGCCCCTGACGCAGCTTGAAGCGCAAGTAAAAAACGCATCGCCTGTGCGCGGTTTTCACAAGGCCCTTCAGGACAAGATTGCCGCCAGCGAATGGGCGCTTATTGCCGAAATCAAGAAAGCCAGCCCCTCCAAAGGTCTCATCCGCGAAAATTTCGTTCCCGCTGAATTGGCAAAGGCCTATGAGGAAGGCGGCGCTGCATGCCTTTCCGTGCTCACCGATACGCCATCTTTCCAAGGTGCGCCAGAATTCCTGGGGCAAGCCCGCAATACCTGTTCCCTGCCTGTGCTGCGCAAGGATTTCATGCTTGATCCCTACCAGGTTGTTGAATCCCGTAGCCTTGGTGCCGATTGTATTCTGCTGATTATGGCAATGATTGAGGATGGCTTGGCTCGTGAGCTCGAAGCAGCCGCCAAGGATTTAAACATGGATGTGCTCATTGAAGTGCATGACCAGCCGGAGCTGGGCCGCGCCCTGAAACTGTCATCCCCCATGATCGGCATCAACAACCGCAATCTGCACACCTTCGAGGCCGCGCTCAAAACCACAATGACCTTGGCCCCCCGCGTTCCCAGGGAACGAACGCTGGTTGGTGAAAGTGGATTGTTCACGCCTCAGGATTTGGCAAAACTCTCAACCGTTGGCGTCAATACCTTTCTTATCGGCGAAAGCCTGATGCGGCAGGATGATGTGACCGCCGCAACCCGTGCTATACTGACGAAACCATGAGCAAGCTCACCCACCTCGACAGCCTTGGCAACGCCCACATGGTGGACGTGTCGGACAAGGAAATCACCAGCCGCTCTGCTACCGCCAAGGCGAGCGTTTTGATGCTGCCTGAAACATTGGCACTCATAACATCAGGCAATGCAAAAAAGGGCGATGTCATCGCCACCGCCCGCATTGCCGCAATTATGGCAGCCAAGAAAACCCATGAGCTCATTCCCCTCTGTCATCCCCTTATGATCAACAAGGTGTCCATTGATTTTCTGGCGGATGGCAAAACCAATTCAATTGCGGTCACCGCGACCGTAAAGGTTGAGGGCAAAACCGGCGTTGAAATGGAAGCGCTGACCGCCTGCTCCGTGGCCTGCCTCACGATTTATGACATGTGCAAGGCCGTGGATCGCACCATGAAGATCACCGACCTCCGCCTTGTCGAAAAATCGGGCGGCAAGTCGGGCCTGTTTACGGCGGAATAGCATCATGGCCCTGATGCCAGTTGACGAAGCCAGAGCCCGCATCCTCGCTGCCGTAAAACCCACACCCATTGAAAACATTCCGATCTCGCTTGCGTTACACCGTGTCCTCGCAAAGCCATTAAGTGCCCATCGTGACCAGCCTCCCTTCCCTGCTTCTGCAATGGATGGCTATGCTGTTTTGGCATCAGATGTTTCCAGCACGCCAATTACCCTTGCCGTAACGGGAACATCTGCCGCGGGTCACGCCTACAAAGGCAAACTAAAATCCGGCAACGCCATCCGCATTTTTACAGGTGCGCCAGTTCCGGCTGGCGCTGACGCCGTTGTCATTCAGGAAAACACGGAGATTGCGGGCAATGCCGTCACAATTCTCCAATCGGCTCGCCCTCAACAAAATATTCGCAGGCTCGGCCTTGATTTCACGAAAGGTGAAGTACTCCTTTCCGCCAACATCCACATCAACGCCCGCGACATCGGCCTAGCCGCGGCCATGAACTGCGATATGATCAGTGTGCGGAAGAAGCCACTTGTTGCTATCATCACCACGGGCGATGAGCTCGTGCTTCCAGGCGAAAAGCCCCGGCCAGACCAAATCATCTCGTCAAACAGCAACGCCATTGCCGCCATGGCCCAATCCTTTGGCGCTGATATTGTTAATTTCGGCATCGTCAAAGACAATCTCAAAGCCACCGAACGCGCCATCCTGAAAATGGCGAAAGCAGATGTCATCGTTACTACAGGCGGCGCGTCCGTGGGCGACCATGATTTTGTCCAGCAGGCCCTCAGGAACGCCGGAGTCAAAATAGACTTCTGGAAAATAGCCATGCGCCCCGGCAAGCCCTTCATGTATGGCCGCAAAGGCAAACAGCATGTCATGGGTCTTCCCGGTAATCCGGTCTCTGCCCTCGTCTGCGCCAGACTGTTTATCAAACCGCTGCTGGGCGCGCTGCAAGGACTGCCGCCCGAAAAACTGGAAACGGTTGCGCGCCTTGGCTCGCCGCTTGGTGCCAACGAAAACCGCCAGGACTATATCCGCGCCCGCCTTGTTGTGGCCCCAGATGGCACGCGAACCGCCACCCCCTTCCCCACTCAGGACAGCTCCATGCAGCGCACCTTCAGGGATGCGCAATGCCTCATCATCCGCGAACCCCACGCGCCCGCCGCGGAGACCGGCACCCTAGTTTCTATTCTAAATCTTGATTTTTAACCGTTACGGAAAGTAAACAGTTGCAGAACTAAACCGGAACCTGTATAAATGTTGCAGGTTTGTTCCGAATCCCGGCTTTTAGAAGGTCATTAGAAAATGCTCACTCGCAAACAACTTGAACTGCTTCTTTTCATCAATGAGCGCCTGAAAGAAGAAGGCGTCCCTCCCTCGTTTGAGGAAATGAAGGATGCGCTGAATTTGCAGTCCAAGTCTGGCGTACATCGCCTGATTGTTGCGCTCGAGGAGCGTGGCTTTTTGAAACGCATGGCAAACCGAGCCCGTGCGCTTGAAGTTATCAAGCTGCCGGAATCCCACTCGCCAAGCCTGACATCGAAAAAATCTGGCTTTGCGCCAAACGTCATTCAGGGAAGTCTTGGCAAGGTGAAGCCAATGCCTGCCGCCAATGATGGTATTCCCCGCGCTGTCTTGGTGCCGCTCATGGGCAAAATCGCGGCCGGTGTTCCCATCTCTGCCATTCAGGATCATACAAACAATATTTCGATACCCCCTGAAATGCTGGGCGGCGGCGAGCATTTCGCACTCGAAGTCAGAGGCGACTCGATGATCGACGCTGGCATTTTTGATGGCGACACGGTGCTTATCCGCAAAGGTGACACCGCCAACAATGGCGAAATTATCGTGGCACTCATCGACGATGAGGAAGCAACCCTCAAGCGCCTGCGCAAGAAGGGGGAATCCGTTGCCCTTGAGGCTGCAAACCCAGCATACGAAACCCGCATTTTCGGGCCAGACCGTGTCCGCGTGCAAGGACGCCTCGTGGGCCTGCTGCGGAAATACTGATCAGTTTCTTTAAAGATTGGGCGAGCGAATCTGTTATTTGTCTCGCCCATGGATTTCATTCGCGCCTTCGTCATTTATTTCGTTTTAACATCCACCGTCGCGGCACAGGAAACTTATCTTCCCCAGCATCCGATGGATGCGCTCACCCCTGAGGAGATTGCGCGCACCGTTCAAATTCTGAAAACCGCGGGCTTTGCCAGTGACGCCACGCGCTATCCCGCGCTCACCCTGCAGGAATTGCCCAAAGCCGAAATCCTGGAATGGAAAGAGGGTGAACCATTTACCCGCCGTGCCTTCGTGATCTCACGTGAAAACAATGAAACCTCAGAAACCATTGTCGATATTTCTGCACGGAAGGTCTTGTCGCACGTCAAGGTTCCAGGTGCCGAACCGATGATCATGGATGCAGATTGGGCGCTGGCCCGCGACAATTTCATGGCCGATGCGCGCTTCAAGGCTGCCCTCAAACGCCGGGGTTATGCAGACAAGAACTCGGTTTTCTGTACACCAAATTCCGCGGGGTATTATCCAACGGAGAATTATGAAAACCGCCGCATTCTCAAGGTGCCATGTTATGATGATGATCAGGCCCTGCATCCGCTGCTGGCACGGCCCATCGAAGGACTGATGGGTGTTGTCGATACCAACAGTGGCGAGGTGCTCGACGTCATTGATCACCAAATCGTTCCACTTCCTGCCGCGCCCCAAGGATATGGCGGCACAACACCTGAACCTAACGCGCCCGCCAAGCGCGTTGAAATTACCAATCCCGATGGCACAAACATAAAACTCAGCGGTAATATCGAAATCGCTTGGGATAAGTGGTCATTCCATATCCGCGCCGACAAACGTGCCGGTGTTATCCTCTCACTGGCGAAATTCGATGACGGCGCAAATCATCGCCTCATCGCCTATCAAATGAATATCTCCGAAATGTTCGTGCCCTACATGGACCCCGACCCTACGTGGCGTTACCGCACGTTTCTCGACGCTGGCGAATTCGGCTTGGGCTATCTCATTTCTTCGCTGGAGCCCGAAATCGATTGTCCGCCCGAAGCCATTATCGCGGACCTCACATTCCCTGATGACGTTGGCGGCACCTATACGCGGCCAAAGGCCCTGTGCATTTTTGAACGTGCCACAGGCGATCCGGCCTGGCGGCACTACTCCTCAGGCTCCGGCAAAGTAACCGGCCGCGCCGAAACCGAACTCGTCGTGCGCCACATCCCAACCCTCGGCAATTATGATTACATTGTTGACTATGTTTTCGCCCCCCGCGGCAGCATCACTTTGCGCGTTGGTGCCACAGGTTTTGACGCCATCAAATCAAGCGCTGCCAAGGACATGGAATCTGAGTCAGCAATTGTTGACAGCGAATATGGCTATCTCATCGCCCCCTATACCATTGCGCCCAACCACGACCATTACTTTAGTTACAGGCTCGATCTTGATGTTGACGGCAGCGAGAACGTAATGCTCCGCGATGCCATTATTCCGGAAGCCATCGCAAATTCCGCGGTGCGCAAAAGCCTATGGCGGGTTCACACCAAAACAATTGATACTGAAGGCCCAATCGAACCTGATCACATGGCAAGGGGTGGTGAAGCCTATCGCTTGTCCAATCCCAACCAAAAAACCAACCTCAAATACAATCCCAGCTATTGGATAGACACCCACCATCAATCCACGTCTATCCTGGACCCCACTGACCCGCCCCAAACCCGTGCCAATTTTTCCGCCCACAGCCTGTGGGTGACGAAATACAAGCCCGATGAACTTTGGGCGGCGGGCGCCTATCCCAATCTTTCCCGCGGCGGCGATGGACTGCCGCAATTCGTCGAAGACCAAGAAGCAATCACAAACACCGATATTGTGATCTGGTACACCATGGGTTTCAGACACACGCCCAAACCTGAGGACTTTCCCATTCTGCCGGTTTTCTGGCATGAGATGACACTTCGTCCCGCCTACTTCTTTGATCGCGATCCCTCGTCTAAGCTGAACGCCGAATTCGAACCCTCTGGTCAGGAGTAGTCCCATGAAAATCTATGGCGATACCATTTCCCCCTTCGTGCGGATGACGCTTGTCACGGCCCATGAATGCGGCCTCGGCAGCAGGGTTGAGCACGTCAGGGAAGCCGCCAATCCAACACTGGAGAACCCCAAGCTCACCAGCCTCAATCCTTTAGGCAAGATTCCTGTTCTCGAAACCGATCACCACCATGCTATCTATGACAGCCGCGTGATCATTGAGTATCTGGCCCACGTGGCCGGCAATAAAACCCTGCTGCCCGATGATGGTGTAAAACGTTTTCGCATTCTCACCCTCCAGGCGCTTTGCCAAGGCCTGGGCGATGCGGCCGTTGCCTATCGTTATGAAACAGCCATGCGGCCCAAGGAACTGCAATGGAAGGAATGGATGGCCCGCACCGAGACACGGTTCACCGCTGCCTTTGATGAGTTGGAAAACAACTGGGCCGTAGAGCTTTCTGAGATCACGGTGGGCAGCATCGCCGCAGCCGTCGTTCTTGGCTACATCGATTTCCGCATGCCAAATTTGAACTGGCGCAAGGGCCGCGCCAAACTTGCGGCCTTCCATGAAAAATTCTCTTTCCGCGACAGCATGGTAAAAACCGCATTGTCGGCAAATTAAATGACCAACTACAGAACCATTGTCGCAGGAGCGGGTCCCGCAGGCCTTGCCGCCGCGGCCCTGCTCGCCAAGGAGGGCGTGAAAACCGCATTGGTAGCGCCAGCGTCCGCTGACGATCCGCGCACCGTCGCCCTGATGCAGCCCGCCATCCAATTGCTCAGGTATCTCGACGTTTGGCCCGGCACCCTTGAAAGCCAAACAGCTCCCTTGCGGAAGCTGCGCATGATTGATGACACGGGAGCGTATTTCTCCGCCCCCACAGTCGATTTTGATTCCCACGAACTTAACCTTGATGCGTTCGGCTGGAATTTCCCGCTGAAATACTTGCTGCCCACATTGCGCCAGTGCGCCATCGATATGGGTGTGACCGATGATTGACTCCACGATAGCGGGTACAACATCTGATCAAACCTCCGTGTACGTCACACTTTCAAACGGCGACAAACTTTCAGCGGAGGTCGCCATCGCCGCCGATGGGGCGAATTCCATTCTCCGCACGAGTGCCGGAATTTCAGTTGATGCCTGGAGTTACGACCAGGTGGCAATCGCTACAAGTTTTGCCCACTCAATTGCTCACGGAAACATCTCAACTGAACACCACAAAGCCGCCGGCCCTTTCACCATGGTTCCCCTGCCCAATGGTCGTTCGAGTCTGGTCTGGATGGAGCGTCCGCAACGCGCAGATGCCATCATGGGGCTGGGCGACAGGCAACTGGCCGCTGAAATTCAAATTGAAACCCACGGCTCACTCGGCCTGATAAAAGACATCGGCGCCCGTAAGGCCTTCCCCATGAAGGGCCTAACCGCCCGTCAGTTTGCCAAGGACCGCGATTATTCTGGTCGGCGAAGCGGCTCATGTTGTGCCCCCTATCGGAGCGCAAGGCTTGAACATGTCGTTGAAAGATGCAGCCCTCGCGGCTGATCTTATTCTCGCCGCCAAGGACGCAGGCAGCGATGAAGTAATGCACGAGTTCAATAAATCGCGGCGCAGCGAAGTCATGGCCCGCCAGCAGGTCATCGACCTGATGAACAAATCCTTGCTGCTTGGCCTGCTACCGCTTGAAGGCGCCCGTGCCGTTGGCCTGGCGGCGCTTCACTATATCGGTCCGTTGAAGCAATTCATCATGCAGCATGGCCTTGCGTCATCGCAAGACCTGCCCTTCGCTATGCGCAACGCAAGCTAGATAAATCCGGCCTTAACGGCGTAAACCAGCAGCGGAATGGTAACCGCCGAAACGACCGTTGTAACAATCACGGCTGTCGAAGACCCATCAACATAGGCATCATACTGCCGCGCCAGAATAAATGCGTTTGATGCTGTGGGCAGTGCTGCCATCATCAGCGCCACATGCAGCCAAAGCGGGTCAAGCCCCGGCAACAAACCCACAATCAGCAAAGCCAAAAAAGGTTGCACAACAGTCTTGATTCCAACAACGAGCGGCAGTTCACGCCCGATTCCGGAGAATCGCCGCAAGCCCACGGTCACGCCGAGCGCAAACAACGCGCATGGCCCCGCCGCCCGCATGAGCATTTCAAGAATTGTTTCGATGGCTCCCGGCAATACAAGTTTGAAAGCAGAAGCAATCATCCCGAGAATGGTTGCGATGATAAAGGGATGGGTGAACACCTGCTGCGCAATGCGCAGGGCAATCTCACCCCAATGGGCATCGCGCCCATGCTCGTGGGCAAGGGTCGCCAGAAACGCCGTCAACACAAATTGTACTGTGCAATCAAAACAGAATACCAGTGCGGCTGGCACCGCCGCTTCCGGTCCGAAGAAGGCAACGGCCAGCGGCAATCCCATATACCCCACATTTCCATAGCTTGCCGCCGTGCCTTGCAGCGCTGCGGTTTTCAAAGTTGTTCGTAGTAACACACGTGACAACACCACCATGCCGAGAAAACAGATGGTGGTAACAACCGACGTGGCTGACACATAGGGCCAGTCCACCAGCTTCTCAAAAGGTGCTGCCGCGATAACGAGATAGATCAGCGCCGGCAAGGCAAAATAGATCAGGAAGATATTGACCCACAGTAACCCTTCTTCGCCCACTGGCCAAATTCTGGAAGCCAGAACGCCGAGGAAAATGAGTCCAAAAAACGGTAACGCAAGATTTAATATTTCAACCATGGAACCCCTCTTGCCTTCTCAGCCGGGAATTGGCAATCAGGTGCCATGAGCGAGCTTCCCACAGCAAAGTTCCAGATCGGCCAGATCGTGAAGCACCGGCTGTTTTCGTTCCGCGGCGTGATTTTCGATGTGGACCCTGTTTTCAGCAACACTGATGAATGGTGGAATGCCATTCCTGAAGATTCACGCCCGCGAAAGGACCAGCCGTTCTACCACCTGCTCGCCGAAAATGATGAAACCGAATATGTAGCCTATGTCTCTGAGCAAAACCTTTTGGCCGATGCCACGGGAAGACCAGTGCGCCATCCGCAGGTGAAAGAATACTTCAAGGGCTTCGACGCCAAGAGGAACAGTTACCTGCTGCGCGAACATCGCGCTCATTAATTTTCCGGCACGCGGTCTCAATTCCGCCTCATTCAAATGGTAATTTATTCCTATGAATAGTCGGCTTGCCATTGCATTTATTGTTATCATCGTGTTTCTCGACATGGTCGGCATTGGGCTCATATTTCCTGTCCTGCCTAATGTTATCGGAACCGTTGGAAAAACCGATCTTGCCCATGCCACCCTCATTTCCGGCTGGCTGTTTTTCGCCTATGTCGGCATGCAGTTCGTGTTTGGCCCCCTGATCGGCAACCTGTCCGATACCTATGGCAGAAGGCCTCTGCTCCTGATCTCGGTATTCGGTCTTGCAGTGGATTATCCATGGCTGCCGTGGCAGCAGTCGGCTTTGCGTTTTCGCCGGGTGTCGGCATGGTGCTGCTGTTTACGGTTATCAATGCGCCGGAAGGTTTCGCAGACCCGGGCCTCACGGCACTTATGTCAGAGGATGCGCCAGCAGACGCACAAGGCGAGCTTCAGGGCGGCATTGCAAGCGCCAAGAATCTTGCGATGCTTTTAGTAACACCCATGTTTGCGCAAATATTTGGCTACTTCCTGAAAGAGAATTCAGCGGAAGTGGCTTCCTATGCCAGCTTCTTCACCACAGCGGCACTCTGCATGGCCGTAATTGCCCTGTTTATGGCGAAGGCAATACGAATCCGGCATCATGCGTGACTACAAACTATCAAGCACCTTTTACCAGGCAGCCTACAGCCAAAACCGCATACGCGATTGCCATGATCCAAACTGAGGCAAGCGGTATGGCGATTATATTGCCCAAGGCTGCGAGAACAGCAACCACGGCAATAACCAAGGAAATGACGAAGACTACGGTCGTTGGCGCGCTGAATTTCATTTTATGCTCCCATCGATGATTCGATGACCGAGAGCATATCAGATTGCTCACCGTACAACGATGAGTAATACCGTTCAGTCGCTACTCCACCGTAACCGACTTTGCCAGGTTGCGTGGCTGGTCAACATCCGTGCCGATGAATACTGCTGCATGATAGGCGAGGAGTTGCACGGGAACCGCATAAAGCAGCGGGCTGATGAAGGAATGCGCCTTGGGCACGCGGATATGATGGAAGGTCTTGTGCGTGTTGCTTTCATCATCGGTCAGCAAAACAATCTTGCCGCCGCGCGCTGCAACTTCCTCCATGTTTGAAATGGTCTTTTCAAACAGCTCGTCGCGCGGCGCGATAACGATAACCGGCACGTTCTCATCAACCAGCGCAATCGGCCCGTGCTTAAGTTCGCCGGCGGCGTAACCTTCAGCATGAATGTAGGAAATTTCCTTGAGCTTCAAAGCGCCTTCCATGGCGATGGGATAATTAATGCCGCGACCGAGATAGAGCACGTCTTTGGCATGGGCGATTTCACGCGCCACAACGGCGATATGTTTTTCCTGCTTGAGAATTTCTGACATGTGGCGCGGCGCTTCAATCAGTGCGCCAACCAGTTCATTTTCCAGTGCAGGTGTCAGGTGGCCGCGTTGCTTGGCAGCCAACAGCGCTATGCAGGCCAAAGCCGCAAGTTGGCAGGTGAATGCCTTGGTGGATGCTACGCCGATTTCAGGCCCCGCATAGGTGCGAAGTGAAACACTGGCTTCGCGCGCAATCGTGGATTCCGGTACGTTGACGACGGCCAGCGTATGCTGCCCCTGCGATTTGCTGTAGCGCAGCGAGGCCAGCGTGTCTGCCGTTTCACCCGATTGAGAAATCACGATCGACAAGCCATTCTTTGTCAAAGGCGCTTCGCGGTAACGGAACTCGGAAGCGATATCAACTTCCGTCGGCAGCCGCGCCACACGCTCAAACCAATATTTTGCCACCAGCCCCGCATAGGAAGCCGTGCCGCAGGCCGTAATCGTCAAACGGTCAAGTGCGGCAAAATCGAACGGCAAGCCTGCAGGCGTTTTCACCGTGCGGGCTGAGAAATCCACATATTCTGCCAGCGTGTGGCCAACCACTTCCGGCTGCTCTTCAATTTCCTTCGCCATGAAATGGCGGTGGTTGCCCTTGTCCATCATCATGGATGAGGCCTGCGAAAAATTCATCGTCCGCGAAACCGGCTTGTTCTCGGCGTCAAAGATTTCAACTGAATTGCGCGTCAGCACCGCCCAGTCGCCGTCTTCCAGATAGGTCACGCGGTTGGTGAAAGGTGCCAGCGCAATGGCATCAGACCCCAGGAACATTTCGCCCGTGCCATGCCCAATCGCCAGAGGGCTGCCCTTGCGCGCGCCGATGAGAAGGTCATTGTCGCTCTTGAATAAAATCGCAAACGCGAATGCGCCATGCAGCTTCGCCAATACGCCGCGAACCGCATCTCTTGGGCTTTTTCCCTTTGAGCGTTCATGTGCCAGCAAATGCGCCACCACTTCGGTATCAGTTTGCGTTTTGAACTCAGCGCCGGTTCCCGCCAGTTCTTCCTTCAGCTCGCGGAAATTTTCAATGATGCCGTTGTGCACGATAACCACGTCGCCCGCCGTATGTGGATGGGCATTGGTTTCATTGGCGGCGCCATGGGTTGCCCAGCGTGTGTGGCCAATGCCCGTCACCCCCATCATGGGTTGGTTGCGTAAAAGCTCTTCGAGGTTTTTAAGTTTACCCGGCGCCCGGCGGCGCTGGAATTCGCCATTTTCGATTGTGGCGACGCCTGCGGAATCATAACCGCGATATTCCAGGCGGCGCAGCGCTTCGACGATGCCCAATGCCACCGGCTCCTTGCCAAGAATGCCAACAATGCCACACATCTAAAACCTCTAAACTTTCTTTGCCGCAGCTTTGCGGGCTTCCTTGATTTGCCGGTAACGCAACGCCCAGCCTTCTTTAACCCTAAGCTCGCTGCGTTCAATGGCCAACGCGTTGGCTGGCACATCCGCCGTGATCACGCTGCCTGCTGCAATATTCGCGCCATCGCCAATCTTGACGGGCGCCACCAGTGCGGAATTGGAACCCACAAATACCCTTTCGCCAATATCGGTTAAGCTTTTTTCGTAACCATCATAATTGCAGGTGATGGTGCCTGCCCCGATATTCGAGCCAGCCCCCACCCGTGCATCGCCGATGTAGGTCAAATGATTGGCCTTGGCACCCTTGCCGATAAGCGCTTTTTTTACCTCTACAAAATTGCCGATATGCGCGTCCTCGCCAACCTCGGTACCGGGCCGCAGCCTGGCAAAGGGCCCTATTTTTGCGCCATTTCCGATGACAGCGCCTTCAAGATGGGAATTGGCAAATATCTGCACATTGTCGCCGACAGTAACGCCGGGGCCAAAGAACACGTTGGGCTCGATCACCACATCGGTGCCGACTTTGGTATCGGCTGAGAAGTAAACGGTTTCCGGCGCGATTAAAGTGGCACCACCCAACATGGCATTCCGGCGATACTGGTTCTGCAAATTGGCTTCGATTGCTGCCAGTTGCGTACGGTCATTAACGCCTGCCACTTCCATTTCAGAACACAGCGACAGCCCAACTCTTGCCCCCGAACGGGAAATGAGTTCGATAAGGTCAGTGAGGTAAAACTCTGCTTTCGCATTGCTGTCTTTGATCTGCGGCAGGAATTGCCATAGAAGCTCAGAACGGACAGCAATTATTCCCGAATTACAGAGTGTTAGGGCCTTTTCCTCAGGAGTTGCATCAAGTTCTTCGCGGATGGCCTTGATACCGCCCCTACCCTTGATCAAGCGTCCATATCCTTTAGGTTTGACCGCCTCAAAACCGAGAACAGCGGCAGGTGTATTGCCGTCAACCTGTTCGGCCAAAGCTGCAATTGACTTGGATGCAATCAAAGGCACATCAGCATAGAGTATAAGGATGGTTCCTGAAAACCCGCTCAGTGCTTGTTTCGCCATTAAAACGGCGTGCGCCGTGCCTTTGCGCTCAGTCTGAAGGGCAACGGCGGCGTTGGCAAAATATCGCTGCGCTTCTTTGCCCACCTTATCCATGTCGGGCCCGACAACCACAACAGCCCGCTGTGGCGACAAGTCGGCGGCGGCTGCCATCACATGGCCAAGAAGTGTGCGCCCGGCGATCTTGTGCATGACTTTCGGAATTGCCGATTTCATGCGGGTTCCCATGCCCGCACCCAATATGATTAGTGCAATGTTTTTCATGCTTTATCGGTCATTAAGAGATTCTGCCTTGCCCGCCCCGCTACGCCATATTTGCGAGTAATAAGACAATTGTGTGATCAGATAATTAAACCCAAACTGCCCTTGACCCCCCGTCGCACCGCAACTATGTTCCGCGCCAATCTACGAAGGCTGACTCGTGGGGGCCCGTAGCTCAGTGGTAGAGCGGTTGACTTTTAATCAATAGGTCGCGCGTTCGATCCGCGCCGGGCTCACCAATTAAGAATTGCTTAAGAACCTTTCCACCAGCCTGCCCCAGAATGTCGGCCCCTTGACCAGAAGCTCGTCATTGAAGTCATAACCCGCGTCATGCAGCGAGCGGCTGTTGCCATTTCCCATGCCGAAATAGCAGGATGGCATGACTTCCTGGATAAATGCGAAATCTTCAGAGAACATGTAAGGCCCGCGCAGTTCAACACTAGCCGGATCCTGCCCAAGTTCGATTGCAACATCGCGTACCAGCCGGGCGTGCTCAGGCGTGTTAAATCCCGGCGGATAGGAAATGCCGGGGTTATAGGAAATCTCCGCCTCGCAGCCAAAAGACCTGGCTTGCAGTGCGACCAGGGATTCAATCCGTTTACGGATCAATTCCCGTGTACCCTTGGTGCAAGTGCGCACCCCTATATTTAGTCTTGCTTCACCCGGAATGATCGTGGCCAGCGTCCCGGCATTGAATGCGCCGACCGTGATTACGGCAGGGTCATGGGGATCAACATTGCGCGCAACGATACTTTGCAGCGCAAGCACAATTCCGGACGCTGCAACGATAGGGTCGGCCGCTCTTGTGTGGAATTGCGCCGTGGCCGCCAGTGCCGTGAACAGTCACCTCAACAATATCAACCGCCGCCGTAATCGCCCCTGCCCGCACCGATACCTTGCCCGCCTCGTCACCCGGAATATTATGCAGCGCAAAAACCGCATCGCAGGGAAACCGCCTGAACAGCCCCTCCTCGATCATGCGCTTGGCCCCGCTGATATCTTCTTCGGCGGGTTGAAAAATCAGATGCACTGTGCCGTCGAAATTTTGCGTCTCTGCCAGGTAACGTGCAGTACCAAGCAACATGGTGGTGTGCCCATCATGGCCACAGGCATGCATCTTGCCGGCGGTGCGCGAGGCGTAGGGCAAATTACTGGTTTCATGAATGGGAAGCGCATCCATATCCGCGCGAATGCCCATACTGCGACGGCTGGTACCCTTCACCAAGGTCCCAATAACGCCAGTGCCTGCGATTCCCGTCGTGACAGCAAAGCCGAGTTTACGGAGCTCCTCAGCCACAATTTTGGCTGTCCGAAATTCCTCGAAACAAAGCTCCGGATGCATGTGTAGGTCGTGCCGGATGACGGCAAGCGTGTCGGCATAGCCCGATATGAGTTCAAGGTTCATCGACGTGCAGGTACCAGACCTTCGAAGTAGTTGAAAGCACGGGTGATCAGGAAGGTAAGCACGATGTAAACAAGCGCAAGAAACAGCAACGGCTCATAAATCAGAAACGTATCCTGCCGGATTCTTGATGTGACGCCCATCAAATCCATGACCGGGATAGTAAAGGCAAGTGGCGTGGCAAGCAGTTGCGCGATCGTTTCGCCAGCAAGCGTAGGCAGCACTTGCCGCACTGCCCGGGGAAACCACACACGGCTTAACACTTTCCATGGCGACATGCCGAAAGCCCGCGCCGCTTCCAACTCGCCTTTGGGAACACCCAGAAACGCGCCGCGCATGACCTCGCCTTCGTAACCAGCATAATTGAGCGTGAAGGCCAGGAGCGCATAATAGAAGGCGTCGAGCCGGATGAGCCAGATGAAATTTTCCTTGAATGTGGGAAATTGCACTCCAAGCAAAGGAAAGAGGGAGCCAACGCCATAGTAGAGAAGCCACATTTGGATCAGAAGCGGCGTGCCGCGAATGAAGGTGCAATAGCCGCGCGCCAGATACCTGAGTGGCCAAGGCCCCGTGACTTGGACGAGGCCCAGTGGAACTGCAAGCACAAATCCCATGACCACCGAGCCGACGAGTAGGAGCAATGTGATATAAAGGCCATGGACTAGCAGAGGTAAATAAGTTGGAAGCCAGTCCCAGACCATCTTGCCTCACGCCAGTTTTGGTTGGCCTCGCCTCACGCGGCGTTCGAGCCAGCCGAAAACCTGGTTCGAAATCAGTGTGATGGAGAGGTAAATCAGTGCCGTGACGAGATAAAACATCAGATAGAGCTTGCTGACGCCAGCCGCCTGACGTGTCGCCAGTGCAAGTTCCGTAAATCCTACGACGGCGATAAGTGCAGAAGCCTTGGTGACATTGAGCCAGAGATTGGCCATGCCGGGGATGGCATAGGGTAGCATGGCAGGGAGCGTGACGCGCCGGAATCGCAGGAAAGGCGACATGCCATAGGCTTTCGCCGCCTCGATCTGGCCAACCGGAACCGCTTGGATGCCAGCCCGCAAAACCTCCGTCGAAAAGGCACCGTAAACCACGCCAAGTACAAAAGTTGCTGCAACGAACCCATTAACTTCAATCGGCTGAAGGCCGATTGAAATGAGCATGCGGTTGATGCCGTCGGTGCCAGCATAGTAGAGAAGCAGGATAAGCACGAGATCAGGCACCGCCCGCACCAGTGTCGTGTAACCCTCGAGTATGTTTCTGAGCCAATTGGCCCCGGTGAGCTTGCCCATGGCCCCACAGAGGCCGATGGCAATTCCCAAGGCATAGGCGAGCAGGGCAATTTCCACTGTACGCGTCAGTCCCCAGAACAATTCATCGCCATAGCCGGTCGGGCCAAAAGCCAGTAAACTAAAATTGAAGAGAACTGCAAAAACCAATATTCAATAAATCCTGTTGGTGGCGGCCGCCGATATGACGCGACCGCCAGCTTTGTTAAACACTAGAGGTTTGGCGGCGTGACGATCTTCCCGTCCAGTTTCCACTGGGTGGTTATGGGTGCAAACGCTCCCTTGGCGGCCATGGCCTGGATGCCCTTGTTCACTTTCGCCAGAAGCTCCGTATCTTCCTGGCGGATTCCGAATCCAACGCCGGCACCCAGGATTTCCACGTCAAGGGGAACCGCGCCCTTCTGTTCACAGCAAGCCGCGCCCTGCTCGGACACGAGAAACGCGTCAAGCGCGACGCCATCAGCCATCACGTAGTCGAGGCGTCCAGCTGCAAGATCGGCGTTCGCTTCATCCTGCGTTGCATAGGTCTTGATCACGCCGCCCTTGGGCGCATAATACTTGTCGAGATACCGGGAATGGGTCGTGGAGACCTGGACGCCGATGTTCTTGCCCGAGAGATGCTCTGGCGAGAAATCCTTGTCATCACTCTTCGGTCCGATGATGACGGCTGCCGAGTTATAATAAATGTCGGAGAAGCTGATTGTCTTTTTGCGTTCATCTGTCACCGACATGGACGACATGATGGCATCAAACTTCTTGGATGTGAGTGCTGGAATAATACCGTCCCATGCCACTTCCTCAATCACGCACTTCTCGCCAATCTCAGCGCAAAGAGCATTCATGAAATCCACTTCCCAACCAACCCATACGCCTGAAGCGTCCTTGGATGTAAATGGCGCATAGGGCTCAGCCGCGACGCCCATTTTCAGATCTGCCATGGCGGGCGTTGCAGCGGCCATGAGTGCCACCGAAGCTGCCGCCAACATAAATCTACGTGATAGTTTCATGATAGTCTCCCTTGTAAATGCCCAGCACCTTGAGGGTTGCCGAACGATTGCTACTTGTTCCAAAGACCAAACTAAAAGGCGCGGACGACTTTCCGTTGTTCTCTTCTTCCCATCTGCCGGCTTAGTGAATGCCGGAGACGAACTGCTTGCAGCGCTCGCTTGTAGGTGCGCCAAAAACTTTCGAGGGCGGTCCTTCCTCTTCAATAACGCCCTTATGCAAATAAATGACATGGCTCGAAACATCGCGTGCAAATTTCATTTCGTGGGTCACCAAAATCATGGTGCGGCCTTCATTTGCCAAATCGCGGATAACCCGAAGCACCTCTCCTACCAGCTCAGGGTCTAGCGCCGATGTCGGTTCGTCAAAGAGCATCACCTTGGGGTTCATCGCCAAAGCCCGGGCAATGGCCGCGCGCTGCTGCTGGCCGCCAGAAAGAAAAGCGGGGTATTGATCCCGCTTTTCATATAGCCCAACCTTATTGAGAAGCTTTTCGGCGCGTTCTGTCGCCTCCGCCTTGGAAAGCTTCAGCACATGGATAGGCGCTTCAATCACATTCTGCATGACAGTCAGGTGCTGCCACAGGTTGAAACTCTGGAAAACCATGCCAAGCCGTGTGCGCACTCCCTCAAGCTGCCGCCGATTGGTGGGATGCAAATCGCCATCCTTGTTTGGTTGCAGTGAAACCTCTTCCCCGGTCACCACGATGCGGCCCTTGGTTGGCATTTCGAGAAAATTGATGCATCGCAAAAATGTGCTTTTGCCCGAGCCTGAAGCGCCGATCATCGACACAACATCGCCTTCGCGCGCCTCAAGGGAAACCCCCTTCAGAACCTCAAGTTCACCGAACCGTTTATGCAAATCTTCCACAACAACGGCCATGGGCCGCCCGGCGTTTTCAGTTTCACTGCGTGCCGCCACGCTGTCCTCCCCTCGAGGGTTTTATACCCTTCTGATTTTGATGACCTTATCACCAATTCTCCATTCCGCAATTCGTGTTTTTAGGAAATTCCAAGAGATTGACTGGCACCATGGGTTAGGCGCCACTGGCAGCAATCTGCGCAGCCTTTTGCACCAGAACTTCTGCCTGGCGGATTGACGCATAATCGATCAACCGCCCATCCAGCGATACAGCGCCTTTCCCAGCTCTAGCCGCTTCTTCCATCGCAACGATGATGCGTTTGGCACGCAAAACATCGGCTTCAGAAGGCGACATCACCTCATTGGCAAGGGGCACTTGCGAAGGGTGAATGGCCCATTTTCCTTCACAACCCAGCACGGCGGCCCGCAAGCCCGCAGCGCGGAAAGCATCCCCATCCGTAAAATTGCCAAAGGGACCGTCAACTGGCCGAAGCCCGTTTGCCCGCGCCGCCACCACCATCCGCGAAATGGCGTAATGCCACATGTCGCCCCAATGGGCGGCGCGCGTGCCATCTGCCAATGGCTCGGTCAAAACCGCATAATCCGCATTCGCACCACCAATGGACGTTGTGCGCGCTTTAGTTGAAGCGGCATAGTCCGCCACACCAAAATGCAGCGACTCATTGCGCTTGGACGCGGCGGCGATCTCGTGGATATTCTGCATCCCCAACGCCGTTTCAATGATCATCTCAAATCCCACACGCTTCTTGCGTCCCTTCGCCGTCTCAATCTGTGTACAGAGCATATCAATGGCATAAACGTCGGAGGCCGTGCCTACCTTTGGGATCATGATAAGGTCAAGCCGGTCTGACGCTTGCTCCAACACATCTACCACGTCGCGGTACATGTAGTGGGTATCCAGCCCGTTAATGCGAACTGAAAGCGTTTTGTTGCCCCAATCTATGTCACCAATCGCCTGGATGATGTTTTTCCGCGCTTGCGCCTTGTCATCGGGCGCTACGGCATCTTCAAGGTCGAGGAAAATCACATCCGCCTTGCCTTTGGCGGCTTTTTCAAACAGTTGCGGCTGGCTACCAGGAACCGCAAGCTCGCTGCGGTTCAAACGTGGTGGTGCAGGCTCGATCATCAAAAAACTCATAAATACACTTCCTCAACTGTACAAAAATATTCTAGCGGCTTTCCCATGCTCCCACCGGAGTTTTTCCACGTCAACACCCATTGGCATACCATCTGACACGCGCCATTCCCCGGCGATCATGACACGGTCCGCCCGGTGAGCGCCACAGAGAACAAGCGCAGCGAGTGGATCACCTGCGCCGGAAAAGCGCAATTCATCCAAAGTATAGAACGCCAAATCAGCCTGCATGCCGACTCTAATTCCACCGATATCTCGCCGCCCCAAACATTTGGCGGAGCCTTCCGTGGCCCATCGCAAAACATCGAGATGAGTAACCGACTGCCCATATTTCAGCCTGTTCATCATCAGTGCATGACGCACACCTTCCATGAGGTTTGAACTGTCGTTGGAGGCCGAGCCATCCACGCCCAGCCCCACCGCAACGCCCGCCGCCTCCAATTCCAGCGTGCGGCAATGGCCTGAAGCCAGCACCATGTTTGATGTGGGGCAATGGCATACGCCCACGCCATGTCTGCCAAGCCGCACAATCTCATTGTCAGAAAAATGAATGCCATGTGCCAACCATGTCCGGTCATTCAGCCAACCGACTTCTTCTAGATACTCCACCGGGCTGCAGCCGAACATAGCGCGGCAAAACGCATCCTCATCATGCGTCTCAGCCAAATGCGTGTGCAATCGGCAGTCATGCTTTTCGGCCAATATCCCGCAAGCGCACATCAGCGATTTCGTCACCGAAAATGGCGAGCAAGGTGCAAGCGCCACCTGTATCATCGCGCCCTCGCCACGTTCATGGTATTTGGTAATGACACGCTCGCAATCCGCCAATATCGTGTTTTCATCCTGCACAACACCGTCAGGGGGCAACCCCCCGTCCTTTTCCGAAAGATTCATCGAACCCCGCGTCACCGTCATCCGCATGCCATGCCTGCGCGCTTCCTCCACTTGAATATCCATTGCATCATCAAGGCCTTGGGGAAACACATAGTGATGATCCGACGTCGTGGTAACGCCGGACATCAAAAGCTCTGTCAGCGCCAGTCGCGTGCCAAGCCGCATTGCATCGGGCGTAAGCCGCGCCCACAGCGGATAAAGCGCTTTCAGCCAGTCAAACAATTCCTTGTTGATGGCATTGGGGTGCGCCCGTGTCAGCGTTTGATAAAAGTGATGATGGGTATTGATCAATCCCGGCAAGACGACGTGGCGCGAAGCGTCGAATACGACATCCGGTTTTTTGGTTGGCTGCTGGCCAGAGGCAACCAGTTCAATGATTTTGTTGCCTCTGACAACAATACCGCCGCCAGCATTATACGCCAAAATACCGAGCGGATTTTTCAACCAGACAGTCTGCAAAACTTCCTCACTTTACGTTCCGGCCAAATTTGGGCTAGTCTGAAATTTGAACCAGTTGGTCAAACCCGTTCAGCATAATAAAATTCAAAGGGAGAACTAAAGCAAATGAAAACACTCAAGCACACTTTGCTGTCACTGCTCGCGGTCACAGCGTTGAGCGGCATAACTTTCGCACAGGAGATGAAAAAAGAAGTTGGCGCTGGTGAAGGCCAAGTCAATATCGTGGCGTGGGCTGGCTACATCGAGAACGGCGCCACCGACAAGTCCTATGACTGGGTCACGGAATTCGAGAAGAAGACAAGCTGCAAGGTGAACGTCAAAACTGCGGGAACGTCCGATGAAATGGTTGCCCTGATGAATGAAGGCGGTTTTGATCTGGTAACCGCATCAGGTGACGCATCGCTTCGCCTCATTGCCGGCAAGCGTGTTCAACCCATCAACACGGACCTCATCCCTTCGTGGAAAACCGTTGATGAGCGTCTTCAGAATGCCCCTTGGCACACGGTTGACGGCGTACACTATGGTGTTCCCTATCAATGGGGTGCCAACGTGCTGGCCTACAATTCCAACGTCTTCAAGGAGCCGCCAAAAAGCTGGGCCGTTGTGTTCGAAGAACAGAACCTGCCCGATGGAAAATCCAATAAGGGCCGCGTTCAGGCCTTCGATGGCCCGATCTATATCGCTGATGCTGCCCTCTATCTGATGGTGAAGAAACCAGAACTCGGCATCAAGGACCCTTACGAACTCAATGAGGAACAATACAAGGCAGCCCTCGACTTGCTACGTGGCCAGCGTGCGCTCGTGGGTCGCTATTGGCATGACGCCTTCATGCAAATTGATGATTTCAAGAACGAAGGTGTGGTTGCGTCTTCTTCCTGGCCATTCCAGGTGAACATACTGCAGGCGGATAAGGATGCGATGGCAAAAACGCCGGTGGCCTCCGTCATTCCTGAAGAAGGTGCGACGGGTTGGGCCGATACAACCATGTTGCATGCGGAAGCCGCCAATCCAAACTGCGCCTATATGTGGATGGAACATTCCATCGCGCCCAAGGTGCAGGGTGATCTTGCGGCTTGGTTTGGTTCGGTTCCGGCGGTTCCGACCGCGTGCAAAGGCAATGCGCTCTTGACCGATGCGGGTTGTGACACCAACGGCATGCAGAGCTTTGACAAAGTGCATTTCTGGCGCACGCCGGTGGCCAAATGCGCCACGCAAAGCGCTGGCTGTGTGCCCTATTACCGCTGGGCAACAGACATGATTGCGGTTCTTGGTGGCCGCTAAATCTTAGCCAATGAAGGGTTCCCGCCGGTTATTCCGGCGGGAGTTTTTATACCATGACAACAGCCGTCAGTTTTCAAAATATCTGCCGACATTTTGGCACCGTGCGGGCGGTTGATGACGTAACACTTGACATAGCCGAGGGTGAGTTCTTTGCCATGTTGGGACCATCGGGTTCCGGCAAGACCACCTGCCTCCGCCTGATCGCAGGTTTCGAACAGCCAACCAGCGGCCACATGGAAATTTTCGGCGTCACCTCTGAAGGCGTTCCTCCCTATCAGCGCAACGTGAACACTGTGTTCCAGGATTACGCGCTGTTTCCGCATATGACCGTTTTAGACAATGTGGCTTATGGCCTGATGGTCAAAGGCATTGATAAGCCAATACGGCACAGGAAAGCCCAAGAGGCACTCACGCTGGTTGCCCTGGGAGGCCTCGGCGGCAGGCGTCCATCACAACTTTCAGGCGGCCAGCGGCAACGCGTGGCGCTGGCCCGCGCCCTCGTCAATGAACCCAAGGTTCTGCTGCTTGATGAACCGCTCGGTGCACTTGATTTGAAATTGCGCGAACAAATGCAGGTTGAACTCAAGGCCTTGCAACGCAATCTAGGAATTACGTTTGTTTTCGTGACACATGATCAGGGCGAGGCCCTGTCGATGGCAGACCGCGTCGCCATTTTCAACGATGGCAAGATCGTTCAGGTGGGCAGCCCTGAAGAAATCTATGAACGCCCCAACACTAAATTCGTGGCTGATTTTGTTGGCTCATCAAACGTGCTCTCCCCCGCCTTTTCAAAATCTATGGGTGGCCCGGAAAAGTGGGTTAGTCTCAGGCCAGAAAAAATACTGGTTTCCCAGGAAAAGGATAAGCCCTTGAAGGGCAATCACTCAGTTATCGCCACCATAACTGCTGCCCATTACCAAGGCGCCGCCATTCGCCTTAATACCCTGACGGCAAAGGGTGCAACGATTAATGTCACCGTGCCCGCCGCCACTGGAAAATTCGCTGATGGCGAGAAGGTAACGCTGCACTGGCCGAAAGAATCTGTGCACATCATGGCCGGTGAAATGTGAGCCTGACGCGCAGCATATCTGACAAATTGTTCAAACACCCGGCCTGGTTCTCCGCCCTGCTCCTGACCCCGCCGCTTTTGTGGTTAGGTCTTGCCTTCCTGGGATCGTTGTTTGTATTCCTTTTTCATAGCTTCTTCTCAATTGACGAATTTTCGGGCTTCATCAAATATGAATTGACCCTCTCAACCTTCGCCGAGCTTTTCCGCCTCTCCAATTTCGATGTCATCATCCGCAGCCTGGTGATGTCAACAGCGGTAACCCTCGCCTCCGTCATCATCGCATTCCCCTTCGCCTATTTCGCGGCGCGTTACGCGCGCGGAAAATGGAAAGCCCTGTTCTACATTCTCGTGATGCTGCCCCTGTGGTCGAGCTACCTCGTGAAGGTCTACGCATGGAAACTCATCCTCGCCAAGGAAGGGATCATCTCGTGGGCAGCCGAACAGCTGCATCTCACATGGTTGCTTGATGCGGTTTTGGCGATCCCCGTCATCGGCGGTCCTTCGCTGTCCATCAGTTTCCTCGGCACCTTCCTCGTATTCGTTTACGTCTGGTTGCCTTTCATGATCCTGCCAACGCAAGCCGCACTGGAGCGGGTTCCGGTGAACCTTATTGATGCCTCGTCCGATCTTGGTGCAACGCCAGCACAAACCTTTCGCAACGTAATTTTTCCGCTGGCGCTTCCCGGCATCATCGCCGGCTCCATCTTTACCTTCTCCTTAACGCTTGGTGATTACATAATCCCGCAAATCATTGGAAATTCTAGCTATTTCCTTGGCCAAACAGTGTACACCCTGCAGGGAACCGCAGGCAACATTCCGCTCGCCGCCGCCTTCACCGTGGTTCCCATCATCATCATGGGCATTTATCTTACGGTGGCCAAGCGCATGGGAGCTTTCGATGCGCTCTGAAAAATCGCCTCTGCTTCTCAAAATTGCAGCGCTGGCTTGCGTGGCTTTCCTGCATGTGCCGCTGCTGCTCATTTTTCTCTATGCCTTCACCACGGAGGAAAAGAGCTTCCAGTTTCCGCCACCGGATTACACAACGAAGTGGTTCGGCGTGGTATGGGAACGGCAGGATATCTGGGATGCCATTGGCCTGTCAGTCAAAGTCGCAGGTATCGCAACTTTGCTCGCCCTCATTCTCGGCACCTGTGCCGCTGCTGCCGTTTCACGCTCCAAATACTTCGGCCGCGATTACATTTCGCTGCTGTTCATCCTGCCCATTGCGCTTCCTGGCATCGTTACCGGAATTGCCCTGCGTTCGGCCTTCAGCATCATGGATATTCCTTTTTCAACATGGACCATTGTCCTCGGCCACACAACATTCTGCATGGTGGTGGTCTACAACAATGTTCTGGCGCGCTTCCGCCGCACCTCCGGCAACATGATTGAGGCATCCATGGATTTGGGCGCCGATGGATTCCAAACCTTCCGTCACGTTGTATTGCCGCAAATCGCTTCGGCTCTCTTGGCTGGCGGCATGCTGGCTTTCGCCCTTTCCTTTGACGAAGTCATCGTCACCACCTTCACGGCAGGCCAGCAATCAACCCTTCCCATATGGATGTTGAATGAGCTCATCCGCCCCCGGCAGCGTCCCATCACAAATGTCGTGGCCATCTTTGTGATCGCCGTAACCTTCGTGCCTATCCTCGCGGCTTATTATCTAACCCGCGAGGGCGAGCATACGGGCGGGACCGGGAAATAATCTAGAATATTCCCTGCACCACAATCATCACCACGGCCATCACAACGATAAAGCCCGACTCTGCTGACATCGCATAGGCGCTCTTCTTGATGAATAGTCCGTTGGCAATAACAAGAGCTACAATGGTCACCACGATCAGAATGATGGTTAGAAGAGCATTTTGACCAGCGGTAATGCCAACAAGCCAGGCAAGCAGGAAGGTGCCGATGAACTGAACAATCATGGCCGCCATCGGCACTGGGGCATTTGCTTCCATCTTCGCGCCAACGCCCTCAAGCCACTTTGCTCCGAATACCTTTGGCGAAAACCAGAAAGCACCAATGATGAACGACAGAACCGTTCCCACGGCGACAGCAAGCCAGTTTACATTCGCGGTAAGTTCATTCATTGGCATTCTCCCACTACCTCAAATTACATCGGCGGCATGCCAGGAAACTTCGGAAGGCTTTCATCCAAAAGATCCCAAGGTTGCCCCTTGCCGTTAAAGAATACCATTTGTGGCGCGATCTTTGAAGGATCATCGAGTGATGTCAGATTGAGTGCCACGAAGCCTGCCATGCCCGTTGTCCTTCCCACAACCATCGAACCGCAGGTGGGGCAATGGCCCCGGCTGGCCGTATTGCCGCTATCGGCCTTGTATTCCCAATATTTCACCTTGCCTTTCATGCTCACTGCCGCCTCCGGAAACGCAGCGAAGCTGGCGTGTCCAGCGCCTGATAGCTGCTGGCAGTGTCTGCACTGGCAATGCCCCGCCATCATGGGTTCGGCATCTGTTGAAAAGCGCACATCTCCACAAGCGCATCCACCTTCATATTTGGCCATGTTATTCCTCCTTAAGCTGTAAACAATGTTTCGAGGCGATTGAGGCAGCCCACCCAACCATGGTTATGCATGTCGCGGGCCTTGTCAGTGGCAAACCGCGCATGTGTGAGCGTAAGTTCCGTGACAGCGCCCAGCGAGCGCAACTCTATCGTGACAAGTGTTTCCTCTTCCGGCGAACTTTCCCACGCCCAAGTGAAAACGATCCGCTCATGCGGTAAAATTTCCCTGTAAACACCGCCAACCCTGTATTCCTTTCCATCCTTCTCGCGCATCACGATGCGGTAACGCCCGCCAATTCTGAGGTCCGTTTCGGCTATCGCGACGTCCATATCAGGGCTTGGCGACATCCATTGCTTCAGGGTTTTCGGTTCCGTCCAGGCCGCGAAGACTTTTTGCGGGGAGGCTTTGATGGTGCGGACAATGCTGAGGGAGATGTCTTTTGACTTGACCATGGGGGCTCCTCCAAAAGTGCGGTCAATGCGTCCAACCGTAAGGTCCAGAATTTCTCATAGTCAGAAAGCCAGCCCATGGCGGCCTCCATTGGCGCGGGCTCCAGCCGGCAAATCATCATCCGTCCGCTTTTGATCCTGCGAATGAGTTTTGCATCTTCCAGCACGTCGAGATGCTTGCTCACCGCCGGCAATGAAATACCATAGGGTTTCGCAATATCGCCCACATTCCGTTCCCCGTGCCGTGCCAGCTGCGCCAGAATGGCGCGGCGGGTGGGATCAGCCAAAGCGGAGAAAATTGTGTCGAGCTTCTGCATTATCATTTAACCATCTAGATAAATGATTGCATGTGTTAACCCAGCCTGTCAAGACGGCATTCAGATTCAAGATTTTTTCTTGAGCCCCTTCTTGGTGGCAGGCTTCTTGGCCACTTTCTTGATGGGTTTTTTGGCCAGCTTCTTCACGGGCTTCTTGGCAGCGGGTTTCTTTGCCACTTTCTTTGCGGGTTTCTTTACAACCTTTTTTGCGGGCGTCGCACGTCCCATGGCTGTCGCAGCCGCGGCAAACTTCTCGAAGAACTGCGCCGCAAGCGAGCGCGACGTTAAATCAATCAGCCGCGAGCCCAGCATGGCGAGCTTGCCGCCCACTTGCGCGTCCACATCGTAGGTAAGCTTGGTGCCCTCCGGCACTTCCTCAAGCCGCACATCCGCGCCGCCCGTGGCAAAACCAGCCAACCCGCCCTTGCCTTCGCCTGAAATGCGATAACCCTTCGGCGGGTCCATATCACTCAAATTTACAACGCCTGTAAAGCCAGCTTTCACCGGGCCGATTTTTATGACAACTTTCGCTTCCATCTTGGTAGCGGAATGACGGGTGATGCTTTCGCAGCCCGGAATGCATTTTTTCAACACATTGGTGTCGTTCAGCGCTTTCCAAACCGCCTCACGCGGTGCTGCAATAATTTCTTCGCCATTCATTTGCATGAGCATAGTCTCCCTTTCAGTCGAGCTTAGGCTGGAAGATCGCCGCGCTTCCACTGTTCTTTCGTCGCAATGCAGAATTCTTCAAAGCAGTCCTCGGCAATTGCCCAACGAATGCCCCGCATCAGTTCCTGATAGTAGGCGATATTCGCCCACGACAACAACATCATGCCGAGCAGTTCGCCGGATCGCATCAGATGATGCAGATAGGCACGGGAGTATTTATGGAGTGCGGGGCATGAACTTTGCTCGTCAAGCGGCCGCGTGTCCGTCGCATGTTTGGCATTTCGCAAATTGATTTTGCCAAACCGCGTGAACGCCTGACCGTGCCGCCCCGAACGCGTGGGCATCACGCAGTCGAACATGTCAATGCCACGCGCCACTGATTCCAGAATATCTTCCGGCGTGCCAACGCCCATCAGGTAGCGCGGCTTGTCTGCGGGCAAAACCGGCGTGGTGAAATCCAGCGTCTTCAGCATCAGCGCTTGTCCTTCGCCCACGGCCAGGCCGCCAATCGCATAACCTTCAAAGCCAATGGAGACCAGACCTGCCGCGCTGGCGTGCCGCAGTTTTTCATTCACGCCACCTTGAACAATGCCAAAATTTCCACGCCCTGGTTGGGTGCCAAAGGCCTTGCGAGAGCGCGCTGCCCAGCGCAGGGATAGCTGCATGGCCTTTTCAGCCTCCTTCTCCGTGTGCGGAAATTCAAGGCATTGATCGAGCTGCATTTGAATATCGGACCCCAGCAAGCGTTGAATATCCATGGCGCGTTCTGGCGTCAGCTCATGTTTTCGCCCATCAATATGCGAGGCGAATGTTGCTCCCTGCTCCGTGATCTTGCGAATCTTGGAAAGCGACATGATCTGGAAGCCGCCGCTGTCGGTGAGGATGGGCCCGTCCCAGGTAATGAACTTGTGAAGCCCGCCCAGCTTTGCCACTTCCTCAGCGCCCGGCCGCAGCATCAGATGATAGGTGTTGCCAAGGATAATATCGGAGCCCGCATCCTTCACCTGGTCAAGATAAAGCCCTTTAACAGTGCCCACGGTGCCCACCGGCATGAAAGCCGGCGTGCGAATGTCGCCGCGCCCCGTGTGGACTGTGCCAAGCCGCGCCGTGCCATCCGTCTTCTTGAGCGTAAAGGAAAATTCAGTCATTGCGCCTGCGGGAATAGCAGGCTGCAATCGCCATAGGAATAGAAACGATAGTTGTTGTGAATGGCATGCGTGTAGGCTGCCTTCATGCGCGCCTGCCCCGCAAATGCCGACACCAGCATGAACAGCGTCGATTTCGGCAAATGGAAATTCGTAATCAACAGATCGACCACGGAAAATACATACCCCGGCGTAATGAATATCTCTGTGGTGCCACTGAATGGCTGCAACCCTGAACTTTCCAAAAGCCGCAAAGACGTCGTGCCCACCGCAACAATCCGCCCGCCGTTTGCCCGTGCGGATTTTAACCGCGCGACGGTTCCCGCCGAAACCTCACCCCATTCGGCATGCATTTTGTGGTCATTCGTGTCTTCCGCCTTCACCGGTAAAAAAGTCCCCGCTCCCACATGCAGCGTCACAAATTCCGTTGCAATACCAATACCTTGCAACTTTTTTACAAGTTCTGGCGTGAAGTGCAATCCAGCCGTGGGTGCCGCCACTGCGCCGGAATGTTCCGCAAACATAGTTTGATAATCCGTGGCATCCTGCGCATCTGTTGCCCGCCTGCCTTCGATGTAAGGCGGTAGCGGCATGCGTCCCACGGCAAGAATGGCTTCGTCCAACACGGGACCGCTGAAATCAAAAGCCAACGTGACCTCGCCAGCCTCGCCCTTGGCCTCCACCGTCGCATCAACGTTGCCCAGCAGGCAAACCTTGCCCGCGGCGCCAAACCGCAACCGGTCCCCCGCCTGCAGTTTCTTCCCCGGCTTGGCAAAGGCCTTCCACCGCGAACCATCAATCCGCATGTGAAGCAAAGCTTCTATCCGGGGAGCAGCATCACCTCGCCCCAAGCGCGCGCCCGATAATGCGGCGGAAATCACTTTGGTATTATTGAAAACCAGCACATCACCGGCGCGTAACTGCGAGGGCAAATCTCCCACCGTGAGATCGGAAAGCCCATCCCCCACCACCAGCAATTTGGCAGCCTCACGTGGAACCGCCGGGCGCAAGGCAATGCGCTCCGGCGGCAGTTCAAAGTCAAAATCGGAAACACGCATGACGGCAAGCGCCTTTACTTCGCGTCCGCAGCAACCTGCATCTTCACGATCTTGTCCGGGTTCTTCACGGGTTCGCCGCGCTTCAATCCATCAACAAGTTCCATGCCGGAAGTCACCCGGCCCCAAACCGTGTATTGGTTATCAAGGAAGCTCGCATCATCAAATACGATGAAGAACTGGCTGTTGGCCGAGTTCGGGCTCGATGACCGCGCCATCGAGCAGATGCCGCGCACGTGCGGCTCCTTCGAGAATTCGGCCTTGAGGTCCGGCTTCTTGGAACCGCCCATGCCGGTGCCAGTCGGGTCGCCGCCCTGCGCCATGAAGCCTTCAATCACGCGGTGAAACACCACGCCGTCATAAAAGCCTTCGCGCGCCAATTCCTTGATATGCGCCACGTGGCCAGGGGCCAGCTTCGGCAGCATTTCAATGGTGACTCGGCCCTTGGCCAAATCCATGTAGAGTGTATTTTCGAGATCGCTCATTATTGCACAGTTACCTTTACCATTTTGTCGGGGTTCTCAGGGGGTTCGCCGCGGTTGATACGGTCAACGCAGAACATGCCTTCGTCATCAACCTTGCCAATGACTGTGTACTGTCCATCAAGGAAGCCGCCATCGGCGAACATCACGAAGAACTGGCTGTTGGCTGAATCAGGATCGCTCGAACGCGCCATGCCAACGGTGCCACGGCCAAAATGTTCCTGGGTAAATTCCGCCTTGATGTTGGGTTCTTCCGAAGCGCCGGTGCCGGTGCCGGTGGGGTCGCCCGTCTGGGCCATGAAGCCGTCGATCACGCGGTGAAACACGATGCCATTGTAAAATCCGGCAGCCGCCAGTTTCGAAACCTGCGCCACGTGATTGGGTGCCAGGTCAGAGCGCAAGGCAATGGTGAAGCTGCAGCTCTTACTTGTTTCAACCGTCATTTTTTCCGCTGCAAGAGCGGGTGCGGCCATCAAAAAGGCAGCAATGGCAAATGTGCCAAGTTTCTTCATTCTCGTTTCTCCGTTGAAAGTTTATGGGAATCGAACGCTTGATAATGCCCAATATCGCCTGAATTGGGGCCGCGCAAGCTATGAATTTTTGAGTGCCAAAGCCACCGCCGCCTGCGCTTCCTTGGGGATAAACAAGGTCACATCGCCGCCCATTTTGGCGATTTGCTTGACCAGCGAGGAAGCAATCATGCGGGTGGCGGGCGAAGCGGCCAGAAATACGGTTTCAATGTCGGGTGCCAGGGCCCCGTTCATTTGCCCCATGTGCACTTCATAGTCGAAATCCGTGGCGTCCCTCAGTCCCCTAATGACAACACCGGCTTGCGCGCGCCGTGCGGCGTCAACGGTGAGGTCATCATAAGTCATAACACTGATCTTGACGCCCGTATGCTCTGCAATCGGCTTGGTCACTGCTTCGAGCAGTTCAACCCTAGCCTTTTCCGCAAGCAGTGATTGCTTGCCCGGATGGGTGCCAACACCCAGTACCAGCTTGTCCACCAATCGCGCCGAGCGTGCAATCACATCAAGGTGCCCGTAAGTTACGGGGTCAAACGAACCGGGGTAAAATCCTGTGCGTGCCATGCAAATACATTATACGCTTCGCACTGCTGCCGCAACCTGTCAGCACATGTCAGTATTATAGTTTTGATCACAGCCACAGAAAGGAAACTGCCATGGCCGATGAAAATTCTTCCATCATTTCACATGTCTCGCTGGGAACCAACCGCTTTCCAGAAGCCAAGGCATTCTATGAAAAAGTGCTTCGCACATTGGGTTGTCGTATAATAATGGAACACCCGGGTGCTACGGCCTTTGGCAAGGCCTACCCAGAGTTCTGGATTGCAACACCTTTTGATAATGAAGCCGCTTCCATCGGAAACGGCGTTCATGTGGGCTTCATGGCGCAAACAAAAACCGAAGTGGATGCATTCTATAAAGAAGCGATTGTAGCCGGTGCCACTGAGGATGGTGGCCCCGGCCATCGCCATGACTATGGTGAGCCCTATTATGGCTGTTTCGTCCGTGACCTCGACGGCCACAAGATCGAAGCCGCCTTCTGGGACATGGAGTTGGCGAAGAAACTTGGGATGGCCTGAGAATTAGCGGCCCTTCAGCGCAAGCCACACGCCGCCGAGCGAAAGGCAAAGGCCGCTGACAACTTCAATTGTGCGAACGCGCGAGCGTGAAAGCCATGCTCCCGCCCGCCCTGCCATCAATGCATAAAGCGTGTCGCCAACCGCAGCGATAACCATGAAAGCTATCCCCATCAGCATGGTTTCCTGCACGATGTTGCCGCCTTTCGAAAGAAATGGCGGAATGAGTGCCCCGAACAGAACCAGCATCTTGGGGTTGGACATGATTACGATGAAGCCCTGCAGGAAGAAACTGCCGCCCGGCCGCGCGCGGTCAACGGCGACAGCGAGATCACCCTTGGAAAGCAGCATCCTGATTCCAAGCCACACCAGATAAGCGGCACCAATCCAGCGCAACGCATCAAACCAAACACCCATGAGCTGAATGGCAGCGTTAAGCCCCAGTCCGGCGATCACCAGCCAAATCACCACGCCCGCCTGTGTTCCAGCCACATTCAGCAATCCAGCCTTCGAACCATAACGCAGGCTATTGGCGATGATAACGGTGACCGTCGGTCCCGGCACCAGCGCCAAGGCCGTTGCGGCCAGGCAAAATGCGAAAAAGGTGTCATAGCTCATGGCCTTGCTCCTCAATTCCCCACCCTCTCCATGGCCGGGCTTGATGTTCAGCCCGGCCATCAAGGGTATTCTACTCCGCCTCGTCGCCTTCTTCTTCCTTCAGGCATTCCACCGAAACCACGTGCTCATCATCAGCCGTATTGATCACGATCACACCTTGCGTTGAGCGCCCCGCCTTGCGGATACCGTCAACCGGGCAGCGGATGAGCTGGCCACCATCCGTCACCAGCATGATCTGGTCTGAGTGCTCAACCGGGAAGGAAGCCACCAGCGGTCCATTCCGGTCATTCACCGCCATGGCAACAATGCCTTTGCCACCGCGGTTGGTGATGCGGTATTCGAACGAAGATGTACGCTTGCCATAGCCATTGCTGGATACGGTGAGGATTACCTGCTCCGCAGCACCCATTGCTGCATAGCGCTCTTGGCTAAGTCCGGTATCAGCCACCACCGCCTCCTCATCAGCGGCTTCAACATCCGCTTCTTCGCCCGCAACAGCGCGCGACATTTTAAGGAAGGCCAGCCGCTCTTCGGCGGTTGCATCCATATGGCGGATCACCGCCATGGAAATCACGTGGTCGCCACCCTCAAGCCTGATGCCGCGCACACCAGTGGAGTCACGGCCCTTGAACACCCGCACATCATCAACCGCGAACCTGATGCATTGCCCCTGTGCAGTGGTCAACAGCACGTCATCGGAATTGGTGCAGATTTCAACACCAGCAATCATGTCGCCGTCATCCAGCTTCATGGCTATCTTGCCGGAACGGTTGATACTTTCAAAATCATCCAGCGCATTGCGACGCACCCCGCCTGAACGCGTGGCAAACATCAGGTGCAGGTTGGCCGCATCATTTGAATCCTCAGGCAGTGGCATGATCGTGGTTATCCGTTCGTCCTGCGCCAACGGCAGCAGATTGATCAAGGCCTTGCCGCGTGCCTGCGGGTTGCCAACAGGCAAACGCCACACTTTCATGCGGTAGACCATGCCGAGCGAGGAGAAGAACAGGATGGGCGTATGGGTATTGGCGACGAAAAGCTTCGTCACAAAATCCTCATCGCGCATTTGAACGCCGGCCCGGCCTTTGCCGCCGCGCCGTTGCGCGCGGTAAGCCGACAGGGGAACGCGCTTCACATATCCCGCATGTGAAACAGTCACCACCATGTCTTCGCGTGCAATCAGGTCTTCGTCGTCAACCTCGCCATCATTCTCGATGATTTCCGTGCGTCGCGGGGTTGCGAAATCGTTTTTGACCTGGGTGAGTTCATCCTTGATGATGTTCATTACGCGAAGCCGCGACCGCAGGATGTCGAGATATTCAGAAATCTCACCCGCAAGCTTTTGCAGCTCAGCGGTGATTTCATCCATGCCAAGAGCAGTGAGGCGCTGCAAACGCAAATCAAGAATGGCCCGCGCCTGCTCGTCAGAAAGCCGATAATTGTTATCCGCCCCCAGTGAATGGCGAGGGTCGGCAATGAGCGCAATAAGCGGTCCCAGATCCTTGGCAGGCCAAGCCCTGCCCATCAAGGCTTCGCGGGCTTCGGCCGCATCTTTCGAACGGCGAATGAGTGCGATCACTTCATCAATATTGGCAACGGCAATGGCCAAACCCACCAAAATATGCGCCCGGTCTCGCGCCTTGTTGAGCAGGAATTTGGTGCGCCGTGTCACAACCTCTTCACGGAAAGTAATGAAGGCCTGCAACAGGTCCTTGAGGTTAAGCTGCTCCGGCCGCCCGCCTGTCAGCGCAATATTATTGACACTAAACGTGCTCTGCAATTGTGAAAAGCGGTAGAGCTGGTTCAGCACAACATCGGCTACCGCATCGCGCTTGATTTCGATGACCACCCGCATGCCTTCGCGAGAGCTTTCGTCACGAATGTCGGAGATGCCCTCAATCTTCTTGTCACGCACCATTTCGGCAATGCGTTCAATCATTAGCGACTTGTTCACCTGATATGGAATTTCGGTCACGATCAGCGCTTCGCGGTCTTTACGGATTTCCTCGATCTCAACACGCCCGCGCAAGACAACGGAACCGCGCCCCGTATGGAAGGCAGACTTGATGCCAAGGCGGCCCAGAATGATGCCACCCGTTGGGAAGTCGGGTCCCGGCATGAAGGCAATCAGCTCATCAATCGAAATGCCCGGGTTGTCGATTGTCGCAATCGTGGCATCAATCACTTCGCCCAGGTTATGCGGCGCCATGTTGGTGGCCATGCCCACTGCAATACCGCCAGCGCCATTCACCAGAAGGTTGGGATATTTTGCCGGCAGGACCGTAGGTTCACGGAATTCGTTGGAATAGTTGAATTGAAACTCAACCGTATCCTTGTCCAGATCATCAAGCAGGGGAATGGCAGATTTCGCGAGGCGCGATTCCGTATAGCGGTCAGCTGCTGGCGGGTCGCCATCCACCGAACCAAAGTTGCCCTGCCCGTCAATCAACGGCAGCCTGAGGGAAAAATCCTGCGCCATGCGCACCAGCGCGTCGTAAATCGCCAGGTTGCCGTGCGGATGGTATTTGCCCATCACATCACCCACCACACGGGCGGATTTTTTGTAGGCCTTGTCCGGCGTAAAGCCGTTTTCATCCATGGTGTAAAGAATTCGGCGGTGTACCGGTTTCAAGCCATCGCGCACGTCTGGTAAAGCCCGGCTCACGATCACACTCATGGCGTAATCGAGATAGCTTTTCTTCATCTCGTCTTCGAGATTGATGTTTGTAATTTCACCGGGATTGGCGGGCGTCGGCGCGCCAGTCTTGTCGTCGTTGTCGGTCACGGGCAGCCTTCGAATTCAGCAATTTGACCGCTTTAGAATCATCGGGAATTGCAACGATTCGAGCGATTGCCCAGTCTAGTTCGACGAGGGCAGAATCACAACGGAAAGCCGCGTTTAATCCAGAGAAATTACAGGGAAATTCACGCCGATACTTTTCGGAACTTCACGCCGTTGCCGTGGTACCATCCATCAGCAGATTTGACGCTGGAGCAGGATGTTTTGCCATCCAGCCAATTGGTCCAGACGATGCAGAGTTTGCCGCTACGCACGCTCCAATGGCCATTGTCGCGCTGGCCCGTCATTTGACCCACCAATGTGCCGTTGCCCTTGGCCATGATCTTGAGCGTGACTGCACCATTCACAACAGCTGTGAAGGTTCCGGGAAACAGTTTGCCCAGTTCCGTTTGGGAAAGCGGCACATTTTCACCCGCCCGCAATTGGGTAGGCATAACAGCAAGCAATGCTGCCAAAGTGATAGAAGTCAAAAGTTTGTTCATCAAAAGCACCTCAAGTTATGCTGCACTGCAACAATTTGACCCCCGCGATGCCCGACAAATGTGCGTTAATTGTGGCGAGCGTATTAACCTTTGGTCACTTAACGCGGCCATCCACAATTACCGTCACGGGGTTGATCTCCCCGTCATAAGTCGGATCCGCCTCATAGGAAATCAGCACAAACTTGCCCTCTTTAAACACCCAAGTTCCGTTGGATGATGCATCGGCAATGCCGCGCCACTTGTTAAATGACGAGATGCTATTGTTGGTTCCATCAAATGATGAGTTTTGCAGATTGTCTGTCGAAGTAAACCCAACGACTGTCATTGCCTTGAGCTTTTTGTGGTCCGCCTCTTCATAAGAGATATCAAGCTGCGGCTCGCTGAACGCTAGCTCTGAGACCGCGCCTGAACTGTCCATCAGATAGTAAACCGTCGAAAAATTATACGCCGCGCTGTCGCAGGCAAACTCATAGAGCCGGTTCAATTCTTCCGGGCCGGATGCACCCGCACTGGCATGGCGGAAACGCAACTCATAAACCTCAGGCGTTTTCGCACCCTCATTTTGCACGGTGTCGCAGGCCCGGCCTCTTCCATCACTGAACAGCGCGATGACGCGCTCCAGCGCTTCCTCAGCACTTTCCTTGGATGGTTCCTGGTCCGAGCACCATTCTGGTGCAGCGGTTGAGAGCAAGGTTTCGTCCTTTGGCTTCAGCGACCCCTTTTCAATGAGCAATGCCTGAAACGGGGGTTCCTGAATTTGCGGGTTCACAGCTTTGGCGGTAAAACATCCTGCAAATACTTTTGCCTCCCTCTTGCTATTTGTCGCGCGAATGGCAACCGGCACTTGGAAATAAGTTGAACCAGCGGCACCTTCGGAGGTTACGCGTCCGGTATAAACATCCACACGCTCCGTGTCGCCATAGCCGTTGACAAAAGCCGCAAAACTCTTGGTCGGCGGATTGCCGAAATAGCTCCAGGCCCTTGCATACTCATGACGGTTAACCGCATTATACAATGAGCGTACCAGCGCGCCTGCGTCGCTGCGGTCGTCCTTGTAGGCTGGTGGCGCCCCGCTTTCCGCCACAGCAGCGGGAGCAAATCCGAGCCACAGCAACAGAAAACCGAGGGCAAACCGCATGTGTCAGCCCAACCTTAGAATGGAACCTCATCATCAAGATCGCGGGCAAAGCTCTGCGCCTTGCCGCCGCTGCCACGCATCGGGCTGCTTTGCCCGAAGTCATCACCGCCGCCCATGCCGGCGCTTTCGCCAGCACCGCCGCCCCGGCCGCCAAGCATGGTAAGTTCGCCGCGGTAATTCTGCAAAACAACTTCCGTGCTGAATTTTTCAACGCCGGAATTGTCGGTGTATTTCCGCGTCTGCAACTGGCCTTCGATGTAAACCGTGGCGCCCTTTTTCAAATACTGCTCGGCAACCTTCGCCAAGTTCTCATTGAAAATCACCACACGGTGCCATTCGGTTTTTTCCTTACGCTCGCCGGTGCCCTTGTCGCGCCAGTTTTCCGAAGTTGCGATGCTCAAGGTGACAATGGCCTTCCCGTCCTGCGTGTGGCGCACTTCCGGGTCCTTGCCCAAATTGCCCACCAGAATAACCTTGTTGACCGAACCTGCCATATCTCATTCTCCCAATTTTCTCCATCCTAGTGGCTCGCGCGAATGCTTTCACTAGGCTGGTCAGTTTATCCACATTATACATGTTCTTTTTTTGTTCCATTTTCAAGAACAAAAAAACCGTATCCCAATGAGATACGGCTGGATTGCGTGATTTGTTTGACTTAAGCCTTGCCGAAAAGGCGGGCAATGCGGCCAGCAGGCTTTACAGCCGTCGCCTTCGCAGTTGCAAAATGGCTTTCAATTCTGCTGTTCTTCATCATCGCAGTGCTGTAAACGTTTGAATAAGCTCCAATAACCCAGTTCATTTTCATTCTCCTACTAAATCTCTTTGTTGCACCCAATCTAGGGTTTTCGCTGTTGCAGCACAAACGGTATAAAGCTACACATCACATCAGGAAAAGTTACACACTATTTGTTAACTCTGCGATCAGCCGAAACGGGTTTTCTTTCCGGCTGCTGATGGTGCGATGGCCGCTGGAACATCGCCGTCCGGTACACATTGGCATAGACTTCAAAAATATTGTTCATGGCGATCTCCTTTCTTATGGCCTTAATATCACTCTTTGGCGCTTGAACGACAAACGGCAATAACCTACGCTATGTATCAGAAAATGTTACAGGGGCTTCCATGGCGCGCCGACTTCCTTCCCTCAATGCACTGAAAGCTTTTGAAGCGGCTGCCCGGCATGTGAGCTTTACCGAAGCCGCCACCGAACTTTTCGTTACCCACGCCGCCATCAGCCGCCATATCCGCGAGCTGGAAGAATATCTCGGCACCCAGCTTTTTAACCGCACCGGCCGTGGCGTTACGCTGACCGAGGCCGGCATCCGTTTTGGCGAGCAGCTCACCCCGCTGTTTGACGCCCTTGCCGACGCCTCGCGCGAGGCAGCAGCGGTGGGCGCAGCCCGTCCCCTCAATGTTTCAGTGGAGCCTGCCATCGCCTCGCGCTGGCTGGTTGCGCGTCTCGGAAAGTTCCAGGAACTGCATCCCGATATTGAGCTCAACATCGATCCCACCAACCGGCTCGTGGATTTCCATGCCGACAATGTGGAACTTGGAATTCGCTATGGTCGCGGCAATTGGGAAGATGTGGAAATGACCAAGCTTTCCGAAGTGGTAATCTTCCCCGTCTGCTCGCCTGCCCTCATTGCGGAAGCGCCAAACCTCAAGCCGGAAGACCTCAAGGATTACAACCTGCTACATGAGCAGCGCAAGCAGTGGTGGACGGATTGGCTTGCAGCCAATGGCGTTGAAGGCGCTTCCGACTGGAAAGGCACGGTCTTTCAAAACCACCTGGCCATCGAAGCCGCTGAATCATCGCAGGGTTTCGCCTTGGGTGATCAAATCCTGTGCACCGATTCTATTCTTGAGGGTTGGTTGAAACGCCCCTTCACCAATGACATGAAAGACCATGGCAGCTATTGGATTGTGCGCGCCAAGGGCTCAAAGGAGTTTGGCCCGGCACGTTCCTTTCGCGAATGGCTGATGAGCGAAATGGCAGATACCAACAGGAAATTTGCGGGCATCAAAGCCAACCGCACCCGAATCGGCTAGTGCTGTGCAAAATCACAAGGAACCGAAATGGCCAAAGCCAAATATGACTGCATGAAATGCCCCGGCTATTGCTGCTCCTACCCCGTCATTGAAGTGAAGGATAGGGACGCCGTCCGCATCGCCAAGCATTTTGATATGCCCCTGGAAAAGGCCGAAAAGAAATTCTTCAAGAAAGCCCACGGCTACGCCCGCATCATGCGCCGCCAGAAGGACACGATCTACGGCAAGATCTGCCAGTTCTTCGACACCAAGGAACGCCGTTGCACAATTTATCACGCGAGGCCCTCCACCTGCCGCATATTCCCCGGCGAAGGCCACTGCGGCTACTACGACTTCCTGAAATTCGAGCGCGACGGCCAGGAAGATGAAACCTACATCTCGACGACCAACCATTCGGGGAACTAAGTTAAAATACTCTCCATCATCGGCCTTGAGCCGATGACCCAGACTGGTTGGTCGGGCCAAGCCCGACCATGGAGAGTTTGCGGAGAATGTTCTAGTAGTAAACCATGATCAACTTGCACACTCTTTCATCGCTCACTTCCACCGAACGCGCCAATCTTTTGAAGCGCACCGAAAGCGATCTCACGCCTTTCCTTGAAAAAGTAAAACCCATCATTGAAGCGGTTCGCACTGAAGGCGACGCGGCACTCTCGCGCTTTGCAAAACAGTTCGACAAAGCCCCCGTCGAACCAAACGCCATCGCCGCCACACCGGAGGACTTCGACCGCGCCCATGCCGAGCTTGAACCAGACGTGCGCGAAGCCATCAACTTCGCCGCTGCCAACATCCGCAAGTTTCACGAACTGCAAAAACCGGAAAAATCCTGGTCAGCCGAAATCCGCCCCGGCCTGCATGCCGGTGACCGCACCACCCCCATCCCGTCTGTCGCGTGCTACATCCCGCGCGGCAAAGGCTCCTTCCCCTCATCCGTGTTGATGACCTGCATTCCGGCTAGCGTGGCAGGCGTTGAAGATATCTGCATCATAACGCCCCCCGGCCCCGACGGTAAAATCGACGCCGCCTCACTGGTTGCCGCCCGCGCCGCTGGGGTAAGCAAAGTGTATAAAGCCGGCGGCGCCCAAGCCATCGCCGCTGTGACCTACGGCACGCAAACAATTTCAAAGTACGCCAAGGTCGTTGGCCCCGGCTCCCCTTGGGTCGTCGCCGCCAAGCGCCTGCTGTCAGACCTCATCGACACCGGCACCCCCGCAGGGCCCAGCGAAGCCATCATCTTTGCGGACAGTACCACCGATGGCAGCCTCGCCGCATTGGACTTGTTGATCGAAGCCGAACACGGCGACGACAGTTCCGCCTTCTTGGTAACTACGAGTAAAGAGGTTGCCGACGCCGCCTTGAAAGCCATCCCCGAATATTGGCAACATATGAGTGCCTTGCGCGTGGGCTACACAAAATCAGTACTCGGCTCCAGCCGCGGCGGAATCCTTCTGGCACGTGACACAACCGAAGCCATGGCCTTCATCAACGACTACGCTCCCGAACATCTGCAAATCCTTGCGAAGGAGCCACGCAAATATTTAGGTCTGGTGAAACACGCCGGAGAAATCCTCTTGGGCGAACACACGCCATCAACACTCGGCAATTTCGTCCTCGGCCCCAGCCACGTCCTCCCCACCGGCGGCTGGGCCAAAACCTTCTCTGCCCTGTCCGTGCACGACTTCATGAAACGAACCTCAGTCGTCGAAGTTAACCCCGCCGCCTACCCCGACCTCGCCAAGCATGCCGCCGTAATCGCAAAATACGAAGGCTTCGATGCCCATGCAAATGCGGTGGGGGAGTTAAGGAAGAAGTTGTTGGGGAATTAAACTCGAGCCGCAAATCCATCATGCATCGTCGTAACTCGAACTGACATTCCAACTCTCCTACGCCATCATCCCCCCATGACCACCACCTCACACGATTCCCAACGCGGCATTCTTCTCGTTGCTGGCTCCGCCATCGTGTGGAGCTTTGGCGGCACCATATCGCGCTATCTTGAAGTCACCGATAGCTGGACCGTTGTGTTCTGGCGTTCCATCTTCGCCGCCCTCTTCCTGCTCTGCTTCATGCTGTGGCGCGATGGCCCGCGCGGCACGCTTGCGCTTTTCAAAAACATGGGCGAGCCCGGCCTCGGTGTGGCGCTGTGTTTTGCAATTGCGTCCACCTCGTTCGTGATCGCCTTGGCCTACACCACGGTGGCCAACATCCTGCTCATGCAAGCCGGCGTCCCGCTCATTGCGGCGCTCATCACCTGGATACTCTTCCATGAAAAAATATCCGCCTCCACCTGGGCCGCCATTGCAGCCGTGATTGCGGGTGTTGCCATCATGGTATCCGATTCATTTTCCGGCAAAGTTTCCCCCATCGGGGATGGCCTCGCACTGCTCATATCCGTGGCTTTCGCCATCGCCACTGTCATTACCCGAAGGCACGCCCATGTGCGGATGTCACCTGCGGTGTGCCTCGGCGTTACCATTGCGGCCATCGTTTCCGGTTCCCTCGCCAGCGGTTATTTTGTAACGGCTGCCGACTTCGCCTGGCTCTTCGCCTTCGGTGCCATTAATTTAGGCTTGGGCCTCGCAATGTTTGTGACCGGCGCACGCCTCATTCCAGCAGCTCTTGCGGCGCTTGTCGGAACACTTGAACCGGTGCTCGGCCCCGTCTGGGTTTGGCTGGTGCATGATGAAGTGCCATCCAGCCGCACGTTGCTGGGCGGTTCCGTTGTTTTCGCTGCGTTGATTATTCATTTGCTCATGGATTGGCGGCGGCAATCACGCGTTGCCATTTGAATCAAACAACCCCGCTGCGACTTGCTGCGCCAGCGGGGCCCTCGACTTATCGAGTTTTAGCTTGAAACAATCCGATTTAGATCGAATTTCTACGGGAAAGCAATTACACATTCCTCATTAAATAAACACAAACAGAAAAATATATAAGCGGCAATCCGGTCCAGCAACACTGGATTTAATCAGCGGCTTCAGCCGGAAAGTGATCGCATGTCCTGCTGCGATCTCTGTTGATGCTTAGGTGGCGTCATAGCTCCTCCTAAAAAACTTAATCTGTTTCCTTGCCCAGCAAGGATACAGCAAATAATGATCTCATCCGAAATTTTGTCAAGTTACAAACTTGCTTGCATGTTCACCATTTGGAAAAGCGCGGCACAAAAATAGTGCCCTCTCCGATCAAGCCGGAAAGGGCATCATGATCAGCGCCAGCCCCAGAGCTCAATATGCGTGGTTCCGCGCCCATTTGGCAGCTTGCCATATTTGAACGCCACGTTCCGGATGAAGCGGTTATTGAAGCGCAAATCTATCTTGCGCGAGAATCCGCCTTGCGGAATCTTGAAGCGGGTTGGGATGTCATCGCGCCCGCCATTTGCATAGCGCACATCAACATCATAGAGGAAAACATCGTTGCCACTGACATGGAACTGGATTTTCCTGAACAGCCCGCATCCTGCGCCAACATGAATGACATCACGGTCAACAAACAGGTTCACCCTGCGGCGTCCAAGAAAAACTGGAACAGCAGCTTCAGCGGCGGTTGTTATGAAGGCGCTCGTGGCTATGCCAGTAGCGCCTAAGAGAAATGAACGTCGGTCCATTTTCAGCTCCTATCACTATGTTAGCCCCCTTGGGTTTTGGCACCGGGGTGCCGGTTCATGTCCTCATTGAGAACCGGGCATCATTACAAGCCCGATGCTGAACCTCACATGAATGAAAGCTGCACTCTTATTCGCATAACAGATCACTGGCGAACCTATCTCAGTCAGGAAAATTTCCGCAAATTTTTCCTGCTTCGCTGCACCCACGCCATGCACCTCGCCGAAATCCCATTTTGTGAGCGGCACGCGCGCCTGCTTTGCAAGTGTCATGCGCAAGGTTTTCAATCGCACCAAGAGAGCGCCAGCGCGCGGATCCGCTTCGGCCACCGCAGCAATCACGGCCGCGCGGGAGGCTTTCTTTGTTCCCCGCTGTTCCACCTTGCGATAGCGGAACTCTCCAACGCCGCCCAGCAAGGCACGGCCTTTGGACGACAAGGATAGTCCGCCAAACCCGCCGACATCATGGATAAGGAAACCAGCCCCAACCAACTGACGGATGATCCCCTGCCATTCCGTACGCTGACGATCTCGCCCAAGCCCAAACACATGCAGCTCCGTATGACTCAACGCCACCGCCTTGTCATTTGGCTTGGCCATCAACACATCAACGATATGCATGGCGCCAAAACGTTCGCCCGTAGCCCGCACTGTTTCAAAAACCTGTTTGGCC
The DNA here is from genome assembly GCA_963763635.1 of uncultured Alphaproteobacteria bacterium. Taxonomy (GTDB): domain Bacteria; phylum Pseudomonadota; class Alphaproteobacteria; order Rhizobiales; family Aestuariivirgaceae; genus Aestuariivirga. Next base: position 113,192 of record CAVXPO010000024.1, read on the forward strand.
TCAATCGTGCCATCAATTGTTTTACCGGGACTCAAACACACATCGCAATTGCCACACGCTTCCGAATCCTCGCCAAAATACGCAAGCAGCGAAACCCGGCGGCAGCTCGGCGCTTCACAATAGGCCACCAGCGCATCCAGCCTGCGGCTCTCCCGCCGCTTATGCTCGTCGCTCGCATGCGCCTGCTCAATAAACTGCCGCCGCAGCCGAATGTCGCCCAACCCAAACACCATATGGGCAACCGAGTCCTGTCCATCGCGCCCGGCCCGGCCTATCTCCTGATAATAGGCATCAAGCGATGAGGGCAAATCCGCATGGAACACAAAGCGCACATCAGGCTTGTCGATCCCCATGCCGAACGCAATGGTGGCACACACAATCACGCCTTTCTCCGTCATAAACAGATCCTGCGCATCAGAGCGCTGGGCTGGTGTGAGCCCCGCGTGATAGGCCACCGCGCGGTGCTTCCTCTCAACCAGAAACGCCGCAATCTCCTCCGTGCTCTTGCGCGACAGCGCATAAACAATGCCGCTCTCTCCGGTATGGCCTTCAAGAAACCGTAGGAGCTGCTGCTTGGCATTGTCCTTGTTCTGCACCGTGAGCTTGATGTTGGGCCGGTCAAACCCCGAAACAAAAACTTCCGCCTCGCCCCCAAACAGCTTCGCCACAATATCGCGTCGCGCCGCTTCATCAGCCGTGGCCGTAAACGCGCCAATCGGTGCATCGGGAAACGCACTCCGCAAACCATGCAGCGCTTCATATTCCGGCCGGAACGAAGCGCCCCATTGCGAAATGCAGTGCGCCTCATCAACCGCGATCAGCGACACTTCCAATTTCTGCAAAGCCGCAATCATCCGCTCCGTCATCAGGCGCTCCGGTGCCAGATATAAAATCCGCACCAGTCCCGAAGCCACGCGATTCCAGATCTTAACATTGTCTTCGCGCGACGCCGCCGAATTGATCGTCTCCGCCGCAACACCTGCCAGCTTCAGCGCCGCAACCTGGTCCTGCATCAAAGCAACCAAAGGCGACACCACAATCGTCAACCCCTGTTTCACCAACGCCGGCACCTGGTAACACAATGACTTGCCAGACCCCGTGGGCATCACCGCCAGCACATGCCGCCCGCCCAGCAGATTATCGACAATTCCCTCCTGCCCCGGCCTGAAATCATCAAAGCCGAATACCTCGCGCAACACCTTTGCTTTTGCCGTCATCCCATCCCACTTAACGTTGCTGTGGATATCTGTAGTTCTACTGACATCTGCTGACTGCTATATCCCTAGAATGCTTCATCTTGCATACGTTCACGTTTTGATCTAGTCAGGTTCAATGTCCCAACATAAGCGCGTTATATCAATTCAGGGTGCCCGCGAGCACAATTTGAAAAATGTTTCTTTGGAGATCCCGCGGGATGCCCTCGTGGTGTTCACCGGCCTTTCCGGCTCCGGCAAATCATCCCTCGCCTTCGACACGATTTATGCCGAAGGCCAGCGCCGCTATGTGGAAAGCCTCTCCGCCTACGCCCGGCAATTCCTCGAAATGATGCAGAAGCCGGATGTGGACCAGATCGACGGCCTCTCACCCGCCATTTCCATCGAGCAAAAGACCACCAGCCGCAACCCGCGCTCGACTGTCGGCACCGTCACTGAAATCTATGACTACATGCGCCTGCTGTTCGCGCGTGTGGGCATTGCTTACTCGCCCGCCACGGGTCTTCCCATTGAAAGCCAAACCGTCACCATGATGGTGGACAAGGTGTTGAGCCTGCCCGAAGGCGAGCGGCTTTATATTCTCGCCCCCATCGTGCGGGGCCGCAAAGGTGAATACCGCAAGGAATTTGCCGACCTGCAGAAGAAGGGCTTCCAGCGCGTCAAGGTAGATGGCGTGTTCCACGAGATCGACAGCGTTCCAGCGCTCGACAAGAAGTATAAACACGATATCGACGTGGTGGTGGACCGCCTCGTGGTGCGCAGTGATTTGGGCACGCGCCTCGCTGACTCGTTCGAAACGGCCTTGAAGCTGACAGAGGGCTTGGCGATTGCTGAGTTCACCGATAAGCCTTTGCCCGCATCACAAACCTCCGAAGACAGCGCCAACAAATCTAAAAACGAAACCCACGAGCGCATCATCTTCTCCGAAAAATTCGCCTGCCCCGTATCAGGCTTCACCATTGAGGAAATCGAACCCCGCCTGTTCTCCTTCAACAATCCCTTCGGCGCCTGCCCCGCCTGCGATGGCCTCGGCACCGAATTGAAATTCGAGCCCGATCTCGTGGTGCCCGACACATCGCTCTCATTAAAAGAAGGCGCCATCGCCCCGTGGTCAAAAGCCGGCGCCACCTCGCCCTACTACGCGCAAACCCTGGAAGCCCTCGCCAAACACTACAAAGCCTCCATGTCCGCCCCATGGAAAGACCTGCCCAAGAAATTCCAGGACGCCGTATTAAACGGCACCGGCGATGAGGAAGTCACCATCACCTATGACGATGGCCTGCGCTCCTACAAAACCAAGAAACCTTTCGAAGGCGTCATCGGCAACATCGAGCGGCGCTGGCGCGAAACCGATAGCGCGTGGATGCGTGAGGAACTCGCCAAATATCAATCGGACCAGCCCTGCCGCGCCTGCGACGGCAATCGCCTGAAGCCGCAAGCCCTGGCCGTGAAAATCGATCATCTCCACATCAGCCAGGTCGCAAGCCTCTCCATTCAAGCCGCCAACCAGTGGTTCACCGATCTCGAAGCCAAGCTTACGCCCAAGCAACGCGAAATCGCCACCCGCATTCTGAAAGAAATCAAGGCGCGGTTGAAATTCCTCGTGGATGTGGGCCTCGAATATCTCAACCTCTCCCGCATGGCCGGAACCCTTTCGGGTGGTGAAAGCCAGCGCATCCGGCTGGCCTCGCAAATCGGCTCCGGCCTTACAGGCGTTCTCTATGTGCTGGATGAACCCTCCATCGGCCTGCACCAGCGCGACAATGCCCGCCTGCTCGAAACCCTCATTCACCTCCGCGATATCGGCAACACGGTGATCGTGGTGGAGCATGATGAGGATGCGATCAAGCTCGCCGATTACGTCGTCGACATCGGCCCTGGCGCCGGCGTCAACGGCGGCCACATCGTGGCGCAAGGCACGCCAGATCAGGTCATGGCCACCCCCGCCTCGCTCACCGGGCAATACTTGATCGGCATGCAGCAAGTGCCCATCCCGGCGCACCGCCGGCGTTGGGAAAAGAACCGCTCCATCCGTATTAAAGGCGCCCGCGCCAACAACCTCAAAAACGTCTCCGCCGAAATTCCCCTGGGCGTGTTCACCTGTGTGACGGGCGTCTCCGGCGGCGGCAAATCCACCTTGCTTATCGACACGGTGTATCGCGCCTTCGCCCGCAAACTCATGGGCACCCGCGAGCCGCCCTCCGAGCATGACAGGATTGACGGCATCGAATTGCTCGACAAGGTTATCGACATCGACCAATCCCCCATCGGCCGTACACCCCGCTCAAACCCCGCCACCTACACGGGCGCCTTCACCCCCATCCGCGATTGGTTCGCAGGCTTGCCCGAAGCCAAAACCCGTGGCTATGAACCCGGGCGTTTTTCCTTCAACGTCAAGGGCGGCCGCTGCGAAACCTGCCAGGGCGACGGCGTCATCAAAATCGAAATGCACTTCCTGCCGGATGTGTATGTGACCTGCGACGCCTGCCACGGCAAACGCTACAACCGCGAAACCCTGGAAATAAAATTCAAGGACAAGTCGATTGCGGACGTGCTGGACATGACCGTCGCCGAAGCCGCTGACTTCTTCCGCGCCGTGCCATCCGTCAGGGATAAAATGGACACGCTGGAACGCGTCGGCCTCAGCTATATCAAAGTCGGCCAACAAGCCACCACCCTCTCCGGCGGCGAAGCCCAACGCGTCAAATTGGCCAAGGAACTCTCCAAACGCGCCACTGGCCGCACGCTTTATCTGCTGGACGAACCCACCACCGGCCTCCACTTCCACGACGTCAAAAAACTGTTGGAAGTGCTGCACGAGCTGGTCAACCAGGGCAACACCGTCGTCGTTATCGAACACAATCTCGAAGTCATCAAGACCGCCGACTGGGTCATCGACCTAGGCCCCGAAGGCGGCGACGGCGGCGGCGAAGTGGTGGCCGCAGGAACGCCGGAACAGGTGGCGAAAGAAAAACGCAGCTACACCGGCCACTACTTAAAAGAAATCCTGAAACGCCGCGCGCCAAGTGTTGAGGCTGCGGAGTGAGATGACAACCAATTTTAAACTCTCACCATCAGGAGCACTCGATATATGTGCATCGAGTTACCATGATGCATTATCTTCAGCGACGGCGGTTAGTTTAATACAAACAGATGTAAGTAATCTTCTAACCTGTAGCCTTACTGATAAGATCGAAGATGTAAAAAGTAGAGCGGAGTTAGCGGACTTTGATAACATTCCCGTAGTTGATAATAACAATGCTATCGTCGGGACGTTCAAAAAACGAAATAGTGCGTCTTTATCTTTTATCCAAGATGACTACGAAAAACTCCACCCGGACATGTTGATAGCAAGTTCTGCACCAATATTCGATTTCATAGATAGGGCAGAAAATCAGCACTGTTGTTACATTGTAAGCAGAAGTGGAATTTCGGGAATGGTCACCATTTCTGACCTTCAGAAACTTCCCGTTCAGCTCGCATTGTTTGGTTTAATCATACAATTTGAACATCTGGTTGGAAAAAAACTCCGTGAATGTCTAAAGGATGCAGAAGCACTTTTCATTAGTGTTCTTGAGCACTTGGAGCCGAATGAAAAAACTCGCGCAGAAGGAATGAAAAGGAACTCTAAAACACCTGATTTATTCGTTGATTGGATCACACCACTTTTTTTGGTAAGCAAATTGAAGGTCTTGAAAAAATTAAATTTCCAAGCAATTCGGGACTGGAATGTAACAGATTCAATCAATAAACTTCGTAATGATATTGCACATGGTAATGGCTATGCGCAAACTAGTGAACTCGTGAACAAGCTAGTTTCAACCCAAAGACATTTGTTTGAATCCATAGCAATGCTACAAAAGTAAATTTTACGCCTTTATCGTTTCAACATCTCTCCCTGACCGCCCTTGAGGCGGTCAACCAGCCTGGGTTATCGGCGCGGGGGGATGATAGAGAGCTGTGAAAGTGACGGAAATTCCTAAACTCAAACTCCGC
>CAVXPO010000025.1:0-105347 GCA_963763635.1 uncultured Alphaproteobacteria bacterium
GTACAAAACGCTGGTTCCCAAACCGCTTGGAGAGCCCTTCCCGCGCAGAGATTTCTCCCTCGGCTCTAGCTTTTGCCCGTGAGGCCATTGGATTGTTCGTTCCCATCTTCGTCACACTGCCTTCAACAAAAAGACTGACACCGCCTATATCTCGAAGCCAAGGAGCTCCGATCATTTATAGGCGTCCATTAGTCAACAATCCTGAAGGGAATTTGTTCCAACCGTCCGTCGAGCAATCATGCGGGCTGAGGGTGCTGCCAGCCTGAATGACGTGCAGTTTTAGGCGGGGCGTTCCCGCCTACAAGCGGCGCCCATTTTCCTTATTTTGCGGGCATTATGGCCGTTGGGTTTTCTTTCTTGCATGCGCAAATCCAATCACATATAACGCCCCCGTTGTGTGCCCAAGTAGCTCAGTTGGTAGAGCAGCGGATTGAAAATCCGCGTGTCACTGGTTCGATTCCGGTCTTGGGCACCACTTTTATCCAATCCAGGCAAGTTTGAGAGCGCTGCTAGGCCATGTGGACGGATTGTCGCTGGTATAGCGTAGGTGATTCACAAATCAGTTTTTCAGTGATTCATAGGAAGCCGGTTTGGAGGATCGGTGATGTCGACACGAATGGAGCAAAGGGATTGGCAGATTGCGCTGGAGGTTTTCCGGGCAAGCTTGCCGCGGCGCGGCGAGAGGGGCCGCAATGATCGTCTGTTTTTGGAGGCCCTGCATTATTTCACCGTTCACAACGTGACATGGCGGGCCTTGCCGGAGCGTTTCGGCAACTGGAACAGCGTGTGGAAAAGGTTCTGGCGCCTGAGCCAGTCGGGCGTCTTCGAGATGTTCTTCGACACGCTGGCATCCTTGAGCAAATCGGCCCATCTCGTGCAGATGTTCAATTCCACCGTGGTTCGCGCCCATGTCTCGGCGGCGGGCGCAAAAGGGGGCAGGAAACCCAGGCGCTCGGTCGTTCGCGTGGCGGCTTCTCGACCAAAATCCATCTGAAGACAGATAATGATGGCTACTTCCTTGCCTTCGATCTCACTGGCGGAGAGAAAGGCGATGCGCCGCAATTCGAGATACTCGCTGGTCTCGGCCCCGACATTGAGCCGCGTGCCGCACTCGGCGACAAGGGCTACGACAGCAAAGCCATCCGGGAAATCTGCCGCTCACGCGGCATTGTGCCCGTCATTCCCTACCGGTCGAACATCAAGGGAAGGCCGAAATACTTCCCCAAAATCCTCTACAGGGCACGCGCCCGCATCGAACAATCCATCGGCAAACTCAAGCGGTTCAAACGCATCGCACTACGCTGCGAGAAAACCGCTAAGAATTTCGCATCCTTCGTCGCTCTTGCATCTGGCTTCATCTTGATCAAATCCGTCCACACAACCTAGTTGTCAACCGCATTTTCATTGTCATCGGGATAAATGCCCTTGAGCACCGTGTCGAAATGGGCCCGGACGGCATCGTTGCAGCGGCAGGATTTTCGGGCGAGCAAATTGTGGTTCAGGATCACCAGGCGGCCCCTTTTTACACTCAGGATTTTTTCCCGTTTCAACTGGCCGATGACGCGGCTGATGTAGCTTCGGCCGACGCCAAGCATTGCGGACAGCCGCTCCTGCGTCAGCGGCACTTCACTTTCTCCCGTCCGGTCGACGGCGGCAAGAATCCATTTTGCGGTGCGCTGTTCAATGCCGTGCAAGGCATTACATGCCGTCGATTGAAATATCTGCGCCATCGTGCAATCAGCATATCTCGCAAACAGGCTGTCCAGCGACTTCGATGCGGATTTTGCGCTGTCCAAAGCACTGATCGGCAGGCTGTAGAAATTTCCGCCGAACTGCACCATGATTTTTGAATAGGCCGGAAGCTTTCCGTTGCTGACGATGCCTCCCACGGCCCCTTCCCGCCCTATAATCATCGTTTCGATTGCGCTTCCATCTTCCATCGTGATCTGAAAGGAAACCAGCGTGGAACCACAGGGAAAATAGACGGTGCCGATATTCTGGCCGTGGTCATACAGAACTTCATTGGAAGCTGCGTGAAGACTCCTGAGATGGGGAGCAATCAGTTTGAAGTCATTGGGCTGCAGATGGTCAAGCAGATTGTTTTGCGTTCGCCCTACTTCGATGGAACCGGCAGAAGAATTTATGTTCATGAATGTTCACTACTGTACAGACTGCTGCATGCTTTGTGTGTATTAAAATACATAAGTGAGCTCATTCGATTGCGCTATTAAGCGGCTCTGGCGAGTAGCACAAAACTTCGAGTGGCGACCAGTTTTGAAATGAGTATGATCTTGAACTCGCCTGGCACCAATCGCTGGTTTTTCCAGAAGCGAAATCACAGGCGATTTCGTGCGTCATATTCATAGCAAATCGATGCCTAAAGCCAGCTGTTCCACAAAAATTACGGGACGTCCAAAAAATGCCATCCAGGATAAATTCAGGCCTTCGTTCTCCAGCACATGCGGTTTCATACAATCAAAACTCATTTGCGCAACCAATGTTCCAAGGGGGACGGTTTCCCATGATTGATGCCAATGACCGCTGTCTGATTGTTGAAGACAACGTATTAATTCTGATGGATCTGGAGGACATGGTGCAGTCTCTGGGATTCAAGTTTGTCGACCGGGCAGCCAACTTGCCAGATGCCATGGCGCTCGTCAAAACACATCAATATCGCCTTGCCATACTTGACCTTTATCTTGGCGGCAATACAAGTTTGCCCCTTTCCGAGCTGCTGAAATCGCACAACATTCCATTTGCTGTCGCGACGGGCTATTCGGTTGGGGATGAGTTGCCGCTGTTATTAGAAGGAGTGCCCATTGTCTCAAAGCCCTATTCGGTTCAGGATATAAAAGCGGTAATGACTGAACTGTTGGGCGAGTGAGTACTGTTCATTCACTGCCAAGCAGAAATTCATGAAAGCCTAGGCCAAGAGCTCGCGCATCGTAGCCGCCACCTCGCCTGGCTCGTAGGGTTTCGCCATGAAGACTCCTCCGTCGGGAAGGTCGCTCTGGTCAGGTTTGCGCTTGCCGGAAGTAACAATTATTTTCACAGGCGGCCAGCGGTCCCGGACGGCGGCTGAAAGCTGCAGCCCGTCCATCGAACCGGGCATATCCACATCCGTAAACAAAATACTTATCTCGGGATGGGCCTCCAGTTTTCTGATGGCTTCATCGGCGTTTCTGGCTTCATACACGATGAACCCTGCCGCCCGGAGATCACATGCAAGGGCTAACAATATTAACGCCTCGTCTTCAACGGCCAGAACGCTTGTAGAAATATCGATCATTGCCTTACTTTCAATCTGAATGGCTGCGCATGGCTACCGATGCCGGAACCGGGGCAGTCAACACACATTCAACGCCTGCCGGGTGATATTCGATCCATACCGAGCCGTTGAAATCGGCGGCAAGCACCTGTTCAATCAGGATCGTTCCAAAACCCCGCCGGCTTGGCAATTTGACGATTGGCCCGCCGGTTTCGCGCCATCGCCACGTCAATCCTGCGGCTTCGTCAGATACATTTGCATACACTGCCCATTCGATTGCCACAGCGCCGGCCGGCGTCGACAGCGCGCCATATTTGAGCGCGTTGGTGCCCAGTTCGTTGACGGCGAGAGCCAGAGACAGCGCCATCTTCGGGTTAATGGAAAGCGGCGGCCCCGAAATTGATATCTGACTGATTGGAAATGCGGCAATGGTGTTCTCGATAACCTGGTGCATGGAGGCGGCAGTCCAACGCGTCTTATTCAGAATGTCATGGGCCCGTGAAAGAGCCATGAGACGATCAGTGAAGGCCGAACGTGCCGTTTCCAAGTCAGAATTGCGTAGCGTCTGCGAAGCGATGGCAGCGACCATTGACAGGATGTTCTTGATCCGGTGCTCCAACTCATGGGTCAACATCTCCTGCCGGGCTTCTGCCTCTTTCCGGTCTGTAATATCCTGCATTACGCCAAACATCTTGATGGGCTTTCCGGCATCGTCATGCACAAAGTCGATGTTTCGTGAAAGCCAGCGAAGCTCGCCCGTATCAGGACGCCGTATCTGATATTCAACGTTGGGAACGGCGGTTCCCTGCTTGCGCGTCTCGGGCGTGGAGCGGATGTGCTTGTGTTCGGGGACGACGATGTTTTCCAGAACGCTGATATGAACGCTGTCGCGCGGGCTTAGGCCCCACAGGTCCCAAAACCCTTCCGAACCCAGCACAGTCCCAGTCTCTATATCCAGTTCGAGCGCAGAAATGCGTGCGGCTTTCTGTGAAAGTTGCAGGCGGCGTTCACTTTCATGCAATGCGTGTGCCGCGCCCTTCTGATCATCGATATCGGTGTTGGTGCCAATCCATTGCACGAGATCGCCATTGGTGTCACGGATGGGTACGGCGCGCGCAATGTGCCACCGGTAAACGCCATCATGGCGCCGAAGCCTGAACTCGGTTTCATACAATGCGCCTGCTGCAAGCGCCTTGCCCCAGTTCTCAGCAGCGTGCGGAAGGTCATCGGGGTGCACGATCTTCGTCCAGCCCTGGCCCTCCAGTTCACGGTGAAGAGCGCCCGAATACTCGTATACACGCTGGTTGAACCAATCCAGCAATCCATTGGTAGACGACGTCCACACGTGGTTTGGCATCGCTTCGGCAAAGGTGCGGAACTGGGCTTCGCTACGGCGCAGCTCACGTTCTGCAATCAACCGATCGGTTACATCCACGCCTTGCGCAAATATGCCAATGATTTCATTGGCTGGACTTCGCACTGGCTGGAACACCAGATCGATGAAGCGCTCCTCTTTAATTGCCCCGGGGGTGGGCTGAAATTCCGCTCTCAGCGTAGACCCGACAAACGGCTCGCCGCTTGCGAAAACCTGATCGAGGAGCTCAAAGAAGCCCTGCCCCTCCACGTCTGGAAAGGCTTCGCGTACCGGTTTGCCCAATATATTGCGGTGGCCCACGAGCTGCATAAAGGCAGAGTTTGTGAGATCGAATACATGCTCCGGACCGGACATCATAGCCATGAAACCTGGCGCCTGATCGAACATCTGGCGTTGACGATCCCGCTCGCCCATGAGCCAACGCTCGGCGATAACCCTGCCAGTCGTTTCAACAACGATAGCGATGACGCCCGCGGGCTCTCCGCGCTCGTCGAGAAGCGGCGAATAGTCCAGGTTCATCCAAACCTGTTCGGGCTTGCCAGAACGATAAAGGGTCAGTTCCTGGTCACGGTACGCCAGAGTGCCGCCCGCCAAGCCGACGCTCATGACATTATCGTTGAATTCAGCCACTTCCGGCCACCCTTCACGCACCTTTGACCCGAGAAGTTGGGGATGCCTGCCACCGGCGAACCTGTCATATGCACATATCTTTTCTTGCGGTATGGGATTGGCGGTGATTCTCTGACGTTTGTTTGAGTCGGGAGGATTGCCATGGGTTCCGCTTTAGCGCTTGGGATGTCATACGGGTTTGGGACGTTTGGAGACGAGCGGCTCAAAAAAGGGGGGCCTTGCTGCATCGTGCACTGGTCAATGAACCGGGCACGTGCATCCGCAGACTGGGTGGTGGCAAGCGTTCGCGCGAGATACGTTTTACGAGGTTTTTGCGGCATCCGGCAGTGACCTCGGAAGCAATTTTCGCCTCGGCCGGCGAGCGCACCGGCGTGCTGGCTGCGGGCCGCGAGGTTCTCGCCATTCAGGATACAAGCGACCTGATACTGGGCGGGGCCAAGCGTCGGCGACAGGGATATGGGCCCGTCGGGAAAGGTGGTGCAATACGCGGCCTGACGCTTCATGCGGTTTTGGCTGTGGACGCCCACAGCGGTGAAGTTCTGGGCCTTGCCGGAGGCGAGGTGTGGAACCGGACTGGCGGCAAGGTCAGTCCGCATGCAAGCCGCCGTCTCGAAGACAAAGAATCGCTGCGCTGGATCACGGGTGCTGAAACAGCGGCACGGGTCTTGGCCAAGGCTGCCAGCATCACGGTGACCGCCGACCGGGAAAGCGACATTTATGAGGACTATGCGAGACGGCCCGCCAACGTTCATCTGCTGACACGCATGCATCATAACCGCTGTCTTGTTGACGGCCGGAAACTCCATGACCAAATGGATGCGCAACAGTCCACAGGCGATCTTGAAACGGTTGATATCCCTGCAAAACCAGGCCAAGCGGCACGTCAGGCAAAACTGGCGCTGCGATTCTGCAAGGTCGAGGTCAAAGCACCACACCGTGGCATGCCCGGCGCTGCGCTCCGCCGCCTGCCGCCAAGCTGCACCCTGTGGGCTATTGATATCCGCGAAGTTGGTGCAGCAGAAGGCGTCACACCCATTCATTGGCGGCTTCTCTCGACGCGAGTTGTCGAAGATCGCAATGCGGCCCTTGCCAGCTTACGGCTCTATCGCATGCGCTGGAGCATTGAAGAATACTTCCACAGCCTCAAGAGCGGCGGCTTCAACATCGAGGAGGCAGACATCGCTGATCCCGACCCGATGATGGTGCTGACCGCAGTTGCAGCGGTTGCCGCCGTTACTGTCATGCAGCTGATCAAGGCCCGCGACAATCCAAAAGGCCAAGCCATCGCGGTTGTCTTCTCAACACTTGACCGCAAGATCATGGCCATCATCAACGCCGACTATGAAGGCCCAAATCCACGTCCGCGGCAAAAGAATCCGCATCCCACGACCTCTCTCGCCTATGCCACATGGGTCATTGGGCGCCTCGGCGGATGGACTGGCTACTACGACAAACCCGGACCCAAGACCCTCACCGCAGGACTACGCAAGTTCGAAGCCATCAAACGCGGCGCAATCATATCGCGAAAAGATATGTGAATCAGAGAGCACCGGCGAACAAGGAATAGGCGTCGTTATAAATCATCACTCCATCTTTGCCCCACAGTATGACGATGGGCACTTGAGACCGGAGCATGAGCGAAACTGAAGTCTTGAGGCTTTGGGGCCACGCGGAAATCGCCCCGATCGAGGTTGCCGCCCAGTCGAACGCTGCAATGAGTTGGCCGAGTTCGCCACCACCAGACAAAAATGCAAGAGCAGGCCCTAAAGCTGTGAGGCTATCTACACGCATACTGCCTCACGGCGGCTGACTCCAAAAGCTTAAAATGAACTGCCAAACATATATAAATAAAATGGTAGAGTCGACCATTGCCCGACCAAGGGCTGGTACCTCGTTATCCCCTTACAGGCTTCCCGCCTCACTCTTGTAAAAGACCGATACGGGCTCGGACTTGAACACAATGGTTTCATTTGACGCTACAGTTTGTGGGTTAGCTGCGGGTAAACGCAACAGGCCAGGCAATGGCGCCAAGAACGTGAGTGCAGCGGCCAAGATTACGGGTTTTAATATGCTGAGCGCCTGATTTTTGATGATCTGTTCCATGCTTAATAAAGTGGCTAACGGCCACAATAGTTCCGTGAGGTCTTGCAGCGCTGCTTCGCAAGCCAGATGGAACAATTGTTCGACTTGGGCGTTTAGTTGTGTTGGACCCCCATAATTAGCGAGATTTGCGTTATCTCGACCTTCAATCATTAATTAAGGCAAGCTTCAATCATTAATTAAGGCAAGTTCTTAGTGCTGACGAGGAAGGAAAACCTCACCACCGGACTTTCCCTGTGGATGGGCGACGGCAAGCAATCTGAATTTTCTGCCGGCCAATCCGCCAAGAATATCCGCACAGATATTGTGGTGGTCGGCACGGGAATTTCGGGCGCATTGGTTGCGGATGCCTTGCTGAACGCTGGCTATTCTGTCACAGCTGTCGACCGGCGCAACATTTTGTCGGGTTCCACAACGGCGAGCACCGCGTTGCTTCAGTTTGAAATAGATACACCCCTTATAAAACTTGAAAAGACCATCGGAAAATCCAGCGCCGCGCGCGCTTGGTGGCGGTCGGCCCAGGCGGTACAAGCCCTGTCGGACCGCATCATTGATTTAAAAATACGCTGCAGTTACGCGCCGCGTTCAACACTCTATCTGCCCGGAAATGTTCTGGGGCTAAAAGAGCTGAAACGTGAAGCTGAAGCCCGTCAAAAACTAGGGCTCCGCTCCACATTCATCGACCGCTCCGAACTTGAGAAGCTGAGCGGGTTTCGCGCCGCAGGGGCCATTCTATCGAAAGGCAATGCAGAAGCCAATCCGGTCAAACTTACGGAAGGGCTTTGGAGGAATTTCTTAAATAATGGGGGCCGCATTGTGGGCAACCTGGATGTAACCGAAGTCGGACAAACGCGTTCATTGGTAAAACTTAAAGCAGCTGATGGCCGCTCAATTGTTGCAAAGCACGCGGTGTTTTGCACGGGTTATGAACTGATGCCGTTCGCCAAGCCAAAGGGTTACAAGATAACGTCAACCTGGGTACTGGCGACCAAACCCCAACCCAAGAATGTCTGGAAAAGCCAGAGCCTCATTTGGGAAGCCGCCGATCCTTATCTTTACATGCGGACAACTGTTGACGGCAGGATCATCGCGGGCGGAGAAGACGAAGCTTTCTCCAACGCAGAGTTGCGCGATGGGATGATCCCAGAAAAGATTTCTGCGATAGCAAAAGGCGCAAAGAAAATATGGCCCCATGCAAATTTTGATGCAGATTATGCGTGGGCAGGAAGCTTCGGCGACAGCCCGACCGGATTGCCTGCGATAGGGCCAATTAAGAAACTGCCGCGCTGTTACGCTGTGCTGGGGTTTGGTGGCAATGGCATTACCTTCAGCATGTTGGCATCGCAGCTGGTTTCCCGCCATATCCAAGGCATTGGCGACCCCGATGCAGAGCTATTTGCACTGTAAGTTGAAACCTCTTGTGCAATGGAACCAATTTTCCCCTGAGTCGTTTAGAAGCTGAACTCGAAAACACTCGATTAAAGGATTGTGTCATGGCTACTTCAAAAAGAATCAGAGCAAATCGCAACAGAGCGGCAAGCGTTTCTCACGGCTCCTCGTATCGCATTTTTGATGATATGATGGCATTGGCCGGAACCTTGGCGAAGGGCCGCAAGGAAATCGGTGCGGAAAAAATTCTGGCTTTCGCCGACGCGGCACGGGAATTCAGCCTTTCGGTCGCAACAATTCCACAGATCAAAAGCTACATGACGGTGGCGGCAGACAGTCTTGAAGGCTTGGCTGACTATGTCGTGGAGACTGAATTCGAGCAGATGATGGATGATGCGGCGGTCTTTGCAAAACGTCACCCGCTTGCGGTGATGGGTGCAGGCATTGCTGGCGGCTTGGTCGCAACGCATCTGCTGCGGTCCAATATGGGTAAAACCAAGCCTGCAAAATCCAATACGTCCAGGGCCAAAACCGCCAAGAAAACGATGCCGGCGCGCAGGGCAAGGCCGGAAGGAAAAACCAATGGCCGAGCGCAACTTAATGCATAAAGGGGAGGATTTTGAATCCGCCTCTGTGGATTCCAAGTCAACAATAAATGAGCTGCTGTCTAAGCTCGTAAAAGACGGCGCAAACTGGGTGCGTGCCGAGCTTGCGGTGACGAAGGCCGAAACAGATAGTTTCCTGAGGCGTATCGCCTTGGGCGTAATTGCCGGTGTGACCGCGTTTGTCATTCTAATCGTGGCCCTCACCATACTGTTTCAGTCAGTGGTTGCGCTGGTTGGCTTTTACTTGGGCGATGTCGTTATGGCCGGTATCATTGTTGGCTTGGGACTGCTTGTCCTTTGCGTCGTTTTGGTATGGGCAGCTTGGCGAATGGTGAAATCCGGTGGACTGCCCGCCAGCTTCATTTCAAGATTGATTTTCAAATCTCCGCCGCAGAAGGGATGGAAGAGATGAGTGATATCGCAACGTTGCAACGGGAAGCAGAACGCAGCCGGCAGCAGTTTACGGATACTCTTTCAAAACTTAGCAAGCGTACCTCAACACGGGCAATTTCGGCAGACATCCTTGCCCATGTCGAACAGCGTTTCAGGCCGTTAACGCGGCTGAGATCTGTCGTGAAGAACGAGCCTGTCATGGCGGCGGCGGCACTGTTGGGCGTGATTTGGCTGATGAGCCGTGTCATGGCCACCCCAATATCGCCAAGCCGAGTGGCGGAACGCAGAAAATACCGTTCCTCCAAGGCAACGCCCAGGGAATTTGTACCAACAATTGAAAAGGAGAACTATAATGGCATCGACAAACGGATCGATTAACCAATCCAAAGACAAAATGACGCCTGCGGCGGCGCGTGCTGCTTCAAAAAAATCAATGGCGTCCAAGCCAAAGAAGACGTGCTTCCCCGCCTTCAACAAAAAGGGCGACACACCAGACTTTGGCTGCCAGCAATGGCTATGGCGATTCTGCCGCGCGCCTGATTTCCAAGGGCAAGGAGGCATTCGGCAGTGCTTATGACTGGGCGGGGGAGGCAACGCGCAATGTGCCGCGGGCCGTGAAAAATATGCATATGCCTGAACCACGGGCCATTCAGTCCCTAGTAGAGGAAAAACCGCTGATTCTTGGCGCTGTAGGACTGGGCATCGGCGTGGTTATTGGCGCCATGCTGCCGTCCAGCAGATTTGGGGCGGTAGCCAGCAATAAACGACCAACGCGGACTGCAGGCAAACGCAAGCGCTAAAAAACCAGGGGAGAGACATTAAATCTCTCCCCGCTTCATTTGTGCTTTGTTAGGAGCCGTGCTCTGTTAAGCAGCGGCTCTTTGGTTGATTGAACCCTCAGCCAGGCTGGACAACTTATGATCGGCGTCGCGCTCCTCATCAAGCGTGTTCTGCAAAAGATTTTCAGCCTTTTCCATCCCAAGCAAACGCGCCCAGCATGCCAGTGTGCCGTATCTCGCAATCTCATAATGCTCCACCGTTTGAGCGGAAGAAATGATTGCGGCGTCCAAGGTTTCCCGGTCTTCGACTTCTGACGTGACTTCGTCGGCCTCCTTCAGGATGCCTTCAAGGGCTTCACATTTTTTGGCAACGGGTTTCTTGCCCAAGGATTGGAATATTTCTTCCAACCGCTCCACGTGAATTTCAGTTTCTGACAGATGAGCCTCGATGGCGCCCTTCAAATTCGGGGGAGCTGGCTTTCTTCGCCATTTTTGGCAGTGTTTTAACCAGTTTCTTTTCTGCATAGTAAATGTCTTTCAGGGTTTCCATAAACAAGTCGTTCAGTGTCTTTACAGTCATGATAGTCTCCTATTTTCAGGTTGATGGAAAAAATTCGAAGCGTGCCGGAACCCGCCCCAACAAATCCAGCATGCTATTGTTGGTTGTCAAAATCGGCTGATGAATGGGATCACCAGGTTGATTTTGCTGGTTGCGCATTCCTGTTTCCTTTCTGTTGAGAGGCGGGAGCAATCTTTGCGTCCCTACTGACAAACTCAATCAGCCGGAGGAATGTTCCGGATCGAAAGGCGGCAAATGTCGGATTTTGGTTTCTTAGGGGCGCTGCTGATTGTCCGGTGCATTGCCGCCAACGGGTGCAATGGCATCCGTTACCTTCTCTACCTCATCATCCATTTCGAGAAGGAGCGTCAACCTGGTGCGGGCGCGGTTGACACGGCTTTTGATTGTTCCGACGGCTACCTTGCAAATTTCGGCAGCTTCTTCATACGAAAACCCTGAAGCTCCAACAAGCACAATGGCCTCTCGCTGGTCATCCGGCAATTTTGTCAGGGCATTTCGCAAATCGGCCATGTCCAGGTGGCCATCCTGTTCACCGCTTACACTCACGCGCCCGGAATATGCCTCATCCACATCCTCAACTTCGCGCTTGCGTTTTCTCAAGTGACTGTAAAATTCATTCCTGAGGATGGTGTAAAGCCAGGCCCTCATGTTGGATCCCATTTCATAACTCTCCTGATGCTTCCAGGCTTTCATCAGGGTTTCCTGGACGAGGTCATCGGCGGTGTCACTGCGTGCGGTCAGCGATAGGCCAAATGCCCGCAATCCCGGTATGGTCGAAATGAGCTGGGCTCGAAATTCATCTGAACTAGTCATACAATGAAATCTCAATTGTAACGGTTTTCATGGTTTCGTCAGTCCAGCTTTTTCGCTGGCGCCTTCGCTTCAAGCTGGCTCAGCAGCTCCATGAATCGATCAGGTACGGGCTGACTTGACACCTCCTCGAAGTAAACCCTAAGTCGTTTTCCAATGAGATCATAAACCTCAGGTTTTGTTGTCTGCGTGTTCATCTGATCAAATTTCAAGTTCGCACCTTGGTTCTTCCGTTTTTTCTTTTCACCGTCAGCCATAGGTCACCGTCATCTCAGGAATAGGTTATCCGCACATTTTTTCGTTTTTGACTGATACACTCGTTTAAGCAAAGCTCAAAATGAAACGAAAGTTCCAGCTATTTGAACATATTTTCAGCGAAACGGAACGAAATGGTTACCAAATCATTAATGGCGGTTGCCCAGTCTCAGAGAAACTGGGATGTCGCCAATGGGCAGGCCAGAAATTTCCCAATTACCAGGAACAGACCCTGCGCCCCGGCGTTCAATTGGCATCTCAAGCAATAATGCTTGGAATTGATTTAACGTGGAGGTCATCATGAACTGGGATCGCATCGAAGGAAACTGGAAAGAAATCAAAGGAAAAGCCAAGCAGCAATGGGGCGAACTGACAGACGACGATCTTGACGTCGTTGAAGGCAAACGTGAAGAACTGGAAGGCAAGCTCCAGAACCGTTATGGCTATGCCAAGGACAAGGCAAAAGCCGAGGTTGATTCCTGGATTGACGCAATGTGATTGTCAATGCGTTGAGGGCAGATCATCGATCTGCCCTCAATATTATTGTGCACCTTCATTATTGCGCACCTCGCCAATTACACTACGTTGAACAGATAGAGCAGAATAATTATGGGGATAGGCAGGCCAACTAGCCAAAGCAGAACACCACGCATGAAATCCTCCAGTTTGTTTTCTGTGAGATCAACGCGGCTATATGCAGTTTGTTCCTTTTCAGCGGAGTTTCTGAGAAACCTACAAAAGCGCATTGCGGGCAATCATTGTAGTGACGGAACCTTTCATTCGTTGTAGCGTTCAGTATTGCCTCCCGTCGGGGCGCTGACCCAATTTCACGATAGCATGGAGCAGGCTCGTATGTGGCACGTGTTCACACGGCTTTTTAAACCAAGGGCCGATGTTTGGAGTGACACCCAGCCTATCAGAGCGGAATTATTCGGTGTCGAGCGCTTCAGGGAACATGCGGTCAGCCTTGCCAACTCACAGCTCACAACGAAAGATTCTATTGCCGTCCAATCAGTCGTAGAGCGCCTGAAGCAAGACGCTGCAGCGCTGGCGGATGCCTATAAGGAACTTTGTGCGACCGTAAAGGACGGCATCCCCATCACGCCGGCAGCGGAATGGCTTATCGACAACTACCATCTCATTGAAGAGCATGTGCGCCAGGCCACAGTAGATCTTCCACAGGGATATTACCGTCAGTTGCCCAAGCTGGCGGAAGGCCCGCTGGCCGGGCACCCCCGCATATTCGGTATTGCCTGGGCGTATGCCGCCCATACAGACAGCCGCTTTGACGGCCATGTCCTGACTGAATTCGTCAACGCCTATCAGGACGTTCAACCGCTGACCATTGGCGAACTATGGGCGACCGCAATAAGCTTGCGTTTGGTGCTCATTGAAAACCTGACCCGAATTTCCCAGCGCACAATTGGATCAAGCCGCGCACGCCTCGCCGCTGACGAATATGCTGATAAACTGTTAGAGCACAAAATAGCTTCTACCGGTCTTGGCAACGTTTTTCCGAGCCAAGTTGCCGAACACGCACAACTTTCCTTTGCGGTCCAGCTGATCAAGCGGCTGCGCGATCAGGAGTCTGTTGACCCCACAGTTCTGGCAGCCCTGCGCAACCACGTCCATGCCCTCGGTTTTGAATTTGACAGTGCGGTTGCCGAAGGCCACCACCGACAAGCCGCCGCGAATGTTACGATGCGAAATCTGGTGACCAGCTTGCGGTTCATTTCCGATTACAACTGGGAGGAATGGTTTGATCGCGTCAGTACCGTGGACAAGCTGCTCAGCACGCACCCCCGTTACGCAGAAATGGATTTCCGCACCCGCAACAACTATCGCAGTGCGATTGAAGACCTGTCTCAACACTCCCAATTTGATGAGCACACGGTAGCGGCCAAAGCGCTGGAGAGCGCCACCTTGGCGCAAACCAGTGAAAATATTGCAGCGGAAGACCCAGGCTATCATTTACTGGGATCCGGCAGGCCTGTCTTTGAAACAGGCCTCAACTATAATTTCTCGGCCCGCCGAAAATTTTCCGATGCGGTCCGCAGGTCCGGGTTAGCGGGCTACGTTTCCGCAATTCTGCTGATGAGTGCAATTGTTTTAGCGCTTGGCGTTTGGCCGCTGGCAATCGCAGGGGTGCCATTGGCGTTGCTTGTTCTATTGGTGGTTAGCGGTCTAGCGCCGGTGTTTGAAGCGGCGATGGCCATGGTGAACTATACGGTTACCCAAATTCTGCGCCCCGTTATTTTGCCGGCGCTCGCCCTTCGTGAAGGGGTTCCGGCTGATCTTCGAACGCTTGTAGCTGTGCCCGCTCTCCTCACAACGATCGATGAAGTTGAGCATCTGGTGGAGAGACTTGAAGTGCATTACCTCGCCAATAACAATGGTGAATTGTATTTTGCGCTTGTTACAGACTGGGCCGACTCCGACAGTGAGCGCGAGCCCGGGGATGATGTGCTGGTTGCGGCTGCGCTTGATGGTATCGACCGGCTGAACAGGCAATATGGCGATAACCGCTTTCTGCTTTTGCACCGATCCAGAAACTGGAACGAACAGCAAGGCAAATGGATGGGTTGGGAGCGCAAGCGCGGCAAGCTCCACGAACTCAATCGCTTGCTGAGAAACGCGTCAGACACAACTTTCATGCTCATCGGCGGCAAGCTGCCTCCGTTTGTCCGCTTCGTTATCACGCTGGATGCCGATACGAAGCTGCCGCGGGATGCTGCCCGCCGGTTGGTTGGCAAGCTGGCACATCCACTTAACCGGCCGTTTTTTGACGAACAACGCGGGCGCGTGACCCAAGGCTACGCAATTTTGCAACCTCGCGTTACACCAACCCTTCCCGTTACCGACAATGGCACAACCTTCCAGCGCATCTTTTCGACACGCCGTGGCACTGACCCTTACGTATTTGCCGTTTCCGATGTTTATCAGGACTTGTTTGGCGAGGGCTCATTTGTCGGCAAAGGCATTTATGACATTGACGCATTTGAGGCGGCACTTGCAAACAGAATTCCTGAAAATGCAATGCTCAGTCATGACCTGTTTGAAGGCGTATTTGCGCGCGCCGCGCTGGTAACCGATATTGAAGTGGTTGAGGAGTTTCCCGAACGCTACGCGGTGGCTGCAGCGCGGCAACACCGCTGGGTGCGGGGCGACTGGCAACTGCTTCCGTGGATAGCCAAAGCACGCGGTCGTGGCGCGGCCAACGAGCTTCGTTCGATCCCCGCCGTAGGATTATTCAAAATGCTGGATAATCTCCGGCGTTCGCTCACACCTTTATTCACTGTCATTGCATTGATTGTCGCCTGGCTTTGGCTCTCGCCTTCGCTGGCTGTTGCGTGGACAGCCTTCATCCTCCTGACAAGTTTTGTACCGGCATTTGTGCCGGTGTTTGCTGGGTCGAGCATTCACCCGTCGCCGAACTCACTGTCCAGCCAAGTCAGTTCATTCGTCAATGAAATCATTCAGGCCGTGTTGATCACGGTTTCCAATCTTGTATTTCTGGGCCACCAGGCGGGAATGATGGCGGACGCCATCGCGCGTACGTTGTTTCGCCTGCTTGTGAGCAAGAAAAACCTGCTGGAGTGGACGACGGCAGCACAAGTCCAAATGAGCACCAAGCCAAACTTGCTGGGCTCCTATGCCCTTATGCTGGCAAGCGTCCTGTTCGGATTGTTGGCGCTGGCAATCGTTTTATGGCGCCAGGATTGGGTTTCCGTGGCCGCAACGCCATTTTCTGTGTTTTGGCTTGCAGCACCGGCGATTGCCTGGTGGATGAGCAAGACCAAACTTCCAACGGATGAATTGGCCGCCTCTCCAAGTGACCGTCTGGCGCTCCGCCTCGTTGCGCGGCGCACCTGGACCTTCTTTGAAGCATTTGTCGTTGCCGACGACAATATGCTTCCACCTGACAATTTTCAGGAAGATCCGAAGCCTGTTGTTGCGCACCGCACATCGCCCACTAACATCGGCCTCTATTTCCTTTCGATTGCCAGCGCCCGTGAATTCGGCTGGCTGGGATCAACTGAAGCGCTGGAAAAAATTGAAGCCACTCTTGCTACCGTTAAAAAAATGGAGAGATTCAGGGGCCACCTCTACAACTGGTATGACACCCAAACGCTGGTTCCGCTGGAACCGCGCTACGTGTCTGCCGTTGACAGCGGCAACCTCGCTGGCCATCTTTTGGCTCTGGCCAATATGTGCAGTTCGTGGTCGGTGAATCCACTGATCAGTGTTGACTATCTTGAGGGTATTGGCGACAGCGCCGAAATTCTAAGCGAAGAGCTTAACCCATTATCAAAGACAGCTAATCGCAACCAAAGGCAGATGTTGGGCCATATGAAAAAGCAGCTCGAAGCATTTCGTGCCGGGATTGAGCGGGCCCGAAATGCTGCGGAACTGCTGCCTGTACGTCTCATCGATCTTGCCGTGCAAGCGAGTGCCATTTACAAATCGGTAGAGCATTTTTCAACGACCATTGAGCCTGTAAAAGCTGCCAATGCTGTATATTGGGCAACAGCGCTTCAACAGAGTGTAGAAAGTCAATTCAGGGACGCCTCTCTCGACAACAATGATCTGCTCGATGTCCGGCGGAGGCTTGAAACCGTGGCGTCCGCCGTGCGCAGTTTTGCGCTTGAAATGGAATTTGGATTTTTAAACGACCCGCAACGCCAGCTTATGTCCATTGGCTATCGCGCCTCCGATGCCACCCTCGACGGAAGCTGTTACGACATGCTTGCATCTGAAGCAGCGCTCGCAAGCTTTCTGGCGATTGCCAAGGGTGATTTGCGGGCGCGCCACTGGTTCAGGCTGGCCCGTCCAGTGACAGCCACAAATGGTGGAGCAGCACTGGTTTCGTGGTCTGGTTCGATGTTCGAATATTTGATGCCGTCATTGGTATTACAAACACCACAAGGGAGCCTTCTTGGTCAAACCGCAAAGCTCATCGTAAAGCGGCAAATTGAATATGGCGCACAACTGGGAACGCCTTGGGGCATTTCAGAATCAGCTTTCAGTGCACGCGATAAGGATTTTACCTATCAGTATTCAAACTTTGGCGTACCGGGCCTCGGCCTTAAGCGGGGCCTTGCCGATAATGCGGTCATTGCACCTTACGCCACCGGTCTCGCGTCGATGGTGGCACCAAGGGCTGCTGCCGCAAACTTTACCAAGCTGCGCAACGCAGGAGCCAGTGGGCGCTATGGATTCTACGAATCCATTGATTACACGCCATCCAGGTTGCGCGACGATGAAAAAATGTCAGTGGTGAAAGCCTATTTTGCCCATCACCAGGGCATGACAATTGCGGCCATTTACAACGCTGTCAGCAATGGAAACATCAGAACGCATTTTCACGCGGAACCAATTGTGCGGGCAACCGAACTGTTGTTGCAAGAACGGGCGCCTCAGCAAGTACCCGTTAAGCTGGTAAGCGTTTCCACACCTGCGCAAGCAGATTCCCTAGGTGAACGCGTAGCCGCTCCAAGTTATGAGGTTGATCCACGCACCTCGCTCGCACCATCGACCCACTTGCTTTCCAATGGGCAATATTCTGTAATGATGACGGCTTCGGGTAGTGGATATAGCGCATGGAATGGTATCGCCGTTAATAGGTGGCGCGAAGATCCAACCTGCGATGATTGGGGTTCTTTCATCTTCCTGAGCGACCTTTCCAGTGGCAAAACCTGGACTGCGGGCTATATGCCATCAATCGCCCAACCTGATAGTTACATGGCAGAATTCTCGATTGAAAAGATCGAGATTCACCGTACGGACGGCATGATTGCGACTACACTGGGATGCCTCGTCTCCAGCGAAGACAACGCGGAAGCCCGTCGGGTAATGGTGGTCAACAACAGTTCATCAGCCCGCATCATTGAGGTTACGACCTACGTTGAATTGGCACTGGCAGCGGCAGCCGCAGATTCCGCTCACCCTGCTTTCTCCAAACTGTTCGTGACGACCGAGTATGTGCCGGAACTAGAGACCCTGCTTGCCACCCGCAGAAAGCGTTCGCCATCCGACCCGGAAATCTGGATGGCACAGTTCATGTTGACCGAAGGCAATCGTGTTGGGCAACTTGAATTTGAAACGAGCCGTGGACAGTTCTTGGGCCAAGGCAATGAACTGTGGACTGCCGATGCAATGGCTGGCGGATCTGCGCTTGGTGGAAGCCAAGGCACTGTGCTTGATCCCATTTTTTCATTGCGTCGACGCTTGCGCATCCCCGCAGGCCAACATGCCTCTTGCACCATTTGGACCGTAGTTGCGGATAGCAGGGCAGAAGTGTTGGACATGGTGGACCGTCACCGCCAGAACGCAGCCTATGAACGCGCGCAGATCCTCGCTTGGTCCCATTCCCGCATCCAGTTGCGTCATCTTTCTGTCGACCCGACTGACGCCAGCATGTTCCAACGGCTAGCCAGCCATTTGATTTACGCCGGGCCCACGTTGCGCGCTCCCTCCCATGTGCTGCAAAACAGCATGCGCACGCAGCCTAATCTATGGTCGCAAGGAATTTCTGGAAACAAGCCGGTTCTGTTGGTGCGGATTGATGCCGTTGAAGATCTTGATCTCGTCCGGCAATTATTGCGCGCCCATGAATATTGGAGCGCCAAACAGCTGGCTGTAGATCTTGTCATCCTCAATGACCGACGTGCTTCTTACATTCAGGATTTGCAGGGTGCGATTGAAGAATTAATTCGCAAGAACGTGGTGAATCCGGGCCGTGTTCCTTCCGGCACGATTGGGCAGGTTTTCGCATTGCGTGCGGATCTCATGCCGCAGGAAGCTTTGGCCATGTTGCCGGGAGTTGCGCGCGTCAACTTGCATGCACGCGGCGGAACCCTTCCCGCCCAGATGTCGCGCCTGCGGGTCAAGGGCGTTCCTCAATCTCCCCTCAAACAACCCCTGCACATTGTCAAAACCCAGTCAGAGCAGGCACCACCACAGCAACATGAAGACTTGTCCTTCTTTAATGGCTTTGGCGGTTTTGACGAGCGGCGGAATGAATATGTTGTTGTCCATGATGCAACGCGCCCTGCTCCAGCACCTTGGATTAACGTGATTGCCAATCCAAATTTCGGCACCCATTGCACTGCGGAGGGACCGGGAGCCACCTGGATTGGCAATAGCCGCGAATGCCAGATTACTCCATGGTCCAATGACCCGGTTTGCAACCGGCCGTCCGAAGCGTTTTACATAAGAGATGACCGCAGCGGAATTATCACGTCCCCGTGCCTGGCTCCGCTTCGCAATAACCGCGGAAAATTCCGCACCCGGCATGGCTTTGGTTATTCCATTTACGAGGCGGAAGATGCCGATCTTACAATGGAACTGCTGCAATTCGTCCCGCTGACGGATACGCTTAAGATTGAGCGTCTGCGCATTGCCACTTCATCGCCCACCGTGCGCCAGCTCACAGTAACGTTCTTTGCTGATTTGGTTTTAGGTTCGCAGCGTGCTGCTTCGGCACCTTTTGTGACCACCGAAATTGACGGTGAAACCGGCGCACTGTTCGTGCGCAATCGCTGGAGTGAGGATTTTGGCGAACGGCTTGTATTCATCGATATGTGTGGCGTGCAGTCAGCCTGGAGTGGTGACCGTCAGCATTTCATGGGCCGATATGGCAATTTGTCGTCCCCCCGCGCTGTTGCATATGGCGAAAATCTGTCCAACACGGCTGGTGGCGGACTCGATCCATGTGCCGCCCTGCAATACAAAATCATGGTCAGCTCTGCTTCGCCAGGGGAGGTTAACGTGCTTGTTGGAAGTGCTGCCAATGATGCTGAAGCACGCGCACTCATCACGCGCTACCGCAAAGCCGAGATTGATGTCGTCCTGTCAGACGTCAAGGCATACTGGAATGAAACCTTGGACGCAGTTTCAGTCAAAACCCCCGACCCCTCATTCAATGTCATGCTGAATGGCTGGTTGCTTTACCAGACGCTGGCGTGCCGCATGTTTGGCAGAGCAGGCTTTTATCAGGCCAGTGGCGCTTATGGGTTCCGCGACCAGCTGCAGGACTCGATGTCAATCGCAACAGTCCGGCCCGATATCTCGCGTCAACACATTCTGCGTGCCGCTTCGCGCCAATTCCCAGAAGGCGACCTGCAGCATTGGTGGCTGCCGTCCACTGGCGTTGGCGTGCGCACGCGCATCAGCGATGATACGGTGTGGCTCGCCTACTGTGTGCATTACTACGTAAAGACGACGGGAGACGCGGGCATTCTTGATGAAAGCGTCCCTTTCATTGAAGGGCGCGCGCTGAATGAGGGCGAACATGACGCCTATTTCCAGCCGACGGTATCGGAAAAAACCGCCACGGTTTACGATCACTGCGCCATTGCCCTTGACCATAGTTTGCCTGCGGGAGAGCACGGATTGCCACTTATGGGAACAGGCGACTGGAACGACGGCATGAACCGGGTCGGCGAACTCGGCAAAGGCGAAAGCGTGTGGCTCGGTTGGTTCCTCTACACAACACTGAAGGCGTTTGTGCCGCTCGCGGCCGCACGAAAAGATACCTTGCGCGTCAAGGCTTGGAACAAGCGCATGGAAAGCTTGAAGCAAGCGCTCGATACCCATGGGTGGGACGGCGAATGGTACCGTCGCGGTTATTTTGATGACGGCACACCGCTGGGATCGGCGCAAAGTTCAGAATGCCGCATTGATGCCATCGCACAGTCCTGGGCTGTTTTATCAGATGCAGCAAATCCTGAACGCGCTGCGGCCGCACTGGCTCAATCCTACGAAAAACTGGTGAAGCCAGATGATGGCATCGCACTTTTGTTTACGCCCCCCTTTGATACATCGGCGCCTGATCCGGGCTATGTGAAAGCCTATCCACCCGGAATCCGCGAGAACGGTGGCCAGTATACTCATGGCGTTATCTGGTCAATTTTTGCCCACGCCAAGCTCGGCCAAACGGAAAAAGCAACTCAGCTGTTTTCAATGCTCAATCCTGTCAATCACGCACTCACGCAATCTGACGCCTTGCGTTACCGGGTGGAACCCTATGTGGTAGCGGCGGATGTCTATTCCGTAGCACCGCACGTCGGCCGCGGCGGCTGGACCTGGTATACGGGTGCGGCCGGCTGGCTTTACCGCGCAGGTATTGAAGCAATTCTTGGTTTCACCCGTGAAGGAAACAAACTGAGGGTGAGGCCGTGCATACCCAATGATTGGCCTGAATTCATTGTCCGGTACAAGTTTGGCGGCACCCGGTATGAATTCGTGATAACCCGGGATGGTGTCGCTGAGCCAGAAACGAAAGACATCAAAAGAATTTCTGGTGATGAGTATCTGATTACGTTGCACGACGTCGGCGGTGATATGCGTGTGCGTCTTGCCATAGGCGTTGATGCTTCAGACGCGCATGCCGCCAAAAAAATAAGCCAGGCATCGGCCTGACTTTTTTGCAGTGAACGGCGCAATGCTAATCCACGTCGCGCTCGTCCACATTTTCCATTTCACTTAACGCGTGTATGGCCTTTCTGACTTCGTTCAAGTGTGGCGAGCCAGGACCTGTCATGCTTTCTTCAGTTGCAACTTGCAGGTCGCGCGCGTTCGCTTCCCAATGCTTCAAAACTTTCATCTTCTGCTCGGAAGTCATCGATTCGGTGTTCACCACATCCATTGGAGTTTCGAAAACCTGTTCGGGTGCGATGAGTGCCCTGTCATAATCTTTGGCAGTATACATTTTTTTCTCCCAAGTGCTGACTACGAAATGAAAAGGGAAAATTTGGGTTTAAGATTCACGCGTGAGATCCGTGAAAAGGGAAACAAACAACCCCAGACCCGTGACGCAGACGGCCACCAATGCAACGCCGCCGAATGCGCTATTGCCCAAAGCAATTTGCAACGCGAGTCCTGCCACTGCTAACAATGCAATGAAACGGATCATATGCGAAATCTCCTCAAAAGAAGTAACGCGCTACATGCCCCAAGGTTCCCACAACCGCGTAATTAAGCTGCGACCCTAGCCTTGCTGTCAAAGAACAATGCCTGACTGATCACGGCCTTGACCATTTCTGTGGTAAAAGGTTTGGTGACGAGAAATGCTGGTTCAGGCTGAATGCCGGTCAAAAGCCGTTCTGGAAATGCTGTAATGAATATTACGGGAACCTCAAAGGTTGATATAATCTGGTTTACCGCGTCAATTCCAGAACTGCCATCGGCCAGCTGAATGTCAGCAAGAATGAGACCCGGTCTTGATTTCACAGCAAGTTTTGTCGCTTCGCTGTGCGTGCGGGCAACACCGGTGACGGTATGGCCGAGATTTTCAACTATGGTTCTCAGATCCATCGCGATGAGTGGCTCATCCTCTATAATCATCACACTGGTCGCAACTTGCTCTACAATGGCGCTTGAAGCTTCATCGATCAAAGCAACCACGGACGGTTCGTCGCGGTCCAAAATGCTGGCGATGTCCTTGGTCGTAAAACCTTCGACGGCAAGAAGCAGGAAGGCTTCGCGGGCGCGCGGCGGAATTACCGATAACCGGCGCTGGGCCGTTGCAGCCCATTGAGGTGTCGTCAAACTATCCTGCGTATTGCCGGCGGGTTTAAGATTTAAGGACACCGATTCCCACAACCTGCAATACATTTGATAAAGTGACACCCTGAGATCGAGCGACTGGTCGATGCTGCTTGGATCTGCAATCAATGCCTCAAGGAGGGCTGCTACATAGGCATCGCCACCCTGCTGGGTTCCGGTCAAGGCACGCGAAAAACGCCGCAAATAAGGTAATTGCGGCGTGATATTGCTGGCAAGACTCATGCTTTTTTTCCTCTTTAATCAAAGGTACTTCGATTGCAACTGAACACTAACGCCAAACAATAACAAATGGTTCCACAACTTTCCAAAAATTAACATCGGTGGCTGGCTGGAATGATTTGACAGAAATATGGCTCAATCAGGACAATGTGACGAGATTGGGAACAATTTGTGTGATTGCGCGTTTATGGCAATAGCACTTAGTTCAGGAGGTAAAAAATGTCATTGGGCACAATACTTGTCATTATTCTCATTCTCATCCTGGTGGGTGCATTGCCTAATTGGGGCCACAGCCGCAATTGGGGTTATTTTCCTTCCGGCGGTTTGGGCCTTGTTCTTATCGTTGTCTTGATATTGGTGCTCATGGGTCGAATTTGACGCCGTCTAAAGGTTGCACGACATGGCGACAGCCGACGGCATCGAACACGTGACCTATCTTCGGCAAGCACGCAATGCGCTGTTTGGCATCTGGGTCATACTTTCATTGGCTGCAGTTTTCTTTGCCCGCGATTTTCTGGTACCCATTATTTTCGCGTTTATGATCTCGGTGGCTTTCCGCCCAATCATCCGAAAACTCTCGCGACGCGGTTTTCCGCCATGGGTTTCAGCCGTGGGCATTTTGGCGGCCCTTTCAATTGCAGTCCTCACCGCCGCCTATGTGTTCAGCGGCCCGATTGCAGACTGGATCGCAAGAGCGCCGGCGATCCAAAGCGAGTTCGTGGAAAAAATGCGGGGCTTACGCTCGACATTTGAGAGTTTTCTCAATCTGGCGGAAAATATCGAAAAGGTCACCACGCCTGCGCCTGAGCCTGGGACACAGGAAGTCGTCATGAAAGGTTCGGGGCTCACCTCAATACTTTCTTCGGCAGCCGGCTATCCCGCAAACTTTGTAATCATGCTGAGTGCTGCGTTGGTTCTGGCTGCTTTTCTGATGGCTTCCGGTGACATGTTCTATGAAAAGCTAATTCGGATTATGCCGACGTTGAGCGATAAAAAAACCGCGCTGCGCATCGTTTACGATGTCGAGCATGAGGTTTCGGTATACCTGCTCACAATCACTGCAATCAATGTTGTTTTCGGCTTGACAGTGGGGATTGTTTTCCATTTCCTTGGGATGCCGACACCACAATTGTGGGCGATAGCCGCTTTCATCCTGAATTTCATTCCCTATCTCGGCCCTATCACCGGAACAATCCTGACTGGGCTTGTTTCAATCGTCATGTTTGACTCTCTGGGGCACGCCCTGCTCGCCCCGCTGGCCTATGTGATACTGATTGGGCTCGAAACCCAAATCATCTCGCCTTATCTGCTGAGCCGCCGTCTGCAACTTAACGCCGTTGCAATATTGCTGGCCCTTGCTTTCTGGGCATGGGCATGGGGCATCCCCGGCATCATTATCGCAGTGCCTGCCCTAGTAACCTTCCGCGTGCTTTGCGGGCACATAGATGCCCTTTCTTCAATCGGCGAATTTCTCAGTGAATCCGCCAGCAACGAAGCCGCTGTGGAGCAATCACCTGCGATAGACAATAAATCATAAAAAAACGGCCACGCGAGGCGGCCGTGAAAATACCAGATAAGACCAATGTTCTACAGGCCCCAATAGGGCGGCACGCCATAATAGTTGTGCACATCTTTTTCCCAATCGCGGCTGCCCCATGAGTCGTCGCTAAACTCTGGCGCATCACGGAGCTGGGCCTCATTTACATCGGTCCGATAGCCATTCAGCTTCACATCATAGCTCAGCTTTTGCCATGGCACGGGATAATGGCTGTGACCGAGGCCCATGAAACCGCCAAAGCTCATGACGGCGTATTGAACCTGCCCAGAGACCTTATCAATCATAAGATGATCGATCTCTCCAATGCTGTTGCCTTGCATATCGTAGACATTGGTTCCCTCAACATCTTCGCTTGAAATAAATGCATGATTTGGATGTACAGTTGCCATAATCATTCCTTTCACCAACCAAGCTGCGCGAATGCGCATCTTGCCGACTAAACGTTGAATGGAAAACTTTGTTCCGCGTGATCGGTCGTGGCATGTATAAGAAGGTTCGTTAAAGCGGTCAGAATGCCACTGCCGTCCTCAATTCCCTTTTGAATGATCGCTGGCGTCGGGCGAGGCCTAACTGTTTCATATATGTTTCATATATTCAGCCGCAGCCTGCAGGTCAGGCCTGCAGGGTCAAATCTTCTTTTTACTTCGACAACGCTGGAATTGATCAATGCGGTGCCAAAGCCTTGACGCATTGGCGTTTCCATAATTGGCGGGCCGCCCCGCTCCCGCCAGGTTAGGGCAAGCTTGCCATGAGACTGCTTCCAGGTGATGGACAATTTCCCCCCCGGCAACGACAATGCACCATATTTTGCGGCGTTTGTGGCAAGTTCGTGCAGCACCAAGCCAAGCTGGGTGGCAGTTTCGGCAGGCAGCAGCACTTCATGGCCACGCAGCGAAAATCTCCGTTCAAAATCATCTGCCATGCCACCCGTTTGCAGCCTGATCAAATCAGTGAGTTTAACGCCCTGCCAATCGACATCGGTTAAGAGGGTGTGGGAAGTGGCAAGGCTGCGGATACGCCCTTCAAATGCATCAGCAAATAGTTTTGGATCGCTTGTTGTCCGCAAAGTTTGCCGGGTGACGGATTGAATGACTGCCAAACTGTTTTTGACACGATGTGACAATTCTCGCAAAAGTAGTGCTTGGCGTCTTTCCCAATCCTTGCGTTCGCTGATGTCCTGGCCAATACCATGCGCATAGATCGCCTGTCCGCTGAGATTTTTTCTAATGTAGCCGATCATCGCCATCCAGATTTCCGTTCCATCCGGCCGGATGATTGGATATTCGAAAAAAAATTGCCCGCCCTTTACGAGAGCAACTGAAAACTCCGCACGCACACGTTGTTCGTGTTGTGGCGACGTCTGGGACATGACTGATTCAAGGGTTGGGATATCCTTGAGCGGATCAAGGCCATAGAGCGAAAACATTTCAGGAGACCAGCGTGCTTCCTGGGTAATGAGGTCATAGTCGAAAGCCCCGGCCCTGGCTGCTGCCAAGGCTTGGCGCAAACGTGCTTCGCCTTCCTTGTGAATTTCAGCGTCACGCAAACGCGCAGTGATATCTCGTGCAATTGTTGATGCACCAACAACATTGCCAAATTCATTGCGTATTGGCGAGAGAGCCAATGACATGTCCAGAATGCGGCCGTTCTTGTGTCGGCGCTTCAACTCATAGGCAGGCGCCGCCTCGCCAGAACCGATCG
This sequence comes from uncultured Alphaproteobacteria bacterium, assembly GCA_963763635.1. Taxonomy (GTDB): domain Bacteria; phylum Pseudomonadota; class Alphaproteobacteria; order Rhizobiales; family Aestuariivirgaceae; genus Aestuariivirga. The sequence goes on from CAVXPO010000025.1 coordinate 26,232, forward strand.
TATTGAGGGATTTCAATTCACTCTCGGCGTACGCATCGGGAACAACGTCTTGCATCGGTCTGCCAACTATCTCTTTGGCGCTGTAGCCCAGGAGATGCTCGGCTCCGCGGTTCCAGCTGGTAATGATGTGTTGAAGATTGCTGCTGATGATCGCATCCTCCGAGGAGGTTACGATTGCAGCAAGCCTGCTGGCCGCCTCTTCAGCGATCTTGCGCTTGGTGATGTCAATCATCACGCCATAGCACTCAAGCGCAATTTCACCAGAACCACGAACGATTTCGCCGCGCGACAGGAACCATCGAATTCCTGATTTTGGCAAAGCTACACGGAACTCAATCTCAACATTTTTTCCCGAATACAGTGATGTGGTCCGAAATTCGCGCCACGCCTCCAGATCACCCGGGTGTATGAGGCTGTCGAAAGCTTCCGGGGTGCCGTCAAACTGTGTACTCTCCAACCCTAGAAGAGCCACCAATTCCGGCGAACTGGTAAATCGATTGTTGGGAAAATCAAGGTGCCAAGCACCCATGTGGGCGGCTTCAAATGCAACTGTATGAAGCTGGGTTGTTTCGCGTACTTCTGTTTCAGCGCGCACCCTTCCGCTGATTTCAACAATTGCGCCGTTTACCCGAAGTCTTTGACCTGCCGCATTGAACTCACCTCTGCCCCGGTCTAAAATCCAAAATATATGTCCGGAAGAGCCGTGCCTGACCCGGTATTCAACTTCAAAGCCGGGTTCCTGCGGGGTGATTGATTTGACAGCATTTTCGAAATAGGGAAGATCTTCGCCAAGGATAAGGCCAGACCATTGTTCAGTTGGGCCTGTGGTTGCTACACCCATGAGCTGCAAGCTGTTCTTGGATCGCACGGTAACGCCAGTGGCGACGTCACAAGAGTAAAGCATCATTCGACCGGTGAGTAGCGCCCGGTCTAAAAAGGTGTCAGCTTTGATTTGTTGCTCATCTGGTGGATTTAAACTGTTGATGTCATTAGGAATCATGATCTGCACAGACTATGCACCATAAGCTGCCATCAATTCCAATCATGGTCAATCCCGCAGGTTGCACAGTATTGTTAGGGGTTCACCGTCCGACATTTGCCGGACGGCGATTTAGTGGTTTATCCGCGCCAAACAGCGCCGGATCTGGAATTTACATAAACGATCATACGGTTGCCATTTCGCACCGCGCGGAAGGTATATGTCCTGCCATTGCACTCAATGGCGGAAACATTCCGGAACCCCTTGCGGCGAACTTCGCGGCGGGCTTCGTTGCAACTGAGGCGGACTCTGTATTGTGGGCGAACTTTGTATCCCGGGTTGTACCAGCCATATCCGTCACGGTAGCGGTAGTCATCTCCGGGACGATAATCATAGTGGGGATACCCCAGATAAAGCTGAAAGTTCGTTTTGGCCTCTGCCGCAGAGGACATTCCAAAACCTACCAGCGCAGCAAATGCCGAGGCAACAATTAGTTTTTTCATCGCAATTATCCTTTTCTAAGATTGGACTGGACAGTAAACGCCTGAATATCTGAAAGGTTCCCGCCAAGAGCTAAATCTTGGCGGGTTCTGGGTGGTTCGCCAAAATGTGGCTAAAACCTGAGGTTAATTCAATGCAGTGCGGTCAAAAGCGGGAGCCGCTTCCAGCTGTTCCTTGGTGGCGGCTGTGGTCAACTTAAGAGCGTTGTTGGCATCTTTTGTTGCCGTGAGCTGGCCGACTGGAATGGCAACATCTTTTTCGCCAATTCCCAGAAAACCGCCAACTCCGATGATGGCAACAATATTATCCAAGTCCTTGCTCATCACCAGATCGTTGATCTCGCCAACGTTTTCATTGGCCGCCGAATAGACCGTTTGGCCTATGAACTGGGACGCCAGAACTGAATTTGCATCGCTTGCAGCCGCGCTCACCGATCCAGTCGTCATGGTATCAGCTGCACCCGCTGCTGGTGTTTTCGCAGCTGCCGCTGCATCGTCATTTTTTATAACGTCCGGGGCCTGGCTGTTGGCACCCAACTGCTGCTTGCACTCTGCCGACAGTTTATCTTCTGAGACTGTGCCTGCTGCCGGACATTCAATGGCTTTTTGCGCGTCCGCCTGCGGCTGGGTTTTGGTCGCGTCTTCCGCATAACCCAAGACCGGGGTGAGAAACAGTGCGATGGCTGCGACGGTATATTTAAGTGAGGTCATAATCGTTCTCCTTTCGAGGTTGGTGCACAACTAATGCCTGTCGTAAAAATTGGTTCCGCGTCCGGCTTGGCATTTATCCATCATTTGTTACGGTAGGCTCAGTTGGCGTTTTCGCTGATGATTGCGTGGACGTCTCTGAAATTGGTGAATTTTGCATGGGCAGGTTGTACGTGACATAATATACGGCGAGCAGAAACTCAGGATGACGGCCAATCCCCCAATAACATATCCAATGGTCCCATTGTTTGTTTGTATGGGTTCTATGCGAGACATAAGCTTGCTCTTTTCAGTCTTTAAATTTTCAAATGTTCAAACCTGAAGGCGGGTTCCCTTTTTTGCGAAAAAGATAATTTCTCGGCGGGAACTTCTTTCGCATCGAGGCGTTTTGTTAGCCTTAATTGCTCAAGGAGGCAGTCATGCCAGCAAAATCAAAAGCCCAGCAAAAAGCCGCAGGTGCAGCGCTTGCGGCAAAACATGGCGAAGTTTCAAAATCAAAGCTCCAGGGCGCATCCCGCGAGATGTATGAATCGATGAGCGAAAAGGAGCTGGATAAGCTGGCGAGCACCAAGCACGCGCATTTGCCTGAGCATAAGAGCGAAGACAAATAGTTTGAGGTCAATGACAGCCTTTTGATTTAGGCAGTACACGGACGTTACATGGATGCTGGTGGCGAGGGGTGTAGCCGGTGATGATGGTGCATCAATCCCGCCTTGCCTCAAGCGACGTGTCCAAAGCTATTTAAGAAGCAAAAACGCTGCGCCAAAGTTTACGGCTCAGTAGCCAATCAGCGGAAAGTCTGCCTGGCCCCAGCAGGATAATGGCAATTGCCAGGGCGGCCCAGGGAAGATGGAAATTAGCCCAGCCATCTGGAATGGTGAGCTGGATCAATGCCGTCATCAGAAGCAACCCAAATGCGGCAAAACGTGTTCCCAAGCCAACCACGAGCAGGACGGGCAATATGATTTCGGCGAGCGATGATCCCCAGGCCATAACGACGGGAAAGGGATAATCATAGCTGCGCCCCAAAATATGGAGCTTGAATTCGTCGGTAAAGAGCAGCTCTGGAGTGCCGGAAATTTTCAGGAAGCCATCCCATTTGGTGAGACCGGACTTGTAAAACGGAATGGCCAGAGCCACGCGCAAGACGAGGCTTGCAAGACTCGAGGGTACAAGCCTGGCGATGAGGCTTTCCGCTTGGTCAATTATTCTCAGTAGCGCCATCCAAATTTTCACCTGTCTCTATGATTGTATTGCGGTAAAGACGCCCGCTTCCAACACGCCCTGAATGTTGGTTGCGAGGTCAAAATCCTGATGGGCGTCCTGAGCTTGGCGTGCTGCTTCACCAAGTGAATGACCCCCCAACAAGACGCTTAAGAACATGTACGTTGACGGTGTGACATGGCGCAGGACTACGCTCAACTGTGGCCTTGTCAGAAGGCCATATTCTGACTGGTTTGGATTGATTGCAGGCACGTCGCCGGCGGCCCGATTGGCGGACATGATTGAAACGGCGGCAAAGTTGAATGTCATCAATCGCGCTGCCGGATGTGCAATGAAACGGGTTTCAAAAAGCCTATCCGGTGCCATGGCACCGAGGACTGCACCATCAAGCGCTGGCGCGTCTTCCTCGTGATAAACGTCAAGCCACGCGCGCTCCAAGCGGGCCACATCTGACATATAGCGATAGGCCGCCAACGGTTCGAAGGACTCAAGAAAGGCTGGAAATCCCCCACCATACTCCGCCAGCAACCGCGAATGCGGCGGATGATTGGTCACAAATATCCTGGCCATTGCCGCAAAGAATTCCTCCCCCACCAATCGCCGTATCGCCGGGAAATTTTTTTCGAGCGCCGAAATCAGGCTCAAGGTTACGTTATTGCGATAAACTGCAAAGCGCTTGGTTGCCTTACCTGTATCCCACCCTATGATAGAGGATGGAATCGAAGTTTCGGGTGACAGCAGGCCCGCAGAAAATTCCTGCGATGCATTGTGCCAATCTTCAAGCATGGCGGCGGCCAAGCAACTGGCTGCAGGCGTGCCGATCGAGAATTCTATTGGCTGCCAGGGCTTCTGATTTCAGTATTTGCCAGGCGGGAACATCATTATCCCATTCAATGAGTGTTGGCATCGGGCCAATCATCTCAATAACGCGGTCATAAAGACTCCACACCGCACCCGCCACCGGACGATCATGGGCATCAATGAGCAGGGGCTGTCCTTCATCATCAGTTTCCGACGCATGACCCGCGAGATGAATTTCGCGGACATGGGAAAGCGGGAAACGGTCAAGATAGGTTTGGGCCGAGAAGCTATGGTTGGTAGCGGAAACAAACACGTTGTTGATATCAAGCAACAGGCCGCAGCCTGTACGCTTTACAATGGCCGCCAAGAACTCAAGCTCGGTGAGGGTTGATTGCTCAAAAGCAACATAGGTGGAAGGGTTTTCAAGCAGGACTTGGCGATTCAATTTTTCCTGCACCTCGTCAATATGATCAGCAACGCGGTCGAGCACTTCCGCCGTGTAAGGAACTGGCAACAGATCATTGTAATAGGTTTCTTCATGGGTAGACCAGGCAAGGTGCTCTGACACCAAGACGGGTTGATAGCGCTCAACGACACATGCGAGCCGCGCAAGATGCTTGGCGTCCAAGCGCGATGGGCTGCCGATCGAAAGGCCCACACCATGAACTGAAAGGGGAAACCGCTGGCGAATTTCAGCCAGGGCGGCATGGGGGGCGCCACCTTTTCCCATATAGTTTTCGGCATGCACTTCAAAAAATCCAGCCGCATTGTCATCAGCAAGAATGGCGTCAACATGCTCTGGCTTAAGGCTCGCCCCGGCGCGCGGCAGAAGCGGGAGGTTTGGAAAATTGGCCCTGTCATGTCCTCTTGCAGAGAGGGAAACGGACTGAGACATGACAGAAGCCTTTGCTTGAACGTTCTCGTCGTTAAGAAGCCATATCACGCTTCAATGGCTTGAGCGAGCCTTTGCGATCGCCGGGAAGTTCCATCGATATGCAGGTTCCCTTGGCCACATATTTCCAGGAGTTGCCCTGGTAATCGACTTTTGATGTTCCGGCACAACTCGTGCCTGCTCCTGCGGCGCAATCATTGGCACCCGCAAGGGCAACACCAAAGCACTTCTCCTTTTCAGCGGCTGCGGCCTGGCCAGCTGTCATAAGGCTGCCAGCGGAAAGTGCGGTTGCGAGGGCGCCCGCCAGTACGGCGGCGGAAAAAACTGTTTTTGTGTGTGACATGGGAAAAGTCCTTAACGCTTAAATCTCAAATCCCGGACCATCCGGCGACAGGTGATGCATTCCAGAAACAGTGATAACTTGGAAATCAACAAACCGACATCGTGTTTCACACGGTCGTGATGTGATTACGGCAAATTTTTCATGAAAACTCTGCCTTTGTCATTTCAAATGAGTGCGGTCCAACTGGATAGCCGGAATGAAGAAAAAAATAACCTGCCCTACAAACCCAATCAATGCGGGAAGGTTTTTGTAGCTCGCTAGATGCTGTGCAATTGTTCTGTCAAAAATGAAAACAGAGAGCCCAAACTCAGCCAACATCAGCAACAGGAAGGCAGCCATTCCCATCGTGAGCCGTGCTGTGTGCGTCGTTGGAATCACGAAGTTTTTGATCAGCTTTTTGGATGCCTGCCAAGCGATGGTCAAAATGACTGGCAGCTCAAACAACACAGCAAACAGTTCCCCAATTTTTGGGACGATAAACAGGACGCGCAATGTGCCCAGCAGGAATCCGGCACAGAATACAATCAGAAAATAAATGGCGCCTGCCTTGACTGAAGAAGACATTTTTTTCCACGATTCAAGCGGCCTTGGACTAGCCAGCAATCAATTCCCAGTTTGGTTGACCTTCCTCATAGGCGTGAAGTTCGCCCATGCTGATGTCAAACCATACGCCATGCAAAGATAACTCCTTGCGGTTTTCCTTCATGCGTATCCACGGGAAGGTCCGCAGGTTTGCCATCGAATGCTCAATTGAAGCCCGCTCAATATGCCTTTCATGCTGCCCTTCGGTCTCTCCATGGGTATGGAGGACACCGCGGGCTACATCCTTGATGGGGCGCATCCAGCTGCCAATAAAATCCGTGTGACTCAAAGGGGTGCCATCGCCCACGGCTGCACGAATGCCGCCGCAGCGGCCATGCCCCATGACGACGACATGTTCAACGCCCAGCGAGAGAACGGCAAATTCCAGCGCTGCACTGGTGGCATGGTGACCGCCATCGGGCGTGTAAGGCGGCACGAGATTGGCCACATTGCGCACCACAAACATTTCACCGGGGCCTGCATCAAAAATCGTTTCAGGCGCGGCGCGTGAATCGCAACAGGCGATCATCATGATCGTCGGCTTCTGTGAACCCTCGCCGAGCTTCAGGTAACGTTCGGACTCCAGCACGTATCGCCCGTTGCGAAATTTTGCGTAACCGTCGAGGAGGCGTTTTGGCAGTGTCATTTGCTGCCACCCCAGGGACCGTGGAAGTCGCCCTCCGCATCAAAGCGCCTGAACCCGTGAGAACCAAAGAAATCGCGCTGAGCCTGAATCAGATTGGCCGTGCCTCTGGCCTGCCGATAGCCGTCGAAATAGTTAAGCGCCGATGCGAGGGCCGGAAGTGGCAATGCGTCCTGTGCGCCGCGCGCCACGATATGGCGAAGTGCGGGGGTTGCCTCCTGCATCATGGTGACAAAATCAGGCGCCACAAGAAGATTGGTGAGGTCCGGTGTCTTTTCGTAAGTTGTTGCAATCGTATCGAGGAATTGCGAGCGGATGATGCAGCCCGCGCGCCAGATGCGGGCGATGGTTGCCATGGGCAGGTTCCATGAGAATTCCTTCGAGGCGGCCTCAAGCACGGCAAAGCCCTGCGCGTAAGCCGCAATTTTTCCAGCGAAGAGTGCAAGCTCCAACTTATCGATCAGGGAATTGGGGTCGCCCAGTGATCGGGCCTTGTTCAATTTGGAATAGAGCTTTTCAGCAGTCCCACGCTCTTTCAACATTGCTGAAATGCTACGGGCGGCAACGGCAGCTTCAATTGCGGTCGCGGGAACTCCCATCATCTGCGCTTCGATAACGGACCAGCGGCCGGTTCCCTTTTGGCCGGCTGAATCGACGATCACATCAACCATGGGCTTGCCGGACTTCGGGTCATTTTCCTTCAGCACGGCAGCGGTGATTTCGATGAGATATGAATTCAGCCTGCCCTTGTTCCATTTGGCAAACACTTCGCCGATGGCTTTCGGCGCCATTCCCAACCCATCGCGCAGCACGCCATAGATTTCCGCGATCATCTGCATGTCGGCGTACTCAATGCCGTTATGAATGGTCTTGACAAAATGGCCAGCGCCATTTGGCCCCAGCCATGCGCAACAAGGATCGCCGTAATATTTGGCGGAGATGGCGATGAGAATTTTTTCGACGCGCGCGTAAGATACGGGTGTGCCGCCCACCATGATGGACGGGCCATGGCGCGCACCTTCTTCACCACCCGACACACCCATTCCGATGTATGAAAGTCCACTGCCTTCAAGCTCGCCAAAGCGGCGCAGGGTGTCGCGGAAATTTGCGTTTCCCGCATCAATGATGATGTCGTCCTTCGACATGAGTTTGCGCAAGTGGGCAATCTGCTCATCAACGGCAGCGCCCGCCTGCACCATGATGATGACGGGGCGTGGCGGGCGAATGGAGGCTACAAATTCTTCCATAGATTTTGAGGGAACGAGATTGGCCTTGAGCGCACCCGCGTTCGCCATAAAAGCATCAGTCCTGCTTGATGTGCGATTGAACACTGCGATCCGGTTGCCCTTTTCCACAATGTTCAGGGCAAGGTTGGAGCCCATGACCCCCAAGCCAATCAGGCCAATCTCAGCATTCGACATGTCGCTTCCTCAATCGGTTACTTGCCCGCCCTATTTAACGGGATAAAAGCGCGCGTCAAATACATGATGCTGCCTGCTGGCTTAATAGAAATTCCCTCGCACGGCGAACCAGTTCGTCAAGAGGCAGTTCCACATTGAGATGAAGCGCATTCTCATCGGGTCCCGGAATTTCAAGGGTCGCGAGTTGGCTATCAAGAAGCGAATTTGGCATGAAATGGCCTTTGCGGCTTGCCATGCGGGCAGCCAGAACCTCCCTGCCGCCATGGAGAAAAACAAACCGGATAGGTGTTTCAGCAGCCTCTGCCAATTTCTGGCGATAGACTTTCTTCAAAGAAGAACAGGAAGCAACCACGCCCCTGCCTGCGCTGCACTCGGCTTTCATGGCTTTGCCAATAATTTCAAGCCAAGACCAGCGATCATCATCATCCAGGGCTTGGCCCGCGGACATCTTGGCGATATTGGAAGCGGGATGAAGCTTGTCGCCCTCAATGAAAAGGCAGCTCAGCTCTTGCGCCAGACCCTCGCCAACACTGGTTTTGCCACAGCTTGTCACGCCCATCACAATTGCAGCACCCTTGAACATTTCAGAGCACCGAGGTTATGCCGCCATCGACATAAAGTATGTGGCCATTGATAAAGGATGAGGCCTCGCTTGCCAAAAATATGGCGGCACCATTCAGCTCTTCAACATTGCCCCAGCGCCCGGCAGGTGTTCGCTTTTCCAGCCAGGATGAAAATTCGGGATTGTCAACGAGGGCCTGGTTGAGCGGTGTCTTAAAATAGCCGGGGCCAATGGCGTTCACCTGAATGCCGTGTTTTGCCCAATCGGCACACATGCCCTTGGTCAGCATTTTTACGGCGCCCTTGGTTGCCGCATAAGGCGCAATGCCGGGCCTTGCGAGTTCGCTTTGCACGGAACAGATATTAATGATTTTGCCACGGCCGCGGCTGATCATATGGCGCGCCACCGCCTTACCCGTGAGGAAAACGCTTTCAATATTCACCGACAAGAGCTCACGAAATTTTTCGGCAGGAAAATCTTCGAGTGGCGTCCTAAATTGCATGCCGGCATTGTTTAATAGAATATCAATGGGCCCGATGCGGGATTCAATTTCAGCAACCGCGGCGGCAACGCATTCCTGTGCTGTCACGTCGAAATCCATGCCATGGGCCGTGAACCCCTTAGCTCTCAATCCGCTTACGGCACCTTCAAGCTTGTCCTTGTTGCGCCCGTTCAAAATGACTTCGGCACCTGCCGCCGCCAGTGCTTCGGCAATGGCCAAACCGATGCCCTGGCTCGAACCTGTGACCAATGCGCGTTTGCCGGTGAGGTCAAAAAGCTTGATCGCCATGGCCACTTTCACTTTGTTGCAGAGTTTGTTATCGGTAGCGTAACACAATCTCCACCAAGCTTAATAGGGGAAGCCATGTTCCACGGCCAAATTGAAGGCACCGGTTTTGAGGTTATTGACCCCCGCTTCAATGATTGTCTTGTCGGGCATGCACGGGTCGAGCGCTTGTGGACGGGCGCGCGCTGGTCGGAAGGCCCCGCATGGTTTGCAGCAGGGCGCTATCTGATATGGTCCGATATTCCCAACAACCGCATGCTGCGATTTGATGAAACAGATGGGTCGGTATCGGTTTTCCGCCATCCGTCAAACTATTCAAATGGCAATACGGTTGATGCGCAGGGCCGCCTCGTTTCGTGCGAACATTTCGCACGGCGGGTTACCCGCACGGAGCATAATGGATCGATTACTGTCATTGCGGATCGCTTTGACGGAAAGCGCCTGAATTCACCCAACGATGTGGTGGTGAAATCCGACGGCTCAATCTGGTTCACCGATCCGCCTTACGGCATCCTCATTGACTATGAGGGCGAGCGGCATGAGGGCGAAGTTGGCAACAACAATGTTTACCGCGTTGATCCCAAGACCGGAAAGGTCAGCATTGTTTGCGATGATTTTGACAAGCCAAATGGCTTGGCATTTTCGCCCGATGAGAAATATCTTTATGTCGCTGATACGGGCTTGAGCCACAAGGTTGGCGGCAATAAGCACATACGCCGCTTTGACGTGAGCGCCGATGGCGCAAGCCTTGCGAAATCCAAAGTCTTCGCGGACTGCAGCGCGGGCCTGTTCGATGGCTTCCGCAGTGACCGGGAGGGGCGCATCTGGACCAGCGCCGGAGACGGTGTTCATTGCTACCTTCCCGACGGGACGCTCATCGGCAAGATCCTTATTCCGGAGCTTGTGGCGAATGTCACATTTGGCGGTGCCAAACTCAACCGGCTGTTCATTTGCGGAACAACTTCACTGTATTCAATCTATCTTGCCATCAATGGAATTTCTTTTTGATAGACGCCTATCAGGAATTGACAAAATTCATGCCCGCGCCTCTAAATGAGACATGGCGAGAACAACCATTGAAGATGTTGCCCTCAAGGCTGGCTTGAGCGTTGCAACCGTTGACCGGGTGTTGAACGGGCGCGCTGCCGTGCGCCCCAAAACCATGGAACGGGTTGAAAAAGCTATACGGCTTTTGAATTACCAACCGGACAGGCTGGCGGCGCGCCTTGCCAAGGCCAGGGAATACCGCTTCTGTTTTGTGTTGCCGGAAGGCAACAACAGTTTCATGAATGAACTTGGCGAGGAAGTGCTAGCGACGGCGACCCATATGGCGCAGGAGCGCGTGCAAATTGATCTCCGCCTCACCGATGTGTTCGATGCGCCAACCCTTGCGGCAACACTCGACAGTGTTGGCGAGATTTATGATGGCGTTGCCGTCGTGGCGCTGGATCATCCCCGTGTGAAGGAAGCCATCAATGGGCTGGTGGAGCGCGGCGTTGCCGTCGTCACGCTTGTTTCGGACGTGCCAAGTTCCAAGCGGATGCATTATGCAGGCATCGACAATTCCAGCGCAGGCCGCACCGCTGCAACTCTAATGGGCCGATATCTCGGCGCAAAAAAGGGCAAGGTTGGCTTGATTGCCGGTTCGCTTTCGCTGCGCGACCATATCGAGCGCCGCTTTGGCTTTGAACAGGTGATGACGCATGAATTTCCGCACCTCACAATTCTGCCAGTGCTGGAATCGCGTGACGACTGGCAGCGGGTTGGAAATGCCACGGCAGACATGCTGGCAACGCACGCTGACCTCATCGGCATCTACAACGTGGGTGCAGGCGCGCGGGGTGTCGTTGCAGCGCTTGAAAAGGCCGGACGGCAAAACGAAGTGGTTTATATCGCCCATGAACTCACCGATGTTACGCGCCGGGCGCTGGTGGATGGCACCATCGACGTCATCATCAACCAGAATGCAGGCCATGAAATTCGCAGCGCGGTTCGCGTGCTCCTGGCGAAAGCCGACAAGGCGCCGCTGATTGAAGCCATGGAAAAAATCCGTATCGACATCTTTGTTCGCGACAACCTTCCCTAGAAAGCAACCCCATGTATCTCGGTCTTGATTTTGGTACCTCCTCCGTCAAAGGCGTATTGATTGACGCCAAGCAAAAAATCATCGCAACGGCGACCGCATCACTGAAGGTTTCGCGTCCGCATCCCGGCTGGTCAGAGCAAAACCCGGAGGATTGGTGGAAGGCAGCCAATGCTGTTGTCAAAACCCTGTGGCGTATGAAGCCAAAGGCTGTCGCTGCCGTTGAAGGCATTGGCCTTTCGGGCCAGCAGCATGGTGCAACACTTCTCGACAAGAACGGAAAAGTTTTGCGGCCCTGCATCCTGTGGAATGACGCGCGCTCGTTCGAAGAATGCAAAGACATTCTGGCGCGCGAGCCACGCGCCATGGAAATCTCCGGCAACATTCCTTTGGCGGGCTTTACGGCTCCAAAGCTCGTATGGGTTAAAAAGCACGAACCAAAGATATTCGATGCCGTGGACAAGGTTCTGCTGCCCAAAGACTACATCCGCTACCGCATGACGGGCGATTTTGCGTCCGACATGTCCGACTCTTCCGGAACCTACTGGCTTGATGTTGAAGAACGTCAATGGTCGGATGAATTACTCAAAGCAACTGACATGCGTCGCGACCAGATGCCCGCATTGTTTGAGGGAACGGATGCAACGGGCAGATTGACTGCTGCCGTTGCCAAGGCTTGGGGCATGCCGCGGCACCCTGTGGTGGCTGGTGGGGGCGGTGATAACGCGGCTTCTGCGTGTGGCATTGGTGCTGTGCATGATGGCGCGGCGTTTGTTTCCATCGGCACATCGGGCGTGATGTTTGTATCTAACGACAAATACAGCCCCAATGCGGCCAAGGCGGTGCATGCCTTCTGTCATGCAGTTCCTGGAACCTGGCACCAGATGGGTGTTATCCTGTCCGCCACCGCAAGCCTGGAATGGCTTGCAGGGGTTCTCAAAACACCTGCACCGAAACTCACCAAAGCTTTGGGCACAAAACTTGACGGCCCATCTTCAGCGCTGTTCCTGCCCTATCTCTCCGGCGAGCGCACACCCGTTGGCGACGCGCAAATTCGCGGGCTTATGATGGGGCTTGGCCACGAAAGCGATGCCAAGACAATGACGCAAGCGGTGCTTGACGGGGTTGCCTTTGCCTTTAGGGATAGTCTTGAAGCATTGAAAGATGCCGGCACCGATGTGAAGCGCGTGATGGCCGTGGGCGGCGGCACCCATTCGGAACTCTGGCTCAAGATCATTGCCACGGTGCTTGGCGTTCCGGTTGATCTGCCTGCCGCAGGCGATGTGGGTGGTGCATTCGGTGCAGCGCGTATGGGGCTGATGGCTGCCACCGGCGCATCCTACAAGTCGGTATGCACGACACCGAAGATTGCAAAAACCATTCATCCCGAAAAGAAGGCCAAGGCGGCCTATGACGCCGCCTATGGCCGTTACTCAAAAATATACCCCGCAATCAAAGGACTCTAAGACCATGACAAAATTTTATTCGATTACTGATCCCATCAAATATGAGGGTCCGAACTCGCAGAACCCGCTGGCCTATCGCTGGTATAATCCCACGCAAAAGGTACTGGGCAAAACCATGGCGGAGCATTTGCGCTTTGCGGTTTGTTACTGGCACACGCTATGTTGGCCCGGTGGCGATCCCTTCGGCGGTGAAACCTTCAACCGCCAATGGCATCACACGGCGGACCCCATGGAGGCAGCCCGCATGAAGGCGGACGTGATGTTTGAGACATTGCGCCTGCTCGGCATTGACCACTTCACTTTCCATGATCTCGACATCGCACCTGAAGGCAATTCGCTGAATGAGTTCAATGCCAACGTCACCAGCATTGCCAATATCTTCGAAGGCAAAATGGCAAAGACGGGCAAGAAACTGCTGTGGGGCACCGCCAACATGTTTTCCAACCGCCGCTTCATGGCGGGCGCTGCCACCAATCCCGATCCTGATGTGTTTGCCTATTGTGCGGCCCAGGTGAAACACTGCCTTGATGTGACCAAAGGTTTAGGTGGTGAAAACTATGTGATGTGGGGTGGCCGTGAAGGCTATGAAACGCTGATCAACACCAACATCGGCCACGAACTGCGACAGGCCGGTCGCTTCCTGTCTCTGGTGGTTGAATACAAGCACAAGATTGGTTTCAAAGGCCCAATTCTTATCGAGCCAAAGCCCAAGGAACCTTCAAAGCACCAGTATGATTACGATACGGCCTCGATCTATGGCTTGCTGAAATCTTATGGGCTGGAGAATGACGTGAAGCTCAATCTTGAGCAGAACCATGCCATTCTCGCGGGTCATACTTTTGAGCATGAAATTGCGTTGGCTTCAGCCCTTGGCATTTTTGGTTCACTCGATATCAACCGTGGTGACTATCAAGTGGGCTGGGATACGGATCAGTTCGGCATGAATATTCCTGAAATTGCGCTGACCATGTTTGAGGTTTTGCGCGCCGGTGGTTTTACCACGGGCGGCATGAATTTTGACGCCAAAATCAGGCGGCAATCGATTGATGCGGACGATCTGCTCCATGGTCACGTGGGCTCCATGGATGCCTGCGCACGCGGATTGCTCATTGCAGCCAAGATGATTGAAGATGGTAAAATGGATAAGGCGTTGTCTTCCCGCTATGCAAAATGGCAGGAGCCGCAGAACCAAGCGATGCTTGCAGGAAAAGAAAGTCTGGATACAATTGCGGCCCGCGTGATCAAGTCTGGCCTTGATCCGCAGCCGAAGTCTGGCCGCCAGGAATATCTCGAAAATGTTTTGAACTCTTACATCTAAGGAAGCAAAGACATGGCAACCAACATCAAAGGCCCCGCAATTTTTCTGGCGCAGTTTGCGGGCGATGCGGCCCCGTTCAATTCATTTGACAGCATCACGAAATGGGCAGGCTCGCTGGGTTACAAAGGCGTGCAAATTCCCACATGGGATGCACGCCTGTTTGATTTGAAGAAAGCGGCGGAATCGAAAACCTATTGTGATGAGCTCAAGGGCATCGCCAAGAAAAACGGCGTTGAGATCACTGAGCTTTCAACCCACTTGCAGGGACAGCTCATTGCCGTGAACCCAGCCTATGATGAAGCCTTTGATGCATTTGCGCCTGTTACTGTTCATGGCAAGCCGAAAGAGCGGCAGAAGTGGGCGACCGAGCAATTGATGCAGGCCGCCAAGGCTTCGAAGAATCTTGGTTTGCATTCCACCGTGTCGTTCACGGGAGCGCTGGCTTGGCCCTATGTTTATCCTTGGCCCCAGCGCCCGCAAGGCCTCATCGAAGCGGCTTTTGGTGAATTGGCCAAGCGCTGGAAACCCATCCTTGATGCCTATGACGAGGTGGGCGTTGACGTGGGCTATGAAATCCACCCCGGCGAGGATGTGTTTGACGGCGCAACCTTTGAAATGTTCCTGGACGCCCTCAAAGGCCACAAACGCTGCCAGATCAATTATGACCCCTCGCATTTTGTGCTGATGCATCTGGATTACCTTTCCTTCATCGACATTTATCATGAGCGCATTTGCGCTTTCCATGTGAAGGATGCGGAGCTCAATCCAACGGGCCGCCAAGGCGTTTATTCAGGTTATCAACCTTGGGTAAATCGCGCAGGCCGTTTCCGTTCACTGGGTGACGGGCAGGTGGATTTCGGTTCCATCTTCTCCAAGCTCTCGCAATATAATTACAAGTCTTGGGCCGTGCTTGAGTGGGAATGCTGCATCAAGCACCCGGAGCAAGGCGCTGCTGAAGGTGCGCCCTTCATCGAAAGCCACCTCATCCGCACCACGGAAAAAGCCTTTGATGATTTTGCTGGCGGCAAAACTGATCAGGCACAAGTTAATCGGCTGTTGGGTTTGTAGGAGGCTCGCATGGCAATCACCGGAACAAGTGAGAAGAATACGGGCCGCATCAGGCTTGGCATGGTGGGTGGCGGGCAAGGGGCCTTCATTGGCGCTGTGCATCGCTTGGCGGCGCGCATGGATGACCAGTATGAATTTGTGGCGGGGGCTCTCTCATCGGACGCGGCGCGATCAAAGGCATCGGGTGAAGAGCTGGGACTCGCACCTGACCGCATCTACACGGATTTTCGCGAGATGGCGAAGGCCGAGGCAAAGCGGGCTGATGGCATTCAAGTGGTTTCCATCGTCACGCCCAACCACATGCATTTTCCCGCTGCCAAGGCTTTCATCGAGGCCGGCATTCATGTGATCTGTGACAAGCCGCTTTCCCTGAATCTCAGAGAGGCGCTGGCACTGGAAAAGCTTTTGGGTCGGAATAAGGATGTTGTCTTCGCCCTCACCCATAATTATTCCGGCTATCCGATGATCCGTCAGGCGCGCGCCATGGTGGCGGCGGGCGAGCTCGGCGATATCCGGCTGGTACACGGTGAATATCCGCAGGATTGGCTCACCACGGATCTCGAAAAATCCGGCCAGAAGCAGGCGGCTTGGCGAACCGACCCCAAACGCACCGGCGCTGGCGGTTGCGTGGGCGACATTGGCACTCATACCTACCAATTGAGTTGCTTCGTATCGGGCCTCAAACTTGATGAGCTGTCCGCTGACTTGACCTCATTCGTCAAGGGTCGCAGGGTTGATGACAATGTACATCTCATGTTGCGTTACAAGGGCGGCGCCAAGGGCATGATCTGGGCCAGCCAGGTGGCCCCGGGCCATGAAAATGGTTTGAAGATCAGGGTTTATGGCACCAAGGGCGGCTTGGAATGGGTGCAGGCCGATCCGAACTATCTCTGGTACACGCCCTTCGGCGAGCCCAAGCGCCTGATCACGCGCGGTGGTGCAGGCTCCAATGCGGCATCAGCACGTGTCACCAGAATTCCTCCGGGGCATCCGGAAGGCTATCTCGAAGGCTTTGCCAATATCTACACGGAAGTGGCCCGTGCCATCAGGGCCAAGCAGGCGGGAAAAAAGCTCGACAAGGATGTGCAGTTCCCCGGCATTGAAGATGGCGTTGCGGGCATGGCCTTCATTGAGGCTTGCGTGAAGTCATCGGCCAAAAATGGGAAATGGACGAAGGTTTAGAAATTCAAGAGACGGAAATCATCCCATTGGCCGTCCTATGGGAAATGGTTTACGAGGTGATTTCTTGTCGTCTGAAAATAACTCTTCCCTGAAGCGTATTTGGAATTCAGGTTATACATTCGGGCTGTTGCTGGCGCTTCCCGCCATTCCCATGATACTTGGTCTTGCTTCCGGTGAATTCCGGCAAGTCTTGAGTCCCGCCGGTGAATTTGCCACGCGCTTCATGATTATCGCCATGATGTTGACGCCGCTTATCATGCTGTTTCCAAAAGTTCGGGCCTTGCGCTGGCTGATGCAGCGGCGGCGCGCGATTGGGGTTGCAGCATTTGGCTATGCGGCTTTGCACACCATTGCCTATGTGTTGAAGGAAGGAACGCTGGCCCGCATTTTGGCCGAATTGCCGGAGTTGGGTATCTGGACAGGCTGGGTTGCCATGCTGGTTTTTGTGCCGCTTGCGCTTACAAGCAATGACTGGTCCTTGCGCAGGCTTGGCATCAATTGGAAAAACCTGCAACGCCTCGTCTATGTGGCAGCATTTTTCACGATAGCCCACTGGATTTTCCTCGAATATGAGTTTGGCGGCGCATTGGTGCATTTCGTTCCATTGGCAGCTCTTGAGCTCTACCGAGTTGGCCGGAACATGAAGTGGTGGGCATTCCGCTTGGCCTAGGATATTGCGACGCAATATCGCAGGTCGTTATATTGTGCACTGCACCATTTTGTGACATAAGGCATTAACTGCTTAACCTTGATGCAATGAGGACCGATATGACACTTGCAAATAACGTGATTGCTGGCCGTGATCAGCTTGTTGCCGATTTGGCTTTCCGCCTGTGGGAAGAAGAAGGCCGCCCTGAAGGCCGCGCCGAATCCCATTGGCTGCGCGCGGCTGTGCTTGTTGATGAATCTGTCCCTGCAAAGCAACCTTTGGCTAAAAAACCCGCGCCCAAGAAGGCTGCCAAGAAGTAATTTTTTCTACAGTTCCTCCCTGCAACTTTGACCGGTATGGGTTCATCTCCATGGCGGTTATTTTTTGATGTGCGCACCTCTTCCCCTGAACGGTAAATAGCCTATAAGACGCGGCGATCCCTTTTAATCCAACGGAGATGGTTATGGCTAAAGTACGTGTTGCAATTAATGGTTTCGGTCGCATTGGGCGCAATGTTGTGCGCGCCATCTATGAATCAGGCCGCAAGGACATCGATGTTGTTGGCATCAATGATCTGGGCCCGGTTGAAACCAATGCGCATTTGCTGCGCTATGATTCAGTGCATGGCCGCTTTCCCCATGATGTTAAGGTTGAAGGCGACAGCATC
The DNA here is from genome assembly GCA_963763635.1 of uncultured Alphaproteobacteria bacterium. GTDB lineage: Bacteria > Pseudomonadota > Alphaproteobacteria > Rhizobiales > Aestuariivirgaceae > Aestuariivirga. Next base: position 44,107 of record CAVXPO010000025.1, read on the forward strand.
AATATCGGTTCCGACAAGTTCAAGGTAACCGCCGTCAAGGACCCCGCGCAATTGCCCTGGAAGGAATTGGGCGTCGATATCGCTTTTGAATGCACCGGCATATTCACGGCAAAGGACAAGGCCTCGGCCCATCTCACGGCGGGCGCCAAGCGCGTTCTGATTTCAGCTCCTGGCGAGAATTCCGATCTCACCGTGGTTTATGGCGTGAACCATGACAAGCTGACGAAGGACCATATCATCGTGTCCAACGCATCCTGCACCACGAACTGCCTGGCACCCGTGGCCAGCGTCCTGCACAATGCCATCGGCATCGACAAGGGCTTCATGACCACCATCCACGCCTACACCGGCGACCAGCCAACCCTCGACACCATGCACAAGGACCTGTACCGCGCCCGCGCTGCTGGCCTTTCCATGATCCCCACGTCGACAGGTGCTGCCAAGGCCATTGGCCTGGTAATTCCTGAGCTCAAGGGCCGCCTGGATGGCACGTCCATCCGCGTGCCAGTGCCAAACGTATCGGTGGTTGATTTCAAGTTCATCGCCAAGCGCGCGACGACCGTTGAAGAAATCAATGAAGCAATCAAGACAGCTTCGGAAGGCAAGCTCAAGGGCATCCTTGGCTATACGCTGGATCCAAACGTGTCGATCGACTTCAACCACAACCCGAACTCGTCCACCTTCCATATGGACCAGACCAAGGTTATCGAAGGCACACTGGTGCGCATCCTCACTTGGTATGACAATGAATGGGGCTTCTCTAACCGCATGAGCGACACGGCCGTTGCCATGGGCAAGCTGCTCTAGTTACATGACGCGCCCCCTCATCATTGCGCCATCCATTCTCTCAGCCGATTTTTCGAAACTGGGAGACGAGGTGCGGGGTATTGATGCGGGCGGAGCCGAATGGGTGCATGTGGATGTGATGGATGGGCATTTTGTGCCCAACATCACGTTTGGCGCCCCCGTCATGGCCTGCATCAGGCTGGTGACAAAAAAAATGTTCGACGTGCATTTGATGATCGCGCCTGCCGACCCCTACCTCGAACAATTCGCCAAGGCGGGTGCAGACATCATCACCGTACACGCCGAAGCTGGCCCGCATTTGGACCGCTCCTTGCAAACCATCCGCGCGCTAGGCAAGCGGGCGGGTGTGGCGCTTAATCCGGCGACACCCGTATCAGCTATCGCTCATGTGCTTGACCGCGTTGATCTCGTACTGGTGATGACGGTGAATCCCGGCTTTGGCGGGCAGGTCTTTATCAAGGCGATGCTGCCTAAAATTTCGGAAGTGCGCGAGATGGTGCGTGGGCGGAACATTGATATTGAAGTTGATGGCGGGATTACGACGGAAACTGCGCCGCTGGTGGTGAAAGCCGGCGCTAATGTTCTGGTGGCGGGTTCTGCGGTGTTTAAGAGCGCGGACTATGCCGCCAATATCAAGTCCATCCGGACCGTCGCTGCAAGCACTGCGATCTAAGGTTTCTTCTCCACCCACTCAACAAACGCTTCCAGCCATTTGGCGAGGTGTTTTCTGGTTTCTTCATCGGTCAGGTTGCCGTCCGCGTCGAACTTGTCTTCGTTGTGGTTCACGAAGATTTCGGGTTTGGGCATGACGATGGCTTGCAGGGCCTGGAGGTTTTGGCGGAAATGGTATTGGGAGCGGCCGGTGCCGTGAAAAAAGCCAGCACCTGCCCCCACGATGCCGGTGCGCTTCCATTTGAGGAAGGCGGAACCGCGGGACAGCCAATCTGTGGCGTTCTTGAGCACGCCGGGGATCGAGAAGTTGTATTCGGGGGTGGCGAATATCACCCCATCCGCCGCGCGGATGCGGGCGTCCAGGTCCTTGACGGCTTGTGGCTTGCCTTGCGCTGCTTCAACGTCGCCGTCGTAGAGCGGAATGCCATGCAGGGTTGCGATCTCGATTTGAACCGTCGATGGGGCGAGTTCCTGCAGGGCCTGCAAGAGGCCGGTATTGGTGGAGGCTTTGCGCAAGGCACCGGAAATGGCGAGAATCTTCATATTATTCTACTTTCAGCAATAATTTTTATTTTTGTGCTTTATTTTTCTTATATTTGCAACAATAAAGGGATATGGAGCAGTTTTCGGCACTTCGCATGCTCATTTCTGTTGTAGATGCGGGTGGTTTCTCGGCGGCGGGCGACCTCCTTGGGGTTTCTACGTCGGTTGTCAGCCGCCAGATTTCCGCCCTGGAAGCGGAGCTGGGCGTTATCCTCCTTAAGCGAACGACCCGCAGCTTTGAGCTTACAGAGGCCGGTGCCACCTATCTGAAACAGGTGCGCGTGTTGTTGAGCGAGCTTGACCAGGCGAACAAGGCATTGCGAAATCCCAACTCCTCTGCCGAGGGCAAGTTCCGGGTGGCCGCACCTTCAGCCATCGGACTTGCGCTGGTTGCCCCTGCCATCGCAGATTTTATGGCAATTCATCCACAGGTTTTTGTGCAGCTTGATCTCCTGGACCGTATAGTTGATCTCCAAGAGGAAGATTATGACATTGCCCTGCTGCAATCAGGCGAGCCCCCAGAAAAAGCCCGGCATTTGGCGCAAATTGAGATGGGACTGTTTGCATCTCCCGCCTATTGCGCACTGCATCATAGGCCCCATGGCCCGGCTGATCTTGCCGCGCACCGGGGCCTTATGCTGGCAGGACAACCCACATGGAATTTGCGCGGGGGCGGCCAGTTTAAGCCCAAGGTGCAGTTTCTGGCCAATCGCCTCGAGTCTTTAAAAACACTTTGCCTCGGTGGGCAAGGTATTGCGCTGTTGCCACTATTTGTTGTTAGAGCGGAAATTGAACGCGGCGAGTTACTTCAGTTGTTAGATGGTTTTGAACCGAAACCGTCTGGTTTTTATGCTGTGACGGCTCGACAGCGGACTGAGGCGTCAGCGACCAAACTATTCCTCAAATTCCTCGAGGCACGGTTTAAGCGTTTGCGGCTTTGAGCTGCTTGAGAGCGGCCAAGGCCCGTTCGCGGGCGAAACCGTGGTCAACAATGGGTGCGGGATAGCTGGATTTGAAAGCCGCGTCCCATGGGTGATGGAGAAATTCCAGTGGCAGATCAGCCAGCTCCGGCACCCAGCGCCGCACATATTGGCCATCGGGATCGAACTTCTCGCCCTGCAGCACGGGATTGAAAATGCGAAAGTAGGGTGCCGCATCAGCGCCGGAACCTGCCACCCATTGCCAGCTTGCCGAGTTGCTGGCGATGTCGGCATCCACCAGGCAATCCCAAAACCATTTTGCCCCTTCTTGCCAGCGGATTAGCAAATGTTTAGTGAGAAAGGACGCGGCCACCATGCGTACGCGGTTGTGCATGGTGCCGGTGGCCCAAAGCTCACGCATACCGGCATCTACTATAGGATATCCAGTTTCGCCTCGCTGCCATTTTTTCAGAGCAACTTGGTCATGCTGCCAAGGGAAGTTAGCGAACTCTGCCCGGAACGGCGCATGAGGCAAGGCAGGCCAGTAATGCAGGATGCTGTAGGAAAATTCCCGCCAGAGGATTTCCTTGAGGAATTTTTCGCCGGAACCATCGAGACGCCCGCCGCTCTGGGCCACGGCGGTGCGAACAGCAACCCAACACTGGGCCGGGCTGATTTCGCCCCAGTGCAAATGGGGTGATAGTCTTGATGTATAGGCCTTGTCCGGCCGGTCGCGGCCTTCGGCGTAATCGGCCAACCCATTCTCAATGAAATTGGCAAGCGCCAGATGCGCACCCGCTTCGCCGGGTTGCCATTGGCCTTCGAACCCCGTGGCCCAATCCGGGCGGGTGGGCAGCAGGTGCCAATCTTCCAAGCGGTTTGACTTTAAGTCACCTTGCCACATGACTGGTTTGGTGGCGGAACTTGGCAGCCGCGGTTCGCCAGCGGCAAAACAGGCGCGCGAAAAGGGAGTGTAAACCTTATAGGGCTCACCGGACCCGTTCCTGATCGCCTCGGGCTCATGCAGGAGGTAGCCGCCGAAACGGTGGCAGGTGGCACCTGCCTTTTCACACAGGTCTTTCACCCGCAATTCAAGCGGCGCGGACCAGGGCGCATAATCCCGCGTGAAATAGACAGCGCACGCATTGGTTTCCTGAATGACATCGGCCAATACGATATCGGCCCTGCCCCGACGCAATACCAACTTCACACTTTTCGCAAGCTTCTCGAGGCTCCGATGCAGCCACCAGCGGCTGGCCCCGCCCAGTTTCCATTCTCCCGGACTTCCCTCGTCGAGAATGAAGAGGCAGATGACATCGCCTGCCGCGGCGGCAGCGTTCAAGGCGGCATGGTTGGCCAGGCGCAAGTCCTGCCGGAACCACATGATAACGGGTTGGGTCATTCAGCCTCATAAAGAAATCAGGCTGTCGCTTGCGCCTTCCTGGAGCGTTTGGCCAGCAGGCCTGTGAGCCAGTCCGGATCCATTTCAGGCACGGACGACAGCAGCAGTTCCGTGTAAGCCGGATACGGCGGCGACAGCACTTTGGATTTGGGGCCCTGCTGCACAACCTTGCCCTGGTGCATCACCACAATCTCATCGGAAATGGCGCGCACCGTTGCAATGTCGTGGGTGATGAAAAGGTAGGATACATTCGTATCCTTCTGCAGCCGCATGAGCAGGGAGAGGATTTCCTCCTGCACGATCTGGTCGAGTGCTGAGGTTACTTCATCACAAATAATGATTTCTGGGTTTGCCGCAAGGGCGCGCGCGATGGAAATGCGCTGCTTCTGGCCACCGGACATTTCATTGGGGAAGCGATCGATATAGCTTTCATCGAGCTCAATGGACTCAAGCAACTCAACAACGCGGCGATCCTTGTCAGCGCCTTTGAGGCCCAAATAGAATTCAAGCGGCCTGCCGATAATATCACGCACCTGTTGACGCGGGTTCAAGCGCCGTGTCCGCCGACTGGTAAATCATCTGAATGCGGCGAAGCGTATCTTTGTCACGCTCGCCCAGGGATTTGGGCAAAGGCTTGCCGTTGAAATAAATCTCACCATGCAGATGGTGGCAGCAATCCAGTAATGGCGCGGGCAAGGGTTGATTTGCCAGAGCCGGATTCACCCACCACTGCAACCGTGCGGCCTCGCGGCACCTGCACGGTGACATTGTCCAAAACCTTTACGGAGCCGGTATAGCTTGCGGTCACATTATGAATGCGCAGCGCAATATCATCGCTGATATCTTCCGGTTTCTGCAGCTTGCGCACGGCCCACAGCGACTTGGTGTATTCCTGCGTTGGCTGCTTGAGCATGTCGCGGGTGGGCGCTTCTTCCACCAGATTGCCATAGCGCAGAACCATAATGCGGTGGGCCATTTGGGCAACCACGGCAAGGTCGTGGGTGATATAGATGGCGGCCGTATGGAACTGCTCGACAATGTCGCGCATGGCGGCCAGCACTTCAACCTGCGTGGTGACATCCAGTGCCGTTGTTGGCTCATCAAAAATAATCAGGTCAGGGCGGCAGGACATGGCCATGGCAGTCATGGCGCGCTGCAATTGTCCGCCAGAAACCTGATGGGGAAAGCGGTCACCGATCGTTTCAGGCTTTGGCAATTGCAAGCGCTTATAGAGATCGCGGGCATCTGCCTCGGCAGCTCCCTGCGTCTTGATGTTGTGACTCACGGCCGTTTCGATGGTTTGCTCCAGAATGTGATGGGCGGGGTTAAAGGAAGCGGCCGCACTTTGCGCCACATAGGCAATGCGCGACCCCCACAGTGCGCGGCGCTGGTCTTCGCTGGCAGCCACGAGGTCAATGCCGTCAAACCTGATTGAACCCGCACTAATGCGGCAGCCCGGGCGCGCAAAGCCCATGGCAGCGAGGCCAAGCGTGGATTTGCCCGCACCGGATTCACCGATGAGGCCCAAAACTTCACCGCGTTTCAGGCTGAGGTCCACGCCCTTGACGATGGGGTTCCACACATCATCGCTAAGGCCTTCAATCTTGAGGCCCTTTGATCTCAAGGAGGACTTCGCCCTTGACGCGCTTGTTGTCACTTGCCATCACGAAGCCCACTTGTTTTATGGAGGAACCAATCAACCACGAAATTCACTGCAACCGTGAGCAGCGCAATGGCACCGGCTGGATAAAGCGGTGTTGCCCGGCCAAAGCTGATCAGTGATTTGCTTTCGGCCACCATGGAACCCCAATCAGCCGTAGGCGGCTGAATGCCAACACCCAAGAACGACAGGGCAGAAATGGTGAGGAACACGAAACAGAAGCGCAGGCCAAATTCCGTAATGAGCGGCGGCAGGATGTTTGGAACCACTTCCTTGAAAACAATCCAGCTCATGCTCTCGCCGCGCAGTTTGGCTGATTCAACATAGTCCATCACGACGGAATTCAGCGCCACGGCGCGTGCAAGCCGGAACACACGGGTTGAATCGAGGAGTGCCAAGATGAGGATGAGGTTGACAAGGCTTTTGCCGACAACGGCCAGCATCATGAGCGCAAAGATCAAAACGGGGATAGCCAAGAACGCATCAACCACGCGTGAAATGCCCTGGTCGAGGAAGCCGCGCTTGAGGGCGGCCAACACCCCCAGATGAACCACCTACCGCAAAGGAAACGAGTGTGGTGATGAGGGCGATGCCGATCGTGTTGCGTGCACCAAAAATCAGGCGCGAGAAGGGTATCACGGCCAATTTGGTCGGTTCCCAGCCAATTTTCCGGGCATGCGAAAGTTGGTAGGCCTTGCCAACGATTTCTGACTTCGCCATAGGGCGCAAGGAGCGGAGCGAATATCGCGCATATGGCATAGATGAAGAATGACGATCATGCCGAACCAGGCGGTGAGTGGCGCAGTTTTCAGGTTGCGCCGGATATTCTCAATGACGGAGCGGCGAGCCTTGATGGTGCGGGCAGGCGTTGTGGCTGTGCTCATTTTGGGTGCAACAATCTTGGATTGGTTACAATTGAGACGATGTCGGCCGACAGGTTAAGCAGGATATAGGTGGCCGCAAATATCAGGGCACAGGCCTGCACAATGGGCATATCGCGGCTGGAAACTGCGTCCACCATCAACTGGCCGATGCCGGGATAGACAAATACCACTTCAACCACCACAACGCCCACGACGAGGTAGGCCAAGTTGAATGCAATAACAGTGGCAATTGGCGCCCAGGCATTTGGCAGCGCATGGCGCAAAATGACCTGTGATTTTGAAACGCCCTTGAGTTGGGCCATTTCAATGTAAGGGCTGGCCAGCAGGTTAATGATGGCAGCCCGCGTCATGCGCATCATGTGGGCAATGATCACCAATGTCATGGTAATTGCCGGCAGTGAGGCACGGTAGAGATGCTCAAGGAAGGGAGTGCCAATGCTGACTGTTGAGTTGGGAAAAAACCATTTTAGCTTAACTGCCAAAACGTAAACCAGCACATAGGCAATAAAAAATTCGGGCATGGCAATCGTGGTCAACGTGATGGAGTTGATAATCCTGTCAAACCACGAATTGCGGTAGAGCGCTGCCATTACACCCAGAAAAAGTGATAGCGGAACTGCAATGATTGCAGCCATGGCGGCCAAGAAAAATGTATTGTAAAGGCGCGGCGCAATTGTTGTCCGAAACGCTGCGCTTGATGGTTCCTGTCGTGCCTGAATAGGAATAGCCGAAGTCGCCCTGGACGGCATTTCCAATCCATTCAAAATAGCGAATTGTTGCAGGCCGGTCGAGGCCAAGCTCATGTTTGAACGCTGCAACCGTTTCCTTGGTGGCACCTTGGCCCAGAATGTTTTGTGCGTAGCCGCCCGGCAACATTTCAAGGGCCGAGAAAATGATCACAGATACCGCAAGCAGCGTGATCGCACCTAAGCCCAATCGTTGCAGAACAGTTCTCAGAACTGGATGCATGGCGTCCCCTATTCAAGCCTTATTGGCTTTTGTCTTTTTTTAACAGTATCACAAAAATACAGCATCACCACCAAAAACTAGCTGATAAAGTGCGACACATGATGGGCGGCGTGCGACTAAAAAGGCCCCGCTGATTTCTCAACGAGGCTTCATGATTGGTTATGACCGAAAGCGGCTTATTATGCCATCCACCAACGCTCGAACATGTATCCGCCATCGTGGTCGAAGTCGGAGTTGAATTCGTTATGGCCAATCTTGGTTGAAAGATGCACCAACATAGTTGTTGAACATCAACACGATCTGGCCACCATCATCATGCACGAGCTGCTGGGCTTCGGCATAATTGGCAGCACGCTTTGCATCGTCCGTTTCAGCGCGCGCTGCAAGAAGCAGCTCATTGAAGCGCGGATTTTTCCAGTGCGTGTCATTCCAAGCAGCATCAGCAGCAAGTGAGGTTGACAGGAACATGTCAGCCGCAGGACGACCACCCCAATAGCACAGGCACCAATGGCTTCTTGAGCCAGACATTGTCCCAATAGCTGTCGTTTGGTTCGCGAATGACATTGATTTCAATGCCCGCAGCCTTGGCTTGTTCCTGCATGAGCAAGGCTGCATCAACGCCGCCGGAGAACGCAGCATCGGAGGCCGAGAAGTCAACCTTCAAGCCTTCCATGCCAGCCTTCTTGAGAAGGCTCTTGGCCTTGTCAGGATCATAGGTGTAGGCAGGCTGCGGATCGATGGCATACTTCATCGACTTGCGAAATCGGATTGTCGTTGCCAGGTGTGCCATAACCGAACAGGATCTTGTCAACAAGTTCCTGGCGGTTGATGGCGTACTTGATCGCTTGGCGCACATCTGACATTGTCGAAAGGCTTCACATCGCAGTGCATTGGCGCAGTATAGTGGGCAAAGCCAGCCCTACATTATAAAGTTCGGTGTCGGGCGCGCTTTTCAACATATCGATGGTTTTGAGATCAGCGCGGTCAATGAAGTGCACTTCACCGGAGAGATAGGCATTGGTGCGGGCGGCCGTATCGACGATGGACAAGCATTTCAAAGCCATCAAACCATGTATCTTTGAAGTAGTTAGGGTTACGTTCGCCAACCAGCTTTCACGCCCGGCTCGAATGATTTCATCACGTAGGGGCCTGCGCCAATGCCAGCTGCCCAATCAATCTTGCCATCCTTGGACGGATAGATTGAAAGGTGATAGTCGGTGAGCAGGAATGGGAAGTCAGCGTTGCCGCCGGTGAGTTCAAAAACCACGGTGTCCGGGCCATCGGCCTTCACACCGGTGATGGACGAGAGAACCGACTTGGCAGGAGACTTTGAATCAGCGCCGATGTGATAGTTGATGGTGTTTACGACATCTTCAGATGTGAGCGAGCGGCCATCATGGAAAGTGATGCCCTTGCGGATCTTGACAATCCATTTCTTGGCGCCATCGGCTGGCTCGAAGCTTTCAGCCACATGGGGTTGGGCAATCGTTCTTCTGAATCAACCTGCACCAGCGCCGCGCCCATAACGGACTTGCCGAAAGCGAGCGGTGAAGCCGTTGGACCAGGTGGCTGGATCAAGCGAGTCAGTGGTTTGGCCATGGCCGATGGCGGTCTTGAAAATGCCGCCCTTCTTGGGTTCAGCGCGGGCTGCAGTGGCAAACATGGTGTTTGCGGCGGCAGCGGTGATGCCAACGGAAAGGGCATAGCTCATGAAGTCGCGGCGCGACAGCTTTCCCTGGCCAACAGCTTTTGCTGCCTGCTTCAATCTCATTTCAAATTCGGTCATGCGTTTTCTCCTTGGTGACCAGATAATTCTTGGGGTCGGAGAAGAAGGATGCTGGGCATAAGGAGCCTTGCGGCGAACCCTGTGCCGCACATAAACTTAGCCGTTCCCCGTCTTCTTCTTATTCGATTAGGGACTTTTGACTGTCCCTTTAGAATTACCAACCTCTCACGCAAATGCAAATCCGTCAATGCCCACGTCGATTACAAATAGGTGAGTAAAATGATCCTAAGGCCCTGAAACCTGAATGAAAAAACGACCGTATAGTCAAAGGGAGCGACACACGTGCGGCTGTCGAAGCGCGTACTTGACGTTGCCCCTTCACAGCCTAAATTATCAGATTTAAGGTCTGTACAGGCAAAAACATGGGAATTGGGCAGTGGCTGAAACAACTGCGCCGCATAAAAGGGATGGATTGCTTGGCGGACTGATTGTCAGCCTCGGCAAGAAACTGTTTCCCAGCCAAATCAAAGGATCCCTCACCCTCACATTGCCATCGGGCCAAAAACTTGTTTTGGGCAATCCCAGAGAAGGCTACGCTGCCGACCTCACACTTCATAACTTCAAAGTCATCTGGGCCAGCGTCAAGCGCGCCCAACTCGGTTTCTTTGAATGCTATATGGCGGGCGACGTTGAAAGCAGCGACCCTACCTTGTTGTTCAAGTTCTATCTGGCCAACCGCAATGCGCTTGATAACGCATCGGCCGGCTTGTTCTCGGCAAGCTGGTTCGACAAGTTCTGGCACAAGGCGAGGGACAATGACCAAGAGGGGGCAAAAGAGAACATTTCAGCCCACTACGATCTCGGCAATGATTTCTATAAGCTGTGGCTTGACGAGACGATGACCTATTCATCGGCGGTGTTTGATGGGGCGGGCAACAGCCTTGAGGCCGCGCAGCAGCACAAATATGCGCGCGTGATGGATGCGCTTGAGATTAAACCCAATGACCAAATTCTCGAAATTGGTTCGGGCTGGGGCGGCTTTGCCGAAGAAGCCGGAAAAAAGCAAGCCAATGTGCGCGGCATTACGCTTTCAAAAGAGCAACTGGCCTACGCACAGGAACGCATAGCCAAAGCAAAACTAGATAAAAAATGCAGCTTTCACTTTGAGGATTACCGCGACACGGCGGGCGTATTTGACGCCATTGCCTCCATTGAAATGATTGAAGCGGTGGGCGAGGCCCATTGGCCCACCTATTTCCGCACGCTTTACAATCGCCTGAAACCCGGGGGCATTGCCGCCATTCAAGGCATTACAATTTCAGAGGCCAATTACGACTCCTACCGGTCAGGGGTGGATTTCATCCAGCGCTATGTGTTTCCCGGCGGCATGCTGCTTACCAAGACAATCATGAAAGAACAGGCCGCCAAAGCCGGCCTGATACTGGAACGCGCGGAAACCTTCGGCCAAAGCTATGCCGCCACATTACGCATGTGGCATGACCGTTTTGAAACCGTGTGGCCGGACGTGGTCAAGCTTGGCTTTGATGACCGGTTCAAGCGGCTGTGGAAGCTCTATCTTTCCTACTGCGAAGCGGGCTTTGCCGAATCCGTCGTTGATGTCGGCATCTACAAGCTGAGGAAACCCGCTTAAATCCCCAAAAACGGCTGCAACAACCGGCCGATGAACGTCTTGTAACGCGACGGCGCTTCGGTGGCGAAAAGGCAGATGCAGGTTTCACCTTCCTCGATGATGGGGCAATGCTCCGTGTCCTCGTCAAGGTCGGCGATATCGCCCTTGGCAAAGCGGCCCGTCTTGTCCTTGAACGACCCCTGCAACACCAAGGTGAGCTCTTCGCCGCCATGGCCATGCTCCAGCATGCTCATGCCAGCAGCAATGGACATGAGTTTGACTGATCCCTTGGCGCCCTTTGACAGGGGCAACTCAACAACGGAAACGCCGGGGGCCTTTTTGCGCCAGCGCAATTCACTGTAGCTGCGGCCGTCGAGCAACCGTTGCAGGGTTGGCGGCAACTGGCTTTTTGATGCACGCGTTTTTGATTTTGCCGGCGCACCGTCAAGGCTTGCCAGGGTCGCGGCGCGGCAGACGTCCGATACGGCAGAGGTTTCCAGGCCGTCGAGAATTTCACCGCCGACCTGCTCTGCGGCGCGCACGGCTTCGTGGCAGGCGCCGCACATGCTGATGTGGGCTGCCGCAACAACGCTCAGGGCCTCGCCCAGAGTTCCAGCCGCATAAGCCATAATGGTGGCTTCATCCAGATGGTGAATGATGCTCAATTCACCGCCTCCAGGAGTTTGCGCAAGCGGCGATAGGCCAGGCGGATGCGCGATTTCACGGTGCCCAGCGGCAATTTCATGCGCAGGGCAATTTGGGCGTGCGGCAGATCCTCAACATAGGAAAGCAACAGAAGCTCGCGCTGCTCCACCGGGATTTGGGCCAGCGCCAGGGTTACCTGGCTGTCTTCCTGGGTGCGGTTGATGGTTTCATCGCCCGGATCAGCTTCCGACGGCACATCGAAATTTTCGAGATCGACAAAGTGGGCCGAGGATTCGCGGCGCAACCGGTCAATGCGCAGGTTGCGCGCAATGGTGAAAACCCAGGTGGAGGCAGCGCCGCGCTCGGGCGCATACTGGCTGGCCTTGGTCCATACCGCGATCATGGTTTCCTGCACGAGGTCTTCGGCCAGTTCGGCGGTGGCACCCTTGCGCAGCATGAAGCTTTTTACCCGCGGCGCGAAATGGTCAAACAGGGCCGCGAACGCCGCACGGTCGTGCAACGCGGCAACGCGTGCCAGCAAAGCCCCATGGGATTCATGGGATTTGCGCGACGCGGAGCTTTGAGCCTTCTCAATCATGGGCAGCGACACGGCAAACATTCAAGCGGTCCAGCAGGTTTCAAGGCCCTTGTTACGGCATTGGCCCCGCCATAGATCACTGCAGCTTCCGCTCAATCTCCTCGTTGAATTCCTTGGTAAACACTTTCTTTTTGCCCTCGAACGCATCAATTTTTCCCCATACGATCCAATGGGTTTTGGTAGCGGTGAGCCTGCCATAGGTCTCGGTCCGCACCTGCCACTTACCCCGCTTCAGCTCCTCCGTCCAATGGGTTTCCATTTTGGCCGACAAGGGATCATCGGGAAGAATTGCGTAATGCTCGCGCGCGATTGATCCGGTTTGCAGGCCATGCGCCACAATTTCGTTGGAACCGAAATCATCGATGATCTCCAGTTTCTGTTCGCCGGTTTTGGGATCAACAGTCGTCTCGCGTTTGTGAAACGGCTTGCGCAGCTGTTTGAGTTTCACCGGCTCGGCGGCTTGGGAGGCGGGCCATACAACCGGCGCTTCATTCTCAATGGTTTTGCGCACCGGCAGATGCAGGGCTGATTTGCCGGCATAAACCGTAAGCGTCACAGCTTCTGGCGCTGGCCACATCATGGGGAAGTAACTTGTTGAAATGCTGACCCGGATTTTATGGCCATCGGGCACGCGCCAGGCGATGTCATCCAGTTTTATCTTCATGGTGTAGCGCTGGCCGGGGTTCAGTGCCGTTGGCGTTTCGCGGCTGTTGCGCATGCAAAGATTTTGCAAATGATAGGTAATGCGCGAAACTTCGCCGCTGGGCCACACATCATTCAACCGGATGGCGACGGATGCCACGGGCTTGTCTACGCTGAATTCGATCTCAACCTCCGGCTGGCCAACGATATCCATCGCGGTTTTCAGAACAGGCGAGTCGAAGGTGATGGATTGCGCATCGTCTGCGGCCTGATCGCCCGCAAATTCAGGGCCAAGCCAGATGATGCAATATTCGCCGCCGTCACCGCCGGTGGTTTGCTTCGATGAAATGGTAAGGGCTTTTTCTGTGCCAGCGGCACCCGAAATACCGTTTTCGGTGAGGAACCATTTTTTCACATCCGTGTTGCCGAGGCCCCAGGCCGAGTCAGCAATCCAGCGACCGGGCAATTTTGTTTTGGACATACTGGGTTTTTCCGCATCCAACACGTAAATCCGGTAATCCGGATCCCTGGAAACGCCGGTTGCCTCATCCTTCAACCACTGATCCCACCAGCGCAACATTTCCTGCAGGATTCCAATGCGGGGTTCCGGAACGGCGAAATGCGGATATTTATGGGCCCACGGGCCAATGATGGCTTTGCGCGTGGTGCGCAGGCCTTTCATCAACCGCGGCACAGCGTTGGAATAGGCATCGTTCCAGCCGCCCACGACCAGTGTTGGCGCTTCAATCGCTGAAAAATTTTCGCAGACTGAGCCGTGCTTCCAATAGGCGTCGCGATGTGGATGCTGCAGCCAGGGAATGACAAGAAAAGGCTCCGCCTTCAGGCGCTCCATCCACATCTTGCGCCATTTCGCGCCAACAATTTCCGGGTCGGGCGGGCGCGATGAGTAGGCCAGCATGGTTGCGGCCCAGCCGAGATTCTCATTCAGCAGGGTGCCGCCCTTATAATGAATATCATCCTCATAGCGGTCATCGGTGGAGCAGATCGTCACGATGGCCTTGAGGGCTGGCGGTTTGCGGGCCGCCACCTGCAGCGCGTTAAAGCCGCCCCATGAAATGCCGAACATGCCAACTTTCCCGTTGGACCATTTCTGCCGCGCGATCCAGGCAATGACTTCAAGCGCGTCATCCTGCTCCTGCTTGGCGTATTCATCCAGCATCACGCCCTCACTGTCACCATTGCCGCGCATATCAACGCGGATGGCGGCATAGCCATGCCCAGCAAAATAAGGATGGGTCAGCGCATCACGCACAATGGTGCCGTCGCGTTTGCGGTAAGGCAAATATTCCAGCACCGCAGGCACCGGCTTTTTTTCCGCATCCACGGGAATCCACATGCGGGCCGCGAGCTTCACGCCGTCTGACAGGGGAATCCAGAAATTCTCCACTTCTTTGGTTTTGTGGGGGAATTTCTTGATGGTCTTGATCGTCATGAAGTCCTCATCCTTGGTGATAGGCAAATTGGCGTGTTGCGTCGACTATAGCAGAGAAGCTTTCGCGCGCAGGTTCACTCATATGTCGCGCCCGCAGAAAAGCATGCACCAAAAGCGGCTCATGGCGAACCGTTGCGGCAACCCCAGCGCTTTTGAGTTTTGCGGCGAAGTTTTCACAATCATCATGCAGGGGATCAAGCCCTGCTGCCACCATGAAGGCCGGTGGCAAATCCTTGAAATTCGTTTCGCGCAGGGGTTCGGCAAATTTGCTGCTGCCGCCCTGATAGATTTCGCGGTAATACAGAACATCCTTGGTTGAAAGCCCCGGTGCCTTGGCTTGGCTGACATAGGAACCCGCTGTCACATCGCCGCCAAGGCCGGGATAAATCAAAACCTGGCCAGAAATTTCGGGGCCGCCCTCGTCTCTTGCTTTCAGGCTGATGGCCGCCGCCAGATTGCCCCCTGCGCTATCGCCGCCGACAATCAGCCGGTCATGGCGCGTGGACAGATATTGCAGCACCGCCCAGGCATCATCAAAAGCTGCCGGGAACGGGTGTTCAGGCGCAAGCCGGTAACCCACGCCCACAACGGCCATTCCTGCCCGGTCAGCTAATTCAGCACAAACGTCGTCATGGCTTTCGAGGCCACCCAGGACATAGCCGCCGCCATGGAGATAAAGCATCACGGAACCGGCCTTATCGGCCTGGGGCTGGTAAAGGCGGCAGGGTACGGCACCGACGGAAAAGTCATTAGTTCTAATGCCGGAGGGCCGCGGTTTCCGGAAGTGGGCGCAATATTTATCATAGAATTCGCGCTGCTGGGCCATGGTGAAATCAACCGCATCGGCGGGGTAAAACCGCTCGCCTGCAATCATAAAGCTGCGGATTCCGGGGTCTTTCAGCGCGGCATATTTGGTTTCAAGGGGGTCAGTCATGGAACTATCAGCCTAACCCGCCCGTTCAATGATGCAAGGACGGAATATGAATGGCAGATAAACGCCCCGCTCAGGATGAGTTCAGGCAGCCCCTCGTAATACTGCAGCATCAAATCCAGTCGAGAGGGTAACTCAAATGACCAACATCTTCACAAAATTCGCCGCCGCTGCACTCTTCGCCAGTCTCATGGCAACCGCTGCCCAGGCCCAATCGCCCAAACCCTTCGCTGGTGTTGTTCTGGTTGCTGCCGTATCGCAGGATGACATCACGCCAACAGCATTGAAGGAAGTGGCCCAACCCCAATTCAAGCGTGGCCAGATCGTCAACTATTCGACTTCAATGACCCCCGGCTCCATCGTCATCAACAGCAAGAAAAACGTCCTGTTCTACGTTCTGGGCAATGGCAAGGCCGTAAAGTACCGCGTTGCAACGGCGCGCAAGGGATTTGAATGGTCGGGCACCCACAAGGTGAGCTTCAAGACCACATGGCCGGATTGGCGCCCGCCGACACAAATGCGCGCACGCCACCCAGAGCTTCCCGCCTTCATGGAAGGCGGCCCCAAGAACCCGCTCGGCGCCCGCGCCATCTATCTGGGTTCGTCGATCTACCGCATCCATGGCACCAACGAGCCGAAGTCCATCGGCAAGTCCGCCTCTTCAGGCTGCATCCGCATGCTGAATGAGGATGTGACCGAGCTTTATAAGTTTGTGAAGCAGGGCGCCACGGTAACAATGCTTTAATCCGGCAGGCATTCGCGGTGGCCAAGACTTTTCAGGGCTTCAACAATGGCGTTGAAGCCCTTTTTTGCGGGCGCGCTCACATGCCTTGCCCGCATGTAGGAGTGCGCCAGGGCCGGTTCTTCGCGCAAGCGTGAGGAAATTCCGGCGGCCTGCAATTTCCCATGGAAAATAATACCGTCGTCAAACAGCGGATCATGGGCGGCAACGGCGATGAAGGCGGGTGGCAGGCCTTCGAGATTTGCCGCAAGATTGGGAACAGCCTTGGGATCATCCCAGTTCGGATTTCCCTTTGGCCCCAAAAAACTGTCGAGATAGAAAATCATTTCAGGCTTGGTGAGGCAGGGTGCTTCAGCATTGCGGATGTAGGACGGCGTGTTCACATCGGCGCCGAACACGGGATAAATCAGGACCTGGCCCACCAGCTGCGGCGCGCCAAAATCCCGCAAGGCCAGACACAGGCCAACGGTCATCTGTCCGCCTGCGCTATCGCCAGCGCCAACAATACGTTCGGGGTCAATGCCAAAGGCGCGGCCAGCGCTTCGCATCCACAACAGCACTTTCAGCGAATCCTCAAGCTGGGCGGGGTGCGGGTTTTCCGGGGCCAGGCGGTAATCGACCAGCACCACAACGCAATCGGCACCATCGGCCATTTCGGCGCACATGTCGTCATGGGTTTCGCAGGAACCCAGAACCCAGCCGCCACCATGGAAGTAAATCACCGCTGGTTTGGGCGCTTCGCCGGGTGGGCGGAAAATGCGCACGTGAACACCATCAATGTTGATATCTTCAACCATTAAACGTTCTGGCCGGGGCGCGCGGAACAGGCGGCACACATCATCCCAGGCTTTGCGCTGTTCCAGCCAGCGGCCAGCCAGCGCTTTCTGGCGGGGAATGCCTCGAAAGCTCCTTGTAGAAGGTCATCATGCCTTCATCGATGTTTTGCAGTGTCATGGTTTTGAGACTTGCACGAATGACCCCGAAACGTCTAATTGCATCTATGGTTTGGCCGTGGAATGCGCATAAAACTGCCCCTGCTGAATTGTCAGCGCAGGAAATCCCGGATTTGCATGGGATCGATTCACTCGTTGCCGCACTGCCAGATCCCGTCCTCATCCTGAACGCCCAGGGAATTATTATCAGGGCGAACAGCCATGCTCAAGCCATGCTGGGCACCATCACCGCAGGAATGCATATTTCACACGCTATTCGTGCGCCCGCTGTCCTCGAGGCGATTTCGCAGAATGTAACCACGCGCGTTGAATATGAATCGCGGGGGCCGCTGCCGCGCAGCTACGAAGTTTACATTTCGCCGATGGCGGCCGCTTCGCCGGAAGCTGCTGCCATGCTGCTGGTGGTGAAAGACCTGACGCGCGAACAGCAGATTGAGCGAATGCGTTCGGACTTCGTGGCCAATGCCAGCCACGAGCTGCGCACGCCCTTGGCCTCGCTTTCCGGGTTCATTGAAACCCTGCTGGGCGCCGCCAAGGCCGACGAGAAGGCCCGGGAGAAATTCCTGAACCTGATGCGCGGACAAGCTGAGCGCATGAAGCGGCTCATTGATGACCTGCTTTCACTTTCGCGCATTGAAATGAATGCCCATTTGCGCCCCTCTGGCCGCGTCGACCTCGCCCAGATCGCGCAGCATGTGGGCGACTCGCTTGCTCCCATGGCCCGCGAAGAAAAAGTTGAACTCGAATTTGAATTGCCCGCAGCCATTGAATGTGGAAGGCGATCACGACGAGCTGGTGCAGGTGGTGCTCAATCTCGTTGAAAATGCCATCAAATATTCCGGCCCCGATAAAACGGTTCGCATTGGTGGCGACGTTGAACCGGGATTTGTCTCGCTTTCAGTCATTGACCAGGGACCGGGGATCGCGCCCGAACATATCCCCCGGCTCACCGAAAGATTTTACCGCATCAGCATACAGGAAAGCCGATCACGCGGCGGCACGGGATTGGGCCTCGCGATCGTCAAGCATATCCTTAACCGCCACCGCGGCAAGCTCATCGTCACCTCCGAGCCGGGCCAGGGCAGCATTTTCAAAATTCGCCTGCCGTCGATATAAACCTATATATTACAATATCTTGAACTGTCATAAATATGTGATGAAAGTGTTGCATAACCATCATCATTGCTTACTAGGTTCCGGCCTTGTTAGTTCACATGGAGAAGGCAAAATGAAAAAATTCCTTATAGCAGCGAGTGCGATTGCACTTTTCGCTGGTCCGGCATTGGCCCGTGACCAGATCCGCATTGTTGGCTCATCAACGGTCTATCCTTTCACCACAGCGGTCGCAGAAAACTTTGGCAAGACCTCCGGCATGAAGACGCCAGTGGTTGAATCAACCGGCACCGGTGGCGGCATGAAGCTGTTCTGCGCCGGTGTGGGCGAAGCAAACCCAGACTTTACCAACGCCTCGCGCCGCATCAAGAAGAGCGAATTCGAAGATTGCGCCAAGAATGGCGTGACCGATATCGTTGAAATCAAGATCGGTTTTGACGGCCTCACACTCGCCGCTTCCAAGGAAGCGCCCGAGATGAAACTGACCAAGCAGCAGATTTTCATGGCCTTGGCCAAACAGGTTCCTGACAAGGATGGCAAGCTTGTCGACAACCCCTACAAGATGTGGAGTGACATTGACCCTTCATTGCCCGCCGCAAAAATTGAGGTTTTGGGTCCGCCGCCAACCTCCGGCACCCGCGATTCATTTGTTGAACTCGCCATGGAGCCCGGTGCGGCCAAATTCAAGTCGCTTGAGGAATTGAAGAAATCAGATGCCAAGGCCTTTGAGGCCGTATGGAAATCCATCCGTGAAGATGGCGCCTATGTGGAAGCCGGCGAAAATGACAATCTCATCGTGCAGAAACTGCAGGCCAACCCTGCCGCACTTGGCATTTTCGGGTTTTCCTTCCTCGAAGAAAATGCCAGCACCCTCAAGGGCACTGAAGTTGATGGTGTTGCGCCTTCCTACGAAACAGTTGCCTCGGGCGATTACAAAATGGCCCGCCCACTTTACGTCTATGGCAAGAAGCAGCATGTTGGAACGGTTCCCGGCATGGCGGAATACGTGGCCGAATATGTTTCCGAGAAAGCCATCGGCGAAGATGGCTATCTCGCTGACAAGGGGCTGATCACGCTGCCAGGCGCAGATGCGGAAAAGTCCCGTGCCATGGCTCTCGCCATGGACGCACTGAAAGTTGACGGTCTTAAGTAACAAGACCTGATAAGACGAATGGGGCTGGCTTTGCGGATGTACCAACCGGCCCCATTCGAACAATCCGCCCGCAAGAGGCGGATTCAATAATTAAACAGGGCGTGTAAGCAATGACTGCTTGGACATTATTGATCATTGCGGCGCTGACGGTGATCGGCTTCTTTGCGGGCCGCATGCGGGCGCAAAATCTCCGTGTCGCGGGCGCTGACCGGCTGCATTCGCTTCCCGCCTATCATGGATTGCTGCTTGCTTCGATGGGTTTTGCCACAGCGGCAGTTACGGCACTTGTTTTCACCCTGGGTGGCGGCGCTAATTCATTTGCCATGCCCCTGCGTGGCGGCAGTTTTGGGCACAGCGGCAATTGCCGCGACCTATCCCAAAAATCTCGCAAAGCTTCCGCGCACGCAACCTGTTTGAACGCCTCGTCAAGATCGTTCTCATTGCAAGCTCCGGCGTTGCCGTTCTCACCACCATTGGCATTGTGTTTTCCGTTCTCATCGAAACGATTGCTTTCTTCCGCGAAGTGTCGCCCATTGAATTCCTGTTTGGCACGCACTGGGCGCCAACTTCAACGCCGCCGTCATTCGGATTTATTCCGCTTCTCGTCGGAACACTTCTCATTACGCTGATTGCCATCATCGTTGCCGGGCCGCTTGGGCTATTTTCAGCGATCTACATGGCCGAATATGCGAGCCGCGAAATGCGCGGCGTGCTTGAAACCCTTGCTTGAAATTCTCGCGGGCGTGCCAACGGTTGTGCTGGGGTTCTTTGCAGCCCTCACCGTGGCACCGCTTATCCGCAACAGCGGCGAAGCCATGGGGCTCACCGTTGCTTCCGAGTCGGCGCTGGCTGCCGGCCTCGTCATGGGCATGATGATTGTGCCGCTGATTTCCTCGCTGGCGGACGACATCATCAATTCGGTTCCGCAAACCTTGCGCGACGGCTCCTATGCCATGGGGGCCACCAAGTCGGAAACCATCAAGCGTGTGGTCCTGCCCGCCGCATTGCCTGGCATCGTATCGGCCTTCATGCTGGCGATTTCGCGCGCGGTTGGCGAAACCATGATTGTGGTGATGGCGGCGGGCCTTGCCGCCAACCTCAGCGTCAACCCGCTGGATGCGGTTACCACCATCACCGTGCAGATCGCCACGCTGCTGGTGGGCGACCAGGAATTTGACTCCGCCAAAACTCTTTCCGCCTTCGCGCTGGGCTTTGTACTGTTCTGCTTCACCCTTATCCTGAATTACGTGGCACTCCGTACCGTGCAGAAATACCGTGAACAATATGATTGATTACGCCAGCAAGAGCGACCCCAAGCTACTGGCGCTGCGCTATGGCAGTGAACGCCGCTTCCGCTATTACGGTGCTGCAGCGCTTGTTATATCCGTGCTGTTCCTTGTGTATCTGATTGCCGATATCGGCATCAAGGCGTGGCCCAGCTTCTTTGAAAACAAGGTGACCCTTGAGGTTAACCTCGATCCCGCCAAAATTGATGCCAATGACATTGCAAAGGCTGATTTTACCGCTTTGATCCGCGACAGCCTGCGCGACAGCTTTCCAAATGTCACCTCGCGCGCCGAACGCAAGAAGCTCAATTCCCTCATTTCAGTTGGCGCTGCCGATGATCTGCGCGCCGCCGTGCTGGCAAACCCTGCCAGCATTGGCACCAAATTGACGACCGACGCGCTGCTCTCCGATGATGCGGACCTTTATTTCAAGGGCATGATCACCAGGACAACGCAGATTGCTGGCAAAACCAATGTGCAGATGGCGAAGAGCGGCGAGGATTATCTGTTCACCGGCGACTTGAGCCAGTTGGCCGTCGGCCAGATCATCCGCACCCAGGGCGGTGCACTCCGCCTCACGCGTGTTGATGCCTCTAGCGCCATTGGCGAGGCACTGATTGCACCCGACACGCTGAACACGCTGGTCGGCGGCAACTGGAACATTCTCACGTTCTCGGAAGCCGAAGCCAATCGCCGCCTCGATGACAGAACTGCCGTTTGGCTTGAATCCCTGCGCGACAAGAACATTGTCAGCAGCAGCTTTGCCACGCGCTTTTTCACATCGGGCGACTCGCGCGAACCCGAGCTTGCAGGTTTGCGGGGTGCCATCATCGGATCCTTGCTCACCCTTGTGATGACCCTGTCGCTGAGCGTTCCCTTAGGCATTGCCGCCGCGGTTTACCTCGAGGAGTTTGCGCCCAAGAACAGGTGGACCGAACTCATCGAAGTGAACATCAACAATCTGGCAGCCGTTCCTTCGATCATTTTCGGCCTTCTAGGTCTTGCGGTATTCATCAATTTCTTTGGCCTGCCGCGCTCGGCTCCGCTGGTTGGCGGCCTCGTGCTGGCGCTTCTGGTGCTGCCCACCATCATCATTGCCTCGCGCGCCGCCCTGAAAGCCGTTCCCCCCTCCATCAAGGAAGCAGCCCTTGGCGTTGGCGCCTCGCACCAGCAGGCGGTGTTCCACCATGTGCTGCCGCTGGCGATGCCCGGCATTCTTACCGGCACCATTCTGGGTGTGGCGCGGGCGCTGGGCGAAACCGCCCCGCTTCTCATGATCGGCATGGTGGCCTTCATTGTCGACGTGCCCAAGGGCTTCACGGAAGCCGCAACGGTTCTGCCGGTGCAGATCTATCTCTGGTCCGACCTGCCGGAAATCGCTTTCCAGTCGCGCACGGCGGCGGCCATCATCGTTCTGCTTGTTATTCTGTTCTGCCTCAACGCCGTCGCCATCTATCTTCGCAAGCGCTTTGAACGGCGCTGGTAACACAAACGTCAGGAAACCGTCATGGATGCCATGCCCGAAACAGCCAACTGTCCAGTCCAGCGCCCGCATACTTAACCAGCGCGAAACCAAAATCGTCGCCAAGGATGTCAATGTCTATTATGGCGACAAGCATGCCATTAAGCATCTGTCGATTGACATTCCGGACCGTGCCGTTTCAGCCTTCATCGGGCCTTCAGGCTGCGGCAAGTCGACCTTCCTGCGCTCCATCAACCGGATGAACGACACGATAGATGGCTGCCGCGTGACGGGCGAAATCCTTGTAGACGGCAAGGATATCTATGACCGCGACCTCGACGTGGTGCAGCTGCGCGCCCGGGTTGGCATGGTGTTCCAGAAGCCAAACCCGTTTCCAAAATCAATTTTCGAAAACGTGGCCTATGGCCCCCGCATTCACGGCATTGCAAAATCCAAGACCGACCTTGAAGAAATCGTGGTCAACAGCCTGAAGAAGGCCGGCCTCTTTGAAGAGGTTAAAGACCGCTTGCAGCAATCCGGCACCGGCCTTTCCGGCGGACAGCAGCAACGCCTGTGCATCGCGCGCGCCATTGCGGTCAACCCTGAAATCATCCTGATGGATGAGCCCTGCTCGGCACTTGATCCCATTGCCTCCGCCCGCATCGAAGAGCTGATTGACGAGATCCGGAAGAACTACTGCATCATCATCGTCACCCACTCCATGCAGCAGGCGGCGCGCGTTTCACAGCTCACGGCGTTTTTCCATCTGGGCAACCTGGTTGAATTCGGCGACACCGACGACATGTTCACCACGCCACGCGACAAGCGGACGCAAGATTACATTACGGGCCGCTTCGGCTAATTGAATTTCTGGAGACCACCATGTCTGACCATACCGTTAAATCCTACGACGACGATCTCGCCAATCTCAAGACCCTGGTGGCGCAGATGGGCGGGCTTGCCGAAGAGCAGTTGGCCAATGCCATTGACGCGGTCGCCAAGCGTGACGGCAGGCTGGCCGACCTGGTAATTGCAGGCGATGACAAGATTGATGTTCTCGAGCAGCAGATCGAAGAGAAAGCCATTCTCACCATCGCCAAGCGCCAGCCCATGGCGCAGGATTTGCGGCAGATCATCGTCACCATCCGCATCGCAGCTGATCTTGAGCGCATCGGCGATCTGGCCAAGAATACGGCCAAGCGCACCCACGCAATTTCCGAACAGATGCCACGCAAGCTGGTTTCAGGCCTCACCCGCATGGGCAGCATGGCGCAGGAGCAATTGCGCAACGTTCTTGACGCCTATACCCAGAATGATGCGGACAAGGCCATTCAGGTCTGGCGTTCGGATGAGGAAATCGACGCGCTCTACAATTCCATATTCCGCGAACTGCTGACCTACATGATGGAAGACCCGCGGATGATTAGCCCCTGTACGCATTTGCTGTTTGGCACCAAGAACATGGAGCGCATCGGCGACCACACCACCAACATTGCCGAAAACATCTACTTCCTGGTGCATGGCAAGACCATCAATGAGGAACGGCCGAAGAAAGACTCGACCAGCACAACGAATATCAACCTGAAGCGTTAAGGCCCGATATGTCTGCATCGATCCTGATTGTCGAAGATGAAGAGCCCATTCAGATCCTCTTGAGCTATAATTTTGAGGCTGAGGGCTACCGCGTGCGGGCAACGGCCCAAGGCGAAGATGTGGCGCATTTGGTTGGCGAAGAGCGGCCCGATCTCATCATTCTTGATTGGATGCTGCCTGGCATTTCCGGCATTGAAGTGTGCCGCCTGCTGCGGGTGCGGCCTGAAACGCGCGATATTCCCATTATCATGCTGACGGCGCGCGGCGAAGAGAATGAGCGCGTGCGGGGCCTCGCCACGGGCGCCGATGATTATCTGGTGAAGCCTTTTTCAGTGCCGGAGCTTCTGGCGCGGGTGCGCACCATATTGCGCCGGGTTAATCCCGATGCGGTGGCTGAAATTTTGAATGCGGGTGATATCGCCTTGGACCGCCGCGCGCGGCGGGTGACGCGATCAAAACGCGACATCAACCTGTCACCCACTGAATTCCGCCTGCTCGAACACCTGATGCAGAATCCGGGCCGGGTTTATTCGCGCACGCAACTGCTGGACGCCGTGTGGGGCCGCGACATCTATGTGGATGAGCGCACCGTTGATGTGCATGTGGGCCGCCTGCGCAAATCCCTGCAACGCGGAAGAGAAAGCGACCCCATCCGCACGGTGCGCAGCATGGGATACGCGTTTGACGAGAGATTTGGGCAGGCTTAGGCGAACAGGAAATCATCGGCGCGGAGTTGCGAAAGCTGCAATCCGGCAAGCGTTATTGAATCCTCGCTATCGATTGCGATAACAACACCTGATGCGCTGTTGGCGGCATGGTTCAAAACACTGGCGTAATCCGCAAACTGCCCGCCGGTGAACTGGATGCGGTCTGTGCGCCCCTGCCCCGCCCAGAAATCCACAATCGTGTCATCGCCGGAAAGCAGGTCAAAGACAAACACATCGGCACCAGCGCCGCCTGTCATGCTGTCATCACCCGCTTCACCCAGCAGATAATCATTGCCGCCTGCACCATTAAGTACATCATTGCCAGCGCCAGCCACAATGCGGTTGATAGCTGAATTTCCCATGATACCGTCAGCAAAGGCCGAGCCATAAACATATTCGATGCCAGAGAATGTATCGCCTGAGGCTTCACCGCCAGTACCGCCCGTGGCAAGGTTCAGCACCACAGCTTCTGCCGCCTCGCGGTAGTCGGCCGCGTCGCGGTCACCCGCACCGCCGATCAATGTGTCCCCGCCGAGCCCGCCAATGAGAATGTCATTGCCAGCGCCGCCATTCAGCATGTCATTCCCGCCATTCCCAACAAGGCGGTTCACATTGTCATCACCGGTTATTTGGTCCACATGGGCGGAGCCAAACACATATTCAATGCTGGCCAGCGTATCGCCTTCCGCGTCTCCGCCCGCTCCCGCGCCGAGCAAGAGGTCAACCGCAATACCCATCGCCGAGTCAGAATAATCCGCGCGGTCGATGCCATCGCCGCCATCAAGGGTGTCAGCGCCTGCACCACCCACCAGGCGATCATTACCCGCATCGCGAAACATCTGGTCATCACCGCCAGCGCCAATCAGCGTATCATTCTCGCCATTGCCATGCATGACTTCTGAGACATCAATGCCCACCAGCCGGTCAATCTCATCTCCGCCATCAATCGCCATGATGAGGTTGCCGGCGGTGATTTCTGGTGCGCTGAGTGCAGCAGCAGAAAACGCCATCATGCGATTTTGACTCACACCACCACTCGACGAAATACTGTAGTTATCAGATTCGCCATTGATACGGATAAGCGCTGCATTTACCGCACTAACTTCCCCCTCATTGACCACAAATGTTGGTTGACCTTGCTCCGGGTCGCCATCAAGAACTGTAGTCGTAAAAAATATTCCTGGAAGTTCGATGCCGTAGTCTCCAGATTCAAAGTCCTTGATAACAATTGTTGAAATAGGAGGGCCATCCTCGAAATTGGCGTAGATGAAGATTTCCAATCTGCCGTCCCCAGTAAAGTGGCGGTATTCAATCAAGCCGGCAATATCCGATTGGGCGGCATCCAAACCCCAGACCCCATCTGCATAGAGCCATAACCTGTATTCTTCGCCAGTGCCTGCCTCACCAGTTGGGCTATCGTAAAACAAATTTTTATCCCTAAGCGCACTCATCTCCTCACCAGGCAGCAATTCAGATATGTAAACGCCTCCCAGAAGCGCAAATAGCGGGATATTTCCACTCGGCGCGCTTTGTACACTAACTATTGATGAGTGAACCAACAGACGGTCATCAGTATCGCCTTCCGACACGAGTACCGTGCCGCCCTCAGCGCCCGTGACTACCAAATAGTCAGTTCCCGCGCCGCCATCTATAACTTCAGGTTCCGCTTCAGCGCCCTCCTCGCCTTCATTCTGCCCGTCAATCTTGCCCAGAACGAGAACATCAGCCCCATCCCCGCCATAAAGTGCATCCTTGCCATCATCACCACAAGGGTGTCTGTGCCCTTGCATCCAATCTGGAAATCGCCATTGGCAATTTCCGTTATATATCGTTCTCTGTTGTCCCAATGACAAGTGCCCCAGCTTTAGCGGCATTGCTCAAGTGATACCCAGCCTCAACCGCATCTTTCACATCTGCGGCATTGACAGCGCCCGTTTGAGAAATGACAATTCAAACTTAACGCCATCTAGCATCGCCTGGGCATCATCTTCAACAACGGTTTGTGAAGCCAGCAAAAGGTCCTTCACATTGGATTTCAAATCATCAAAACCGACAATGCTCGTTGCGCCAGTCGAAGGCCGAAGACGCCTTGTCAACGGATACCGCCACATAACTATCTTCGTTGCCTTGACTAGCTTCAAGCGCAACTACAATACTTTTGTCTTTGCCATCTTCCATTATTGCAGCGCCCTTGGCCAATTGCGCTGCGTGTTGCACAATCAACTTTCCAAGGCTCGTTTCAAAAGTCTTTTCGCTCGTGCTATCACTGTAAAGGTCCGTTGTGACAAGGGATTTGCTCTCTTCGCCAAACAACGGGGCAATTTCATTTGCGTCCCCAAACATGGGGCGGACCGCCGCGTCGACGAATGGGCGTGTACCTTCGATAAACCACCGAATAGGCAATCATCGTGCCTAGATAAACGGCACCGGTTATTCCCGCAGCTGAGGCAATTTCAGAATCAAAGAGCTGGGCCAGAAGCGGACCGGCCAACTCCTTCCAGTCCTGATTTTGTACGTTTTGATCCGCATACATGAGAGTGACAAGCAACGACATGCTGTGACGGTCCAGAGGTCCGAGCCAGCCCCCTAGGTCAAGGTCACCGCCAAGAACTGCACCGGTACTTTGAGTACCCTGCAAAATTTGCCCGCTTACCTGCCAGCCGCTGATCTGGCTCGTATTTGGCGGAATTGGCTCTGCGTCCCCATAATATGTATCTCGAGTGACTTGATAGAGCGGGTTTTCTTCGCCCACCACAACTACGCCGGTGTTCGGGTCAACCACATACGGCTGGGTGGCATTGTTGTATGTCCAGCTGATAGCACTGTCATAGGTGTTTAGTCCCGATATTTGATGGTACGATTTTGACCGTCGAATGGAGGGAGGCACTATGGGCCAGGTTCTTCACGGGAGCGCCACGACAACTGAGGCAGTCCGTCGAGCGATACAACATAGTCAAGAGAGCGTGAGGGCGCTGGCTGAGCGCTATAGCGTCAATCCGAAGACGGTGTCGAAGTGGAAGCACCGCGAAACAGTGGCGGATCGCAAGACCGGACCGAAAGAGGCACGCTCGACAGTCCTCACAGCCGAGGAAGAAGCTGTGGTGGTTGCCTTCCGGCGCTATACGCTTTTGCCTCTGGATGACTGCCTCTATGGCCTGCAACCGACAATCCCGCACCTGACACGCTCTTCACTGCACCGCTGCTTTCAGCGCCATGGCATTGAACGGTTGCCGGATGTTGAAGGCAACAAGGCTCCGAAGAAGAAGTTCAAGGCTTATCCGATTGGCTATTTCCATATCGACATTGCCGAAGTGAGAACGGCAGAAGGCAAGCTTCATCTCTTTGTTGCCATCGACCGGACCAGCAAGTTTGCCTATGTGGAACTCCACAACCGGGCAACACGATCCATCGCCAAACAGTTCCTGCTGAACCTTATTAAGGCCGTTCCCTACAAGGTTCACACGGTCCTCACAGACAATGGCGTTCAGTTCACTGACCCCAAAGGTGAGAGCTGGACGCCTACTGACATCAAGCAGATGATCGCTGAAGGCAAACTCTTCTGGTGCCATGCCTTCGAACACGCCTGTGCCGTTCATGACATTGATCACAGGCTCACCAAGCCAAGGCATCCGTGGACCAATGGCCAGGTTGAGCGCATGAACCGCACCATCAAACAGGCGACCGTTCATCGCTATCACTACGACAGTCACGACCAACTGCGCCAGCATCTCACTGACTTCGTCGATGCCTACAACTTCGCCCGCCGTCTCAAGGCCCTCAAGGGCCTGCCCGCGTACGAGTTCATCTGCAAGTGCTGGACAAATCAGCCGCAAAGATTCAAACTAAATCCAACCCATCAAATGCCGCGACTAAACACCTAGGCCATGTTGTCAAAGACAACGGCCTCCTTTCCATAGAGTCCTGCCATCAGCCCAGCGATGCCTCCGCCC
Organism: uncultured Alphaproteobacteria bacterium; assembly: GCA_963763635.1. Taxonomy (GTDB): domain Bacteria; phylum Pseudomonadota; class Alphaproteobacteria; order Rhizobiales; family Aestuariivirgaceae; genus Aestuariivirga. Next base: position 72,548 of record CAVXPO010000025.1, read on the forward strand.
AACGAGTGCCCGGTAAACGTGACGTTGCTCGAGTAAGGAACTGAAGCGCCTCCATTCACCTCCCAAAAGAACGCAGCAGCCTGCTCAGCCTGCGTGCTGCCCACGCCAAAACCGCCACCATAGCCATACCAAACGTCAGAAAAGTCATTCGTTCCCGCAAACGAAATAATTGTTTCACCATTGTAGCTATAGGCAACACCCTTAAAACCGGTCTGTGATCCAGTGTCGGAATTCCTTACTATAGTAGCATTTCCGATTTGAGCGCCATCGCCATTGGTTTCGTACGAATCCATCGCCAAAACGGCAAGCATTAAGTCACGGTTCATTATTTGGACTCCCAGTTAATTGGTTGCTTGAATGCATCGTAGTTGAGCCTTCTAATCAGCGGATCATCTATGCTGATGGAAATACTTTTTTCCCATTCAGCCTTCTTTTCCGGAAGCCATCGCAATAAAGATTCAATTCCTTCAGAAACCGGTTCGCTGGTTATCTGAAGAATGACACGCTTCAAATCATACCCTTGGCCAAAGATGGCCGCCAAATCCTGCGGTTGAGCAACTTCAACGCTGTCAGGGTCATTGATATCGCGGAAGGTTGCAAGAGTTGGCAAATTGTTTGGTTCAACAACCCTTGCGGCATCGCCAAGATAATTTCGAACTTGCCGGGCCATGACCCGTTCTTGCCCCGGCCTTGGCTCTAGGTCGTAGACCTTGATTGGCAACGTAATGGCCCTGAGTGACCCACCATCGCCACTGCTCCGGCCACCTCCATAGTAGTCCCTGTCTCTTTCAATTCTTCCGGATCTACCATTTGTCAAAAGCACAAACAAATTCTTGCCGCCGCCCAGATCAACATAGACGGCTTCTCCGGTTACACTATCCGATCGCCAGCGACCGGGATTCGGGATGGGGTGGACCGACGAATATGAAACCTCGATCACACTTGATCCGGTTTTCAGGCCTTCGGGCGTCATCACTTCGGCGGTGAGTTTGTAGAGGAAGATGCAAGTTGGATAGTTGAGCTTGAAAAAAGCAAAGCCGCCCAGCACCACAACGGCCAACCCAATCAGAATCTTCCTAGCCCGTCTCATCACAACACCTCAGCTATAAAGCCCTAACGCGATTCGTTTTGCAGTCAAAGCGACATCACCGCTGGCCATCCGCACGGTGCGCAGCATGGATTATGCGTTTGACGAGAGGTTTGGGCGGGCCTGAGTTCAACACGCTCCCATCACCTCCGCATTCATTGCGGGGACCCATGAGGGGACATGCTCAAACAGTTGCGTTGCGGCACGGCGGGTTGCCGGAACAAGCCGGGCAATGACAATATTTGTGAATTGCCCTTACCCGAACTTCCTTTGCCGGCGGTCCTGCATCGGCTGGTAGGCGGCTCTGGCGTGGTATTCGCAGTAGGGCGATTTATCCCGGGGGCTATGGCCGCAGAAGCAGAAATCTTCCGAACCTGGATCGCCGATAGGCCATTTGCAGGTCTTGTCCGAGAGGTGGAGAATTGTCACGCGGCCGCCCTTTGGCAAATCGACAAGCCGCAATGGTTGTGGCTCTGGCAGGGTAATCTGGCGCTGCATTGGTTCGGCGCGGACGAAACTTTTCAAGGCGGTGTTGCCCGCACTTGGCATGGACGGCGAACTTGCGGGACGGCCGGGATGGCTGGGCTCGCGGGTTTTGCGCGGCGCCCTGGGCTCTGATGAGCGCGGCTGCGTCACACGGCCTGAAAGGTTCAGGCGGTGCACTTTGCCGATAACGGCGTTGCGGGTGACGCCCATGCCAAGCCTTGCGGCTATCTGGCTGGCGGAATGGCCCTCGGTCCACAGCTTCTTGAGAGTTTCCACGCGGTCGTCGGTCCATGGCATTTTTTCATTGCCCATGACAGGAGGTGCCTGCATCTCGTTCATTTTACGAATCCCTCATCTTTCACCGAAAATGATTTCAATGTTTTAAATGTGTATTTGACGTTGAAACGCTACATGTCGTAGCTCTTATGAGCGGACACTACTATACGCGGTGACTCAACTACAAGAAACAGTCCTCGCATTTCTTTACGTTTTCCCCAGCTAATCGCGAGGCTGAAGTTTGGGTTAACAAGACCTTACCAACATCGCGAATCAGCCGTCCATGCGCTGTTTTGACTCAGGTTGATGAAGGGGGCCGCCATCGGCAATTGACCCAGTGCTATCATGCACTTATAGTGGAATTTTAGATTGCGCCGTTCGCTTGAGCGGCGCATTTTGCATTGAACCAGAGGCTTGAGATCGATGATTACAGCCGTGCTTCCCACCTATAATCGCGCCAAAATAAGTTTTGAGCGGGGCGAAGGGATGCATGTTTTCACAGCCGACGGCGAGGCCTATCTTGATTTCGGCGGCGGCGTTGCGGTGACAAGTTGCGGGCACACGCATCCCCATCTGGTGCAGGCCCTGACCGAGCAAGCGCAAAAAATCTGGCACACATCCAACATTTATCAGATGCCGGGGCAGGAAAAACTGGCGCAGCGGCTGATTGATGCAACATTTGCTGACACTGTGTTCTTTACCAACTCCGGTGCGGAAGCGCTGGAATGCTCCATCAAGATGGCGCGGAAGTATCATGCGGCGAAAGGCCAGCCTGAACGCTTCCGGCTAATCACCTTTGAAGGCGCGTTCCATGGGCGCACGCTCGCCACCATCGCTGCTGGCGGACAGGCGAAATACATCGAGGGCTTTGGACCGAAGGTTGAGGGCTTCGATCAGGCGCCGTTTGGCGACCATGAAGCATTGCTGGCAGCCATCGGGCCTGAAACGGCGGGCATTCTTATTGAACCCATTCAGGGTGAAGGCGGCATTCGCGCGGTTCCTTCTGAAACCTTGAGAGGGCTTCGCGCGCTTTGTGATGCGCATGGCATGCTTCTCATATTTGACGAGGTGCAGTGTGGCATTGGCCGCACCGGCAAGCTTTTTGCCCATGAATGGGCAGGCGTTACCCCTGATATCATGGCGGTTGCCAAAGGCATCGGCGGCGGATTTCCCTTGGGCGCCTGCCTGGCCACTGAAAATGCTGCGCAGGGGATGACGGCTGGCACCCATGGCTCCACCTATGGCGGCAATCCGCTGGCAACTGCGGTGGGCAATGCGGTGCTTGACGTTGTGCTGGCCGATGGCTTCCTCGACAATGTCCAGCAGCGCGCGCTCAGCCTGAAACAAAAACTGGCGCGGCTTAAGGATGAGCATCCGACAATCATTGAAGATATCCGTGGCACTGGCTTGATGATCGGCATCAAGTGCCGGGTTCCCAACACGGAATTCCAGGCATCGGCGCTGGAGAGCAGGATTTTGACAATTGCAGCCGGAGACAATGTCATCCGGCTGTTGCCGCCGCTGATTGCAACCGAGGCGGATGTCATCGAAGCCGTGAACAAGCTTGAGGCCACCTGCCGGGCGCTGGAAACCAAAAAGGTTCCGGCGTAATGGCCGGTCCCCGGCATTTTCTGGATATCGCGGATTTTGAAGGGGCCGAACTTCGCCAAATCCTCAATGCGGCCAAGACCATGAAGACTGCGCGCGAAGGCCAGTCCAAGGGCATGCGCGAGCCTTCGCTGCCGCTGGCGGGCAAAATCATCGCGCTGATTTTCCAGCAACCCTCAACCCGCACGCGGGTTTCATTCGAAGTGGGCATTCGCCAGCTTGGCGGCGAGTCGCTATTGATTTCAGCCGCTGAAATGCAGCTCGGCCGCGGTGAAACCATTGGCGATACGGCGCGGGTGCTGTCGCGGTTTGTGGATGCCATCATGATCCGCGCCAAGAACCACGATGATTTGCTGGAGCTTGCCCAGCACGCCACGGTGCCGGTGATCAACGGCCTCACCAACCTGTCGCACCCCTGCCAGATCATGGCGGATATCCTGACGCTGGAAGAGCATGTGGGGCCTTTTGCCGAACAAACCATTGCCTGGGTTGGCGACGGCAACAATGTTGCCAATTCCTTCGTCCATGCGGCCGCACGGCTGGGTGGCAAGCTGCGCCTGGGCTGTCCCAATACATTGATGGTGCGGCCTGAGGTTTTGTCCTGGGCGCGGGCGCAAGGCGCTGACATCACAACAACGACCTCTGCTGAAGTTGCCGTATCAGGAGCCAACTGCGTGGTGGCTGATGCCTGGGTTTCCATGCATGACGCGGATGCCGTCAACCGGCATAACGTGTTGAGACCCTTTCAGGTGAATGGGGCACTGATGAAGCGCGCCGCGCCGGGTGCCAAGTTCATGCATTGCCTGCCTGCGCACCGCGGCGAGGAAGTGACCGCTGACGTCATGGATGGGCCGCAATCGGTGGTATTTGATGAGGCCGAAAACCGCCTGCATGCGCAGAAGGCCATTCTGCTCCATTGCTTCGGGCTGACATGACGGAACAGAGCCTGCTGATCGCGCCTGACAATGTCATGCCCTTTGAGGTGAAGCCCCTGGGGGTTCGCGGGCGCATTGTGCGGCTGGGTGCTGTCATCGATAACATCCTGCAGCGGCATGACTACCCGCCTGCCGTATCCGCCGTGCTGGCGGAAGCCATCGCCTTGACGGCGATGCTGGGCGCCACGCTCAAATTTGAGGGCAAGTTTATCCTGCAAACCAAGACCGATGGCCCGGTCGACATGATCGTTGCGGATTTTGTTTCGCCCAACGGGGTTCGCGGTTATGCGCGCTTCAATAAAGAGAAGCTGGAAAAGCTCGAGACGCCAACGCAGCAGGCGTTGCTGGGCAAGGGCTATCTCGCCATGACCGTTGACCAGGGCAGTGACATGGAACGCTATCAGGGCATTGTGCCGCTGGATGGCACCACGCTGGCTGAAGCGGCTGATACCTATTTCAAACAATCCGAACAGATCCCGACGAGCTTGCGCCTGGTTTCAGGGCCGTTGCTGGCGCGCGGCGAGAAATCGGAGCATTGGCGCGCCGGCGCCATCATGGTTCAGCATTTGCCACGCGAAGGCGGCACCAGCCCGATCGCCTTTTCTTCCGGCGACAATCCCGAAGGCGAAGAACAGTTGCCCGAAGATGATAATTGGGTGAAGGCCAAGATATTGCTGGAAACGGTTGAAGCCCATGAGCTGCTTGATCCGACGCTCGCCACGGAAGAATTGCTCTACCGGCTTTACCATGAGGATGGCGTTACGGTTTATCCCGCCTCGGCAATCGAACGGCATTGCACCTGTTCGGTAGCGGCGGTGGAAACCATGCTGCGCGGTTTTTCGCCGGAAGACCGCGCTGACATGGTTGAGAATGGCGAGATCAAGGTTGATTGCGAATTCTGCTCAAGCACCTATCGCTTCAAGCCTGAGATGCTGGCCTGAAACCTAGCTGCAATGCTCCAGCAGCCTTGCCATAAAAGCCTCACACTTTCTGAGCTCCGACACGTCGATATATTCATCCGGCTTGTGGGCCTGTTCGATGGAGCCGGGGCCGCAGATGATGGAGGGAATGCCGATTTGCTGAAACAGCCCCGCTTCCGTGCAATAGGAAACCGCGTGGGTGCCGTTGGCGCCTGCCAAATGCAGGGCCAGGTTTTCAGCAGGTGAATTTATTTCTGGCGCCAGGCCCGGCACTTCATTGGTGATGAGATTTTGAATGCTGGCTTCGGAACTGATTTTTTTCATCGCCGGTTCAAGCGTTGCCGCAAATTTTTCAATGCGGAGCGGCACTTCATCTGCGTCCGCCAAGGGCAGCAGCCGCGTTTCCCACTGGAAGGAACAGGTGCGGGGAATAATATTTTTAGCCGTGCCGCCTGTGATGACGCCCACATGCACAGTTGAATAGGGCGGATTGAAGCGGCCCGAGGGATCGCCGCGTTCGATCATCATGTCCCTGATGCGGTTAATCTCGCTCAAGACTTCGCCCGCCACCATGATGGAATTCACACCCTGATCGGTCAGGCTGGAATGGGCCTCATGGCCAGTCACGTCAGTTGAGAAAGTCACAGCGCTTTTATGGGCATTGACGACTTGCATGGAAGTGGGCTCCCCCACGATGACAATTTTTGGCTTTTTCATATGGTCCCTGATATGGGCAACCAATGGCCGCACACCTTTGCATCCCACTTCCTCATCGCAGGACAGGGCAAGATGTATGGGTGTTTTGAGGTTTGCGGCTTTGAACATCGGCACCATGGCCAAGGCCACGGCGATGAAGCCTTTCATGTCGCAGGTGCCGCGGCCAAAAAGCCTCGCATCGCGTTCGACCAATTCAAACGGATGGCTTTTCCAGTTCTGGCCGTCAACGGGCACTACATCGGTGTGGCCGGAAAGCACAATGCCGCCCGCAACATCAGGGCCAATCGTGGCAAAGAGATTGGTTTTCTTCGCCGCTTCATAGTCAACACGGAAATGCGGAATTTCCCAGCCATTGAGATAGGCTTCAACCCATTCAATGAGCGGAATATTGCCATCCCGGCTGGTGGTGTCGAATGAAATGAGTTTCGCCAGGATTTCCCGGGTCGTCAGATGCTCCCCGCCCATGTCTCAGTTCACACTGTGATTGTCGTAGGGGCTATCAAGCGAGAAGGCGGGAACATCCACATCAAAGGTTTCACCATACTGGTTCTGCATCAGGTAGCTTCCCACCATCATGCCGTTCGGCGTGGCAAGCGGGCAACCCGACGTATATTGAAAATTCTCGCCGGGCTGCAGGGTTGGCTGTTCGCCCACAACGCCATCGCCCCGCACTTCCTGGATGCGGCCGAAGCCATCGGTAATCTTCCAATAGCGCGAGCGCAGTGTCACCGTTTCGCCGCCACGGTTTTCAACGGTGATGGTATAGGCCCAGACAAACTTGGCCTCATCAGGCCGCGATTGGCCTTCGAGGAACTGCGGCTCAACCTGAATGCGGATATCGCGGGTTATCGAACTATACATGGGCCCAATGTAGCGCGTTACGCATAGTTTTCCACTGTATCTCTTACCCCCTTGCGAAATATGTGAAAAATCCGCCAATAGACCCATGACAAATGCTTCCAACACCCCCCAGGGCATTCTTCCGGCGCGCATTATCGCTGATTATTGCAATCGCGGGCTGATCAGGCCGGAGCGCACGCTTGATGATGACCAAATTCAACCCGCCAGCCTCGATTTGCGGCTTGGCCGCTGGGCTTACCGGGTGCGGGCTTCATTTCTGCCGGGGCCAAAATCCACCGTGGCGCAGCGGCTGGAATCGCTGGTGCTGCACCGGATTGATCTTGCCGAGGGTGCGGTACTGGAAACGGGCTGCGTTTATATCGTGCCGCTGCTTGAATCACTGGCGCTGCCGAAAGGCATTTCAGCGGCGGCGAACCCCAAAAGCTCCACGGGGCGGCTTGATATTTTCACCCGCGTGATCGCCGACTACGCACAGGAATTTGACAAGGTGACGGAAGCCTATGACGGGCCGCTTTACGCCGAAATTTCTCCCCGCACATTTTCCATCCTAGCGCGCACGGGTTCAAGGCTTTCGCAAATCCGCTTTCGCAGCGGTGCGCCGATGGCCAGCGATGACATCATCCGCGCGCTGCACGCCAAGGAAGGCTTGATTGCCGAGGGTGACGTCAATATCGACAATGGCCTCGCACTCACCATCGATCTTTCCGGCACGGACAAGGATAATCCGGTGGGCTTTCGCGCCAAACGCCATTCGGGCCTTGTTGATGTGGACAAGAAGGCGGGGCTTGAGGCCTCGGATTTCTGGGAGCCCATCTGGCAGCGGGGTTCGCTGGTGCTTGACCCCGACCAGTTTTACATTCTCGCATCAAAGGAAGCCGTGCGGGTGCCGCCCACCCATGCGGCGGAAATGGTTCCCTTCAACCCGCTGGTCGGCGAGTTCCGCGTGCATTACGCTGGCTTCTTTGACCCGGGCTTCGGCCATAGCTCAGGTAATGGCGAGGGTGCGCGCGCTGTTCTTGAAGTGCGCTCCCATGAAGTGCCTTTCATCCTGGAAGACGGGCAGATTATCGGGCGGCTGGTCTATGAGCCGCTCACGGAACTGCCCGCTAGCGTTTATGGCCAGGGCATCGGTTCCAATTACCAGCGGCAGGGCCTCAAGCTTTCAAAACATTTCAAGCCCTATGATCTTTCAAAACGCTAGGGCGAGAACGACACTTAAATTTCTGGCAGCGTTTCTGCTTGCCTTCATCAGCACCGCGCAGGCGCGCGCCGGAGAACTTTCCGGCGCCTATGACTTGACGCTGGTGCTGGCGGTTGATTGTTCCGGCAGTGTGAGCGGCGATGAGTTCAGGTTGCAGACGGGCGGCATTGCGGCAGCGCTCCGCGATCCCGAAATAATTGCCGCGGCACTTTCCGGCCCCCACGGGCGGATCGCCGTCAATCTCATGCTGTGGGGTGACCCCGATTACCAGAAATTTTCAACGGGCTGGTTTGAAATCAACACACCGCAGGCAGCTGAAAATTTTGCCAACAGGGTGCAGCAATATGATCTGCGCATGGGCGGCGGCACGGGGCTTGGCATTGCCGTTGCCTATGGCGTTTCACTTCTCGAAAACAGCGGTGCCATAACCAACCGCAAAGTGATCGATGTTTCAGGCGACGGGGTTGAATCCTACGAAATCCGCCAACCCAAATTCCTGCTGAAGGATGCGCAGCGTTTGCGTGCAGCGGCAGGCGTTGTCGTCAACGGCCTCGCCATCAGCAATGAGGATCCCGCACTTGAAAGCTATTACCGCGAGAAGGTCGCCGCAGGACCGGGGAGTTTTGTGATGAGCGTTTCAAGATATGAGGATTTTGCCGAAGCCATGCGCAACAAGCTGCTGCGCGAGATCAGGCCGCTGAGCGCGGCGTTGGAGTGAGAGAAAGTTTAGCGTGTCTCTTTCCCTTGCCCCGATTTATCGGGAAGGAGGAATTATTGGGGCGCATCCGCACCATCTGCCCATAAAGTGCAGATGAGATTAAATATTTTTGAATTTAGTCCTTGACACTATATTCCTAATATGCCATGTTTGTTCCTGTCCATCCCGGAAGGGGTCTCGGTCGCGACGGTGATCAGTAGATGGGGTGGATGTGGCGCCTGCGGGCTGGGGGTAACGTTCCTTCAGCACCCGGGAGCTTCGGCTTCGCTCCTTGGACACTACGGTCCAAGCGCCTTAAATGGCTAAACAACCTCAGCGGCAAACATCAGACACCGTGCGATCTGGGGCTCTGCAAGCGCGAAAACCGAGGCAAAAACCGCCGCAAAAGCGTGGACGCTGAGTTAGCGTCATCCGCCGGACGACACGACCGGCATATTTGCGAGCTTTGCGTCCACGCAACCCTTCGCCTTCTTTCTCCACCCCCGAAAACGGCATAACCGTTTTCATCCCCGGCGAAGCTGTGCCCTCTTGCTGGAAGCTGCGCAAACTGCTGTTTGACAATTGAATCACCACACTTGTCTTCCCCACACTTGTTGCGGGGACCCATCGTTCCATAAATCCAGCTATCGCGACATGGAAAAAATGGATCGCCGGAATGAACCCGGTGATGACAAATTATAGGGGGCAGGCATCAGGGGCTGGACGAAATTGCAACTGCGGCCTAGCATCAAGCATATTGCGGGCGTAGTTCAGTGGCAGAACGGTAGCTTCCCAAGCTGCATGTCGTGGGTTCGATTCCCATCGCCCGCTCCATGAATTTGCTTTCAGGCGCGCAGCGATTTGCGGCTCATGGCTTCCTGCCAGCGCTTGATCGCGTCAAATCCCAGGGGATCAACCAGATACTCAAAAATGTCGCCCATGGCTTCGGTTGATACGGGCTGGCCGAAATGGAAGCCCTGAACTTCTTCGCACCCCGACGCGGCGGCAAAATCAAACTGCTCCTGGGTTTCAACCCCCTCAACCAGAACCGGTACGCGAAGCGCCGCGCCAAGCCCGATGACGGTATGGAAGATCGCATCGGCGCGCGTATTGCTTCCGGCGAGCTGGATGAATGACTTGTCAATCTTGATGCGGTCAAACGGAAATGAGTTCAGCAGCGACAGCGAGGAATAGCCGGTGCCGAAGTCATCCATGGCAATGGAAATTCCCAATGCCTTGATTTGACGGAGATTATGCAGGGCGCGATTGAGATCATGGATAAGGGCTGTTTCAGTTACTTCAAGCTCAAGCCGTGAGGGAGCCAATCCGGTTTCCATCAGAATGGAACGAATGCTGCCAACAATGCCGGCCTGGCAAATCGCCTTGGCCGAGATATTGACGGCAATGCGCGGAACAAGTTTCCAATCGGCTGCCGCCTGACAGGCCTTGCGCAAAACCCACTCATCTATTTCGTTGATCATGCCATTCTCTTCGGCGATCGGAATGAAATCTGAAGGCGGAATGGATACCTTGCCGGCGTTCTGCCAGCGCAATAACGCTTCAAAGCCCGCAAGCTCACCAGTTCCCGTGTTGAATTGGGGTTGATAATGCAGGAACAGCTCGTTGTTCTGGATTGCCCCCCTGAGATCATGGGCAACCTTGCGGCGATTGCGCACGAACTGGTCCATGCTCGCATCAAAAATGCAGACGGACCGGGTTGCCTCAGCCTTGCTGCGATACATGGCAAGATCGGCATTGGCGAGCAGTTCCTGCCGGTTGCGGCCTTGTTGCGGGTACAGCGCCACGCCAACACTGATGCTGGATTCAATGACACGTGCCTCCCACTCCACGGCGGTTGAAAGGCTTGCAGCCACACGGTGCGCCAGATCAAGTGCGAGTTCCGCATTTGAGTTTTGCTGAATCAGCACAAATTCATCGCCGCCCAGCCTTGCAACATATTCATTATCGGACAGAATTGCGTTGAGCCGCAGAGCCGCAGTTTTTAGCAGGTGGTCACCCGCAGCATGGCCAAAAAGATCGTTCACTTCCTTGAAGCGATTGAAGTCAAAACTCAGCACTGCAACGGTTGTTTTGGTGACAGCCGCTTTTTCAAGACAGTCATCGAGAAAATTATTGAATGCCATGCGGTTTGGCAAACCCGTCAGAACATCCTGCATGGCAATTATGCGGATTTTCTGTTCAGCAAGCTCACGTTCCTTGAGATCATTCACACGTGCGGTTACGTCATGGAGCGCCAATACCGAGCCACCATCAGGAAGCGGGGTGGTGTGCGCCTCAACAACCAGTCCGCCAAGGCGAATGTCCTTTTCAACTGATCCGAGCGTATGCTCAACCAGTTTTTCCAGCCGGGCAGAATCCTCGCCATAGGCGGACGTCGCAAATTCCAGGAAGCGTGGATTCCACAACGAAACCCTGCCGTCCTTGGCCAGCACAGCCACGCCGGAGATGGTGCTTTTCAACACGGTTTGCAGCAGGCGCTGGCGTTCGCTGTGAGCTAAGGCGTAGCGAACGGAACGATCAAGCATATCCGGGTTAATGGCAGTTTTTGAAACGAAGTCTGAGGCACCCGCCTTAAGTGCCGCGTTGTCGATGATCTGATCCGTGATTCCAGTAAGCAGGATAATCGGCGTTTCAATGCCTGCCACGCGCACGTGGTTTATGAAATCGACACCGGTCAGATGGCCAAGGCGATAGTCACTGAAAATGACGTCAAAGGTGTTCCGCGCCAAAATGCTCATTGCGGCAAGCGCTGACGTGGCTGTGGTCACGATGTAACGTGTCCCCTCAACCTCATTCAATGCTTCGCTGATCAGATAGAGGTCATCCTCATCGTCATCAACAACAAGCAGCTTGACGGACTTCCCCAGAATCATTGCTTAGCCAATGCCTTCATGGGAAAGAAACCCGTCTCGCCAGATGGATGGTTGCCCACCATTGTCAGGCAACTTTCCTGGCTGCTTCAGAAACATTGAGATGAACATTCTTGGCGATGAGCAGCTGGCGAATGTCGCCAAGCTTTCTCAGGCTTGCGATTTCCGGCATGGTGAAGCGGATGTGAAACGCATTCTCCATGGCAAACACCACTTCAATGTGGCGAAGGGAATCCCATTTCGGCGTGTTCTGGGCATTTGATTCCTCCGTGAGTTCGGCTGGATCTACACCCAGTACTTTTCCGATGATTTGGTAGAGTTGCATGTTTGGCTCCTGTCTTTCCTGATTGTGATTGATTAGGCGAAAATTCTGCGGCGAACGGCTTCCGGCCAGCGCTTCTCATCGAAGCCGTGTTGGGTGAACGCGGCGAGAACCCAGCGTTCAATACCCAAGCCAACACAACCGGTTTGGGCTGGCTCACCGTCAGCGGACTTGAAATCGAAACGCTTGCCAAAGAAATTTCCGTGCAGGTTGATTGATCCGCACGCGAGCATTTTCTGGCTGCCATCGCTTGAAAGCGCTGGAATCTTGATTTCGTTCTTTACTTCCTGGGCTGCCTGCCAGAATTTTTTTGCAGCTGAAACTGTCGCAAAGAATGGATCGGTAGCAGTCTGGACTTGGCAATCGATATCAACGAAAGTCGCGAGCTCCTCAACGATCGGCAATGCCTTGGCACGGCAACTGCGGACATAGTCTTCGCTGCCCACAAACACCAATTCGCGCACGTTGAATTCGTACAGACGGTCAAGTCCGTTGATATTGCGGGACTCGTAGCGGAAAACGCGGCCAAGCCACGTGTAGCACCGGCCTTCCGTGAAAGTTTGGCCTGTCAATGTGGGGTAGCATGGGAAGCAGGCTGCCGGATTAAGGCACATGCCATCGATATGGATGTGTTCCTGGCGGGGAATAAGCGCTCCTTCCGAACAGGAATTGGCAAGCCGGAATTCTTCAATGGCATCGAAGTCCTCGATCACGTTGCCAACAAAAGTCACAGCATTTGGATGTGAATCGAAGTAGCCGCATTTGTGAAGCGTGTCGGCATCAATCATTGCCGGAAAATGACCGTCTTTTGCCCCGTAAGCGGCAGTATACAGTTCGCCCGCCTTATCATTGATCAGCTGGGCAAGTTTCAGAACAGGGCCACTGTAAGCAACTTGCCCTTTACCGTAGTCGTGCATCCAGCCACGCTCAACCAAGCCCTCATTGACTCCGATTTGGTAAGGGCCAGTGTCCTTGCGCTTGGTGTCAACGAACACCTTGATTTCGAAACCCGAAACCTGCTTGACCATAACATCCAGGAAGCGCCTTGCCTTGTCAGCCGTTTCCTGAAGTGCAGCGCCTGGCCGCATTAGGACGCGCGCCGACTTGCCATCAGCGCTCACAACAATGCGGTCAATCTGCGGGGATACAAATACCGATTCCTTTTCGATGTCGCCCGCAACCTCGTGATCAACTTCGCGCGAGAGCTCGAGAACCACTTCATTGAAATCAGTCATATGCTTATTCATTTTCCATTCCCCTTGTCAAAACTTGTAATAAAGAAAGCTTGTGCTCGCCCCGATAGATGTCAGAGCCACAGTATAAATTGTGGCTGTGACGAAGGCTGGCCCAAATGTAGGCTGCCATGCCAGCAAACCCGCATCCAAAGCGGCATTCGATGGTTTTGCATCGCTTGTAGGCCAGTCATGGTGAAGAATTTGCTGGGTGTTCGGCAGAAGTTGCGTAATGGCTCCAAGCAGTGTGATCATGGAATAAGCGTGAGCCATATCAAGTCCATTGAAGGGAACCGATCCGCCGAAGCCCCACATGTTTTTCAAAATCAGTATGGCGGTAGTCACGTCAACCGAGCGGAACATGACAAGACCACTGACAACGGTTGCCATGGTAATCGCCCAGCCCACGGCCGAAGGCAATTTGATACCGGCAAACTCACGCCAGCCCAGGAATGTTGCTATGGCAATGCCGTGCATCAAACCGTAGATAACGTAGGTCCAGCCTGAACCGTGCCAAACGCCAGCAACTAAAAATGTGACGATTGCCGGCATTGCGGCCACGAGCATGAAACGGCCAACTGTTCCCAACTGCCACATCGCACCTCTACGCATGCCATTCATGGCAAGGCCTGAGTAGATGTAGGTGGTGAAAAAGCGGGTCATGGTCATATGCCAGCGACGCCAGAAATCGGAAATGTTGGTGGCCTTGAAAGGCGAGTCAAAATTGAGCGGCAGCTTGATGCCAAAAATGGTGCCAAGGCCGATGGCCATATCGGAATAGCCCGAGAAATCGAAGTAAAGCTGGAGTGCATAGGATACGGAGCCGATCCAGGCGCTCGTTGCATCCAGTGCCATGCCATTTGCAGCACCATCGAATACCTGGTTTGCGATTGGCGCAATTGAATCAGCCAATACCACCTTCTTGAACAGTCCCATGCCAAACATGGTGAGGCCAACAATCACGCGTCGAATTTCGAACGCCTCGAGTTTGGGGTCTTCCAATTGTTCCATGACTTCGCGTTGCAGCACCAAGGGGCCTGCAGTTACACAAGGGAAGAATGCGCTGAAGACAATGTAACGGCCCAGGTTGTGACGCATGAGTTGACCGTTAAATGCATCGATCAGATAGCCAATCTGGATAAAGGTGAAAAACGAAACACCAATCGGGACAAGCGTATCGTGATGGGCGAAACCGGCGCCTGAGACCTGATTGGCAATGTCGATCAGAAAGTTCGTGTATTTGAGATAGCCGAGCAAGCCAAGATTTGCGCCGATGCTTACAAGCAGAGCATTGCGGGCAACGACCGGCTGGTTCCTTAGGCTGGCGATGGTGTGGCCGGCCGCATAGTTGAACAGGATAGATCCAACGAGAACCAGCAGGAGCGAAAAGCCCCACATGGCATAGAATGCCAGCGATGCCGCAGCGAGGAAATTGATTGCCCAATGCCAACCGCCAAAACGATGAGCCAGAACGAAACCGGCAAACGTGAGGGGCAGGTAGATCAGGATGAACTGGAAGGAAGTGAAAACCACTATTTTCCACCCTTCGCCAGATCAAGGGCGGAAAACTCATCAAATATTTTCTTCAGGCATTTGGCATTGGCATGTTCTGCATCGATATACATGCTTAAATCACAGCCCACCTTATGGGGGTTGAAGCTTCCAAGCGTGCGCAAGCCATGTGCAGCTGCAAAATTGGCTGTCAGCGCCTCAATCTTCTTCAATCCTCTGGCATAGGGAGTGCCTTGCAAGCTATCGTAATAGATTGGATTGAAGGGAGGATTGACGAGATAGACTGTTACGCCCTGGGATTTGAGATAGGTTAAAAGCCTATCGAAGGCGGCAACACCCTTGGGATCAACCAGCGGGGGGCTGTTGGCCCGGAGCGCCGAAAAATTCAAAGCCTCTTTTTTGGAGCGCTCCGGCGTAAAGAGCTGCATGTGCCTGTCCGACCAGGTGATTGAACCGTCAGGCAACAATGCATCGAGTGATTCAAAACGCTTGGCGAGCGAGGCGTGTGGCCTCTCATCAGCATTTTGCCAGCGCGTAAAATTGTCAAACAGCATCGACAAGGAAAACAGCGCGCGCACCCGTTGATAGGGGAAGGTTTCCCACAGCGTTTCCTTTTCGAGGCCAAGACGATCAGCCATGGCACGATAGAAAGGAATGCCGGGTTCCCAGAGAAAATCCTTGCGCTCGCTAACGGGCGTGAACTGGTTATCACGTATCGCAATTATCATCTTTTTAGGCAGGCGATTATGGCGCGCCAGAATTTCCGTCACGCCCAGTGGGTCTTCCCAATAGTCACGATGGACATGGGCATTGTACATTTTCAGATGCGGAACAAGACCGGCATTTGCTTCCTGCCAGTGGCTGGCGCCCAACAACACAAGATCTGGCGTTTCCGTAAATCGCGCGACATGTTCGTCACGCAGTTTGCGGATGTTCAAGTTGAGATCAAAAACCGCATAGTTCTGACCGTTGGCAAGCGCCCGTGACGGTGCGACCATGCCGTCTTCGGCATACATTTCCGGGGCATAACCCTTGTTGCCATTCCAAACCGCGGCAACGCCCGCGATGATCAACAACAAGCATAGCATGGCATAGGTGCGCGGATTTTTTGCACTCGTCGACGTTGCAGCCCGTGCGACAGGCAAGGCTGTTGCTGCAGGCAACTTTTCCAACCGTTTAGGCGAGGAAAAACTCCATTTTTTACTGCTGTTTTTCCTTAGGATTGGATGATCTGGAGATTGCAGGAGTTGACGCGCTTGCAAAATGGAATTGGGCGCAATTGCGCCGCCACCATCAATTTGAACACTCACTTCACTCACAATACACCCCGTCGCTCTTCCATCCGATTTAGGGGCGCACGCTATAACAATTGGTAAAACGACCCTGTTTCAAAGGTTGTGGCGATTGCAATCCTCGGTATATGGCTAAGTAACGGTTACTGGGGGATGAGCAATTTAGGTGAAAAGCGGGTGTGTGGCGCCTCAAATACTCAGGCTGTTTGCCGCAAGGGTTCCGGTTGTGCGGCGCCACGCACCAAAAAGCTCAAAACCAGCGGAGCCAGGAAAATCGGAATTTGCGAAATGCCGACATAGGCGGCTGTTAATTCCGAGGTAATCCCAGACAGCAAAACAAATCCCAAGCCAACATTACGGAAGCCGCTGACAATGCTTGCAGTCAATGCATCAGTGATGCCATGTTTGTACATTACGATGGCCGTGAAATAGGCCATGCCGACACCAAGGCATGTGACGATCAGCAAGTACAATATGAAGTGGTTCAAATCGTTCCACATCAAATCGCGCGCAGGACCGACAATGCCAATTCCAAATACAACGAGTGCAAATATGGTTAATCTCCGTGAACCATGTTCAATCACATATACCACCCGACGTGGAAGGCAACGGGCATAGCCCATGTAAACCAGGAACAAACCTAACGGAAACACGAGGAACAAGACGCAGCGATTGATAAAACTTCCGATATCAATACTGACTGATGAATGCAAGACAAGCGTGAAAAACAGAAAATAGGAGACTGGCATCAGGAAGGTTGAGAGTATCATGCACTGCAAGGCCTTTTGTTTGTTAACCTGCAGCAGTTCGGCAAATGTTGGAGAAGCAAACAACGATCCGGCAGAAGCAGTCGTCACAAGCAGGGCCGTGATTGACCCGTTCAGCTTGCCAAGATGAGCTGCTGCAACAATGATGGCTGGCAAAACAAATAGCTGCCACATGACAATCTGCCAAACCTTCCAGTCTAAACTGAAAATTTCACCGAAATCCAGCCTGCCCATGGGTATGAGTGAAAGTATGATCAGGCAGAGCAAGCTGAAATGCGAAAACGGTGCGAAAATCTCTGCCAGGCCGGGCACCAGAAACCCTGCTGCAATGGCACCGGTTAACAACCAGCAAGCAATTGTTCTTTCGATCGTGGTTAACATACTTTAGTTCCGACTGCCCCTGGTGCAATGATTTGGCCAAAAATGCCACTCACAGCACTTAAAAACCTTGTTGTACTCAGCTACAAGAACTACCGTGCAATGGTTAAGAATGAAAAAACCAATTGAAATTAAGGCACAAAAAAGCATGGCTTTCATGGTTTTTTCACGAGTTTGAGGAATAGTGCCCTTAATATTTGAGGGGAAAATTTTGACTTCGGGCAACAGCGTCACTTATTTCAATGGCAGCTCGGCAGCTGACACGAATATGGCAAATGTTCTTCAGGAGAGAACAGAACTTGCCGATATTTTTGCTGGTGCGGATGTTGGGCTAGCTCTATTTGATGCCAATCTCACCCTCTTGGCCTGTAACTCTCTTTATCGGTCGCTTTGCGGCTATCTCGACACTGAAGCCAAATCCGGCCAACAGCTTTCAGCGCTTATGCGTATTACCTTCCAGCGGCTCAATGTGCCTGATGAGGAAGCAACTGGAAAAATTGACCGTATTGTAAAATCCCTTGATCCGGGAACCGCATACACGTTCCGTTATGCCGCGCCCAGCGGCAACATTGTTGAAATTCGCAGGCGGCGCTTGCCTAACGGAACTGTTGTCGAGACGGCACGCCAGGTTGAATCCCCGTCAAGCGGCATCGACCTCAATACACAGTTCGAGATGATAGCGGAAAAATCGCGGTCACGCCTGATGCACGCACTTGACGTGATGGCCGATGGCTTTGCGCTTTATGATTCATCGGACCGGCTGGTGCTATATAACAAGAAATATGTCGATTATAACCCGCTGGTTTCCGACGTTATCATGCCGGGTGTCGCCAAGGACGAGATACTCCGTGAGTCGGTCAGGCGCGGCGCATTGGCGCTCAACGGCATGTCGCCCGAAGACTATATCGCCTGGCGGCTTGAACGCCATCGCAACCCCAAGGAACCCATCGAGGTTCAACTGACCGATGGCCGCTGGATACTGATCACTGAGAAGCGTACCGATGATGGCAGCGTTGTCGGCACCCGATCAGACATAACGGAACTCAAGCTTCGCGAAATCGAAATGTTGCGCATTTCGCAACAACTGCACGCGCGGAATATCCATTTCGACACGGCCCTCAGCAACATGATCCAAGGCCTTTGCATGTTCGACAAGAACCAGAAGCTGATAGTTGTGAACAGGCGCTATCTGGAAATCTACGGCTTCTCTTCCAGCGTTGTGAAACCTGGAATTACGTTGCGCGAACTGATGGAATACAGCGTTAGCCTTGGCAACTACACCAAGGAACAGGCTGAAAAAGCGTTGGCAGAGCGTAACGATCCGGAAAGCCTGCGCAAGCGCACCACCATCAAACAACGCCTGAAAGACGGGCGCGTGATTGCCGTGATGAACGAACCCATGGAAGATGGCGGCACGATTGCCACCTACCAGGATATTACGGAAATTGAGCTTAGCGCCGAAACCATGCTGGAATACACGCAAAAGCTTGAACACTCAAACCGCGAGCTGATCGACTTTGCCTATGTTGCGTCCCATGACTTGCAGGAACCGCTCCGCAAAATCGAAGCGTTCGGCGACCGTTTGATGAAAAAATATTCCAGCATATTGCCGGAAGATGGAAAAATGTTTGTTGAACGCATGCACAGCGCCGCTGAACGCATGCGCCGGCTGATCAATGATCTGCTTTCCTATTCCCGCGTTACAACAAATGCCAAGCCATTCCAGCTAATTTCACTCAATGACGTGTTGGCTGATGTGGTTTCCGACCTGCAAATCCGCATTGAAGAAAATTCGGGCAAGATTGAATCCAATGATTTGCCAACCATCGAGTGTGACGGAACACAAATCCGGCAGCTCCTTCAAAATCTTATCGGCAACGCCCTTAAATTCCGGAAAGCCGACGTGGCGCCCGTCGTCAAGCTGCATGCACGCGTTGAGTCAAACGCAACCGAACCTCATGCTACGCCGAATATTATTCTTGAAATTTCGGACAATGGTATTGGCTTTGACAATCAGTTTAACGAACAGATTTTTACGATCTTTCAGCGGCTGCACAGCCGCCAGGAATACGAGGGCACAGGCATTGGGCTTGCCACCTGCCGCAAAATTGTAGAACGCCATGGTGGAACCATTCTGGCGGACGGCAATTCCGGCGATGGATCAAAATTCATCATCACAATCCCGCAGAATCAAGAGAGCAAGGAACAAGCAGCATGAGCCGGAGCAATTTTCCCATTCGCATTGTCGTGGCCGATGATGACGCTGATGACAGAATGATGATCAAGGATGCATTCGAGGAATCAAAACTTGGAAACCCAGTTGATTTTGTCGAAGATGGCATGCAACTCATGGAATATTTGCGCCGCGAGGGGCAGTATCAACATCTTGCAAACCAGCCCTATCCCGGCTTTATCCTGCTGGACCTCAATATGCCGCGCAAGGATGGCCGCACCGCCTTGAAGGAAATCAAGGAGTCAGCTGAGCTACACCGCATTCCAATTGTTATCCTCACAACTTCCAAGGCAGAAGAAGACATCATCAAAACATATAACCTTGGCGTCAATTCCTTTATCTGCAAACCTGTATCCTTCGACAAGCTGGTCGACATTGTAAAGACCGTGGGTCACTATTGGATAGAGATCGTGGCCCTGCCACCAGAATGCCAACGCGCCGCCGCCTAATTTCAGCACGGAAGCGATAAAGGCCCAGCCATTGGAAACTTTGGCTGGGTTTTTGTTTATGCAGGTCAGCTGCCAGGCAGGACAGGAATCATCTGTTTTGGCAGCCATGTTGCCAGTGCCGGAAAATCAATCATGATGAAGACCATCGCCAGCATGATGACAAACATGGGGAAGGACCACGCCGCTATCTTGAATATGTTATGGCCCGTCATGGATTGCAGCACGAAAAGGTTAAAGCCAACGGGTGGCGTAATCTGTGCCATCTCAACGACAAGCACAATGAAAATCCCAAACCACACCATGTCAATGCCGGCTTGTCTGACCAGCGGTTCAATGATGCCTATGGTCAGGGCCACACAGGAAATTCCATCAAGAAAGCAACCCAGGACCAGATAGAGAACCAGCAGTGCCATCAACAGATTGAATGATGAGAGGTGGAGAGAACCGACCCATTCGGCAAGCTCATTTGGCAATCCGGTGAAGCCCATGGCGAGCGACAAGGCAGCCGAAGCTGCCAAAATAAAGGCAATCATCGCTGATGTACGGGTTGCGCCCATCAGGCTTTCAACAAAGTTTTCCCAAGTGAGTGTGTTCTGCCACCACGCCAAGCCCAACGCACCGGCAACGCCCATCGCGGCGGCCTCGGTTGCAGTTGCAATGCCTGCAAACATGGATCCCAAAACAATGACCAGCAGGACATGCACAGGAACAAGCAGCCAGCAGGCAGCAAGTTTTTCACGCCAAGTTGTAACAGGCTCAACAGAGGGATGATAATCGGGCGAGAGTTTTGCGGTGACGGCAACGTAGGCCGTAAACAGTGCTGCCAATACAAAACCGGGCAGAACACCTGCCAGATTGATCGCGGCTATGGATTCATTTGTCATGACGCCATAAACGATCATGATGATAGATGGCGGAATCATCAGTCCCAGGGTCGCCGGGCCTGCCAAGGTTCCAATGATTAGCTTCTCCGGGTAGTTGCGCTTTTTCAATTCTGGAACAGTCATCTGCGCAACCGTTGTAAGCGTTGCCGCCGACGAGCCAGAGACAGATCCAAATATGGTGCAACCCATTACATTGGTATGGAGCAGGCCGCCGGGAAGCCTTCCCATCAAGGGCGCCAATCCCCGAAACAGGTCCTCTGAAAGCCGTGTGCGGAATAGGATGTCACCCATCCAGACAAACATCGGCAGGGAAGACAGCATCCAGGAAGCTGACGATGACCAAACCGTTGTGGCTATTGATGCGCCAGCAGGCCTTCCGGCAAAAACATCAATCGCAACCGCCGCCACGGCCATAAGCGAAAATCCGATCCACACACCTGATCCCAAAAAAAGAGCCAGCAAGACGAGCAAGGCAGCAAAAAGTGCGAATTGATCCATGATTTCTGCTTCCTAGAGCGCGTCCGGTGAGGTTTTGATTCCGTGATCTCCAGTGATGATGAGGCGAATACCATGGTCTGCAACAGCGACGGCCAACAAACTCATTCCAAATGCCATGGTCAATTGCGGAATCCAAATCGGCGTTGCATCGAGCCCTTGGCTAATGTCACCGAGGACATAGGACCAATAGACCATCGACCAGCAATGGTATGAAAACCAAACCGCAATGAGTGTTGACAGCACGAATGAAAAATATTCCGCCCAAACACGTTGGCGCCCCAGCATCGTCAGGAAAAGCTCAATCCTTACGTGGGCACCGCGGTTAAGTGTGTGGGCAAATGCAAGGAACGCCGATGCTGCCATGAAGTAACCGGCATAATCCGTCGCACCACGCATGCCAACGCCAAGAAGCCGCCCCGTGATCTGCAACATTGTTGCCACGAAAATGCCGACCATGCAGAGGGCCGCCAGATAGCCGCCATAGAGATATAGCTTATCGAGTTTTGTCCAGATTTTTTCCAAGTTAGGTGACGCGCCTACCCGTGTGACATCACTGAAACGCGCTTCAATTGTCATGACTGCTTATTTTTTGAAAGCGTCAACGATGTTTGTGCCTGCTGCGCCCGCTTTGGCCACCCATTCGGAGGTCATCGTGTCACCGATCTTTTGCAATTCGCCTGCAAGTTTCTCGGAAGGGGGAAGAACTTTCATGCCATTTTGCCTCAAAGCAACCAAAGCCTTCCTGTTTGCTTCCTTGGATTTCTCCAAGCCAGCAACTTCTGCCTTGCTGGCGCAATCCTTGATGGCTGATTTCAGTTTATCCGAAAGATTGTCCCAAATGGTCTTGTTCACAATCACGTGATTGCGGGGCATCCAAGCTTCAACTTCATAGAAACTGCGAAGCTGTTCCCAGGCTTTGCTGTCCTGACCGGTCACGGCCGAAGTAATGAGTGATTCAATAACGCCAGCGGAAAGCGCCTGGCTGATTTCCGCTGCTTCAATTGAAATGGGTGCCATGCCGGTAAGCTCTGCCATTCTTGCAGTTGCCGTATTGTAAGAACGCACCTTGACACCGGCCATGTCGGCCAGACTGTTCACTTCCTTCTTGAAGTACAGGCCTTGCGGTGGCCAAGGAACAGAATAAAGCAATACGAGGCCTTGGTCGGCCAAGACCTTTTCAAGATCAGGCCGCGCGGCGTTGTATAACTTTACTGAATCATCATAGGACGTAGCCAGGAACGGAATTGAATCCGTGCCAAAAACTGGATTTTCATTTTCATGGGATGAAAGCAGGCGTTCACCAATTTGCGTCTGGCCAGTCTGAACGGCGCGCTTGATGTCGTTGCCCTTGAAAAGCGAGCCACCGGGATGAGTTATAATATTGATTTCACCTGCCGTGCCCGCTGCGACACATTTTCCAAATTCCATCGCGTTGACAGATTGAAAATTTGTCGCTGGATAAGCCATTGGCATATCCCACTTTTCCGCACTCCAAGCGGTAGATGTGACCGAGCAGAACGCAAGTAATGCAGATTTTGCAACCGATTTACAACTAAACATCTTCGCTTCCCATCGAATTCTAGTCTCGCATTGAGCCCATATCCATTACCCCACTGGACATAGCCTATTTGGCGAAATCCATGACAAAACTCGCCTAGCCTCAAAATATGGGCGAAAGCCGTTAAGATTCAGTTGGTTTATTGGGCCCGCCATCTAATAAGGTTGACAGTTACCCAACAAAAGAATGCATCAGAGTATATGAACAGTAGTCCGGACGATCAAAAGCAAGCAATTTCATCGCAAGCAAAGCTAACTGGGGCCATCACGTGGTTGCGCAGTGGCGACATTGATCAGGCAATTGCAGTTATCCGTGACAATGGTGAAATAGCCGACGCGGACTTCCCGCTCATTCTTTCGCAGGCAGAACTGCATGCTGCAAATACTTTATCTGACCAGCAGGAAAAACGCCATTTCTTGATGCGGCGCGCCTTCCAACGCGGATTTGTCGGAAAATGCATCGATTGGCGCGAAAACCTGGCTGATCTTCCGTTATGTCACCAAAGAGACACGCGCCCTACCTGCCCAATCGTGCCAGAACTCTGCATCTCATTTTCATCGAGCGGTAACATTGCTTTGGCATCTTCGCACCGCAGGAAAATAGTTGGCGTCGATATTGAACACCGGCGCCCCATAATCAATGCGACAGACCTATCCAGGCGGTTTTTTACCGAGGGCGAGACGCTTTATCTTTTGGGGTTGCCTGAAATCCAGATGGAGAGCGAATTTCTCACGTTCTGGGCAATTAAGGAAGCTTGCCTCAAGGCTATTGGCAAGGGGATCATTTTTGGCCTTAACAGCTTCGCCATTGCGACAACGGATGGCCAGCATCGGGTTTCCCCACCTCCCGGATATGGCAGCGAGCTCGACTGGAGCGTGGAAACGCTTGATGTTCCACGTGATTATATCGCCATGCATGTCAAATATGGTGATCCAGGACAGGACCAACGCCAGGCCTGAATTGCCACCACGACGTCAAGCTGCTGTGGAAAAGCCGGTGTAATACTTCGTGTTGGACTGAATTATTTAATACTCTATTAACTGATTTTGGGAGTGTTGAATGATTCGGAAACTTTTGTCAGTCGGCGTTTTGTCAGTTGGTTTGCTGTGCGTGCCGGCTGTTGGCGCTGATTTTGCAAGCCTGCAATGGAGCGGCGAGTTCAGGCTGGACGCTGAAAGCGGTGTAACGCCGAAGTCAGTTGACGTCGTTAACGCCAACAATGAACTCAATCTGGGTATGACACTGGAAACGCTTGTTGCCAGTGCTGACGGCATCAAAATGGAAGGTTCGTCAAGTTTTTCTGGCGAGTTTGTAATCCAGCAACCTCATCAAGCTTCATTTCCATCAGTCACTGTCGAATTGCGCGGCCATATCATTAAGACGGCAGGAACCACCGCGCGATTGGAAGTGACGATTGGTGATATAAAGAAAACTGTTGAATGGAAAGCTGACCAGGCCTTATCGGAGCCCTTCTTGACAACCATCAGCGCGCCGATTGCCAATGGCATAATCCCAACTCCCTTTCCCGTCAGCGCCATAGCCTTTGTGAACAAAGACGCCGGTTCTGGTGCGGTGCTTGTTTCACTGGAAAAGATTGATGTGAGAATTGGCCAAACGCGGGTAGCGAGTGTCCAGCATTAGCAATCAAGATAGGAAAACCCGGCGAACTGACGTTGTTCGCCGGACTGATTATTGAAAGCCCGAAAACCGACTTAGTTCTTTAGACCACGATCGGCTTGAACGACTGGCGCAGGAACAAGCGCCAACGTCCATCTTGCTTCTTCCATGTCTGAACAATGTTAAGAACCAAAAGCAGGTTTTTGCCCTGGAATACGAGGTCTGCCTCAAACGTATGGCGGGCGATCCCCAAATCACCAACAACGTGCAGGCTGTGATCATAAAGCTTGATCGAGTTGAACACTTCAGATTTGTCAACAACGGTCTTGACGAATTCCACCTTGGTTTGAACGACGCCATTGGCATGTCCAAATGACATGTCATCGTCTGACATTTCCAAAAGCCGCGCGCCATCGCCGTCGACCATGGCTTTGCGATAGCTTTCAACTGCAGCTAGTAACTCATCGCTCTCGCATGCGCTTGCTGCAGTGCTGGCTGCGATGCCAAGAACTGCTGTGCCGATTGTCAGTGCACTTGCAAGTGTCACATCGCGTCTATTCAATTTCATTGCCATTCTCCCATCCGAGGTTATGGCCCTGTCTTAGTGAGGCGTTCTTAAGACGGAGTAAAGTTGCGAGACCCTGTGGCTTGAGATTTGCTGTAAATGCCCTAAAACAGCCCTTTTAAGTGCTTACCCCCGCAATAAAGTTAGACATGGTTGACAGTGTATTTATAATGTTGATTACCAATTTCTAAACTTAAAATCTAATCAGTACACGTATCATAATTGTGCAGAGCGCTGCATGCCGCTGGCGATATTTTGATCAGGTAATTTCTTATGACGGGCTCATACTCAGGCAAAATTGCGGCAGACTTCTGCGTGGCGGTACTTCTTAAGTTTGTTAAAGCTAAAATTTTGAGAGGCCGTGCTTCGTCTTGTTCCATTTAAATGGTGAGAAAACAAATTGCCAGAGTGCAAGCCAGGCGGCGAGCGACATCATGAGCCAATAGACGGGCATGGTCGCCAAGGTTACCCGCCAGCCCTTAAGACCACGAAGATGCAACGCCTTTCGGGCAGCCAGAATGGCCACGCCATAGCCGATCAGGAAAACGACAAGGTTCAGACCGCCGAGGATTGAAGCAAGAAGCGGAGCGCCGGGCTCGAGAAAGGGGTGCTGCACGAGCTGCCATATTGCAAAACCAAAAAGTGGCGGATGAAAGAGGGCGGATAGAAAAATTCCTGCGGTGCAAGATTGCATGACCCAGAAGCCCGACAATCCGATTTCCTTTTTCAGCAGAAACGGATTTCGCATATGGACAAGCCAGGTTTGCATAAAGCCTTTGAGCCAACGCGCCCGTTGCTTCAGCCAGTTTACAAATTGCGTGTTGGCTTCTTCTGTTGTCAGGCTATCCAGTACGCAAGTATGGTAACCTTCGCGCACCAGACGGAGACCTAAATCTGCATCCTCTGTAACATTATGCGGATCCCACGCACCGACCGCGCGTAAGGCACGGATTCGAAAGTGATTGGAGGTTCCGCCCAGCAACAAGGGCAAATTTGCATTTGACAAAGCAGGCAGTATCAATCCGAAAAGCGTGGCATATTCAGCGGTGAACTGCCGGGTCAACCAATTTTCAGTGGCGTTAAAGAAGATCAGCCGCGCCTGCAGGCAGGCCAGACGGGAACTGGAGACGGCAAATTTTTGTGCGGCCAGGCGCAATTGATCTGGCTCGGGAATATCCTCAGCGTCAAAAATGGTCAGCAATTCGCCCCGGGAAAACTGCAATGCATAATTCAAGGCGCGTGGCTTGGTCTGGGGTTTTCCCTGCGGCACCACAATGATTTCAAAATGCCGTGGCAGGCGAAAGTTTTCCAACACTCTCCGCATGCCCGTGTCATTTTCCTCAACGATGATCTTGATGTCGAGTTTCTCTTTTGGATAATCCAGTTTTGACAACGCTTGTAGCAACTGTTTCAGAACTGCCGTTTCGCGGAATACCGGCACGAGAACCGAATAGAGGGGCAACTGTTCATTACTTAATGGGAGAGGCGGCGGAGATTTAATTTTCTTGCCTGGCATAATGCAGAAAAGCCTGAGGGCTACAACAGAAAGAAAAAACAATCCTACAATTGCGTTGGCTGCCGCCCATGTTGCGGATACGGGCAATTGCAGCATGCTGGTGGCAATGGCGATTAGCCCCATAAACATTACGAGGGCTTGAGCGGGAAGTATCCTGCGTCTCGCCGAGAATTCGGGGATTGCGTTGAAAAGGCCAAATGTTGCATTGCGTAGTATCTTCCTGCCCCAGAGCTTTTCGAACGGCCCAGAGAAAGTCAACATTTTTTAAATGCGCCACGACTTTCAAATTCTGATGGTTGGCGAAGGCTTCGGCTTGCGGACCGCAACTGGCATAGAGAATCATATCAGGCATCCATACCACTGGTACTAGGCGGTGACGGACGACCCGCTTCATTTCATGCGGCGGGACCCGCTGCAATGCCTCCAGTAATTGTAACCGCGACAAAAGAGGCGAGACATCGGTTGGATCTGCGACTAGCTTAAGGGCTGTTGCTGCTTTGCCCAGCCTTGCGGGTACAAGCGGCCTGTGAACATTTAATGAACGAATACCCAACTTATCGCCCCCGGATGGACCATGAAAGATCCAACACAATCAATAAAACGCGTTATGGACCCAGAATGCAACTTTATCGTGGGTGTATTTATTATCTCTATGTATACTATTAGTTGCATTCACGCCGACGGATGCTGCTGAAGGCGATAACCCGAAGCTGCCGATTTTTCGGCATGTCAACAGCCTAGCCAAGCTGCCCACTAACGTTGCGACACGCAGCATTCGGCTATTGGCCGAGCATGAATTCCCGCCTTTCAGCTATGAGGCGCCAGGCGGGAAAACGGCGGGCGTTTCGGTTGACCTCGCGCTTGCCGCCTGCATCGAACTTAAGATTGCATGCTCGGTTGTTGTGAAGCCATTTGACCAGTTGGTTCCCGCCCTTCTCAATGGCGAGGGCGATATCATCGTATCGGGTTTGAAAATTGATGAAGCGGTCTTGAAGAAAACGGCGATGACGCGGCCCTACTTCTGGTCGCTGGGGCGCTTTGCCGTACCATTGGGGAGTCAATTGCGCAGCAGCGATATCCGTAGCCTCGCCGGAAAGCGCGTGGGCTTTGTTGACAACACCAGCCATGGGACATGGCTTGCAAAATATTATGGGCGCTCAACGCTGACGCCTTTTCCCACAGAAGACGAAATGCTTGGCGCGCATTGCGTGGCGGTTCGCTTGATGCCGCTTTCGGCGATGATTTGCGGATGATTTTCTGGCTCGGGGGAAGCGCCTCGCGCGGCTGCTGCAAAACGCTGGACGGCGCCTATGTTGACCGCCAGTTCTTCAGCCGCAACCTGGCGTTTCTCGCGCGGCGCGACGACCAGGAAATCGTGCAGGCGCTGGATTATGCGCTCGACCGCTTGCAGGAAAATGGAAAATCTTCGGAAATATTCGCCCGCTATTTGCCCAATGGCTTGTGGTGAGCGAAGCGTTCTGCGGATGAACCTACGGCATCGCCGAGATTGGGGAATTTATTTTCGATCAGTTTTCGGCTAAGGCCCTGCAGGATTTTCTGGACGAGTTCAGGCCCCTGATAAACGAGCGCCGAATAGAGCTGCAGCAGGGATGCGCCGGCGCAGATTTTTATCCAGGCCTGCTCCGCATTTGAAATGCCGCCTACACCCACCAACGGGATTTTTCCTTCCGCGTACAGATAAAATTGCGCGAGGCATCGGGTTGAGAGATCAAACAGCGGCGCGCCTGAGAGGCCGCCGGTTTCATTGGCCAGTTTCGACGCAAGGGAGGGCCGCGAGATTGTGGTGTTGGAAATGATGACGCCGTCAACCGCGCCGTTCATGCAGCATTTGGCAATTTCCTGGATTTCTTCTGGTTCAAGATCCGGTGCTATTTTCAGCAGCATGGGCACGTGGCGCTTCTGCTTCCTGCGAGCTTCGTTCAAATGCTGCAGAAGCGGGCGCAACTCCTCCGTAGACTGAAGATTGCGCAGGCCCGGCGTATTGGGTGAGGAAATGTTCACCGTGAAATAGCTGGCTACAGTTCGAGAATGCGTTGATGCCTGACACATAATCGGCAACACGATCATTTGCATCCTTGTTGGCGCCGATATTGACCCCAATAATTCCAAAAGGCCTTCGTTTTTTCAATCTTGCGAAAACGGCGGTGTGGCCTTCATTGTTGAAGCCCATGCGGTTGATCACGGCCTGATCTTCGCTCAAGCGGAAAAGACGGGGCTTGGGATTTCCCGCTTGCGGTTTTGGCGTAACGGTTCCCACTTCAACAAAACCAAACCCCTGCGCCAGCATCGCGTCAGGTACTTCGGCATTTTTATCAAAACCAGCCGCGAGGCCCAAAGGATTTTCAAAGTTCAAACCGAAATGGGATGAACGGAGATTTTTGGGGGTGGCGGGATTTGCATTTCCGGCCAGCCCCGTTTTCAAGGCCTTGATCGTAAGTCCGTGGGCCGCTTCGGCATCCATGCAATGGAGTAGCGGGCGGGCAAGTTTGAAACCCAAGTGCGAAATGCTCATGGGATCAGGCTTTCAGGAAATTGATGCTCGCCGTTTTCAAGGGGAAGTGAATTTGCTTCTCTCACCGCATTCATCGGCAAGGGGCCGTAGACATGGGGAAACAATGCGCCACCACGCGAGATTTCCCATTTCAAACTATCACCAAGACTATCTTCATCAATCGAAAGCAGAACAAGATTTTCCTGCTGGCCAAAATGTTTAGCGGCGGTTTCGCGCACCTGGCGGGCGGCGGAGAGATGGATGAATCCATCCCTGCGATCAACCACCGAACCTGTATAGACATCCTCGGACTGGGCCTGCTCCCATTCTTTTTTCGGCATAATTTTGTAGAGAATGGACACTAAATACCCCTGTTATTTAAATCGCACCATAGAGGCTGGACAGGCAAAGGAAAATGAGGTATTAGTTCCTATAGAAGATTAAATATCACAATTTCAGGAGAGCCATATGTTCAGTCACAAGCAGGTTTGGGCGGCAATTGACACGATTGCGGAGCGTTATGGTTATTCGGCTTCAGGGCTTGCCAAAAAATCCGGCCTTGATCCCACTTCATTCAATCCTTCCAAGCGCAATGGGCCGGATGGCCGCCCGCGCTGGCCCACCACGGAAAGTGTGGCCAATTTGCTGATCGCTTCAGGCGCATCGGTTGAGGAATTCACTGACCTTTTGACGGGCCGCAAGGGCCAACCGCCCAGGCGCAAGCAAATTCCGCTGCTGGGTTTTGCGCGCGCCGGCAAGGGCGGGTTTTTTGATGATTCGGGATTTCCGGTTGGCAATGGCTGGGAGGAAATTGACGTGCCTGGCGTTACCGACAGTACGGCCTATGCGCTGGAAATTACGGGGGACTCCATGCAGCCGGTTTACCGCGAGGGCGACCGCATTGTCGTTTCACCCAGCGCCACCGTGCGCAAGGGCGACCGGGTGGTCGTGAAAACCGCCGATGGGCAGGTGATGGCCAAAATCATGCAGCGGCAAACCGCAAAAACGCTGGAGCTCGCCTCCTTCAACAAGGACCATGACAACAAGACCTTTGACATGAAGGACGTGGACTGGGTGGCGCGGATCATCTGGGCCAGCCAGTAAGGGCTTGCTTTTCAGAGCGGTCGGCTTGACGAGCAAAAAATGTACCTACACCAATATACTTAGAGCCTGTTGAAGAATAGACAAACCGGGCCAACCGCCTAAGACATGAGAAAGGGCAAGTTCTCCGACATTTCACCCCTTCCGGAGCGGCATGGCCACACCCCGCCCCCCCTATCGGCGGGTGTGGCCTAAACTGTCAGGCGAATGCTATCTCCGCACACCCAGAGCTTTTCCTTTTTTTGGCTGGAGTACCCTCGCATTGATCAGTCGTAAATCCCAAAACCATGCTTCGCCTGCGGTTGTACCATGGCAATAGCCAATTGGATTTCAGCGATACCCCTGTTTCAGGGGGCCTTGCGCTCACAAGCTTCACTTACATTTTTGGAGAATAGCCGTTTATAGCCAATTGACCTTGCGGTGTCAAGGACTAAATTCATATTAGTGTTTTTAGGGCATCTTTTAATTCAGTCTTCGTCAGATAGTCGCGTGCAGCAAAATTTATTTATTTTACCAATTCGCCTTTCAATGCCTTTGCAATCAGCGCCCGTGTATTGGCCACCCCGAAAAGTGCGGCGAAGGAGCCAAACCTTGGCCCGCGTTCTTCGCCGAGCAGCACCTGATAGAGCATGTTGAACCAAGCCTGCGCCACGCCGATGGAGCCGTCCTTCTGGGTGGTGGTGTAGGGTTCGCGGCGGCCGATGTCGTAGACCTTCTGCTGGATGGCTTCAGGTGTTGCACCTTCAGGCAGTTCGCCCATTGCAGCCGATAAATCTTCCAGCGCCTTTTTCTCATCTTCCGTAGGCAGACGGTATTTCTTGTTGGGCTTCACAAAATCGGTGAAGTAGCGGATGGCAAAGCCTACCAAACCATCAAGCCTCGGATGGGTTTTGGGCGCGACCCCTGGTGCATAGCGCTTCAAGAAGGCCCAGAGGACTGATTTGTCTTCGGTGTTTGCCACGGCGACCAGATTGAGCAACAGCGCAAATGATACCGCGCCTTCTTCAGGGGCCGGCGGATTGCCGCCGTGAATGTGCCAGACGGGATTCATCAGGCGGTCCTTCACTTCCTGCCTGCCGTAAGCATTCAGGAACTGCGCATATTCATCCACCGCGCGGGGAATGACGTCGAAGTAAAGCTTCTTGGCTTCCCTTGGGCGGTTATACATGAACTGCGACAGCGACTCCGTGTCGCCATAGGCCAGCCACTCATCAATGGTGAGGCCGTTGCCTTTTGACTTTGAAATCTTCTGGCCCTTGTCGTCGAGGAACAATTCATAGACGTAATGTTCCGGCGGAAGCCCGCCAAGGATTTCGCAAATCCTGTCATAGACCGCCTGATTGGTTTGATGGTCCTTGCCGAACATTTCAAAGTCAACACCGAGGGCTGCCCAGCGCATGCCGAAATCCGGTTTCCATTGCAGCTTCACTTTTCCGCCCGTGACGGAAAGCGTTGTATCGCGGCCATCTTCATCGGCGAAGGTGATGGTGCCATTTTTGGCATCCACTTCCTTCATCGGCACGTAGAGAACGCGCCCTGTTGTGGGCGAGATGGGAAGGAACGGGCTGTAGGTTGCCTGCCGCTCCTCTCCAAGCGTCGGCAGCATCACACCCATGATGGCGTCATAGCGTTCGGCAGCGCGCATCAGCATGGCGTCGAACTTGCCCGCCTTATAGTATTCTGTGGCGCTTGCGAATTCATAATCAAAGCCAAAAGTATCGAGAAATCGGCGTAACATCGCGTTGTTGTGATGCCCGAAACTTTCATAATCGCCGCCAAAAGGATTGGGTACCGAGGTGAGCGGCTTGTGGAGATGGGGTTCTAGAAAACTGCGGTCCGGCACGTTGTCCGGAATCTTGCGCATGCCGTCCATGTCGTCGGAAAAGCATAAAAGCCTTGTTGGAATATCCGACATGGTCTCAAAGGCGCGACGCACCATGGTGGTGCGCGCCACTTCGCCAAAAGTGCCGATATGGGGCAGGCCCGAGGGGCCATAACCGGTTTCGAAAAGGATTTCGGTTTTGGGGGTTTTGCTTTTCTTGACGCGATCCAAAAGCTTGCGCGCTTCCTCAAAGGGCCAGGCCCGGCTTTCGAGCACAGCAGCAGATAGGATGGCATCGGTCATAATGATCACTCGGGGCTAAAAGACGTGGCGGGGTTAAACGCGAATTGCGCGTTGTATGGCCATGTCTTTCCCCTTCGTCAATCAGTGAAGCGGATTATGCCTCACGCCACATGTTTTTTCAGGAACTCCACGGTTCTGCCCCAGGCAAGATCGGCTGCTTGCTTGTTGTAGCGGGCAGCGTTGGCATCATTGTTAAAGGCGTGGTTGGCCCCTTCATAAATATGGAGCTCATAGGTTTTTCCCGCACCCTTCAAGGCCTCTTCAAATGCCGGAATGCCGGCGTTGATGCGTTCATCGAGGCCCGCGTAATGCAGCAGGAGCGGTGCCGTGATTTTTGGCACATCGGTTGCAGGGGCTTGCGCACCATAGTAGGCAACGCCCGCACTGAGGCCGGGACCCGCGACCGCCAATGCATTCAACGCACCGCCGCCCCAGCAGAAACCCATGGCGCCGGATTTGCCATTGCCCGCCGCATGGGATTTCAGGGCGGCAAGCGCTGCCTGCGAGGTGGCAACATTGGCTTCAGGCTTCAGGGTTCCGATCATGTCGCGGGCCTTGTC